>NZ_JBHLTC010000073.1:0-2122 GCF_042434725.1 Kribbella deserti | reverse complement strand
GCGCGAGCTCGGAGTTGGCGGTCTCGATGCGGGTGGCCGCGAACTCGCGGGCGTAGCTCTTGGCCTTCTCGACCGCGAGCTCCTTGCGGGCCTCGGCGAGTTCAGTGCGGGCGGTGTCGCGCTCGGTCTCGAGCAGCTGGACCCGGCCGGCGTCCGATTCGAGCTGACGCAGTCGCGTCTCCTCGACCTCGTGCATGGGCATGGTGTCCTCCTGGGACTCCTGGGTGGATTTGGACAGCCCGGCCGGGTCGACCGGGACGTTCGTGGGGGCCGCGGTTTCGCTGGCCGTGGAGGTGACGGGCACGTACTCGGTGCGGACCCGGACCTCGACCTGGTCACCGGTGAGCGCAACGGACAGGTCGTCATCGGCGACGGTGTACGTCTGCTCGTAGGTGCGGGTCGGTTCGTCCTCGCTGGTGACGGCGAACCAGACCTTCGAAGAATCGGGGTCGTAGTCGCGGACGTAGCACCAGGTGTCATCAGCGCCGTGCGCCGACTTCACCGCATAGGCGAGCTGCTCGTACCGGTCGCTGCTAGTCGCCTCGGCCACATGGCCGCGGCGCGCAGACTCAACCAGCTGCAGCACCTTCCCGCCGCGGCCGGCGTGGGTGACGAAGTCGACCGAGTTGAAGGTGTCGGCGAAGATCTCGCTGATGATGTAGCCCTTGCGGCCTTCGACTTCGCCCTGGTTGACCTCGGCGACGACGCTGACCGAGACACCGACGGCTTCGAGGAATTCCTTGTCGGTGGCGAAGTCCTTGCCGGCGCCGACAGGTACGGCTTCCGCGATGACGGCGCCGACGCGCTCATCCCAGTAGGCGTCTTCGGTGAGCCGGGCCGCGATGTCACGCACGGACCGCTCGGGCCGGTTCTCAACCTCGTCGGCCGCGATGTGATCCAGGTACATGTGGGTCCCGGCCGGCCACGCCTTCGCCTCGGCTGCGGCCTTCAACACCTCGGTGCTGTAGTAGCCGCTCGAGCCCCACCCGGGGGTGATGAGCTGGATCTTCAGCCGCGGCTTCTTCCCGGCTTCGGTGAGCGGGGTGACGGTGGCGCCGACCTCGGTGAGGTTCTGGCGAGCCATGCGGACCTCCCTTGGGTCGGCGTATGGTGCGGGGGTGGAAAACCACTGCGAGCACGACTTCCAGGTGGATGAGGTGCTGGTGCAGGCCGGAGGCGCTGATTTGGCGCACGTCTGCACCGGGTGTGGGGCGTTGGCCTATGAGGCGAGTCGCGTGTCGCGGCCACCGTTGGGCAGCGGCGACGTCACGTAGGAGGGCCGCCAGTCCGCGTTGGCCCGTTTCACAGCCCACTGGTCCATCGGGTAGTCGCCGCGTTTCCATGCCGCGTACCGGGCCGGGCCGAGGATGTCCTTCTGCCGTTTCACTGGTTGCTTGTTGAACCAGTTCGCTGCTGACGGCACCTGGTCCGGTTCCTCCGGCAGGTCGATCCCGAGTTCACGCCACGTCTTCGTCTTCGGCATGCGGGTACAGCGGCAGTTCTGGTGGCCCTGCGGACCTGGTTCGGTGAGCGGATGCACGGTGCCGGACATGCCCAGGCACGCCGGGCACGGCTTCCCCGACAGCGACGTGAGCCAGATCCAGCCGGCCAGTACGTCACTGTTGGCCTTGTGCGCTGCCGCGGCGGCGGCACGGTGCGCGTCGAGGGTTTCGGTGCGCACGATCGTGAGCGCCCGGGCCAGGCCGCCGTTGAACTGGCCCTCGGCCCGTTGCACGATCCGGGCCGCGGTCTGCCTCGGCCCGGAGCCGGCCATGAGGCCACGGACTAGTTCGCGTCGCATTGCCGCGTCCGCTTCGGCTGACAGGGGCCACAACGCTGAGGTGATGCGTTCGGTGGTGCGGCGCACGATCGCATCGATCTGCCGGGCATCGACACGGGCCCACGAGGTGATCGCGTCCAGCTCCGCCTTTGGCAGCTGAGCTTTGGCGATGTTTTCTTGCGCGTCGACCGCTGCCTGGACGATGCCGTCGAGGTCACCGGAGACCGTGACACCGGCCTGGTCGGCCACTGCGGCGAGCCGCCCGGATACCTCGATCAGCGCCAGCCGTAACCGGGTGGAACGCAGGATCGCTGACCGCGACAGCAAGCCGCCCTCAGCGTT
>NZ_JBHLTC010000072.1:0-1467 GCF_042434725.1 Kribbella deserti | reverse complement strand
CTCAGCAACGACTTACCAAACGCACCCGTGATATACGACAACTCATACCGGCGCACCAACTCGTTGCCGAACTTCACCTCAACCTTACGCAACCGGTCCGCCGTCACCCGCTTAAAACCACCCCGGGCATCAATCAACTTATCCACCCGCAGCGACTCACCCTGAACCTGGCGATCCCGCACAAACGACACCGAATACTTACCCTCAACCGCCCCACGACCCGTGTAAGTGATCCGGTCCAGATACACATTCCAGCCCAGATCCGCACCCGGATCCGCCACACCCCTATCATCAACCTTCACATAGTGATACCGCACAAAATTGCCATGCAAATCACGCGTCTCCCGCAAAAACCACTGAAACCCATTCCCCACACCATCAGCCAGCACCGCCCCACCCGGCCCATAGGTCGACACCACACCAGCCTTGTCGGTCACCTCCCACGTGTACGACTTCGGCCCCGTCCCCTTCCGCACAATCCTCGCAAACTCGCCCTCAACCCGCGCACGAAAAACCTTGTCCCCCGTCGACCGCGCCACCGGCGCACCCCGATGCGCCACCGGCGTCAACTGCTGACCAGCAAACACATACGACTCAGTCTCCTTCGCCGCATCAAACCGCGGCACACCCCACCGCGTATCCACCACAAACGCCGGCACCCCCACATCCCAGCCCTGCCCCAGCCAGCCACTACCCCCACCCGACGAATACCCCACACTCAACAACGGCGCCATCCCACCACGCCCCGCAGGCACCTCAATCGGATACGACACACTATTATCGCCACCAGCCGACGCCCCCGGCACCGCGATCTCATTCACCTTCGCACCCGGACCCGCCGCCGCAATCCCCTTCAACCGATTCGGATTAAACGACTCATTCTCCGCATGCTCCGGCACCATCGCCGTCGCATTCACCATATCCGTGAAATGATCCGTCACCGACGTCACCGTCAACGCCTTCTCATCCACCCGCACCCGCTCCAACACCCGCCAACACAACGACGACTCATCAAAAAAATACGTATAAACATCCTGCGCCTTAAAACCAGCCGGCAACAACGCCGGATCATAAGGCAACGTCACCTCAACCGGCTTCACAAACTTCATCGGCGACGGCGTAAACCGAAAACCCCCCAACACCCGCCCCGTCACATTCGACAACCCCGAATCCAGCTTCGCCAACTCCGCACCACCAACCCCAGACACACCAACACTCACCGGCGCCCGCACCGCCCCCGGCGGAACCACCACCCTCGCCTTCCCCAACCCAACCGACACCGGCACCTTCCCACCAGGCGACACCACCACCTGCCGATCCGGCACACCACCAACACCCCGCACCGAACCCACACCCCGCCCCGCCGACGAACACCCCCCACCACCAACACCAACCGACACCCCGTCAGCCCCAGCCAACCGCGGCAACGAACCCACCCCCGCCACCGCAGAAACACCCCCACCACAC
>NZ_JBHLTC010000071.1:0-1268 GCF_042434725.1 Kribbella deserti | reverse complement strand
ATAGTGGACGCGAGCATCTTTATTTTTGTTGTCTTTAGTTTTTTGTTGTGTGTTGATGACAAGCTACTAAGGGCAATCGGTGGATGTCTTGGCACCAAGAGCCGATGAAGGACGTTGGAGCCTGCGATAAGCCCCGGGGAGTTGGCAACCAAGCTGTGATCCGGGGGTGTCCGAATGGGGAAACCCAGCTGGCATTCTAAAGCCAGTTACCAGTGCCTGAACACATAGGGTATCTGGAGGGAACGCGGGGAAGTGAAACATCTCAGTACCCGCAGGAAGAGAAAACAATAGTGATTCCGTGAGTAGTGGCGAGCGAAAGCGGAAGAGGCTAAACCATGTACGTGTCATAGCCGGCGAGCGTTGCGTATGTGGGGTTGTGGGAGCATTCAGATTCCTGTTGCCGCAGGGTCGGAGAGTCAGAAATTGTTGTTGAAGTCGAAGTTTTCTGGAAAGTCGTGCCGTAGAGGGTAATAGCCCCGTAGACGTAAGACGACAACTCTCGAGTGTTTTCCCGAGTAGCACGGGACCCCTGAAATCTTGTGTGAATCTGGCGGGACCACCCGCTAAGCCTAAATACTTCTTGGTGACCGATAGCGGAATAGTACCGTGAGGGAAAGATGAAAAGTACCCCAGGCGGGGAGTGAAATAGTACCTGAAACCGGTTGCCTACAATCCGTCGGAGCATTTCCTTTGTGGGGTGTGACGGCGTGCCTTTTGAAGAATGAGCCTGCGAGTTAGTGGTATGTGGCGAGGTTAACCCGTGTGGGGTAGCCGTAGCGAAAGCGAGTCTGAATAGGGCGTTTGAGTCGCATGCTCTAGACCCGAAGCGGAGTGATCTATCCATGGGCAGGTTGAAGCGCGGGTAAGACCGCGTGGAGGACCGAACCCACCAGGGTTGAAAACCTGGGGGATGACCTGTGGATAGGGGTGAAAGGCCAATCAAACTCCGTGATAGCTGGTTCTCCCCGAAATGCATATAGGTGCAGCGTCGCGTGTTTCTTACCGGAGGTAGAGCACTGGATGGTCTAGGGGGCTTACCGGCTTACCGAAATCAGCCAAACTCCGAATGCCGGTAAGTGAGAGCGCGGCAGTGAGACTGCGGGGGATAAGCTCCGTAGTCGAGAGGGAAACAGCCCAGATCACCAGCTAAGGCCCCTAAGCGCTTGCTAAGTGGAAAAGGATGTGGAGTTGCCCAGACAACCAGGAGGTTGGCTTAGAAGCAGCCACCCTTGAAAGAGTGCGTAATAGCTCACTGGTCAAGTGATTCC
>NZ_JBHLTC010000070.1:0-505 GCF_042434725.1 Kribbella deserti | reverse complement strand
GATCACGGTGGCCAGGTAGAGCCAGCCTTGCCAGGTGTGGATGTAGGTGATGTCGCCGCACCAGCGGGTGTCCACGGCTGTGGGTTGGGCGGGGTTGATGGTGAAGTCGCGGCTGATCAGGTCCGGGCGGTGGGCAGCGGCCGGGTCGGCGATAGTGGTCTTCTTCCACCGGCGTGGTGTCCGGGCGTAGCGGTCGGCCTGGCGCATCAGGCGGGCGACGCGTTTGCGGGAGCACCGCTGGCCCTGATCTTGTAGTTCGTGGTGGATGCGCGGGGAGCCGTAGGTCTGGCGGGACTCGTCGTGGATCGCGATGATTTTGGCGGTCAGCTCGATGTCACGGCGACGACGGGGCGATCCGGGGTTGGCGCGGTCGGCGTAGTAGGCGGAACGGGAGACCTGCAGCAGCTCACAAGCCCTGGTGACGTTGTGGTTGCCGGACTTTTCCGCCTCGATGAACGGGTAACAGTTCACCGGGTCTCCTTGGCGAAGAAAGCCGTGGCACGCT
>NZ_JBHLTC010000069.1:0-1209 GCF_042434725.1 Kribbella deserti | reverse complement strand
TTTGGTGAGTGTAGTGAGTGTGCTCGGCTTGGAGTGGTGTGAGGTCTTGGATGGACTCGTGGGGCCGGGCGGTGTTGAACCAGTGGGTCCAGTCCAAGGTGGCGGTTTCGACGTCGTGGAGGCCTTTCCAGGGGCCGTAGGGGTGGATCAGTTCAGACTTGAACAGGCCCATGTGGGTCTCGGCCAGGGCGTTGTCGTAGGCGTCGCCGACGGATCCGACCGAGGCGTCGATGCCGGCGTCGGTCAGGGCCTGGGTGAAGGTGATCGAGGTGTATTGCGAGCCGGCGTCGTTGTGGTGCACCAGTCCGGTCAGGTCGGTGACGCCTTCGCTTCGGCGGGTCCATACGGCCATGTCGAGGGCGTCCAGGACCAGCGGGGTGGTCATGGTGGTGGCTGCTTTCCAGCCGATAATCCGGCGGGAGAACACGTCGATGATGAACGCGACGTAGACCGTGCCGGCCCTGGTGGTGACGTAGGTGAAGTCGGCGACCCAGAGCCGGTTCGGTGCTGAGGCGACGAAGCGGCGGTCGACCCGGTCGGCGGGCCGGTTCGCTTTCTCGTCGGGGATCGTGGTGCGTGGTTTCTTGCCGCGGACTGCCCCGCTGATGCCCATCTGGGTCATGAGCCGTTCCACCGTGCACCGGGCCACGTCGTGGCCCAGGCCGCGCAGGTGCAGCCACAGTTTGCCGGCTCCGAAAAGCTGCACGAACCGGACCTCGGCGCGGACCTTCTCGATCACCTCGATCAACGCGGCATCGCGGAGTTTCTTCTTACTGGGTTGACGATTGCGGTTGTCGTAGTAGGTGGAGGGGGCGATCTTGCAGCCATGCCCGGACAGCACGCGGCAGATCGGCTCGACCCCGAACCGGTCTTTGTGATCGTTGATGAACGCGACGATCACTTCTGTGGGCGGTCGAGCTCCGCCGCGAAGAAAGTCGCTGCCGACTTCAAGATCTCGTTCGCCCGCCGCAACTCGGCAACCTCACGCTTCAGCGCCTTCAGCTGATCCGACTCCTCCGTCGTCACCCCCGGTCGCTGACCGGCATCGATCTCGGCCCGGCGAACCCACTTACGCAGCGTCTCCGGCGACCCGATCCCCAGCTTCTCAGCGACCGACTTGATCGCCTCGAACTCCGAGCCATAGTCAGCCTTGGACTCAACAACCATCCGGACCGCGCGCTCACGCAGCTCGGGCGAATACGACGACGG
>NZ_JBHLTC010000068.1:0-3297 GCF_042434725.1 Kribbella deserti | reverse complement strand
GTTTGGGTGTTGGTGGCGCGGCTGGGTAGTGCGGGGTCGGTGGATTGCCATTGTGATGTGCGGGGGTCGTAGTAGCGGGCGCCGTGGTAGTAGAGGCCGGTTTGGTGGTCGTATTCTTTGCCGGTGTGCTGGTGGTCGACGGGTTGTGATGATGTGCTTTTTTCGTGGGTCCAGGTTTCGCCGCCGGGGATGTATTTGATGTGTTCGGCGAGTTTTCCGCCGGTGGTGGTGGTGTAGCCGGTGGAGCCGAGGTGGTCGGTGTGGTTGTAGTACTGGACGTCTTCGATTTTGGTGGCTTCGACGGCTTTGGTGAGGAGTTTGGTGGTGCCGATGTAGATGTGTTTGAAGGAATCGTTGGCGCGGGTGGAGTAGTTCTGGTTGGGGTAGAAGTAGTAGGCGTCGATTTGTTTGACGACGCGTTGGCCGTTGTGGTCATACAGGTAGCGGCTGGATGCGGATCCGCCGGCGTTGGCACACGATGAGGGGGCTTGGTCCTGGTCTTGATTCTGGACGTTTTCGTGGGTGCAGGCGAGGCGGTTTTCCTCGTCCCAGATCAGTTGGCGGCGCGAGGTGGAGGTCTGGTTTCGGCTGATCTGGTTGCCGGCGTTGTCGTAGCCGAAGCTGTGGGCGCCGATGGTGGTGGCTGCGTGGGGTTTACCTGCGGCGGCGTAGGTGTAGGTGTTGTTGTAGGTGAGGGCTCCGTCGTTTTGGCCGCCGATGGCGCGGGTTTGGGTTTTGGTGGTGATGTTGGAGATGGCGTTGTAGCCGATGGTGAGGTTGTAGGTGTCGGTTTTGGTGGGCGCGCCGGTGGGGTCAGGGTTGTAGGTGCCGGTGGCGCTGGTGAGGCGGTAGAGGTCGTCGTAGCTGTAGGTTTCGCTGCTGGGCCCACCGACTCGCTGCCCGACATCGGAGGTGGTGGGTGCGGCGGCGGTGTTGGTGATGGTGGTGATGTTGCCGACGTTGTCGTAGGTGTAGTTGATGTTCTGGAAGGTGTAGCCGCCGGCGATGTCGGCCTTGAGCTGGGTTTTCAGGTTCTCCAGCCTGCGGTCGAGTGAGTTGTAGGTGTAGCTGGTCCGGGTCCCGTTACCGGTGACCTGGAACACCCGCTGCCCGAACCGGTCGTATTCCAGCCTTGACAGGTAGGTGTAGTTGTAGGTGCCCTTCACACCGGTGGCGGTGTTGACCTGGCCGCCGGAGTCGTAGCCGTAGGTCAGGACCTCCCCGTCGGGATAGGTCATCTTCAGGACCCGGTTCCACGAATCGAACTGATACCCGGTGGTGAAGGTGCGGATCTGGCCACCGTTGCCTCTCACCGTGCGGGTCTCCTCGGTCGTTTCACCCAGCGGCCCGTACTTCATGGTGACCAGGCCGGCGCCGTCGATGATCGAGATCGGCCGGCCGGCGGCGTTGTCGGCCGCGCCGGGCGCACCGTAGGTGTAGGTGACGTTGTTGCCGGTGTTGTGAAGACCACCGGTGTTGAACACCGGGTAGCGCACTTTCTTCAGCCGGGTGTAGTCGTAGTCGTACTCGATCGGCTGGGTCAGTTTCGCGGTCTTCTTCGTGACCAGGTTCCCGGCCAGGTCGTAACCGAAATCGGTGACACCGGCATCGGGGCTGGTGACCTTGGTGTTGCGGCCGAAGTTGTCGAACTCCATCGTGGTGGTGTTGTCCGCATGGTCGGTGACCGACGTTTTCTCACCCAGCGCGCTGTAGCCGAAGCTGGTCCAGATCACCGCCTGCGCGGCACCACCGGCGGGGTTGAACTGTTTGACCGCGGTGGTCTGGCCGCGCACGTCGGTATAGGAGCGCGACGTTTTCCCGTTCGCGTCGGTCGCGATCGTCTCGAACCGGGTCGCGCCTGCCCGATCAGCACCGAACCCATACGTCATGGTCGCGGTGGTGTTGTCAGGCAGCCGGGTCTGCACGACCCGGTCCAGCACGTCCAGCGTCACCACACTCGGGCCGGCGCTGGTGTCATGCCCGGAAGTGAAGGTGGTGTTGCCCGGACCCTTGTTTTCACTTCTCGGGTAGTAGGTCTTCACCGCCCGGCCCATACCGTCGTAGACGACCTGGCCCGAAACCACCATCTTGTCGCCGGCTCCCGCGGCCTCACTGGTGTGCAGGGCCGCATCGGCCTTGGTCTGCACCACCCGGCCCAGACCATCGATGAACGTGACCGTGTCGATCGTATCGGCCTTATAAGTGCCGTCGGCCTGCTTGTCGATGTGCCTGGTCACCGCATACGGCACATCGGCCCCAAGGTGATACTCGATAGCAATCGTGACCTTGCCGGTGCCGGCCTCATACGGCCCCGTCACCGTGTCCAAACGGCCCACCTTGTCATACGTGCTGGTGACGGTCTGGTTATTGGTATCGGTACTGGTCAGCACCACCCCGAACTTCGGGTCATACGTCGAAGCCGAGCTATACCCGAAATGATCGGTCACCGACGCGACATAAGTGTCCACGGCCGCGTCATGGGTATAGGTCAGCTTGGAGCGCTGCCCATCCTTGTTGGCCGGACCCTCCACCGTGTCCAGGTTCCCGCTCGCCGAATACCCCAGCACCGTCGTCGACGTCGTCCCATCAGCCAACTTCGCCCGAACCTCGCGGGTCTCACCAGTAGCACAGTCCACCGAGGTTTCGCGTTTGCGTTTCACCACCCCATCAACAGTGACGGTGATGTCGTCGGCCACATCCACACCATTAGCACAGTCGGTGTAACCGGTCACCGCACTCACATCATCGCCCACGCCGGACTCCCCGGCATCAACCTGACTGATCTGATTACCCCGGCCGTCATAATCAGCCGTCACATACGTCGACTTCCCCGCGGTCGTTCCACCTTCGAAGAACCGGGTATCAGTACGCGACACGAACGGGAACAACGTCGCGGTCTCCGACCCCAGATCAACCGCGCCACCGGGAACACCGACATTGCGGATCGTGTAGGTGTGCTCAGTCTCGACGTACTTCTTCCCCGCCGCATCCGTGGTAAACGACTTCACCGGCAGACCCGCCGTGTAAACCGAATCCACCCGGAACTGCTCAGTCACCGACCGGTACACCTTGTTGCCGTCACCAGTATCGAGCTGACGCGCCACAACCTGCGCATAACCAAGGAACTCACGCTCCTGACGGTCATAAACGCCACCGGAATACTCGAACACCGAAACCTGAGTATCGTGACCATCACCGGCATGCCCGTCATTGACAGTCACCTTCGACAACACATACTTCGACCGCGGCATCGCATACGTGTTGCCATCACGGACATAGTCGAACTCCATCGTCGCA
>NZ_JBHLTC010000067.1:0-967 GCF_042434725.1 Kribbella deserti | reverse complement strand
CAGCCTTTGCGGGTGGGCATGATCCGCGAGTCGGGGTCGGTGACGTTGCGCCGCGGGCGGCCCTTGGACGGCGTGCTCGCGGCAGCCTGTTCGGCCGCGCGCAGTCTGGCCTCGCGCTCGGCGAAGCGTTGTTCGGCCTTGGCGAGGCGGGCCCGGGCGACCTGGACGGCGTGGCTGTCGTCGACGGCGACCGGGGGCCGGCCGCCGGGGCGGCGCCCGTCGGCGTCGCAGCGGGCCTGGTAGCCGGCCGTGGCGTCCTTGGCTTTGTTCTCGGCGCGTTCCACCCGGTCCCGGGCAGCCTCAACGACCGCTAGGGCTTTGGCATCGGCCGCGGCCTGGGCCGCGGTCCGCTGCGTGGTCTCGGTGTCGATCTGGGCCAGGCAGTCACGGATCCGGGCGACCCGCCCACCACCACGACCCGACATCCCTGGCGGCAGTTCATCACCACGCTTGGCACCGAACAACGCATCCTCGTCGGCATCAACCGCGGCCGCGGCAGCCACGATCCGTTCCGCCTCGGCCCGCAACCTGTCCTCGGTGCGGTTAGCGTCGATCGAAGCGTTCGCGGCGATCTTGGTGCCATCGACCGCGATCGACCCGACCCGGCCCAGACCAGCCTTGCCACACACGATCAGCACCTGGGTGAACAAATCCGTGAACGCTGCCTCGTGCTCGGCGCGGAACCTCGCGATCGTCGTGTGATCAGGCACGTCTTGAGCACAAATCACCCGAAACGCCACATCCACCACACATAACCGCTCGATCTGCCGCGAGGAATGCACCCGGTTCGCATACCCATACAGCAACAACGTGACCAGCATGTCCGGATCGAACCCAGCCCGCCCCTGACGAGCCCGGGCCCTGGACCGCCGCGAATGGAACGCCGAGGTGTCCATCTCGCCCACCACCTCGATCAAAAACCACGCCAGATGATCCTCAGGCAGCCAATCGGCCATGTCCGGCGGCA
>NZ_JBHLTC010000066.1:0-1825 GCF_042434725.1 Kribbella deserti | reverse complement strand
AGTGAAGCAGCAGAGTGATCTAGTTGTGGACGCTACACGAGTGAGAATGCAGGCATGAGTAGCGAATGACGGGTGAGAAACCCGTCCGCCGAATGATCAAGGGTTCCAGGGTCAAGCTAATCTGCCCTGGGTAAGTCGGGACCTAAGGCGAGGCCGACAGGCGTAGTCGATGGACAACGGGTTGATATTCCCGTACCGGCATTAACACGACCCGACCGAACCTGGTGATGCTAAGACCATGAAGTTGTGAGGCCTTCGGGCTGATCAGTGGATTCGTTGACCCGAACTGGTATTAGGTGCACTAAGGAGTGACGCAGGAGGGCAGTCCAACCGCGGCGATGGTAAGCGCAAGCTGATCCGCGGGCAAGGTCGTAGGGCGAGGCATAGGCAAATCCGTGTCTCATGAAGCCTGAGAACCGAGGCGGACCCGTTTAGGGGAAGTGGATGATCCCATGCTGCCGAGAAAAACTTCGTAGTGAGTGTTAGAGCCGCCCGTACCCCAAACCGACACAGGTGATCAGGTAGAGAATACCAAGGCGATCGAGTGAACCATGGTTAAGGAACTCGGCAAAATGCCCCCGTAACTTCGGGAGAAGGGGGGCCTGATGCGTGACACCACTTGCTGGTGGAAGCGTTGATGGCCGCAGAGACCAGGCCCAAGCGACTGTTTACTAAAAACACAGGTCCGTGCGAAGAAGTAATTCGATGTATACGGACTGACGCCTGCCCGGTGCTGGAACGTTAAGGGGACGAGTTAGCTGGTTTCGGCCGGCGAAGCTTTGAACTTAAGCGCCAGTAAACGGCGGTGGTAACTATAACCATCCTAAGGTAGCGAAATTCCTTGTCGGGTAAGTTCCGACCTGCACGAATGGCGTAACGACTTGGGCGCTGTCTCAACCATGGACTCGGCGAAATTGCATTACGAGTAAAGATGCTCGTTACGCGCAGCAGGACGGAAAGACCCCGGGACCTTTACTACAACTTGGTATTGGTGGTCGGTACAACTTGTGTAGGATAGGTGGGAGACTGTGAAGCATTCACGCCAGTGAGTGTGGAGTCATCGTTGAAATACCACTCTGGTTGTTCTGGCTGTCTAACCTCGGTCCGTTATCCGGATCAGGGACAGTGCCTGGTGGGTAGTTTGACTGGGGCGGTCGCCTCCTAAAAGGTAACGGAGGCGCTCAAAGGTTCCCTCAGCCTGGTTGGCAATCAGGTGTCGAGTGCAAGTGCACAAGGGAGCTTGACTGTGAGACAGACATGTCGAGCAGGGACGAAAGTCGGAACTAGTGATCCGGCGGTGGCAAGTGGAAGCGCCGTCGCTCAACGGATAAAAGGTACCCCGGGGATAACAGGCTGATCTTCCCCAAGAGTCCATATCGACGGGATGGTTTGGCACCTCGATGTCGGCTCGTCGCATCCTGGGGCTGGAGTAGGTCCCAAGGGTTGGGCTGTTCGCCCATTAAAGCGGCACGCGAGCTGGGTTTAGAACGTCGTGAGACAGTTCGGTCCCTATCCGCTGCGCGCGCAGGAGACTTGAGAAGGGCTGCCCCTAGTACGAGAGGACCGGGGTGGACGAACCTCTGGTGTGCCAGTTGTTCCGCCAGGAGCACGGCTGGTTGGCTACGTTCGGAAGTGATAACCGCTGAAAGCATCTAAGCGGGAAGCACGCTTCAAGATGAGGTCTCCCACCGGGTCAACCGGGTAAGGCCCCCAGCAGACCACTGGGTTGATAGGCCAGAAGTGGAAGCACGGCAACGTGTGCAGCTGACTGGTACTAATAGGCCGAGGGCTTGTCTCAACACGCAACAAAGAACTCGAGACAAGC
>NZ_JBHLTC010000065.1:0-1379 GCF_042434725.1 Kribbella deserti | reverse complement strand
GGGCGTTGGGAAGCAACCGGGCAAAATCGAGGGAGACGCCGTTGGCCCAGGCAGTGGCGGCCTCAGTCATGAAGCGGTTCCAGGTGCCCTGATCACGGCGGAGCGTACCGAGGGTCAGGACGTCCACCCCAGCAGTGTCGGCAATTTCTTGGAGGGGCACGGTGAGTACCGGGTGAGGACTGCATTCGATGTACGTCTTGTGACCAGACTGGATGAGCTGGTCGACCGCATGATCGAACCGGACCGGTTGACGCAGGTTCTCAAACCAGTAGTCGGGCACGGCCTCGGCACCCTCCAGCCAGGTGCCGGTAACGCTGGACAGCATCGGAATACGGCCTTGCTGCGGCCTGATGTCCGCCAAGGCTTCTAGCAACCGGACACGGATCGCATCGACCTGCGGTGTATGGGAGGCATAGTCCACCGCAATGCGCTTCGCAGTCGCCCCGGCAAGAACCGCTCGGGCCTCCAACTGTTCCAAAGCCTCCGGCTCCCCTGCCACCACAGTAGAAACAGGACTGTTGACCACCGCCACCGACAGCCGCGAATCAGGCTCATCCTCCAGCCACTGGCGTACTTGATCGGCCGGAACCGACAACGAGGTCATGCCTCCCATCCCGGACAACTGGGAAGCGATCAGCTGAGATCTCACCGCCACGATCCGAGCCGCATCCTGCAACGAAAGAATCCCAGCAACGTACGCCGCGGCGATCTCTCCCTGGGAATGACCGACCACAGCATCAGGTGACGCCCCAGCACGCGACCACAACCCAGCCAAAGCCACCATGACAGCAAACGAAGCCGGCTGCACTACATCAACCCGCTCCAAACCACTCTCAGGACCAACCCCACGCAACACCTCCTCCAGCGACCAATCCACATACGGCGCCAAAGCCGCTTCGATCTCGCCGATCTGCTGCGCAAACTGAGGCAGGACCTGCAAAAGCTCCCGCCCCATACCCACCCACTGAGCCCCCTGCCCGGGAAACACCCAAACCACGCGGCCTTCATGGGCCACACCCGTGACCACCGATGGATGCGACACACCCGCTGCCACAGCCTCCAAAGCCACAACCAGCTCATCACGGTCATCGGCCAACACAACAGCCCGGACAGACAAAGCAGCCCGAGACAACACCAACGTTCTCGCCGCACCCGCCAAATCCACCCCGCCGGCCGCATACTTTGCAAGCTTGCTTGCCTGACCACGCAACGCATCCGGCCCATGCCCCGACACCACCCACGGCGCCATGCCCTCACCCAGCGCGGCCACGTCACCAAAAGACACACCATCCGCGCTCTGCGCCATATCCAGCCCCTCATCTTCGGGGGCTTGTTCCACAATCACATGCGCATTAGTGCCACTAATACCGAACGAGGAA
>NZ_JBHLTC010000064.1:0-1391 GCF_042434725.1 Kribbella deserti | reverse complement strand
GAGGTTGATGCCGACGGTTCCGGCGGGTGCTGGGGTGTGGGGGCGGTGCCGGAAGCGTTCGGGGTGGGCGTTGTAGTAGCTCTGCTGGGTCCGGTGGCGTTGGTGCCAGCGGTGGCGCCAGGTGCCGTTGTGGACCTCGTCGGGAGTGAACAACGCGATCCCGGAGTGTTTGTGCTGGCTGTTGTACCAGGGCACGTAGCCGGTCAGGTGGGCGCGGGCGTGGGCCAGGTCGGTGAAGGTGCCGGGGTAGTTGGGCCGGTATTTCATGGTGCGGAACTCTGATTCGGAGTACGGGTTGTCGTTGGAGACCCTGGGCCGGTTGTGGGTCTGGGTGATGCCGGCGTCGGCGAAGAGTTTCTTGAGCGTGTTGGAGCGCATCGCGGGCCCGGAATCGGCGTGCACCACTCGTGGTGTTCCGTGCTCGGCGAAAGCCCGCTGGAACATGTCTTTGGCGAGGTGGTCGGCTTCGCGGTCCTCGACGCGCCAGGCCACGATTTTGCGTGAGTAGATGTCGATGACCGAGTAGGCCTTGAACGCGGCACCGCGCCACGGCGAGTGCAGGTCGGTGATGTCCCAGGACCAGACCTGACCGGGCCCGGTCGCTTCCAGCACCGGAGCCTGGCGCGGGGTCTTGGTGCCGCGTCGAGTCGGCACGACCGGACGCACGGACTGGTCGGCGATCTCGGCGGCGACGCGCCACCACGATCGCCGCGACCCGAGCATCACGCCGTTGTCCCACGCGGAGGCGAAGGCATGATCGACCGAATGGCCGGCCGTCCAGGCCGCGGTGATCCTGGCCGCGATCACGCGCCGATCAGCCGCCGGGATCCTCGACCGGTAGGCCCGGTGTTTGTGCGGCACCGGATCAGCCACCCGCTCACGCGGGCTGGTCCGGTAATGCCACGTCGAGCGTGACACCCCAGCCAGCCGCAACGCACGCCGCTGCGAGCCCAGCAAACCGGTCAGCGCGACAACCAGCTCGTTCTCACCGGTCAGGAACTCGACCGATCGCTGCTGGCCGGGGCATCGCCGGGCTCGTGCTCGTTCAACGCATGCAAGAGCCCGATAGCTTTTCCCAACGCATCATTGGTGCCTTCCAGCTCACGAATCCGCGCGCTCAACTTCGCCACCTCAGCCTCATGCGCCGCACGCTCAGCCGCCCGCGCCTTGTCCAACGCCGACCGCTTACCCGCAGGAACACTCATAACCCCACCTTCTCGCGGAACCAGACCCCGGTCGAGATCACCCTCGAACACCGCATCCCGCCACCGCTTCAACCGGTCATACGACACACCCTGCGCAGCCAGCCACGACCGCTTCTGCCCATGCGGCTGCACCCCATACTCATGCACAAACTCCCGAATCTCCGCCGCCGTGAACCCCACACTCAC
>NZ_JBHLTC010000063.1:0-629 GCF_042434725.1 Kribbella deserti | reverse complement strand
GATCGCGCCGGCGGTGGGGTTGTGCTCGGGGGTGGGGTTGGTGGTGTGGAGGGTGGGTCGGCTGCGGTGGAGTACTTCGAGGCCGAGGTAGCGGCGTCCGTCGGCCCATTCGTCGTGTTGTTCGGCGAGGACGGCGCCGACGAGTCGGATGATCGAGTTGCGGTCGGGGAAGATGCCGACGACGTCGGTGCGGCGGCGGATTTCGCGGTTGAGGCGTTCGTTGGGGTTGTTGGACCAGATTTGGCGCCAGACGTCGCGGGGGAACGCGGTGAACGCGAGCACGTCGTGTCGGGCGTCGTCGAGGTGGGCGTGGACGTCGGGCAGGCTGGTTTCGATCTGGTTCAGGAGTTTGTCGTATTGGGCGTGAACGGCGTCGGTGTCGATTTGGTCGAACACCGAGTGCAGCATCGCTTTCACCCCACCCCAGGCGTGTTTGGGGCAGACGGCCATGAGGTTGGCGGTGTAGTGGGTGCGGCAGCGCTGCCAGCTGGCTCCGGGCAGGTTCGCGCCGATCGCGTCGACCAGCCCGGCGTGGGCGTCGGAGGTGACCAGGGCGACACCGTTGAGGCCGCGGGCGACCAGGTCTTTGAAAAAGCTGTTCCAGCCGGCGCCTGATTCGGCCGTGGAAG
>NZ_JBHLTC010000062.1:0-564 GCF_042434725.1 Kribbella deserti | reverse complement strand
GGCGTGTGAATAGTAGTTTGCTTCGGCTTCGGCGGGTGGGCGTCGATCGAGGCGGTGCATGAGTCTGGTGGTGTTGTACCAGTGGACCCAGGCGGCGGTGATGGTCTCGACGGTGCTGAGGCTGGTGAGTGGTCCGCGGCGAAAGGGGGAGTCCTCGCGGATACATTCGGTTTTGTACAGGCCGATGGTCGTTTCGGCCAAGGCGTTGTCATAGGCGTCGCCGACAGTGCCGATCGAGGGACTCATCGCGTGCAGTTGCAGGGTCTCGGCGAAGTGCACCGACGTGTACTGCGACCCGGCATCGGAGTGGTGAATCGCCCTATCTGCAAAGGGGGTGCCCTGCCTGATGCGGAATGCCGCGGCCTGTGCGATGGCCCGTTCCACGAACCTGGTGTGCTTGGTCGTCGAGCACTCCCACCCGGCGATCAGCCCGGCGAAGGCGTCGATCACGAACGCGGTATAGACGAACCCGCCACTGGCCAGGCGAACGTAGGTGAAGTCCGCGACGAGAAGCCGGTTGGGTTGCTCGACAGCGAACTGGCGGTTGACCAGGTCCGGTGCCCG
>NZ_JBHLTC010000061.1:0-664 GCF_042434725.1 Kribbella deserti | reverse complement strand
GCTGGGAAGGTGTCGATGTGTTCGGTACGGCGGTACGTGCGCCGCTGGATCCGGTCGAGACCGTGCATCGGCTCGCGGAGTTGGGCGCGGCGGCGGTGTCGTTCCACGACGACGACCTGGTCCCGGATGACGCGGTTCGCCAGCAGCAGCTCGACCGGTTCGGTAAGGCGCTGGCCGATACCGGCATGGTGGTGGAGATGGCGACGACGAACTTGTTCAGTCACCCCGTCTTCAAGGATGGCGGCCTCACCGCCAACGACCGGTCGGTACGGCGCTACGCGTTGCAGAAGGTGCTCCGCAATGTCGACCTCGCGGCTGAACTCGGCGCAACCACCTACGTGTTGTGGGGTGGTCGTGAGGGTGCTGAGTCGGGTGGCTCCAAGAACGTCGGGGCCGCGCTGGATCGGTACAAGGAGTCGATGGACCTGCTCTGCGCCTACGTACGCGAGCAGGGCTACGACATCCGCTTTGCGCTCGAGCCGAAGCCGAACGAGCCGCGTGGTGACATTTTGCTGCCGACGATCGGGCATGCGATTGCCTTTATCAACGATCTGGCCGATCCCGAGCTGGTGGGGATCAACCCCGAGATCGGGCATGAGCAGATGGCCGGGCTCAACTACGCGCACGGCATCGCGCAGGCGTTGTGGCACGGGAAGTTGTTCCA
>NZ_JBHLTC010000059.1:0-707 GCF_042434725.1 Kribbella deserti | reverse complement strand
GCCAGACGTAGTGGGCGAATTGGCGGGCTGTGGAGGTGCCGGGGCCGTACGGCCAGTAGGAACCGGTGACGAGCCGGTAGGTGTCGTTAGAGCCTGGCCGGGTGGCGTCGATGGTCGCCCGGCCGGCGGTGCTTTTGCCGCCGGCGACGGTGGTCCATGCCCGGGTGTCGGTGGAGTACCGCTGGAGATACACCATCGAGCCATCGGGCAGCGAAGGGACCGATTTGCCGATCGCCCTCAGCTTGCCCAGGTCGGCATCGGTCGTGCTCATCGATTCGATCGCCAGGTACCGGTTGGTGACCGGGTAGCGGACCGGGCTATAGGCGCGGGTGTACGTGGCGGAGCCCGGGTAGTAGGCGCGGTAGTCATAGGCCGAGACCTGTGTCACCGAGAAGGCGAACGTTCCGGTGCTGGTAGTGCGGGTGCTGGTCAGGTTGCCGTAGCGGTTCTGGCCGCGTACGGACCGTTGCAGGTAGACCGTTGCTCCAGGCAACTTGGTTGTGGTCCCGGTCCGCCACACCGTGCCGGTGAGCTTGATGGTCGACCCGTAGACGCCCGAGGCCGGTGCGGCCAGTGACACCGAGGATCGCACCGACCCAGCTCCCTGTGCCGACGGCACCATCACCAGCCCACCGACGGCCACCGCGCCCGCGGCCACCGTGGCGATCATCTTGCCAACGCGCGTCATCTATGTCCTCCCGAACAGA
>NZ_JBHLTC010000058.1:0-659 GCF_042434725.1 Kribbella deserti | reverse complement strand
GCCCCAGCAGCAAACGCCTTACACCGCCCATCAGCAGCCAAACCCCGCTGCCGCGAAAACTCCACAAACGCCCGCGGAGTAGCCATCACCGTCACACCACCCGCCAGAGCCATCGAGCACTCCCCCGAGCGCAACGACCGCACCGCCAAATGCAACGCCACCAACGACGACGAACAAGCCGTGTCCACAGTCAACGCAGGACCCACCAAACCGAACTGATAAGCAATACGACCCGACACCACACTCCCGGCCGTACCTGTTACCAGCAAACCTTCCAGCTCGGCAGGAAACTGACCAACCGGCGGCGCATAATCCTGATACATCGACCCCGCAAAGACACCCGTCCTACTCCCCTGCACCGACAAAGGATCAATACCCGCTCGCTCGAACGCCTCCCACGAAACCTCCAGCAACAACCGCTGCTGCGGATCCATCGCCAACGCCTCACGCGGAGAAACCCCAAACAACCCGGCATCAAACAACGAAGCCTCATGAAGGAAACCACCCTCACGCGTATAAACAGTGCCCGGCCGAGCCGGATCAGGATCATAAAGACCATCAACATCCCAACCACGATCGACAGGAAAACCACCAACCACATCACGCCCCTCCGCCACCACATCCCAAAGATCCTCAGGCGAAACCACCCCACCCGGATA
>NZ_JBHLTC010000057.1:0-111686 GCF_042434725.1 Kribbella deserti | reverse complement strand
CGTCACACCCTGCTCCTCACCCAATCGCCAACTGACTCACAACCAGCCTGGCGAAGAGGGGATGAACGCAAAAGGAGGGCGGGGCTCAGCGTTTGCGGCGGGCGGCGCCGAAGAGGCCGCGCACGATCTCGCGACCGGCTGAGCGCGCGAACTGCTTGAACGCGGACGACCCGATCACCTGCTCGACCATCGACTTTTCCTGCTTCGCCCTCGGCGCGGGCTTGGCCTCCGCCGGCTTCGCCTGAGCTTTGGCTTCCGCCTCGGCCTGAGCCTGGGCCGCGCCCGCCTCGAGCTTCGCCGTCAACTTCTCGTACGCCGACTCGCGGTCAACCACCTCGGCGTACTTGCTGGAGTTCGGCGAAGCCTGCACCGAGGCGGTCATCTGCTCGGGACTCGCCGGAGCCATCAGCGACTGCGGTGCGCGCAACCGGGTCCAGGCCACCGGCGTCGGCGCGCCCTTCTCGTTCATCACCGTGACGACGGCCTCGCCGATGCCCAGGCTGGTGAGCACCTCGCTCAGGTCGTACGACGAGTTGGGGAAGGTGGAGACCGTCGCCTTCAGCGCCTTCGCATCGTTCGGGGTGTGCGCCCGGAGCTGGTGCTGGACCCGCGAACCGAGCTGGGCGAGTACGTCGTCCGGCACGTCCTTCGGGGTCTGGGTGACAAAAAAGACGCCCACACCCTTCGACCGGATCAGCCGCACGGTCTGCGCGATCGAATCGAGGAACGCCTTCGAGGCATCGTCGAACAGCAGATGAGCCTCGTCGAAGAAGAACACCAGCTTCGGCTTGTCCACGTCGCCGACCTCGGGCAGATCGTGGAACAGGTCGGCCAGCAGCCACATCAGGAACGTCGAGAACAGCGCGGGCCGGTCCTGCACGTTCGGGAGTTCGAGCAGCGAGACCATGCCCTTGCCGTCGGTCACCCGCAGCAGATCGGCCGTGTCGAACTCCGGCTCACCGAAGAACGCGTCCGCGCCCTGGTCCGCGAAACCGATCAGCGCGCGCAGGATCACGCCTGCGGTCGCGCTGGACAGACCGCCGAGGGACTTCAGGTCCTCCTTGCCCTCGTCGCTGGTCAGGTGCTGGATGACCGCGCGCAGGTCCTTCAAGTCCAGCAGCGGCAGGCCCTGCTTGTCCGCGTAGTGGAAGATCAGGCCGAGCGACGACTCCTGCACGTCGTTCAGGCCAAGCACCTTGGACAGCAGTACCGGGCCGAACGACGTGATGGTCGCGCGGATCGGTACCCCGGTGCCCTGGCCGCCGAGGGTGTAGAACTCGGCGGGGAATCCGCTGGCGGTCCATTCCTGGCCGATGGTCTTCGTCCGGGCGAGCAGCTTCTCGCTCTCCTGACCCGGCTGCGAGATGCCGGACAGATCGCCCTTGATGTCCGCGGCGAACACCGCCACTCCCGCGGCCGAGAGCTGCTCGGCCATCAGTTGCAGCGTCTTGGTCTTACCGGTACCAGTGGCGCCCGCGACCAGCCCATGCCGGTTGACCATCGACAGCGGAATACGGACCGCCGCAGCCGGATCAGGCGTCCCGTCGACCAGGAGGGCGCCCAGCTCGATGGCCGGCCCCTCGAACGCGTAACCCTGCTTGACGGACTCGACAACATCCTTCGACTCGACCATGGCCAGACTCTAATGGCCTGAGCGGCAAGTAGCGGCTCATTCCTCGACGAATGGCGCCAGCAGGTTGGGGACGGCCTCGCGGGCGAAGATCAGGCCTTCGCCGACGGCAGCGTCGTACACGGAGTACGCCCCAGCGCCGGCCGCAGTAGTGGCTGTAAGCGTCACGAGCCCCGCCCGTCGCTGGAACACGGACTGCTTGATCGACCAGCCGATGATCCCGTCACGCTGCAAGGCCGCCGTGGAACGCCGCACCGTGCCTGAACGCGCCACTAGGTAGTCCCCCGACAAGGCGTGCCCCAGCGCGCGGTAGGCGTCCCGAGCCAGCAAGAACGCCGTAGGCGCGAGCACCACCGCCGCGATCCACGCGAGATGCAGGAACACCGAGGTAAGCCACAGCCCCAGAACCGCCAGTACGGCGACGAAGGCGGCGGCAGATCCGTACGACCATCGCAAGCGCCGCAAGTACGCCGCGCGCGGATGACCGATCAAGCGAGCCGCCTCGGTCGGCGAGACCTCCTCGCGCAGTACGTCGGCCGCGAGGCGATCCGCGATCTCCTTCGGCGCGGCGGGCAGCAGCGTCTTGTGGTCGGTCTTGTCGTCTTCGTCCTTCTGGGTCATCCCGGTTGCGATGGCGTCGACCCGCGCGGCACCGGCCAGCCGCACGCCGAGAGGCTCCACCACGTCGACCCCGCGCAGGCGTCGTTCCTCGATCGAGATCGAGCGGGTGGTGAGCAGACCGCGGGTGATTCGCAGGGTGCCGTGCTCGCGGTCGAGCCGGTAGTTCCACCACATCTCGACGAAGAGCGCGAGCGACGCGATCACGCCGACCACCAGCGCGATCGCCAGCAGGATCGCGAGCATCGGGATCAGCCCGACACCCTCGAACCGGTCGTCGACCCAGCCGATGACCGCCGCCTCCGCGTTGAACCACTGCGCGACCTGCATGACGGCACCACCCGCGCCCAGGCCGAGCGCCGGTACGAGGAAGGAGATCGGCGCGTACCGGATCCAACCGGGATCGAGCCGCGCGAGCGTTCCTTCGTCGCTGGTCCCGCGGATGAGCAGTTCCTTGCGGAGGCGTTCGCCGAGCGGCCGGGTGACGGGATTGAGCGTCAGGGTGCTCTCGCCGGCGCCGGTCTTCTCGCCCGTGCCGATCTTGACCGTCACCAGGCCGAACACCCGCTGCAAGGGATGTGCCGTCAGGTCGACGCTGCGGATTCGCTCGCGGGACAACGACCTGCGCCGGATCAGCAGGATGCCGCTGTGCAGTTCGGCCCGTTCGGCACCGATCCGGTACCGGGTTTTGCGCCAGCGCACGTAGTCGGCCGCCGCGCTGGCCGCGATCACCAGCAGGACCGCTGGAACCACGATCGCGAGCGCGAGCGCGAGCGCGAACGACGTACCAGCGGTGATCCAGAAGACGGCCGGCACGGCGGCACCAACAGCGACCCCGGCCATCAGGATCGCCGTCACCGCCACGGTCCGCCGATCCAGCTTCTGCCATCCCTCTGGGGGATCGACTGGATCCGTGCTGGTCATGTCGCGTCGCCTGGTGTGGCCTGGGTTGTCTCGGTGAGTTGTTCGGCCAGGGCGGCGGCTGCTTCGTGGTCCAGCCCTTCGATGCTGACCGCGCCTTTTGCGGAGGCGGTCGTAACGGTGACCGAGGCCAGACCGAACAGCTGTTGCAACGGGCCACGCACGGTGTCGACGGTCTGGATCCGCGACATCGGAGCCACTCGCCACTCCTGCCAGAAGTAGCCGGTGCGCACGTAGACGGCGGTGTCGGTGACCTCCCAGCGGTGGACGCGGTACCACCACAGCGGCAGCACGGTCAGGAACGGGATGGCCAGCACAACCAGAATCGCCGCGGGCAGCAACAGCCAGAACCGGGCTGGGCGAATCAGCAGGCCGAGTAGCACCAGCGCCGCGATGATCGGCCCGAAGAGCGCGACCGCCTGGAGCCGCCACCACGGTTTACAGCGCGGATCGAGCTGGTGGTTGGGCGGTCTCAGCCGCACGGTCCCGGACATGCGTCACCTCTCACTCGGGTGAACCCGACCCTAGTGAAAACCGCGCCCGCGCACCGCCTACTTTCGGCCAGACCTGTTCCACCTTTAGGCCCTCAGCCACCTCCGCAGGTCGGGCCCTCGACCCGGCCTGCGGCGGGTGGGCGCATGACAGGAGGGACCGCGCCGCCCCTTGGCACGGTCCCTCCTGGGTTCACGACGATGGCCCATCCGCGGCCTGCGGGTCAGGTCAGCGGATGACAACGATCTTGGTGGTGGACTGGGTGAAGATCCAGACCGTCTCGGACATGCCCTTCGAGAGCCGGATGCAGCCGTGCGACTCGCGATAGTTGGTGCCGAGCAGCCAGTCGGCGTGGATCTGCGCGCCGGTGGTCTTGTACGTCGGGATCTGGTGCATGCCGACGCCGCACGGCGCGAACCGCACGAAGTTGTTCAGGTACAACCGGGCGCCGTCGGTGTTGCGCTTGATCCGCGCGGCGCGGCCGCACTTCGGGCCGGTGTAGTACGTGCCCGGGCCGAGATAGCGCGGGTTGTCGATGATGCCGCCGGTGCGGACCAGCTTGCCGCGGCTGTCGATCACCCAGATCCAGTTCTGGCCCTGGCTGATCACGATGCGACGGCCGCTACCGCTGCCGGCCGGGACCGGGCGCAGGTCGCAGCGCTTCGCGGTCGAGGCCAGCAGGCGCTGGAAGGTGGTCGTGGTCAGGGTGCCGCTCTGGGACAGCCTGTTCGCCGACTGGAACCGGACCAGCGCCGCCTTGGTCATCTGGCCGATCTGCCCGTCGACCGGTCCCGCCGTACAACCCAGCTGGTTCAGCCGGTACTGGGCGGACTTGTTCTGGTGCACGGTCCACGCGTCGGCCGGCAACGTCGTACCGGCGATCGCGACCACGGTCACCAGCGCGCCGGCGGCCGCCCTGATCAGATTGCGCATCCTCATCTCCCCCTGCCGTGTGCCCCCACGGGATTTCCCGTCCTCTTTCTAGACGTACCCAGGTGACCGGAAGTTGGCACATCGGGGAACTTTTCCCGGATCCGCGCTGCGACATGGCCGAAGGTCGGATCAGACCCGCTTGGCAGCTAGACTTCGGTCGTGATCTTCAAGCGCGTCGGCGAGGGGCGACCGTACCCGGATCACGGGTACCGGCAAAAGGATTGGGCTGGTCTGCCACCACGGCAGGTGCGGCTCGATCAGCTGGTCACGACCAAGGGCACCCTCAACCTCGACGCCCTACTCGATGAGGACTCCACTTTCTACGGCGACCTGTTCGCCCACGTGGTGGAGTACCAGGGCGAGATGTTCCTCGAGGACGGCCTGCACCGGGCCCTCCGCGCCGCTCTGCAGCAGCGCCTCGTGCTGCATGCCCGGGTACTCGTTGTGGACTGATTCAGATGGCCATGTTGCAACCTCGTCCCCGTCGCCGGGTCCACTGGCAGACCCCGATCACCCTGGCAGTGCTGCTCGGCATTCTTGTCGGCGGCGCCTGGTGGGGCTGGAACTCGCTCACCGAGGTCACCGCTGAACAGGTCTGCGTCGAGCAGACCCTGCCGAACAAGAAGCTCACCGCCAAGCACGTCGTGGTGAACGTCTACAACGGCGGCGCCAAGGCCGGCTCCGCGCGCAGGACCGGTGAAGCGCTCGAGCAGCGCGGGTTCAACCTCAAGAAGGTGGCCAACGAGCCGAACGACGAGAAGTTCGACGTCGGCGTCATCCGTGGCGCCTCGAAGGACTCGCCCGAGGTCCGGCTGGTGTACCTGCAGTTGCAGCAGAAGCTGGAGATCATCGAGGACGGCCGTACCGACCACACCGTGGACCTGGTGCTCGGCGCCGACTTCAAGGACCTGAACAGCGGCCAGATCAAGTCCGTCCCGGTCCCCAGCGGCGTCGCCTGCCTGCCCACCCCCAAGACCCCCCAGCCCATCCCCTCCGGCCAAAACCCCGGCTAACCCCGCCGCCGGGTCCCGCCGCCTCCCAGGCGCCAGCTCACTCGAACACACCCGAGCGCCCCGTTGCATACCGCTCATCGGACTCTTGTGACGCGGCGTGTCGCCGTTCATCGGACTCTTGTGACGCGGCGTGTCGCCGTTCATCGGACCCTTGTGACCGCCCGGCGCCCGCGCACAGCGACGCCCTCGGCTTCGGCATCCACAGGTCCGAATCCGCCCTCCGCCATGGTGCTGGCCGGTGCTGGCCGACGGCGGGTCGAGGGCGGATTCGAACCGATGAATGCGACGTGCGGCAGGCTGCGACCTGTGGTCACAAGGGTCCGATGAACGGCGACACGCCGCGTCACAAGAGTCCGATGACACGCCGGGGGAGACCGGGGTCAGATGGCTTCTTGGCCGGTTTCGCCGAACCAGCCGGCTAGGCGGCCGCCGCGGCTTACCGCCCGCAGGCGGCGGAGGGTTTGCTCGCGCAGGTGGGACGGGGCGACCACCAGGATGTCGTCGCCGGCTCGCAGTACCGAACGGCGTTCCGGTACGAAGGCCTGTTTGCCGCGGACCACCAGGGAGACCGAAACACCCTGGGGTAGCCGGAGTTCGGCGATCTCGACCCCGGCGAGGCGGGATTCGCTCGGGATCCGTACCTGCAGCACATCCGCGTGCAGGGATTCCAGCGGCGCCACGTCGATGTCGACCTCGTGGGACGCCTGGTCGTCGAGTACGCCGAGACGCCGGGCCAGCCAGGGCAGGGACGGGCCTTGCAGCAGGGTGAACACGATGACCAGCACGAACACGATGTCGAAGATCCGCGCGGCTTGCGGGACCTTCTCCGCGAGCGGGATCGTGGCCAGGACGATCGGTACAGCCCCGCGCAGTCCTGCCCAGGCTATGAAGGTCTGCTCGCGCCAGGGCACGCGGAACCCGGACAAGCTGATCCAGACCGCCAGGAACCGTCCCACCATCGTGACGGCCACACCGATGACCAGAGCTGCCAGTACGTCGTTCAGGCCGATCCGGCCGGGTGAGGCGAGTAGGCCGAGCATGACGAACAGCCCGATCTGCGCGAGCCAGGCGAGGCCGTCGACGAACGAGCGAGTGGCGATCCGGTGCGGGAGTTCCGCCCGGCCCAGGATCAGGCTGGTCACGTAGACCGCCGCGAAGCCCGAAACGTGCAGGAGGACCGAGCCCCCGGCGTACGAGATGGCGGCGAGCGACATGATCGCCAGCGGGTAGAGACCGGCGGAGCCGAGCGCCACCCGGCGGAGCAGGCCCACGCTGAGCCAGCCGACCACAAATCCGAAGATGGCGCCGACAACCAGTTCGTAGATGACGAGCCCACCGAAGTGCAGCAGGCCCTTCTCGCCGATCTCCCCAGTACTGACCAGCGTGACCAGCAGAACGGTCGGAGCGTCGTTCAGACCGGATTCGGCCTCGAGCGCACCCCGCAGCCGCGGGCGGATCGGGACCTTGCGCAGTACGGCGAACACCGCGGCGGCGTCGGTCGGGGAGGTGACCGCGCCGATCAGGACCGCCAGCTGCCAGTCCATGCCGAGCAGGAAATGGGCGACCGAGGCAACTACCCCGACGCTCACCGTGACACCGACGGTCGCCATCACGATGCCGAGCGGCATCACCGGGCGGACCTCGTTCCACCGGGTGGTCAGACCACCCTCGGTCAGGATGATCACCAGGGCGGCGAAACCCAGCGCATGCGCCAGTTCGGCGTCCTCGAACTCGATACCGAGCACGGATTCGCCCAGCATCAGGCCCATGCCGAGATAGATCAGCAGCGAGGGCAACCCGAGGCGGCCGGACAGTCGTACCGCGATGATCGCCACCAGCAGCACCGCGGCACCGGCCAGCAGGATCCTGTCGAGCTCGTGGACATCCACAGGCCTTGGTCAACCCCCTCCGGTCGTGCCTGAATCCTAAGGGGTCCAAGCCGTTGCCCAAGGCCACTGCCCGCCGGGCGGTCCTACCGCGCAACCTCCGTACGGTTGGTCATTCCTCGTTGTCCTGGTTGGCTCGCACCGCCCGCACACCGTCGAGTTCACCGAGCGCGACGACCAGCTCCGGCAGCGGCGATCGCCCGCGGAAGCGCATCTCGGCCCGGACCTGCTCCTCGCCATCGGCCTTGAGCTCCTCGGTCCGCAGTACTGACGACTCGAATCCCATCGAGATGGCCGTGCCGAGTACGCCGGGAAAGCCGTACGCCGAGACCAGGGTGAACAGGGCGGGCCGATGCCGACCGGGCGTGCGTACGCAGGCCGGCATAAAACGAGGACCCTGACGCATCACACCGCACCAGGGTCCCCGAGCTGAATGCCAGCGGCCCCGTGCAGTGCACGGGGCCGCTGGTCTTACGGCGGTGGCGGAGGGATTTGAACCCTCGGAAGGGGGGTACCCTTCACGCGCTTTCGAGGCGCGCTCCTTCGGCCGCTCGGACACGCCACCGCCGCAGAGGCTATCAAGACCGATGCCCATTAAAGAAATCGCGTAGCAACGAACCGGCTTCGTCGGCCATCACACCGCTCACAACTTCGGGTCGATGGTTGAGTCTGCGGTCGCGGACGACGTCCCATAACGAGCCGACCGCGCCCGCTTTGTCGTCGTACGCCGCGAACACCAGGCGGTCCAGCCGGGACAGCACGATCGCGCCCGCGCACATCGTGCAGGGCTCGAGCGTGACGACCAGCGTGCAGCCGGTGAGCCGCCATTCGCCGACGTGCTCGGCGGCCGCGCGGATGGCCAGTACCTCGGCGTGCGCGGTCGGATCACCGGTCTTCTCGCGCTCGTTGTGGCCGCGGCCGATCACCTCGCCGGCCGCGTCCACCACGATCGCGCCGATTGGTACGTCGGCGTGCGCGTGCGCCTCTTCCGCCTCCGCGAGGGCCAGCCGCATCAGCCGGGCCCAGGCGGAGTGAGCCGGATTAACCAAGGCTCTCGAGGGTGTCGTGGAACTGGCGGCCGAACCCGAGCGCGTCGGCGATCTCCTCCAGCATTTCCTCGGGGTACAGGTCGACGTCGTCGCACAGTGCGCTCAGGTCCATCGGACTCAGGCCGAGATCCGCGACGATCTCCAGATCGCCCGCGGCCATCGGGTCGTCGTCGTCATCGGTGACCGGGATGCGCAGCTCGTCGAGCACCTGCCGGGCCAGCGGCCACTCGCTGCCGGCGGTGACATCGGAGAGCAGCAGGCGGGCCCGGCCGCCGATCACCCGCATGAGCAGGAAGAAGTCCTCGTCCACCGAGATCAGGCCGAGTACGCCGGATTCACTCGGGAATCGCCGCAGCGCGGAGATCAGGGTGGCGAGATCGGGCTCGTCGGGAAGGACGAGCGGAGTGACCTGCCAGTCTCCGTCCTCGCGGTAAGCAGCCACCGCGAAGTCGAGCTCGGTCTCGGTCGTGGTCGTGGTCCCAGCCGTGGGTTCAGACACGACTTCATGGTGGCACAGCTGCACCGGGATCCCGCATCGTCGAGCTCGCCCTTAACCGGTCTTTGCAGGTGTTCGTGACCCGGCGGTAGCGTTCGGCCCATGCAGATCCTCGTCGCGGACCACCCGCTCGTCGCCCACAAGCTCACCACGCTGCGGGACGCGTCGACCGACTCGCCGACGTTCCGGCGGCTGACCGAGGAGCTGGTGACGCTACTGGCGTACGAGGCGACCCGGGACGTGCGGACCGGCCCGATCACCGTGCAGACCCCGGTCGCGCCGGCCGAGGGCATCAAGCTGACCTCGCCGAAGCCGCTGGTGGTGCCGATCCTGCGGGCCGGCCTCGGCATGCTGGAGGGCATGACCCGGCTACTGCCGACCGCCGAGGTCGGTTTCCTGGGCATGATCCGCAACGAGGTCACCCTGGACGCCTCGACGTACGCCGAGCGCCTGCCGGAGGACCTGTCCGGGCGGCAGTGCTACGTACTCGACCCGATGCTGGCGACCGGTGGCACGCTCGCCGCAGCGATCCGCTTCCTGGTCGATCGCGGCGCCGACCACATCACCGCGATCTGCCTGCTGGCCGCGCCCGAGGGTGTCGCCCGGATCGAGCAGGAGCTGGCCGATCTCCAGATCCCGGTTCACCTGGTCGTCGCCGGGATGGACTCGCACCTGAACGAGAAGGGCTACATCGTGCCCGGCCTGGGCGACGCCGGTGACCGCTTGTACGGCGTCGCCCAGTAGAACTGTCTGCAGTCAGACCAGGTCGTTGCGGTAGAAGAAGTTCGCCCGGCGGTCCCCGGCCACTCCCGAGGCGAAGCCGAAGTAGAGCCGCGCGGTCGCGTCGGTGGTGCCGTAGACGGCCATGCCCTCGGGTTCGCGGTACGTCAGGCTCTTGCCCGCCAACGTCAGGAACGAGTCGACGATCTTGCCCGCGTTGATGTCGTAGCACCAGAGCTTCGAGTTGGCCTTGGTCTCGTCGGGATCACCCGGATAGGCGCTGCCCTCCCAGAAGTAGGCGTACGCGCCGTACACCGCCCAGCCCTGGAACGGCACACCCGAGGTAAGCGCCGGCTGCGCGAACGAGGCCAGCACGGTGGTGAAGATGCCTCGGTTGGCCTCGGCCAGCGGGTAGAGGTTGATCCGCATCCGGCCACCCTGGGAGTACCGGACGGCTAGACGCTTGTAGCGCTGGTCCACCGTGCAGGTGAAGACACTGCCGTCGGATACCGGCTTGTACGACTTCAACGAGCTTGAGGTCTCCGTAAGCGTCGCGCCGTTCTGCCACGGGAACCGGGCGATCCGACGGCCCCGGCCGTTCGCAGGGTCCGCATCCGTCTCTGTCCACAGGTACGACGTGGTGCCGACGGGCTCGACGCCGATCGCTACCCCGTGGCCGAAACCGGTGAGGTACATGTGGCCGACCACATTGCCGGAGAAGTCGAGGCGGCTCATCGTCAGCGTGCCGCTGTTCTCGCCGGTCTCCGAACGAAGCTGAACGGCGAAGATGCGCTGGTTCGGGGTGTCGAAGGCCATCGACTGCATGACCTTCGGACCCCAGAGCGGTTTGTGCCGGAAGAACTCGTTCGTCGTCGCGCTCATCTTGAAGCGTTTGGTGGCGGGCAGGGCCAAGGCGGAAGCCTGAGCGGCGGGAACACCAAGGGAGCCGGCAGCGAGCAAGGCGCCGGCCCCCGTGAGCAGACCGCGGCGGGAGAGGTTGTCCATAGCCGACGACCGTAAGCTACCAACCGTCTACAGTCAGTAGCTCGTAGGAAAACTTCTAAAACGCATACGGGTACGGCGACCAGTCCGGTGAACGCTTCTCCAGGAACGCGTCCCGGCCCTCAGCCGCCTCGTCGGTGCCGTACGCGAGCCGCGTCGCCTCGCCCGCGAACAGCTGCTGGCCGACCAGCCCGTCGTCGATCAGGTTGAACGAGTACTTGAGCATGCGCTGGGCCGTCGGCGACTTGGCGCAGATCTTCTTGCCCCACTCCAGCGCGACGGCCTCGAGCTCCGCGTGC
Organism: Kribbella deserti; assembly: GCF_042434725.1. Lineage (NCBI taxonomy): Bacteria > Bacillati > Actinomycetota > Actinomycetes > Propionibacteriales > Kribbellaceae > Kribbella > Kribbella deserti. Next base: position 100,627 of record NZ_JBHLTC010000057.1, on the reverse strand, counting down.
GGCACGACCTTGTTGACCATGCCCATCCGGAACGCGTCCTCGGCCGAGTACTCGTCGCCGAGGAAAAAGATCTCCCGGGCGAACTTCTGCCCGACCTGACGAGCCAGGTACGCCGAGCCGTAACCGCCATCGAACGACGCCACGTCCGCGTCGGTCTGCTTGAACCGCCCGTGCTCGGCCGAGGCCAGCGTCAGATCTGCCACCACGTGCAGGCTGTGCCCGCCGCCCGCGGCCCATCCCGGCACCACACAGATGACCACCTTCGGCATGAAGCGGATCAGCCGCTGCACCTCAAGGATGTGCAACCGGCCCGCTTTCGCCGGGTCGATCGAATCGGCCGTCGTGCCCTCGGCGTACTTGTAACCGTCCTTGCCCCGGATCCGCTGGTCACCACCGGAACAGAAGGCCCAGCCACCGTCGCGCGGCGAAGGCCCGTTGCCGGTCAGCAGCACGCAACCGACGTCGGACGACATCCGCGCGTGGTCGAGCACCCGGTACAGCTCGTCCACCGTCTGTGGGCGGAACGCGTTGCGCACCTCGGGCCGATTGAAGGCGATCCGCACCACGCCGGCGTCAACCGCCCGGTGGTAGGTGATGTCGGTCAGGTCGAACCCGTCGACGGCCTTCCAGGCGGAGGGATCGAAGATCTCAGAGATTGGCTCGGTCACCCGGCCGAGCATAAACGCGTCTCTCCAACCGCAGTGGCCGGGCTCGGGACCACGGCCGCGGGCTCACGGCGGCGGGCTCGCGGCGGCGGGCTCGCGGCGGCGAGTGGTTCAGAGCCGGCGGGTGCTTGCGCGGATTGGTTCAGAGCCGGCGGGTGCTCGCGCGGATGACGACCTCGCCCGGGAACGTCTCGGTCGCCGGGCTCTCCCCGGACACGGCCAGCTCCAGCGCGCGACGGCCCATCTGCTCCAACGGCAGCCGGACCGTACTGAGCGCGGGCCAGACATCCCGCAGGGTGGCGATATCGTCGAACCCGGCCACCGACAGCTCACCCGGTACGTCGATGCCCCGCGCGCGGAACGCCGACATCGCGCCGACCGCCATGACGTCGTTCACCGCGAAGACGCAGGTCACACCGGTCTCCCGATCGACCAGTTCGCCCGCGGCGGCGTAACCACCGTCACGGGTGAAGTCACCCTGCAGTACGGCGCGGGGCTCGATCCCGGCCTCGGCCAAACCGGCGATGAACCCGTCCCGGCGGTCCCGCGCGGTGGCGAGTTCGTCCGGCCCGGCGAGAATCGCGAACTCGCGCTGCCCCAGGCCGACCAGTTCACGGGCCAGCTGGGCGGCTCCGGCGCGGTTGTCCGGCACGATCGTGTGCGCGGGCATACCCGGCTGACTGACCAGGGCCAACCCGGCGCCCGAATTCAGGAAGGCCTCGACCTCACGCGTCGTACGGGCCAGCACGTCCTCGTCGAGGCGGCGGCTACCGATCATCACCGCGGCGCGGGCGCGCTGGGCCCGCAGCGAGGACAGGTACGTGATCTCGCGATCGGCGTCGCGGAAGGTGCTGGCCATCATCACCAGCAGGTTCTTCTCGTCGGCGGCGCGCATCACGCCGTTCGCGATCGCGGCGAAGTAGGGGTCCTCGATGTCGTGCACGAGGATGCCGACCACGTTGGTGGAGGACTTGGCCAGCGCCTGCGCCTGCGCGTTGGGCGTGTAACCGAGTTCCTCGGCCGCGGCCCGGACGCGCTCCTGCAACTCCTGGCGCGGCACCCGGTCACCGCCGTTCAGCACCCGCGACGCGGTCGCAACCGACACGCCGGCACGCTGGGCGACGTCCAGCAGGGTCACCGGTGCTTTCAAGTTCACGGCCTGTCCACCTCCGGGGGTCGCTGGCTCGTGGTGGTCATTCATTGGTCAAGCTGGCCGTCACCCTATCGGAGCCGGGCGGTGATCACACCGTGTGGCGGTGCGCGGGCGGCTATTCGGAGTCAGACCTGGCTTTGCGGCCCGCGGGTGGCTAGCCTTCCGAGCCATGACGACCGTCCGCGCCAGGGCCCTCACCCTGGCCTCGTCCGCCGCGCTGTCGCTGGTCGCGATGTCGGGAACCGCGAACGGAGCCCCGGTACCGGAGACTCCCGAGTTCGCGCCCGCGCCCCCCGCCGACCTCGGCCTGCCCGCTCGCGAAACCGGCCTGCCCGCTCGGGAGTCCGGCGCACCCACTCGGGAAACCGACGCGCCGCCGCGCGAGACCGGAGCGCCGGTCGCCCCGATCGCACCGCCGCACGTGACCGGCAGCAAGACCACTCCGGTGTACGACTACGCCAACGCGATCCGTGAGTCCGTCTACGTCAACACCGCGATGGACACCGACAGCGACGGCACCAACGACGTGATCGCGGTGGACATCGTCCGGCCCCGGGAAACCGATGAGGCCGGCCGGAAGATCCCCGTGATCATGGACGCCTCGCCGTACTACGCCTGCTGCGGGCGCGGTAACGAGGGCGAGAAGAAGACGTACGACGAGAACGGCGTCATCGCGAAGATGCCGCTGTACTACGACAACTACTTCGTCCCGCGTGGTTACGCCGTGGTCGGAGTGGACATCGTCGGCACCGCCCGTTCCACCGGCTGCGGTGACGTCGGCGGCAAGAACGAGATCGCCTCGGTCGTCGCGGTGATCGACTGGCTGAACGGCCGGAACACCGCCCAGACCGGAACCGGCGCCCCGGTCAAGGCCGACTGGACCACCGGCGCGGTCGGCATGATCGGCAAGTCCTACGACGGCACGCTGGCCAACGGTGTGGCCGCGACCGGTATCGACGGCCTGAAGACGATCGTGCCGATCTCGGCCATCTCCTCCTGGTACGACTACACCCGCTCCGGCGGCGTGCCGTACAACGAGGACTACATGCCCTGGCTCGGCAAGTACGTCGGCCGCGACAACCCCGCCTGCGAGGCGGTCCGCGCGGATCTCGGCGACAACGACGCCGACGAGTCCGGCGACTACACCGACTTCTGGGCCGAGCGCGACCACCTCAAGGACGCGGACAAGGTCAAGGCCAGCGTCTTCGTCGTACACGGCCTGAGCGACTACAACGTCCAGCCGAACCACTTCGGCCAGTGGTGGAACGCCCTCGCCAAGAACCGCGTCCCGCGCAAGCTGTGGCTCGGCCTCGAGGAGCACGTCGACCCGTTCGAGTTCCGCCGCGAGGCCTGGGTGGACGAGTTGCACCAGTGGTTCGACTACTGGCTGCAAGGTCTGCCGAACGGCGTTATGCGCGAGCCGATGGCCACGATCGAGACCGCGCCGGACGTGTGGCGCGAGTACTCCACCTGGCCGGCGGTGAAGAAGGCCGTGCCGGTCCCGATGGCCGTCGGCAAACTCGGCACGCCTGGTAAGGGCACGGTGGAGATCACCGACGAGCCGACGCTGGGCGAGGACGACATCGTGGCCGATCCGACCGAAGTGATCGCCGGACGGCAGATGTTCCTCTCCGCGCCGTTGCCCGCCACCATCCGGGTGAGCGGAACGCCAACGGTCTCGCTGCGCATCAAGTCCGACCAGACCACCACCCCGATCACCGCCCGCCTGATCGAGTACGGCGAGGCCGAGCGCTACTCGGGCATCCGCCGCACCGACCACAGCAGCTGCTGGGGCGGCAGCACGTCGTACGACGATCCCTGCTACTACGAGGTCGAGAAGCTCACCAAGACCACGGACCACGGCATCGTCGGACGCGGCTGGATCGACGCCGCCCACAGCGAATCGCTGTCCAAGCCGAAGCCGCTCACTCCCGGCAAGTGGACCACCGTGACGGTGCCGCTGCGCGCGCAGGACCTGGTGATTCCCAAGGGCCGCGTACTCGGTCTGGCCGTGACCTTGAGCGACCACGAGTGGACCACCCCCAACAACGGCGGCGCCTCCATCGAGATCGACGTCGCCAAGAGCCGCCTCGACCTTCCCGTCATCATCGGCTCAATCCCCGCCGCCCCGACCAAGATCGCCCCGATCAAGGTCGACATCACCACCCCCACCGAACGCCCCAACCTCCACACCCCCACCCGCTAACACCACCCCGGCCGCCCGTTCCGCCGTTCCGCCAACTCGGGCGGCTCGCGCTCGGCGGCTCGCCCGCTCGGCGGCTCACCCGCTCGGCGGCTCGGGCGGCTCGGCCGCTGTCCCGTTCTGCCGTTCGGCCAGCCACGCCCATCACTTCGCGACGGTCGGACCCGCAATACCGAACCGTCGCCGCTTACCTTCCGACGGTCGGACCCGAAATGCGACGCGGCCGCCGTCCACCTATCGACGGTCGGACCCGGAATACCGGAGCCGCCACCGTCCACCTACCGACGGTCGGACGTGGAATGCGAAGTCCCGCAACTCCCCGACGCCGACCGCACGCGAGGTGACGCTTCTGTGGACATCTCTCCCGCGAGGTGCCTGGTTGTGTCGCCATACGCGGACGAATCGGCGATGGCGCTGAAGGCCGCAACACAACGGGGCACCTCACGGGAGAGATATCCACAAATTGGCCCGACAGTGTGCGGTTCGGGCTGAGTCGACTCACGCGCATTTCGGGTCCGACCGTCGGTAGGTAGACAGCGCCCGCCTCGCATTCCGCGTCCGACCGTCCGCAAGTAGACAGCGCCCGCCTCGCATTCCGCGTCCGACCGTCCGCAAGTAGACAGCGCCCGCCTCGCATTCCGCGTCCGACCGTCGGTAGGTGGATGGCGGCCGCCTCGCTTCTCGGGGGCGGGCGGTGGGAGGTGGGAGGGTGGGGTGGCGGATGGTGGAGTAGTGTGCGGTGTGTAGTAGCGTGGGTCGCAGAGCACCGTCGGGCTAGGGAACGACTGAGGGGTTCGCCCCTGGTTCCGGCGGTGCGCCGAACTTTTTGGTGGAGGAGGGGCTGTGGATCCGAGTCAGCTGCTGAAGGGCGTGCTGGATCTGGCCGTGCTGGCGGTACTGCGGGAGGCCGACGGTTATGGGTACGACGTGCTGCGGCGGCTTCGGCAGGCCGGGTTGGAGGACGTCGCGGACGCTTCGGTGTACGGCACATTGCGGCGGTTGTTCGCGGCGGGCGCGCTGACCACCTACGTGATGCCGAGTGAAGAAGGCCCGCACCGCAAGTACTACGGGCTCAACAAGACGGGCCACGAGCTGTTGGCCCAGTCCACCAAAACCTGGAACAACTTCGCCGACACGATGTCGGTCCTGCTCGCGGAGGATGCGGCGTGAACAGCACCATCACCGGGCCCGTCGCGACGTATCTCGCGCAAGTTCGGGCCGAGCTGAACGATCTGCCCGTCGGTGAACTGGAAGACGTGCTCGACGACGTCACCAGCCATCTGAACGAGGTGGCCGGCGAGTTCGAAGGCGGTCCCACCCGCGAGGCGCTGGACGAACGACTCGGCAGCCCCGCGCAGTACGCCGCTGAGTTGCGCACGGCCGCGGGCTATCCGCCGCGAGGCGCGGTCCCGCCGGCGTACTCGGACGAGGGCCGGAAGGCGTTTCGCTGGGGCGTGGTCGCGCTGGGGGTCGCGTTCTTCTTCGGGCTGATCGGGCTGGCCGACATGCTCAGCGCCGGCTGGTTCCTGGCCGCGATGGTGCTTCCGGTTGTCCCGGCCCTGCTCGGTATTCGCGCGCTGCGAGGCCAGGACCCGCGGATCGTGACGGAGTACCCGGCCTGGCAGCGACTGGCCGCCTGGTTCGAGCGTCGTACGGCGGAATTGCCGGCGTCGTTCCGCAATGACCTGGTCACCATCGGCCAGCCGGTCTGGTGGGTCATCCGTGGTGGAGCGATCGGCGGCGGGCTGCTCGCGGCGGTCGCCCACAGCGTCGGCCCGGCCGTGCTGGTGGCCGCGATCGCCGGAGCGGTCGGATCGGTCTGGCTGGCCCGTCAGTCACAGGCCGACCGGCGCTGGCTTTGGTATGTGCTGCCGCTGAACGTGGTCGCCGTGCTGCTCACGATCTTCGCCGTCTTCAACGTCTCGGACCGCGTGTCGTACTACGACAACGGCAACTACTACCGCGGTAGCTCGCAGTACTCCCAAGATGGGCTCACCCTGAACGGCAAACCCATCAGCAACGTGTTCCTGTTCGACCAGCAGGGCAAACCGCTCAGCGCCCGGCTGTACGACCAGGACGGCGATCCGATCGCGCTGAACAGCCAGGACTGCAGGTCGTACACGTCCAACGAGTCCGTTCCGAGCAACGTCTTCCCGCACCGGGTCTTCGTCGACGCCGCGCCGGAGACCGAGCCGTGCCGGGACAGCGACAAGCCGACGTTCCAGGTGCTGCCGGTTCCGCCCGGTTCGACCACCTCGCCACAACCCGGCGTACCGACCGAAACGCCGTCAATCCCGGTCACGCCGACACCGACCGCCGAGCCCACTTCCGAGCCCACTTCCGAGCCCACTTCCGAGCCCACTTCCGAGCCCACTTCCGAGCCCACTTCCGAGCCCACTTCCGGGCCCACTTCCGGGCCCACTTCCGGGCCCACCTCCGGGCCCACTTCTGAGCCCACTTCCGGGTCCACGACGACAACGCCCGCGCCCACCGGCAAGGCCACCGCGCCTTCGGCCGTGCCGAGCGCCACGCCGACCCGCTGACCAAACCAACGCGTCCGGAGGGCTGTCCGTCAGCCCTTCGGAGGTTCGGCGTTGGCCGCCGCCACCGGGCGATAGGTGTACCCGAGCCGCTCGTACAGCCGGATCGCGACGGCGTTCCGCCCATCGACCATCAGCCCGGTCCGCCCGTGCCGCGCAAGCAGTTCCGCCGTGACGAACGCGCACACCTGACGAGACAAACCTCGCCCGCGAGCCTCCGGCGCCGTCGCCACTCCGGCGAGAAACCCGAGGTCGGGCGCACTCCACGCGTCCGCCGCGACACTGATCAACCGGCCGGCCTGATCGGTTGCGGCGGCCCAGCGGTCGATACCGGATAAACCCGGCCAGGCGTACGACTCGGGCGAGGCTTGTTCCAGTAGCTCCGCCACTCCGGTGTCACCGTCCAGCCACCGAACGCCCTCGGCGGTTTCCGAAGGCGGCTCGGTCGTGTCCATCCAGCCGAAGGCCGCGCGGACCTCGAGCGGTTCCACCCGGTCGGCCAGTTCGCGGATCACCGGCTCGTCGCCGAACGGCCGGTACGCCGTACCAACCTCGCCGAGGACCTCGTACACCAGCGGCACGAGCTGTTCGATCGGCCCGTGTACGACGATCCGGTCGTGGCGGGACAGGTCCGGGGCCACCACCGCGACGGCATCGCCCAGCCGCCAGGCCCGCTCGGAACGTTCCGCCCGAAGGCCTTGTCCGGCCCAGACGATCAGCGCGTCGTTGCCGCAGGCCCGGGCCAACTCGGCGACGTCCGTGATCGGCACCACCCGTCCGGTGGTCACTCCCGCGGTCAAAGCGCCAGCACCATCGTGTCGGAGCCGCCGTTGCGCCCGGCCACCTCGAACCCGAGCGAGCGGTAGAGCCCGGCGGCGCGGTTCTCCGGTTCGACGCTGAGGCTCAGCCGCTTGTACCCGGCGTTCCGGGCCGCGGCGATCACCTCGTCCAGCAGGGCCCGGCCGACGCCTTGGCCGCGGAATTCGGGCAGCACGCCGATGCTCAGCTCTGGTACGTCGTCCGCCACGTATCCGTAGCCCGGCCGGTCCTCGGGCAGCAGGCGGGCCCAAACCGCGCCGGCCCGGCGGCCGTCGACCTCCGCGACAACGCCGAATTCGCCCGCGCGCGGCCAGCCGTCGACGTACCGCCAGGCGTGATCGTCGGACGCGAGCTGGTCCGCGGTGAATCGCTCGACCCCGCCCCAGTTGTAGGCCTCGAGCAACATGTCGATGAGGTGCGGCAGATCCGCTGCCACCGCTGGTCTGAACCGCATGCCCAAATCATCGCCCGGACCGGCCGGTCGGCCCAACCGGGTTTCAGTCCGCGGCACGCTGCAGCGCGTACGGCGCGAGGTGGGAGTACCCGCGCACGTGGACCCGGCGCAGCCTGCGCAAGTGGTACGACGGATGGCCGTCGAGCGCGGCCGCCAGTTCGCGATCGACCAGGACGCGACCGGGTTTCGCCTCGGAGGTCAATCGGGAGGCCAGGTTGACCACCTCGCCGTACACGTCGCCCAGGCGGATCAGGATCGAGCCGTAGGCCATTCCGATGCGGAGCTCGGGCATGCCGTCCAGTGCGCTGATCCGGTCCTGCAACGCAAGCGCGATCGCGGCGCCTTCGGCCGGGTGGTCAGCCGCGAACAGCACCTCGTCGCCGATCGACTTGATCACGCGGCCGCCGTGCAACGCGACAACATCCGCGGCGAGGCCTTCGAAGCGCTCGATCAGCTCGCCCAGTTCGGTCTCGGACAGCCGCCTGGTCAGTCGGGTGTAGCTGACGATGTCGGCGAAACCGATCACCCGCACACCCTTGGCCAGCTCGTGCGACCCGGCGACGGAACGCCCGGCTGCCGCGGCGAGATGCCGGCGCCAGACGTACGTCTGCAGGCGTTCCATTGCCGGCAGCAACAAAGACGCGACTTCGGTCGCTTCCTTCGGTGGCAGCTTCGACTCGGCCAGCAGGTCGAGGAACATCGCCGACTGCCAGGAGGCCAACCGGGACTGGGTCTGGCCGAGTTTGCGGGCCAGCGACGACTCGATCGCGGGATCGATGAAGCCGTCGTCCTCGAGTGCGGCGACCAGCCTCAGGGCTTCGACATCACCGTCGGTGAAGGCGATCTCGTCATCCGGCACGGTCGCGAACCCGAGCGCGCGCCACATCTGCTCGGCCCGCTCACTGGAAATCCCGGCGCGAGCCGAAACCTCCAGCCGGGTGAACTTCCGCTCCCCGCCCAGCAGCGTCTGCTCGAACTCCCGCTGCACCTCGTCGAGGGCGGGAACAGCAGGCGGTTCGTCAGGAATCCCCACGCCGCTCGGCGATCGTGGCGTCGATGGCCTGCTTGAACTCCGGCAGCCGCGAGATCAGGTCGTCGAACTTCTCCCGGGTGAAGTGCAGCAACTGCAGCCGGCTCTTCGCCGTGACCGTTGCCGTTCGCAACCGGTTCTGCCGGAGCGCGACCTCGCCGGCGATCTCGCCCGGGCCGAGCTCGGCGATCTCCTCGCCCTTGACCCGGACCGCCGCGGTGCCGTTGAGGATCAGGTACGCCGCGTCGGGCGGCGTCTGTTCCAGGATCAGGGACCAGCCGGCCGGCACCGAGACCTCTTCACCCGCGCGGAAGATCTCCTTGATCTCCCGCCCGGACAGGTCGGCGAACAACGGCAGATCCCGCGGGGACGTCCTACCCAGTGCCACGTCGATCCTCCGAGCCCGCCGGGCGTCTGACCCGGCGACTAGCTGGTAAACCCGTCGGTAACTCTAACGTCCAGTCGCGCCCGAGGTCACCCGTCCAGCCGATCCCGCCAGGCCGGTCAGGCTCCGGAACACCGGTCGAACAGGCGATCGCCGAGCACCCGACGCATCGCCAGCAGCGGCTTGGCCCTGGCTCCGGCGGCGTACCGGGTGCGCGGACGGTTCGCCGCGACGGCCCGCACGATGGTGACGCCGCTCACCTTCGGCGCCGGCCACCGCGCCGGCCACCGCGCCGCTCGACGCGTCGCTCGACGAGCCGCCGGAGGTACGTCGCCGCCGGCTGGTCATCGTGCTGCCAGGGCTGCGCATCGATCCTCGGCCGTGATCGATTTCCATCGTGGTGCAAGACGTTGATCGGCTTCCGGCGCATCGATAGCTTCGGCCGGTAACCGATTTCTCCGCCCGCCCCGAGGAGATCCCGCATGAGGCGACTCGCGCTCACCTTGCTCACCGGCCTGTCCCTGCTAGGCCTGCAAACCCTTCCAGCACCAGCCCAGCCAGCCACCGCTCAACCAGCGTCCGCCTCGACGGCTGCTGATTCGGCGACTCGAGTGGCTGGGCCGGCGGCGAGTGGGACGTTGTTGCGGGCGGCGGGAGCGAGCCTCTATCCGCGGGCGATCCGCCTGCAGCACAGTGGCACGGCGAACGGCCGGATCATCGCGAGCGTGGTCACCTTCGGCGCGGGCGCCAGCGGCCTCGGCGCGATCTACGAGAGCACGAACGACGGAACCAGCTTCGCGGCGGTGGGCGTCGTCGCCGATCCCGAAGCCTCGAACAACCAGGGACTTTGCTGCGCGACGCTGTTCGAACTCCCCCGGCAGATCGGCGCGATGCCCGCGGGCACCTTGCTCTGGGCCGGCTCGGTCGGTTCGAACGATCGCCCGATGGCCTTGCGGATCTGGCGCAGCAACGACCTCGGCCGGACCTGGTCCTACCTCTCGAACTGCGCCACCGCGCCGAATACGAGCGGCCTTTGGGAACCCGAGTTCTCCGTCGCCACCGACGGCCGGCTGGTCTGTCACTACGCGGACGAGACCGATCCGAACCACAGCCAGAAGCTGATGCAGGTCCGCAGCAGCGACGGCATCACCTGGACCGATCGGGTCCCGACCGTGCAAAGCCCGACGCGCGGTCATCGCCCCGGCATGCCGGTGGTTCGCCAGCTGAACCCGAACTTCTACGTGATGGTCTACGAGATCTGCGCGCTCGCCGGTCAGTACAACTGCGTCGTGCACAAACGGACCTCCAGTGACGGCTGGAACTGGGGGTCGCCCAGCGATATGGGTACGCGGCCACAAACCGTGGACGGCAAGTACTTCACCCACACCCCGACGATCACCGTTGCTGGCGGCAAGCTTCTGCTGATCGGGCAGATCCTGCACAACGGCAACGGTTCGGTTGCCGCCGACAACGGCCGGACCATGCTGGCAACCACCGAAGGCACTTTCGGGTACTGGTACGAGCTGGACTCACCTGTGCACGTTCCGAATCCGTACGACAACTTCTGCCCGAACTACAGTTCACCACTGGTGGGATCAGCCGATGGCACCCGCGTTCTGCAGTTGGCCAGCGACTTCAGCAATGGCGATTGCCAGACGTTTTTCGCGACCGGATCTGCCGTTGGTACTGGTACGGACAGCGGCGTCGTCGGCGGGGCGACGTACCGGCTGATCAGTGCGCAAAGCGCCCAGTGCATGGACGTCGCCGCCGACTCCCGCGAGTACGGCGGCCGGATCCAGCAGTGGTACTGCAACGGCCTCGGCCCACAGAACTTCCACTTCACGGCGTACGGCGACGGGTACTACAGCCTCAAGGGCCAGAACAGCCAACTGTGCGTCGAGGTGACCAAGAACTCGTTCGAACCAGGGGCCAAGATCCAGCAATTCGCCTGCCAGAACGGCGGCTGGCAGCGTTGGCGCTTCGTGAACATCGGCCGCAACTACTACAAGATCGTCGGCCAGAACTCGCGGCATTGCCTCGACGTGGCGGGTGGTTCGACCGCGGCGGGGGCGGACCTGCAGATCTGGCACTGCAACAACCTGCAGCCGCAGATCTGGAAGCTCGAGCGCCGCTGACTCCGCCTCCGCCTTCCGCCGCTCTGGCCGCGCCGAGGTCACGCGGCTAGAGCGAGGTTGGCTTGCGGCGTTTGCGGCGGACCGACTTCTCCGCACGGGCCGGGCGTTGACGGATCGGCCGGCGCGGACCGACCAGGCGCGGTCCGGCCAGCCGGTCCTCCAGGCGACGGGCCTCGCGCCGGATCGGCTGCGCGACGTACTCACCGAGAATCACACCGGAGGCGATCGCCACCCCGATCGCGACGGCCGTCGCCAGGCTGACGACACCCGTCAGGCTGCCCATCGACATCACCTCGAACAAGCCCTTGTAAATCGTCAACCCGGGCAACAGCGGCACGGTCCCGGACACCACCACGACCAGCGGCGGGACCCCGCTGCGGCGCCCGAGCGAGTAACCACCGAGGCCGACGACAAACGCCGCCGCCGCGGTCGCCCAGGCCGAACCGAACTCGACCCGCGTCATCAGCGTGAACACCAGCGATCCAAGCGCACCCACCGCCGCGATCGGCAGCAACGACCGCAACGGCGCGTACGACGCGAAGGCGAAGGCCACCGCCATCAGCGCGCCCGAGAACGTCATGATCGGCAGGTTCGTCAGCTGGATGGTCTGAGCCTCGATCGCGATCGGCAGACCCAGTTTGATGCCGACGGTGATACCGAGGCTGACGCCCGCGATGATGCCGCCGGTCAGCAGCATCGCTTCCAGCGTGCGCGCGGACGCGGTCACGTAGTACCCCGTGAGGGCGTCCTGCACCGCACCGGTCAACGCGATCCCCGCCAGCAACATGATGATGCCGGCGGCAACAACCAGCGACGGTTTGACCGGCGCGTCCACGGCGTACAACCCGAGTGCGACCACCGTGGCAAGGAACGCCCCGGCCACCTGCTGGTAGAACGCGGGCAGCCGCTGCCGGTGGAACCACCGGTTCATCAGCTCGATCAGCATGGCCGTCACCACCGCGACCAGCGTGATCAGCCAGCCACCACCAAGCAGCAGCGTCGCGCCACCGGCCATCACCCCCCAGGCCACAACGGAACTCCACCGCGGGTACGGCGGACCGGCGGAGGTCAATCGCGCCAGCTCGCGACTGGCCTCTTCGCGACTGACGTCGGCGCGGGCGAACTGCCGAACCAGGCTGTCGACGGCGGTCAGGCGCGAGTAGTCGAGACCGCGATACCGCACCACCCGCATATGCGTCTCGGGCGCGACATCCGGCGCGGCCTGGTACGCGATCGCGATCGACGTGAAGGTGATGTCCACCTCGCAGCCGCGCAACCCACCCGCCGCCGTGACCGACAGGATCGTGGCCGTGGCGTCCGCGGTACCGGCGCCGCTCGACAGCAGCACCTCCCCGATCCGCAAGGCCAGATCGAGGGTGCGGTAGACCTCCCGCTGCTGCTCGCGCCCCTGCTCGGCCTCGTCCACACCACACCGCCTCTACTCCACACACACCCGGACCCCACCGACGCTAACGCCCGCACCCCCCAACACCCCTACCGCCACCCTCGGTACCGCGCCCCTCGCCCAAGTCGCGCCCACCCCCTTCGCCACGCCCACCCAACCGCGCCGGCACCACCAGCCAGGCCGAGGTGCCGACTGCGCCGGCTCCGTTAGCCACGCCGACATGCCAACTCGGGGGTCGACCCGTCAAATCTGACTGACCCACCCCCGATTCCGACCGTCGACCGTCGGAATCCGCACGCCACCCCAGCGCCGGCCGCTAGGCCCCAGCCCTCTTGTGGCGGGCCGGATATGTGCCGTCACGTGGTGCGGATCAGCGGGTGGCGGGTGGCCGATTCCGGCTATCCCGGCGTGGCGGGAGGCAATCGCTTTCCCGATCGGTTGACTCGGGTTCAGTAGGGACCTAGTGTTACGGTTCTGACGCTCGGAAAGCCCTTTCCCAAGCTCGAGGAGACCGGTGATGTGCGAGTTCGGTACCGGCACGCCCGTATTGCCCGGCGGCATCGGTGTGTCCTTGCTGCGCGTGTACGACACCACGGCGCCGGACGGCCTCGTTGGCGGTACTCCGCACGTACACCTCGCCTGCGCTGAGGGGTACTACGTGATCGGCGGCTCCGGCGCCGTGCAGACCCTCAATCCCAACGGCTTCACCGAGACCCCGCTACAGGCCGGCACCATCGTCTGGTTCGACCCCGGCACGATCCACCGCCTGGTGAATGGTGGCGGTCTCCAGATCCTGACGTTGATGTCGAACAGTGGTCTGCCCGAGGCGGGTGATGCCGTGCTGACGTTCCCGCCCGAGCATCTGACCGATCGCGAGACGTATCTCGCCGCCAGCACGCTCACCGGCGAAGGCGAGGCCCGGACCGATTCGGCCATGCGCCGCCGGGATCTGGCACTGCACGGATTCCTCGCGTTGCGCGAGCGGTACGACACGGAAGGGCCGTCCGGGCTGGACGACTTCTACGCCGCGGCCGTCGGCATCGTCCAGCCGTTGGTGGCCGAGTGGCGTGAGCGCTGGCAGTCCGGGGCGAAGCGCCTCGCGGATCAGACCGGCGCCGCCCTTGACGCGCTCGAGTCCGGGACCGCGCCGCACGTGCAGACGGCCGAGCTGTACGGGATTCCCGCGCCGACCGAAACCGGCCGCCACGGCATGTGCGGCCGCCTCGACGTGTACGACCTCGACGCCACGGCCAAACCAGCCGCAGCGAATCCGATCGTTAAACCCGTTTCGGCCGGACCGGCTGCCCATGAATGAGAAAGGCTCTACAAAGTGAACGAACGACGCATTGGCATCGTGATGAACGGTGTCACCGGGCGGATGGGTCTGCGGCAGCACCTGGAACGGTCGATCGTGGCCATTCGCGAGCAGGGCGGCATTCTCGCGGCCGACGGCAGCACGGTGATCATGCCCGAGCCGATCCTGGTCGGGCGCAACGAGGACAAGCTGAAGCGGATCGCCGCCAAGTACAACCTGAACCGCTGGACGACGAACCTGTCCGAGGCGCTGGCCGAGCCGGATGTCGAGATCTACTTCGACTCCCAGCTCACCCAGCTCCGCGAGAAGGGCGTGCGGGCCGCCGTCGAGGCCGGTAAGGCCGTCTACTGCGAGAAGCCGATCGCGGAGGGCCTGGACGCGGCCGTCGAGCTGGCCCGGCTGGTGCGCGACTCCGGCCTCAAGAACGGCGTGGTCCAGGACAAGCTCTCGCTGCCGGGCCTGCGCAAGCTGAAGCGCCTGGTCGACGGCGGCTTCTTCGGCCAGATCCTCTCGGTCCGCGGCGAGTTCGGCTACTGGGTGTTCGAGGGTGACTGGCAGGAGGCGCAGCGGCCCGCCTGGAACTACAAGCAAGAAGAGGGCGGCGGCATCGTCGTCGACATGTTCTGCCACTGGCGGTACGTGCTCGACCAGATCTTCGCGCCGGTCAAGTCCGTCTACTGCCAGGGCGCCACCCACATCCCCACCCGGTACGACGAGCAGGGCAACCGGTACGACGCCACCGCGGAGGACGCGGCGTACGGCATCTTCGAGCTGGAAGGTGGCATCGTCGCCCAGCTCAACTCGTCCTGGACCACCCGGGTGTTCCGTGACGAGCTGGTCGAGTTCCAGGTGGACGGTACCGAAGGCAGCGCCGTCGCGGGCCTGCGGAACTGCCGCGTGCAGCACCGTTCGGCCACGCCGAAGCCCGTCTGGAACCCGGACCTGCCGGTCACCGAGCCCTTCCGGGACCAGTGGCTCGACGTGCCGGACAACGAGGTGTTCGACAACGGGTTCAAGGTCCAGTGGGAGATGTTCCTGCGCCACATCGTCGACGACGCGCCGTTCGGCTGGGACTTCGTCGAAGGCGCGAAGGGTGTTCAGCTCGCGGAGCTCGGCCTGCAGTCGTGGCGTGAGGGGCGCAAGCTCGACGTACCGGACCTGGAGATCGGTGGTGTGGCGTGAGCCTCGAGCTCAACCTGCCCTCGGCTTCGGGCGGGCTGGAGAAGTACCAGCTCGTTTCCTCGGCCGCGGTCAGTACGACGTATGAGGCGTCCCGGGAGCGGTTGGCCTTCGCGGCGGCGCACGTGGTCGCGGATCCACTGGGCGACAACGCGCCGGGCGCGCCCGCGGTGGTCGACTGGGACCACACACTCGCGTTCCGCCGGCACCTTTGGTCGCTCGGGTTGTCCGTCGCCGAGGCGATGGACACCGCCCAGCGCGGCATGGGCCTGGACTGGGTCGCCACCCAGGAGCTGATCCGCCGGTCGGCCGCGGAGGCCCCGGACGGGCGGATCGCGGTCGGCGTCGGTACGGATCAGCTCGGTCCCGGCGTACATCCGCTGGACGCGGTGATCGCGGCGTACGAGGAGCAGCTCGCGGTTGCCGAAGCGGCCGGTGCGCAGCCGATTCTGATGGCCAGTCGGGCGCTGTGCGCGGCGGCGGGTTCACCGGACGACTACCGCAAGGTGTACGACCGGCTGCTCGGGCAGTCGAGCCGGCCGGTCATTCTGCACTGGCTCGGTTCGATGTTCGACCCCGCGCTGGAAGGCTATTGGGGTTCGGACTCGCTGGACACGGCGGCGGATATCGTCGTCGACCTGATCAACGACAACGCGGCGGCGGTCGACGGCATCAAGGTGTCGTTGCTGGACGCAAGTAAAGAAGTTGCTCTACGCAAACGACTGCCGGATGGGGTGCGGCTGTATACGGGGGACGACTTCAACTATCCCGAGCTGATCAAGGGCGATGGCGAGTTGCACAGCGACGCGCTGCTCGGCATCTTCGCCGCGATCGCCCCGGCCGCGGCCGCCGCGTTGCAGGCGCTCGACGAGGGTGACCTGGCGACGTACGACGCGTTGTTCGCGCCGACCGTGCCCCTGTCGCGGCAGATCTTCTCCGCGCCGACGCCGTACTACAAGACCGGAATCGCCTTCCTGGCTTGGCTGAACGGGCATCAGCCCGGTTTCGGCATGGTCGGCGGCCTGCAGACCGGGCGGTCCCTCCCGCATCTCGCGGAGACCTTCCGGCTGGCCGACCAGGCTGGTGTGCTCACCAAACCGGAGCTGGCTGTGCACCGGTTCCGCCAGTTGCTCGTGGTCGGCGGAGTCGACGCGTGAACCGCTACAGCCTGAACCAGGCCACCACGAAGCACTGGCCACTGGAAGATGTGGTGGCCGCCAGCGCCAAGGCGAACCTGGACTGGATCGGCCTTTGGCGCGAACCGGTCCAGGAGTACGGCGTGGAGAAGGCGGCCCGGCTGGTCGCGGAATCCGGCCTGCGGGTGTCGTCGTTGTGCCGTGGCGGGTTCTTCACCGCGGCGACCGCCGACGAACGGGCCGCCGCCATCGCGGACAACCGGCGAGCGCTCGAAGAGGCCGCCGCCCTCGGTACGGACACGCTCGTGCTGGTCAGTGGCGGACTGCCCGAGGGCTCGCGCGATCTCGAAGGGGCCCGGGCGATGGTTCGCGACGGCCTCGCCGAACTAGCGCCGTACGCCGGGGAGCTGGGCGTTCGGTTGGCTATTGAGCCGTTGCACCCGATGTTCTGCTCGGACCGGTGTGTGGTCTCGTCACTCGGTGGCGCGCTGGACATCGCGGAGCAGTTCCCGGCGTCGCAGGTCGGCGTCGTCGTCGACGCGTACCACGTCTGGTGGGACGCGGACGTACTACGGCAGATCGCCCGCGCGGGTTCGCGTATCTGCTCGTACCAGGTGTGTGACTGGATCGTGCCGCTGCCGTCCGACGTACTGCTCGGCCGGGGCATGATGGGCGACGGCTCGATCGATCTGCGCGCGTTGCGAACCGCCTGCGAGGACGCCGGATACACCGGGCCGATCGAGGTGGAGATCTTCAACGCCGAGCTCTGGGCCCAGCCCGGCCAGGAGGTTTTCGACACCGCCCTGGCCCGGTACCGCGAACACGTTGCCTGACGCAACCGATTCCCGGGCGCCGCTGGTCGCACCCCAGCGGCGCCCGGCTCGGCCGCAACGCTCGACGCGGCCGGTTGTTGCGCCGGCCATGACGACGTACGACTCGGGTGGCCGCGCCGTTCACCGCAGCTGACCGTGCATCGATCGCTTGTTTGGATTGCTGCGCCAGGGCGGCGGATGCCCGCCGATCTGCGCGCACTACGATCAGCGATCAGGTACGCACATATTGTCAATTGCGGACGCGGATGTAACCGAGTGCAGGTGACTGGATACCCTCTGCGTCTCAGAGGCCGGACGAGACCCGCTGGACATCAGTGTTCTGCTGGCGCGATCTGTCACTCTGTATAAGGGGCCTAGACCACGGCCGGGCCCCGTGAGGCCGCCGAGTAGCCGTGACGCCGGAGAACCAAGGTGCAGAACGAGCCCACCGTACGCATGACGGCAGTCCGCCGTCTGTACGAGGTGAGCGCCCGGATGGGCGCGGGCCGCAGCCTGTCCGAAACCCTGCAGGCCGTGGTCGACGGTGTGGTGGACGGACTCGGCTTCGGTATCGCCGTACTCAATCTGCGCCAGCCCGACGGCAAGTTCGAGGTGATCGCGGTGGCCGGTTCGCCGGATGCCCGCGAAGCCCTGCTCGGCACGATCAGCGCAGCCGATATCTTCGACGCCGAGTTCGCGATCGCCGACTCGTGGGGCGCGCTGCGGTTCGTGCCGCACGAGCGACTGCCGGAGGGCGAGGTGGTCGGCTGGGTGCCCGAGATCCCGGTCTCGACCGACCCGGACGCCTGGCATCCGCTGGACGCGTTGTTCGCACCGCTCAAGTCGCCCAACGGCGAGCTCGTCGGCATGCTGTCGGTCGATCTGCCCGAGGACCAGCGTCGTCCGGGCCCGATCCATCGCGAACTGCTGGAGATCTTCGCGACCCAGGCCGGGCTGGCGATCGACAAGGCCCGCCTGACAGACCAACTGCTCGCGGAGAAGATCCGGCTCGAGGCCAGCGAGACCACCTTCCGCCTGGTGTTCCAGGGCGCGGGCAACGGCATGGCCACGATCGCGTTCGACCCGCCGAACCCGGGCCGGGTGCTGCGGGTGAACGAGGCCTTCTGCCGAATCACCGGCTACGCCCCCGACCAGCTGATCGGTACGAGCTTTCCGAGCTATCTCGACGATGACGACTTCGGCCAGACCCAGCGCGAGATCGAGGAACTCACCCAGACCGGCAACGAGCCGTACCGGTTCGAGCGCCGCTTCCTGCGGGCCGACGGCCGGAGTATCTGGCTGGCCGGTACGGCCTCGATCGTTGACCAGGGCAAGGATCAGCCGCGGTTCATCCTGGTCCAGGTGGACGACGTCACCGCGCGCAAGGACGCCGAGCGCGAGCTCGAGCACAACGCCGCGCACGACCCGTTGACCGGCCTGCCGAACCGCCGGCTGCTCCGGCACCGCTTCAACGCGGCGCTGCAGCGATGCCGTCAGACCGGTCAGCGTGGCGCCGTACTGTTCTGCGATCTCGACCACTTCAAGGACGTCAACGACAGGTACGGTCACGAGGCCGGCGACCGGGCCCTGCGCGAGATCGCGGACCGCCTGCTGGCCCAGGTCCGGCATGGCGATACCGTCGCGCGGCTGGGTGGCGACGAGTTCGCGATTCTGGCCGAGGACATTTCGGGCGACGCCCTGGATCTGCTGGTGGAACGTCTCGACCAGGCCATCGCGTCACCCCTGCCCGACATCGACGTACCGGTCACCGCGAGCATCGGCACCGGCGTGGTCAGCCCGTACGTGTCGGATCTGGACGAGCTGCTGCGGACCGCCGACGACGCGATGTACCAGGCCAAACGGCGCAAAGCCACCCGCTGACCGGCGGTTTGCGGTTACTGCTTTTCGCGGGTACGGCGCAGGGCGCGGCGTGGCTGGGCGCTGCCTTGCGGCGGCGGGCCCCAGGCCTGGATCTGCTCGACCATCTGCTGGTTGTGCTTGATGACGCTCTTGAACAACGGCGCGGAATCCTCGCGGGCGAACGCGATGATCGGCGTCCAGTGCTTCCGGCCGGCGTCGTCCTTCCAGACCAGACCGGGCAGATCGGTGATGCTGTCGATCCGCTCCCGGTCCACCCGCTGGGTGCGGAACAAGCCGCGCACCTCGATCGCGTCGTCGTCCAGCCGCGCGCCGAGGTGATACCCCCGGACCGCGAGCCAGCCGCCGGCCGCGACGGCCAGTACGGCGACGATGACGGCGAACACGCCCCGGTCGGAGATACCGTAAACGGCTCCGAGTACGGCAACCGTGAGCCCGGGCAGAAGATTGACGATCCGCGATACGAGCAGCGGGCGGAGGTCCATGCCGTCATCCTCTCACTCCCCGGCCCTTTGAGAGGCTGGCGGGATGAGCGAGCAGAACCTGCCCGGCGGATTCATCAACGAGGTCGTGCGCGTCGGCGACACCGTCCGTCGTAAGCCGGCCGCCAACGCCGACTTCACCCACGCCCTGCTGAACCACTTCGAGGCCCACTCCTGGCCCGGCGCCCCGCGCTACCTCGGCCTGGATCCGGCCGGGCGGGAGATCCTGACGTTCGTGGACGGCGTGGTCCCCTGGTCATCCCTGCCGCCGGCCTTCCTGGCCCCCGCCACCTTGCACTCGGTCGGGCGGTTAACCCGCGAGTTCCACGACCTGACCGCCGGCACCCCGCTAGCCGCCACCCACGAAGTCGTCTGCCACAACGACCTCTCCCCCAAGAACACCGTCTACACCCCCACCGCCCCCCAGGGCCATAGCAAGTCCGAGGAGCCGCGCGACCCCGAGGAGCAGCGCGACCCCGAGGAGCAGGGCGGCCCTGAGGGGCAGGGCGGCCCTGAGGGGCAGGGCGGTTCTGAGGGGCAGGGCGAGCCCGCGCGGTCGGGCGCTTCGGACGAGAGGATGCGGTTGGGTGCTTCGGACGAAGGCATGCAGGCGGGCAATTCGGACGAAGGCATGCGGGCATTCGCCTTCCTGGACTGGGATCTCGCCGCTCCCGGCCCACGGATCCACGACCTGGCCTTCATCTGCTGGCAGTACGCCGACCTCCCGAATGCAGAACTCCCCGAGATCATCTCCCGCTGGCAATCCCTCTGCGCGGGTTACGGTCCAACCGACCGCTCGGCCCTGGTGGAAACCGTGCTCTGGTGGCAAACCCGAACCATCGAAGGCATCGAATCCCAAGCCCTCGAAGACCCAGCCATGGCCCACTTAGTTGCCCTAGGCATCCCAACCCAAATCCGCCAAACCCGAACCCGCCTCACCACCCACGCCCCCGCCCTAACCCAAGCCCTCACCTAGCCCGCCGCCCCCACCGTGTGTCGCCCTCCCGTTCATCGGACGCTTGTTACCAGGCGTGTCGCCGTTCATCGGACGCTTGTAACCAGGCGTGTCGCCGTTCATCGGACCCTTCTGACCACCAGCGGTCATCGTCCGCGCGAAAGACGTGTCGTTCATCGGACCGAATCTGCCCCCTGCGCCGCCGACCTGCACCGGGCGGCAGCGCTGGAGGGCAGATTCGGACCGAGGAACGACAAGACCAAAGGGCCAGGCCGCCGGGCGAGATGCGGCGCGCGGAAGCGGCCGACGGAAGGTGACGGGTGCCGGCGTGCCGGGGTGCCGGCGTGCCGGGGTGCAGGGGTGGCGGGTGGCGCGTGGCGGGTGCCGGGGTGGCCGAGATTCTTCTGCCGCGCGGTGTCGGATTTTGGTGTGGTCGTTCGACGCCTGTGCGAGAGGCGGTCACGAAGACCGTTCGTTCCCTGCGCTGAAAGGCCTGACCACCATGACCACCACCGCATCGCCCACCTCGGCAGCCACCCGCACCCAGGCCGCGCCGTACCGGGGCCGCACACTCCTGACCGCGCTGATCGTGGCCAGTCCGTTGTGGGCTTCCGTCTCGTTGGCGCAGGCAGCCACGCGCGACGGATTCGACCTCACCCGGCATCCGCTGAGCATGCTCGCGACCGGTTCACTCGGGTGGCTCCAGATCACCAACTTCATCCTCGCCGGAATCCTCACCCTCATCGGCGCGGCGGGACTCAAGCGGACCCTCGCCAGCAAGTGGATTCCCCGCCTGGCCGGCGTCTATGGCATCGGAATGATCCTGTCCGGGGTGTTCACGATGGATGCGGGCGACGGATTCCCCGCGGGTACGCCGCAGGGCCCGCCCGCCACCCTCAGTTGGCACGCCGGTCTCCACCTGCTGTTCGGTTGCCTGTCCTTCGTCGCGCTGACCGCGGCGTTGTTCGTCCTCGGCCGCCACTTCTCCCGCCGTGGCGAGCGCACCTGGGCCGTGATCGCCCGCATCGGCGCTGTGGCGGTGATCGTGGCGAACGTCGGCTCCATGGCCGGCGCGCCCGGTCCCTCGGTATGGCTGGCCGCCGGCGTCATCTCCGCCATGCTCGTCCTCTCCGCCATCACCGCCAAACTCCGCCACGACGCCTGATCGACCTCGGCGCGATCCACCGTCGGCGATCGTCCGCGCGAAAGACCCGTCGTTCATCGGTCCGACAAAGCAGGAGGGCGCGAGGTGTTAGCGGAGGGCGGCCAGGGCGTGGAGGGGGTCGGCGGTCAGGCGGAACGTGAACCAGTCGGACTGAGGTTCGGCCTTGAGGGAGTTGTAGAAGTCGATGGCCGGCTGGTTCCAGTCGAGCACGGCCCACTCGAGCCGTTCGTACCCGTTGCGGACGCACTCGCGGGCCAACTCCGCGAGCAGGGCCTTCCCGAGGCCGGAACCACGCTGAGCCGGCTGGACGTACAGGTCCTCGAGGTGGATGCCGTGCACACCGCGCCAGGTCGAGAACGTCAGGAACCAGATGGCCGAACCGACCACAACGCCATCCACCTCCGCGACATGAGCGAAAACCGCCGGCGATTCGGCGAAAAGCGCGGCTGTCAGGTGCTCGGTGGTGAGGTGGCACTCGTCGGCGGCACGTTCGTACTCGGCCAGTTCGTGGGCCAGGGCAACGAGGGCGGGCACGTCAGCGGGTTCAGCCCGGCGGATGATCGCGGTGGAGGCCATGCCACCAATCCTGCCCCACGCCACGGACTTGCCCCGCGCAACGCTCCCACCTGCCGCGCGTACGCCGTACACCTGACGCCGGATCCGATTCAGAAGGCGGAGTGCTGGGTCCCAGTGGAATTTGCTGTTGGAAAACAAGGTCCACGCGAGGGAGGTTGGGGATATGGCAGATACGACGAAGACGCGCAAGATCGGTACGGTCGAGGTCAGTGCGATCGGGCTCGGCGGTATGCCGATGTCGATCGAGGGGCGGCCCGACGAGCAGCGGTCGATCGCGACGATCCAGGCCGCGCTGGACGCGGGCATCACCTTCATCGACACCGCCGACGCCTACCACCTGACGGCGAACGACGTCGGGCACAACGAGTCCCTGATCGCGAAGGCCCTCGCGTCGTACGGCGGTGACACCTCGAACGTGGTGGTCGCGACCAAGGGCGGCCACCTCCGCCCCGGCGACGGCTCGTGGACGCAGGACGGTTCGCCCGCGCACCTGCGCCAGGCGGCCGAGGCCTCGCTCAAGCGGCTCGGCGTCGAGGCGATCGGGCTGTACCAGTTCCACCGGCCGGACCCGAAGGTGCCGTACGAGGAGTCCGTCGGCGCGATCCGGGATCTGCTCGACGAGGGCAAGATCCAGCAGGCCGGTATCTCGAACGCGAACCCGGACCAGATCCGCCAGGCCAACGACATTCTCGGCGGCCGGCTCGTCTCGGTGCAGAACCAGTTCTCCCCGGCCTTCCGGTCGAGTGAGCCCGAACTGGAACTGTGCGACGAGCTCGGGATCGCGTTCCTGCCGTGGAGCCCGTTCGGCGGGATCTCCCGGGCCGGGGATCTCGGCGAACAGCACCCGGCGTTCCACGAGATCGCGCAGGAGCTCGGCGCCAGCCCGCACCAAGTGACTCTCGCCTGGATGCTGGCCAAGTCCGAGCACGTCATTCCGATTCCCGGTTCGAGCCGGCCCGAGACGATCCGCGACTCGTACGCCGCACTCGACCTCACCCTTACCCCCGAGCAGGTCGAGCGCCTCAACGCCGCCTAACAACAGGCGCGCTGACCGGCGTACAGGTCGGGAACGCTTGGACGTACGTCGAGTTGGGCCGTCGCGTTCTCGAGGTCACCCAGGAAGTCCCGGGGCAGACCGCTCGCCGCCGAGGTGGCTCCTTGTACGCCGAGGGTGATGCTGCGCGGGGCGACATCACCGACCAGGATCGCGTACGGATTTCCGTTGCTGATGCGGATGTTCCAGTGCGCGATCCTGGCCCCGAACAGCGGCCCGGACGCGGCCGAACCGCCTACCCGGCCGTTGTTCACCAGCGTGATGTCGGTCCGGGCGTTCTCGAACGGCATCGCCCGATGTGTGTCGAACGTGCCCTCGGCCATCTTGCCCCGGCGCCAGACGTTGCCGGCCGAAAGGCCTTCCAGGTTGAGCCCGTGATGCAGCGCGCCCGTCGGCAACGGCACGGTGAAGGCCTCGATCTCGAACCCGTCGACCAGGTTGTCGTGCGCCTGCATCCGGCACGCGAAGCTGTGATGGGCCGAGCGCCCGCCGACCACCACGTTGGTCATCGTGACGGCCTTGGTGGTGGTGAAACCGAAGCCGAGATCGCAGTTCTCCACCCGTACGTCGTTTGCCCAGCAGTCGTACACCGCCTGGAAACAAAGGCCGTTCGCGCCAGGATGCCGGTTGTGGATCGTCATCGGCTTGAGCTCGTTGCGGATGGTCAAGCCCTCTACGCCCACGTCATGCAGCGTGGGACCGATATCCCGCAGTCGGGCGGGCCACCCCGGGCGTAGGTCGTACCGCAGGGGTTGAGCGAGTCGGACCAGCCGATCGCCTAGTACTTCTTCAATACGGACAGGCCATTGCAGAGCGGCGTACTGGACGTACTGACCGCCCGAACCGGTTGTGAGCTGCGGAGCCCGCTTAGGCCAGTCGTACTGCCTAGTGCCAGGTACGTCGCCCGCGAGGTGCTGCAGGAGGCTTGCATCACTGGGGTTGTCGCACTCGAGTACGACCATGTCCCCGGCCGCGAGGTTCGCCGTACTCGACACAGTGATCGTGCGCTGCCCACGCGAGGCGGAAGCCACGTCGGCCAGGGTGTCGCCTAGGAGCCAGCCCTCGGATGCGGCGAAGTCCTCGGTCTCGGACTTGGCCCGGCGTTCTGGCGCGATTACCCAGATCTGGCCGCCCGTCCAGGACCACCGGCTCTGCAGGCTCGGTTGGAGGTTAGGCCGGTAGCTCTCCTCCAACGGCCTAGTGAAGTGCAGGATCGACCTGTCCCGGCCGGAACCGCGCAGAACCACGTTGGACCAGTGCATCCAGACAGGCGAGGCCAGTACGAACGTCCCCCGCGGTACGACGACCGTGCCGCCGCCACGCTCGCCGGCGAACCGTACGGCGTCGTTGAACGCCTTGGCCGAGTCGGACCCGTCCGGCCGGGCCCCGAAGTCCGTCACCCGGGCAACCACCTTGGGGCGCGACGGACGTTCCCCACCGCGATAACCGGCGTGAGAGATGTCCGGAAGCAACGGATGCGAACCGCGCGCCTCAGCCCACTGTGCAAGCAGTACGCCGGCCTCGTCCCGCTGCCGTCCTTGAGCTGCCGCGCCGGTTACTCCGGCCGCGCCCGGTGAGGTGGCGGTTCCGGCCGCGAGCCCTGCCCGGGCGGGCGTGCTGCCGGGCGATGCGGGGGACGCGGCAGCAGTGCCTGGGAGGGCGGTGAGGGTCGTCGCGGCCGCTCCGCCGAGCAGCAGCCGGCGGCTCAACTTAGGGCGATCGTCACGCATGGCATCTCCTCGGGGCGGTCAAGTGGCCAGTCGAATCGCAGTCGAACAACGCTGGGCAATCGCTTGCCGCTGCAATATCCACCCCGATCGTCATCATCGGCAAGACCTCACCACAATGAAACAAGTTTCATCACACGGGAGGCGGTTCCACCCCACGGTCCACCGCCCGCACTCCCGCCGTACATGCCTTTCCGACGGTCGGACGCAAAATACGGCCGTCGCCGGAGCCAAGCCCCGCCATGGTCGGACGCAAAATGCGGCCCTGGGCACCGCATTCCGAGTCCGACCGTCGGAAGGTTTCAGCAGCGCCGACCGTCGGAAGGTTTCCGGCGGGCGCCGACCGTCGGGCGGTTGCGGCGGGCACTGACCGTCGGGCGGTTGCGGCGGGCGCTGACGCCGGGAAGTGCGGTGGCTGGCCAGCGAAGCTTGGTGCCGCGGTGGACCGAGGTCGGAGCGGGAATGAGTGGGGGTGAGTTGACGTTTCAACCTATGTTGGTAGTTTAATGATGAATCACCTAGTCGAGGAGTAGCGATGCAGTTCGGCGTCTTCACCGTCGGGGATGTCACCACCGACCCGGTGACCGGCCACACCGTCAGTGAGGCCGAGCGGATCAAGGCCATGGTCACCGTGGCCAAGAAGGCCGAGGAGATCGGCCTGGACGTGTTCGCGACCGGCGAGCACCACAATCCGCCGTTTGTGCCTTCGTCGCCAACGACCATGCTCGGGTTCATCGCGGCGCAGACCTCGAAGATCATTCTGTCCACCTCGACCACGCTGATCACCACGAACGACCCGGTGAAGATCGCCGAGGACTACGCGATGCTGCAGCACCTGGCCGACGGCCGGGTGGACCTGATGATGGGTCGCGGCAACACCGGCCCGGTCTACCCGTGGTTCGGCAAGGACATTCGCGACGGCATCGCCCTCGCCGTCGAGAACTACGCGCTGCTGCGACGCCTCTGGCGCGAGGATGTGGTGAGCTGGGAAGGCCGGTTCCGCACGCCGCTGGAGGGATTCACCTCAACCCCGCGGCCGCTCGATGGCGTACCGCCGTTCGTCTGGCACGGCTCGATCCGTAGTCCGGAGATCGCCGAGCAGGCGGCGTACTACGGCGACGGGTTCTTCCACAACAACATCTTCTGGCCGGCCGAGCACACCGCGAAGCTCATCGACCTGTACCGCCGCCGTTTCGAGCACTACGGCCACGGCGCCGCGGACCAGGCCATCGTCGGCCTCGGCGGGCAGATCTTCATGCGGAAGAACTCGCAGGACGCCATCCGCGAGTACCGGCCGTACTTCGACCACTCGCCCATCTACGGCGGCGGGCCGTCCATGGAGGACACGATGGCCGAGACGCCGCTGATCGTCGGTAGCCCGCAGGAGATCATTGAACGGACCTTGACGTTCCGGGAGAAGTTCGGCGACTACCAGCGTCAGCTGTTCATCGCGGACCACGCTGGCCTGCCGTTGAAGACCGTGCTGGAGCAGATGGACATCCTCGGTGAAGAGGTTGTTCCCGTACTGCGCAAGGAATTCGCGGCGTTGAAGCCGGCGCACGTTCCGGACGCTCCGACGCACGAATCGCTCAAGACCGCCGCGCAGCGCGCCAAGGACTTGGAGACGTTGTGACCACCCGCACGATCGTTGTCATCACCGCAGGCCTGACCCAGCCGTCGTCGACCCGGCTGCTGGCAGACCGCTTGGCCGCTGCGTCGCGAGATGCCCTGGACGGCCAGGGCATCGAGCACAAGGTCGTCACGGTCGAACTAAGGCAACTAGCGCAGGACCTGACGAACAACCTGCTCACGGGCTTTCCGTCGGCAAGCCTTCGTGAGGTGCTTGACGAAGTTGCCCGGGCAGACGGGCTTATCGCCGTCACCCCGACGTTCAGCGCGTCGTACAACGGGTTGTTCAAGATGTTCTTCGACGTGCTCGACGAGGGACTACTAGCGGGCAAGCCCGTTCTGATCGGCGCGACCGGTGGTACCGAGCGGCACTCGCTAGTGCTCGATTTCGCGCTGCGACCGCTGTTCACGTACCTGCGGGCCGTAGTGGTTCCCACCGGCGTGTACGCCGCTTCGCCCGACTGGGGCGCAGGAGCCTCCGGACTGCACGAGCGGATCGACCGGGCGGCAGGCGAGTTCGCCAAGCTCGTCATCAACACCGAGCCGGCCGCCAAGATTGATCCCTACGCCACCCCCACGCCCTTCGCTCAACTCCTCGGCGAATAAGCAAACAGCCGGTTCTTCCTTCCGCGAGCGCTCCAAGTCGCGGAAGGAAGAACGGCCTGCTTAGAGCTCGTCGGAGCGTCCGGCCCGGATGCGCGACCACTGGGCGATCGGACGGCCGCTAAGGATCTTCGGCGCTTCGGGTTGCCAGTTCTTCGGCCAGCCGGCTGGGGAGTCCTCCCACTGCTCCTGACGTCCGTAGACCGTGAGATCCATCAGCGCGTAGCTGAAGTCCATGGCCTCTACACCTCGGTACCACGTCCAGTAGGTCTCGAAGACGCGGTCGCCATCTCGTACGTAACAGACCAGGCGCATCGTGCCGATCTTCCTCCCGGCCAGAAGCGTCTCCAGTGAGCCCTCTGCCGAGTACCACGGCATCTCCCAGCCCATGAAGTCGCGATAGCGCCTGCTCTCGTCGTACGGGCCTTGGGCGAACACCGCGTAGGTGATGTCCCGCGAGTGCAGGTACGACAACTCGGCCACTTGGGTCGTGCACCACGTACAGCCTTGGCACTGCTCGGACGCGGGATGACCGTGGTGCCACATGAAGTAGTAGGCGATCAACTGCTGACGGCCTTCGAAGGCGTCGAGCAACGTGAGCGGTCCGCCGGGCCCGGTGAGCTCCGTGGCCGCGTCCACCTCGACCATCGGCAGGCGGCGCCGGGCAGCCGCGATCGCGTCCCCTTCGCGCGAATGCGCCTTCTCCCGGACCCGCAACCGCTCCAGCTCCGCCTCGAACGTCGCCCGGTCAACCGCCTCGGGCAACGCTCGCGAGTTGTTATCGGTCATGCCTGTCGCCCTCTCCGTGATACTTGAGACTCCGTCATGCCCGGGACGTCGGAAGCCCGCCATGGTTCTCGACATTCCCCTGCCCGCGCGAAGAAGGGGTTGACCCTCACGTTGGCGTGAGGCTTTAGCTTGCGGAGCATGCTCACCCTGACGAACTCGGCGACGGCCGATCCCCTGCTGACACCGTTGGCCTCGGCCCCCCTCCGGCTGCCGAACCGGATCGCGATGGCCCCGATGACCCGGGGGCGCGCGGACGGGGACGGCGTACCCCATGACCTCACGACGGCGTACTACGTCCAGCGGGCGAGTGCGGGGCTACTGATCTCGGAAGGCCTTTGGCCGCATGTGTCGGGCCGGGGAGGGCCGGGCGTACCGGGGATCGCTACAGCGGCTCAAACCGAGAAGTGGCGCCAGGTGACGACCGCCGTTCATGCCGCGGGTGGACGGATCTACGCCCAGCTGTGGCATGTCGGACGGCTCGCGCATCCCCGGGACCTGCCGACGGGTTTACACCCGCTGGCGCCGTCAGCCATTGCGGCGCCGGAGAAGGTCTTCACGGCCGACGGCTGGGTCGACGCCGTCGCACCCGAGGCACTGACGCTAGACGGCGTCGACGCGGTCATCCGGCAGTACGCCGAGGCGGCGCGTAATGCGATCAGCGCCGGGTTTGACGGCGTCGAGCTGCACAGCGCCAACGGGTACCTCCTGCACCAGTTCCTCAGCGACAACGCCAACCAACGCACAGACGGGTACGGCGGTTCCGGGCGGACCCGGATCGTGCGCGAGGTGGTAGACGCTCTAGTGGCGGCAGTTGGCGCGGACCGGGTGGCCGTACGGTTCTCCCCGGGCAATCCCGACAACGGACTGGTCGAGGCGGATCCAGCCACGACGTACGGGCCTTTGGTCCGGGACCTCGACCGGCTGGGCTTGAGCTACTTGCACGTCATTGAGCGCGGCAAGTTCGCCTCCCTGCCTGCAGCCCGCTCCTGGTGGTCCGGCCTCCTGGTCGGAAACGTGGACGGTTCTGAGCCCTCAACCCCCTCGGGCGGTCGGGAACTGCTCAAGGCCGGGCTGGTGGACGTAGTCGCCATGGGCCGCCTGTTCATCGCGAACCCGGATCTGCCGCTACGGATCGCTACCGGGGCTCCACTCGCCACGCCGCGTTCGGACGACTTCTACGGGTCACAGCTCGAGGGGTACGCCGACCACCCTGCGATCGGGACGGGGCCGGTAGTCCCGCAGCTGGCTAATGTGGCTAGTTAGCGGCACAGGTACAACCAAGCGGGTGCCAGAGGGGAGCGACGGCATGCGAATCGGCGAACTGGCGGATCGGACCGGCGTGAGTGTCCGGGCCCTGCGGTACTACGAGGAAGCCGGCCTGCTGCATCCCGGCCGATGCGGCAACGGCTACCGCGAGTTCAGCGAGGACGACGTCGCCCGGGTCTGGCAGATCCAGTGGCTCTTCTCGATCGGCCTCTGCAGCGGCAAGATCTCGACCGTGTTGCCGATGGTCTGCGGCACGGGCGACGCTATGAACCTCGATCCGGCTCTGGCCGACGAGGTCGCCGACACCCGCGAGCTGATCGCCGCCCGGGTCGCGGAGCTGGCCGCCTCCCTCGACCGCCTGGACCACGTCATCGAACTCGCCCGCCGCCCCCAAGCCTCCTGACCAGCGCCCTCCATCGCATTCCGCGTCCGACCGTCGCGGGGTTGTCCACACGACCGCCCGTTCACACCGTTTTCCGCGTCCGACCGTCACAGGGTTTTCCACACCGCCGCCCGTTCACACGGTTTTCCGCGTCCGACCGTCACGGGGTTATGCACAGACGACCGTCGCGGGGTTGTGCGCAGATGGCCGGCGCGGGGTTGTGCACAGATGGCCGGCGCGGAGCGGTCGGAGATACCTTCTGTGACGGGCCGGATACGGCAGGGCGGAAATTCCTGGCAATCGGGTAAACCTTCGCCGCGGGGCATTGACCGGCCCGATTTGTTTGATGTTTGATCACAAGTGTCTTGGTGCGCTCTGTATCTGGCGGAGACCCAATGACCTGATCGGCGACAGGTCCCCAGCCTGTCGCCGATCCCCTTTCCCCCGCCCTCCGGTTCACGGTGGGTGCGCACCACGCCGGACCGGGGCAGCCGTGGCGTCGGGTGGATGAAAGGATCCCGGTCATGGCCGATGACTACGGACAACCGATCGGGCAGGTCCTTGGCGACGGGTTCGTCGTACCACCGCTACTGGAGGGGTGGACCGCCCTCGACGGGATCGTGCTGGTGAAGTGCCTCGACGCCGAAGGCCGCTCCGCGTGGGCCTTCCGCGAGACCGAGTCGCTGAACGAGGAGGAGATCATCGGAGCCCTGACGGTTCAGCTCGACATCATGCGCGAGCGAACCGTCAACATGTACCGCGGCGAGGACGACGACTGACGGCCGCCCAGCCCGGCGGCCGGGCGGTCACTCCGGTACGACGACGGTGTTCTGGCCGGCCGCGATGAGCCAGCTGTCGCCGTTGCGCGCCAGCAGGTAGCCGGGGCTGCCGCGGTCGGGCTCGGCGCCGGGTTCGGCGTCGCGCTGGTGGTACTCCTGGTTGATCGTGGCGAGGGCCAGATCCGCGGTGATGAAGAGAATGTGGTCCACCTCGTACGTCGCGTACGAGTCCTTGGTCGCGCCGGGCATCACCTTGCGGGTGAAATCGGCGATGGCCTGCTTGCCGTACAACCGCTTGCCGTGCCCGGTCACCCACTTGGCGTCGTCGCGGAAGAGCGCGATGAAGCCCTCCGCGTCCTCCCGGGCCTGGATGTCGCCCACCGAGGCCACAAACTTCGCGATCGAGTCGATGTCACTTACGTTCGGAACTTCTCCTGCAACCTTGATGTCCATGGCCAGCAGCCTCCAACCTCAAGGACACTTGAAGTCAACTAGGCCGCCGCCATGACGCTCAAAAAATATTGCCGAAGCCCATGCATATCCCAGATTCGCTTGGGTACCTGATGGCGACTGATCGGGTGGTCACGTGTTGCAGAGCGCGAGCCGATGGGTGCGGCCAGAACGGCGGGCCGGGTCCCACGGCCGCGCTCTCACCACGTCCCACGCCGATCAGCGAGCATCAAATGCTCAGCGCAGGCCCGGTACGACCGTCACCGTGTACGGCGGCGTGCCGGGCGCCTGGTCGAGCTGGCTGTTGACCCACAACAGACGATGGCGGTCCCGGGCGATCGTGGTCGGCGTTGCGCCGGCTTCGCCCGGGACCGAGTCGGCCAGGATGGTCGCCTTGGACCAGGTCCGGTCCAGACGAGCCAGCCGGGTCACGTACTTGCCGCCGCCCGCGTTGTGTACGACGTACAGCCGGTGTCCCTCAAGCAGATAGCCATCACCCGAAAGCACGCCATCGGCCTCGACCACCTTGACCGCACCGGTGCGGATGTCCACCCGGTACGTCACGTTCTGGCCTTGTTCGCCGACCAGCAGGGTGCTGCCGTCCGGGGTGGCGACGATGCCGTTCAGGAAGTACGGCTTCGGGCTGATCCGGTCGCGGGTCAACCACGGCTTGAGTTCACCGAGGCCGTGCCGGGTCAACGACGCCCGCCAGATCTGGTTGTGCGCCGAGTCCGTCACGTACACGGCGTCCGCGGTGAAGGCGAAGTCGTTCAGGAACGAGCCTTCCGCCGCGAACCGCGAGGCCAGCAACCGCCCGCGGGCGTCGTACGCGTAGAGGCGGCCGGTACCCGCGCCGGCGACCAGGACCCGGCCCCAGCGGTCCACGTGCACACCGGTCGCTTGGGTCCGCCCGTCGGAACCGGCCGGCAGGAACGTCTTGAGGCGCGGGTTTCGTACCGTGCCGCGATAGACCGCGCCCGTGCCGACGCTGGTGACGTAGATGGTTCCGCCGCGGGTGATCTCGATTCCTTCGGGAGTGTCGCCAGCCAACTCGGAGACGACATACGTCGAGGGGTGGCGCGGCTCGGTCGTCGGCCGGGCCGCTGCGGGTGCGGCGGTCAGGGGAATCAGGGTGGCCGCCAGCAGTGCGGCGGTGAGACGTCGAGAAGTCATGCGCCCAAGGCTCGGGCGGGACTATCCATGTTGCGACCGCTTTCGGCCCAGCCCGAAGCACTTGCCGGAATCCGTGGCACGGTCGCGTCGTACGGTGGGCTGAAAAGGTTGGGGGTGCGAGATGATCCGGATCCGGTTCGAGCCGGCCGACCTGGGGCGGGTGACGTTCCGTCGCGAGCCGGATCCACTGTGGGACGCGGCGCTGGCCGCCCGGGCGTTGCGGGACCTGCCGAGTTCGGCGACGGGCCGCGCGTGGCGGCGACAGACCCGCGCGCAGCTCCGGCCGGAGATGAAGCCGCTGCTCAAGCTGATCAGCCCGGGCGGCGCCTTCCCCAATTTCCTCACGCCCGAGCTGGACGGCTCCGGGCTGAACGACGCGATCGAGGAGCTGGCCGCCACTCCAGCCGAAAAGATTCGCGCCGACCTCGTGCCGCACCTTCCGGCAGGTATCGGCGGCTGGATCGGCGACCTGCTGGACGATCGGCCGACGGCCCGGCGCCAACTCGGTCACGCCGTACGGGCCTTCCACACCGAGGCGCTCGCCCCCTGGGCCGCCACCCTCGAAGGCCGGTTCGCCGCCGATCTGGCCATCCGCTCGCGGGCCCTGCTGACCGACGGCGTCGAGGGCATGCTGGCCGGAATCCACCCGGACGTCGAGTGGCGCGCGCCCGAACTGCACGCGCACGGCCTGAGCCCGCATCCCTCGACCTTCACCATCGAACTCGATGGTCGCGGCCTGCTGCTGTATCCGTCGGCGCTGGTCGCGGAATGCCTGGCCCTCGACGTACCCGGGCGGCGACCGGTGCTGGTCTACCCGGCTGCCGAGGCCCTGTGCGATGACCCCGCCCCCCGGGGTGACCACCTCGCCGACCTGCTCGGGCGTACGCGCGCCTCGGTCCTGCGTTCGCTCGGTGCCGACGCGAGTACGACGCAGCTCGCCCGCCGGACCGGGATCTCCCTGGCCTCGGCGAGCGAGCATGCGCGCGTACTGCGTAACGCGGGCCTGGTCACCACCCATCGCGCCGGCGGTGTCGCGCTGCACGCGCTCACCCCGGCCGGCACCCGCCTGCTGAGGTACTGACGATCAGCAGAGGGCCTTGTCCAGCAGGGCGTTGACCTCGGCCAGCGGCTTCTGCCCCGGCGGCGTGATGCCCACCGTGAGCTGCCGGTCGTTCCGCGGGTTCGTGAAAGCCCAGGTCGAGTAGCCCAGGGCGTCCCCGTCGTGTCCGTAAACCGTGTCACCGCAGGTCAGCATTCGCCAGCGCAGCCCCAGCCCGTACGTCGCACCCGGTCGTGCGGGTGTCATCATCTCGGTCAGCAAGGCCTTCGGTAGCAGGCGTCCGCCGAGCAGCGCGCGATAGAAGCGGGACAGGTCTGCCGTCGTGGAGATCAGCTCACCACCTCCGGCCATCAGGCTCGCGTTCAGCTCGGTCATGTCGGCCGTTCCGACGAATCCGCGCAGGTGAGCGCCCTTGATCCGGAACTCCGTTCCCGGCAGCGAGCTGTGCCAAAGCCCGAGCGGCCGGAACAGCCGTCGCTCGATCTCCTGGCGGTACGAGCGCTTCGTGATCTGCTCGATCGTCATGGCCAGCAGCAAGTAGTTCGTATTGGAGTAGCCCCATTCGGTGCCCGGCTCGAACATCACCGGCTGGGTCAGCGCGCGGGCCGTCAGCTCGGCCATGGTCCAGTCCCGCCAGCGAAACTTCTCGAAGTCGGGCGAAGGTGGACGCGGTATCGTGCGCAGCATCTCGGGCAGCCCGCTGGTATGCCCGAGCAGCTGGCGGATCGTGATGTTGGCGCCGTTCGGGACCACGCCGGGAAGCCAGCGCTCGACCGAATCGTCCAGCCGCAGGCGCTGCTCCGCGACAAGCTGCAGAACAACCGTCGCCACGAAGGTCTTCGTCGTGCTGCCTGCGCGGAAGCGTTCGTTGCCTTGAACCGGACGGCCGTCGGGCGCGGTCAGTCCGCCGCCGAGGCGCCAAACCTGGTGACCGTCACGCACTCGCGCGACCACCCCCGTCGCTCCGCCGGCGACAACCGCGTCAACCGACTGCTGCAGGTCATCCCGCTTCGCCGGAGCAGGGGCCGCATTCGCGGGCAAGGCCATCGACGCCAGGGCCAGCGCCGTCGTACCGATGATGAGAGCAAGTTTCATGTCCATCAGCCTGGGGTCCGGCCGCCGCCCTGCGTATCCGGAACGTCAGCGGTTCACCCCTGAGCCGACCCTCGAACGAACAAGGGTTGGATAGTTGACAGCATGCTGTCTTTTTGACAGACTACTGTCATGACGATGACGAAGCAGGTCCACGTAGCGGTTTTCGACACCTTCGCCGACTGGGAGATCGGTTACGCCACGGCGCACATCCGCAAGCCGGACTGGCAGCGCGAGCCGGGGCAGTATGAGATCGTCACGGTCGGCCCCAGCACCGAGCCGGTCACTACCATGGGCGGGTTCGACATCGTCCCTGACTTGGCCCTGGCCGATCTGCGGCCCGAAGACAGCGCGATGCTGATCCTGGCCGGCGGTGACACCTGGACCGAGGACGCGATGGCCGGCTTCCGCGCGGCGGCCCGGCAGTTCCTGGCGGCGGGCGTGCCGGTCGCGGCCGTCTGCGGCGCCACGATGGGCCTCGCGATCGAGGGCCTGCTCGACGACCGGGCGCACACCAGCAACGCGGCCGAGGCGCTCGGTTACACCGGTTATGCCGGGGCGGCGCACTACCGTGAGGAGCTCGCGGTCAACGACCGCGGCCTGATCACGGGTAGCGGGATCGCCCCGGTCCAGTTCGCGCACGCGATTCTCGAGCAGCTCGCGGTTTACGAGCCGGGCGTCGCCAAGTCGTGGCTGAAGCTGTACGGCGACCGCGACCCAGCGGGCTTCTACGAGTTGATGGCGGTCTGAATGGACGACGGACCTCTACTGTCCGCGGCGGCTTTGACCAGTTTCAAGCTGAACGGCCAGTTCCTCGCTCTCGCGGAGGAACTGGCCAAGCCGGCCGGACTGACCGCGGCCTGGTGGCAGGTGCTCGGCGCGGTGCTGCCGGCGCCGCTACCGGTCGCGGGGATCGCTCGCGAGATGGGCATCACCCGGCAGAGCGTGCAGCGCATCGCGGACATCCTGGTCGATCGCGGTTATGCCGAGTACCGCGAGAACCCGGCCCACCGTCGCGCCCAGCTACTGGCCCCGACCGCCGCCGGCCTGGCGGCGGTCCGCCGGATCACCCCGCAACACGGCGAAGCGGCCAAACGCCTCGCCACCATCATGGGCCGCGACCGCCTCGCCGCCGCGGTGGCCGCCCTCGAAGATCTCTCCACCGCCCTCGACCAACTCGACCCCTGAGTTAACGGCTGAGCACGACGGCCTTGGATGCGCCGGCGGCTCCGGTGACGTCCACGGTGATCTCAAGCCCTCGGGACGTACGGCGAGCGGTGACCCCGTCATCAGCCCTAACCAGCCGGAACCCGGGCAGAACCAGCCGGAGCCGGACCGAGGCGCTCAACTGGGTCGGATCGGAAATGGCCAGGTGAAGCTGATTGTCCTTCCAGCGCTGGATTACCGAACAAGGAGTCTCGGCAACAACGTCAGCCACGGACCCGGGCTTCCAGAAGTTGGTCATCGCTAAACCGAGTGTGGGATGCACTACGGCCTGGGCGTCCGCGGTGTTGCGCAGGATCATCAAACCGGACGAACGCGCAAGCTGCTTCGTACGGTCTGCCGAAGCTCCAGGCGCTACGAGATAGCCGTACGACGCGTTGCGCGGGTCTACCCCGTGGTCGAGCCACATCGTCAGATAGCGCCGCGTGATCGGTGTAGTCGAGCCACCCGTGTTCACGTCTCGCCAAGCTCCCGTACGGGCCTCGCGCAGTACCTTGAGGTTGGAGCCGTTCGGGAAGACGTAACCGCATACGCCATCTAGGTGAGCCCAACGCGCACCCGCGACGGTCGCGCCTTCTCCAAGGGCCTGGGCGGTTGCAACGCCGTCTACCAGCAAGGCGTTCGTACCACTCGCATGGAGATTCCGGTTCTCCACCACGGTCTCAACCGCGTGGCCGCTGCTACCAGTGATACCCGCGCCTAGAGCAACGACGTACTCGTCGAAGCAGAACCAGGACTTCCTGGCCCGCATAGGCGAGACGGGTCCCTCTAGGTGCTGGCCGACGGCCGCGTACCCGTCCAGGGTGCTACCGCCGACCCAAGTGGCTGAAGGTGGTCGGGCCTCTCCCCACTCGCCACCCGCCTTTGGAGGCAGCGGGAGCCGGTCGACGGTAATACCCGGCAGGCGGTAGCGGTCGACGGTCGGCCAGAAGGCGTCGGCGTACTGGCCGTTGTCGCGGTCGTACAGGTATGTCATGCCCGAGCCGGTGTGATAGCCCTGCTCGTTCTCGCCGTTGCCGGACTCGTAGTACGCGATGCGGCGGCTCGCCATCGAGATGGCGAAGGCCCAGCCGTTCCGGCGATGCACGGAGCGGTCCATGCCGGCGAACAACGTGTGGCCATCGGGTTCCGGCGCGGGAGTCACACCGGAGGCCCGGAGGCTCTTGACCAGCGAGACTCGCGGAATCGTTGCTCCAGACAGCATGTTGCCGAAGGTGTCACGTGCCAGCCAGCCCGCGACGGCCGCACGCCACTTCGCCGCCAAGGCCGGTTCGACGCCCTGGGCCAGCCGCAGGATCGCCTCGGCGGCGGTATAGCCGTCGTTGTGGTCGGAAGCGTTCGAGCGGGAGAGGGCCCGACCGCGCACGAAGTCCATCATCCGCAGGTCGTGCACCACGGGCAGATAGGCCTTCGCGACCGAGTCGAACAGGATCTGCCGCTTGGGATCGGTGATGGCCCAGGGCGAATTCGCCAGCAGGGCAAGGAGTTTCCCGATCCCGCTCAGCAGAACATGCCCGTAGGTGCCGGTGTACGCGACGTACGTGTGCTGCACGAACGAGCCATCGCGGTAGAACCCGTCGCCGCTGGTGACGTACTGCCAGGTGTCACTGAGACCGTCCCGCGCGTGCGTCAGTTTGGCCTCGTCCTCCGTGACCAGCGCCCGCACGATCACCGCCTGGCACAGATCGACGCGGTTGGCGCCGGTCGAGATGATCCGCCCGCGCTCCGGCGGGAACATCCAGTACGGGTCCGGTACGAAGTGGTCGATGGCCGCGCAGTACCGCTGCCGCGCCTCGGCCGGGATCTGCGCGTACAGCAGCACCATCGTGTTCGCGAGCGGCCGGGTCGCGCCGATCTCCCAGGACCACCAGTTGCCGAACTCGACCGTTCCCGGCTTGTAGATCAGCTGGTACATCGACTCCAGCCCAGCCAGTACGTCGGACAGCAACGAGGCGTCACCGAAGTAGCGCGAGCCTCTCGTGGCCCAAGCTGTCGCCAGCTGCTCTAGCCGTACGTAGCTGGCGGGAATCGCCGGGTCCAGCTTGAGGTCCTGATCGAGGAACACCCGGGTTCGGCCGGTCGTGCGGTCGAGCCGCGCCAAGGCGGTAGTGGCCGCGTTGTCCAGGCGGGTCAGCGCTGCCGCGTAGTCCGGATCAGCCGGGTCGAGCGCCGTACCGCCGGTCAGATCAGCGGCCCACTTCGCGCGCAGACCGGCGAAGTCGGCGGGCGTGGCACTCGCGAAGGCCGGCATGCCGAGGTTGAAGGCGGTCACGGCCGCGGTACTTCCGGCCAGAAAGGTACGTCGTCTCACGGGATCTCCTCCGGCAGCGGACGGGCGTTCACTCGAAGGCCTTGTCGCATGAGTCTGTGGCAAGTCATGCTCTTGGTCAACGGATTGATGCGAATGAATTTCCGACCGGATACGCTGCCGCATCGAATGACAACAAGGCAGGAGTCCGTGAGCGCATCCGAAACCCCGGCCGAGGTCCGGGGTCACAAGGCCCGTCGGCTGGCCGCGGAACTCCGCCGCGGCATCGCCGAACTGCGCTGGCCCGCGGGCAAACTACCCACCGAGGCCGAGCTCGCCCGCGAACAGGGCGTCAGCCTGAACACCGTGCGCCGAGCCGTCGACCTGCTGGTGCAGGACGGCCTGGTCTACCGGCGGCAGGGGTCGGGCATGTACATCGCGTCGATCGGCACCGGCCCGCTGATCGGCGTGGCCGTGCCCTCGATGACGTACTACTACCCCCGCATCATCACCGGCATCGAGCGCGAACTGAGCCGGCACGGCGCGAAGATGCTGCTGCGCAGTACGGAGTGGGACTCGCGGCTGGAGGCCGAGGCGATCGAGAGCCTGATCGCGACCGACGTGGCCGGGCTGATCGTCGTACCAGGGCTGGATGATCCGACCAGCCTGGACGCGCTCGAAGACCTCGGCGTACCGATCGTGCTGGTGGAACGCGGGCTGGAACTGCCCGCCACCCAGCATGAGTTCGTCGGCTCGAACCACGCCGCAGGCGCCCGGGCCGCGGTCAAGCACCTGCAGGCGCTCGGGCACACCCGGATCGCCTACCTGGAACGGACCAGCCCGCATACCGCGCCGCAGATCCGGGCCGGCCTGCGCATCGGTCTACGCGGCGAACCCGCGGTGTTCGAGTCCCTGCCGCGCTGGACTTCCGCCGACGCCGGGCGCTTCCTGGACCGACTGGTCGCGGAGGGAGTAACCGCCGCCGTCTGTTTCGCTGACCGCGAGGCGACCCTGCTAGTGAACGCGGCCCGCCAGCGCGGTCTCGACGTACCAGGCGAGCTGTCAGTGATCGGGTACGACGACGAGGTGGCGGACCTGTCCGAAGTTCCTCTGACGGCCGTATCACCAGCCAAGGCAGACGTGGGCCGTCTGGCCGTTGAGGTGCTCCGCGCGCGCTTAGCCAATCCCGACGGCCCTAGGCAACAGTTGTCGCTTATCCCCGATCTGGTGGTTCGCGCCTCTACAGGTCCTAGCCTCAGGTAAGGATCGTGCGGAGAAGGTCGGCGTCGATATTGCCGCCGGAGAGGATCGCGACGGTTTTCCCGACTGGCAGATCGTGCCCCCGGAAGAGGTACGCGGCCGTCGCCACGGCACCACTTGGTTCCGCGATGAGGCGGGCCTGGCGAGCGAGGACCTGGATCGCGGAGCGAATCTCGTCCTCGCTCACGGTGACCACTCCGTCAAGGAACTTCCGCAGATGCGCGAAGGTGAGTTCCGACGGCTGCGCCCGAAGCCCGTCCGCGATCGTCCGGGCCCGGTCATCCACTGGCCAATCGACCTGGTGACCCAGCCGAAGGCCTTCCGCGGTGTCGGCCGCGAGTTCGGGTTCCACCCCGATGACCTGAGCGGACGGGCACAGCGCCTTGATCGCGACGGCGACCCCGGCCGCCAATCCACCGCCGCTGATCGGGACCAGCACCACATCCACCTCGGGTAGATCCGCCGCAATCTCGAGGCCGACCGTGCCCTGCCCGGCGATCACCGCCGCATCGTCGTACGGCGGAATCATGGTCAGCCCGCGCTCTTCCGCGAGCGCCACCGCTACGTCGGCGTGATCACCGATCGGCACCTGGATCACCTCGGCGCCGTGCGAGCGGGTGGAGTCGACCTTGATCCGCGGCGCGTTGTCGGGCATCACGATCACGGCCGGAATACCGAAGTGGCGCGCGGAGTACGCGACGGCCTGGGCGTGGTTGCCACTGGAGAACGCGATCACCCCACGGCTACGGCGGTTCCTGTCCAGCATGGCGATCGCGTTGAAGGCCCCGCGCAGCTTGAACGCCCCAACCACCTGCAG
This sequence comes from Kribbella deserti, assembly GCF_042434725.1. NCBI lineage: Bacteria > Bacillati > Actinomycetota > Actinomycetes > Propionibacteriales > Kribbellaceae > Kribbella > Kribbella deserti. The sequence goes on along the minus strand of NZ_JBHLTC010000057.1, from coordinate 60,787 downwards.
GCTCTCCGGCTTCAGCCAGAGGCTGCTGCCCTCCGAAGACTCCTGATTCCTTGAGGCACTTGGGACAGGTAGTAGCGGGGTCCGAACCGTCACCCCGTTCAGGCGCTCCGCCGCCGCCCGGACCTCTTCGATCGTCACAAGCTCCATGCGGCAAGTATCGCTGGCGATTCCTTTTGCCGTGGGCTCGGGTCACTACTGCTAAACGACCTTTAGGAGTGTTCCGGTGACCCTCACGTTCAGCATCTTCCTACCTAGCGGCTTCGGCCAGGACTTCGCCCATTTCGGCGATCCGATCGAGGCCTACGAGGCCGTGACAACCGTAGCCCGTGCGGCCGATGAACTCGGCTACGAGGCCCTGTACGTGCCGGACCACCTGCACACCATCCCGCCGTCCCACGAGTACCTGTTCGAGGCTTGGTCGATGGTGACGGGCCTGGCGCGCGATACCCAGCGCATCCGGATCGGACAGCTCGTGACGGGCAACAGCTATCGCAACCCCGCACTGCAGGCCAAGATGGCTTCCACGGTCGACGTGATGAGCCGCGGGCGTCTGACCTTTGGAATCGGCTCAGGCTGGTACGAGCCGGACTACCTTGCCTACGGCTACCAATTCGGCTCAGCCGGTGACAGGCTCCGACACCTGCGCGAGGCGGTGCAGGTGATCCTGGCGCTCTGGACCGAGAAGGAAGCCACCTTCGACGGCAAGTACTACAAGATCCACGGCGCGATCAACGAGCCCAAGGGCGTTCAACCGCGTATTCCGCTCATGATCGCTGGCGCCGGTGAGAAGGTCACCCTGCGGCTTGTGGCCGAGTACGCCGACGCCTGCAACGTTATCGAGTCCCCCGCCGGTCTGGAGCACAAGTACGACGTACTGCGGCAGCACTGCGTTGACGTGGGCCGGGACTACGAGAGCATCCGGCGGACCGCCACCACGGCGTACATCCTCCGCGACAACGACGAGCAGGCCCGGGCCGCCGTACCACCGGGAGCCGAGTTCGCCTACCCCGGCGACCTCGCGTCGTACGGACTCGTGGGTAGTGTCGACACCATCCGCGCGCGGATCGCCGCGTATGAGGCGGCGGGGGTTCAGGAGCTGGTGGTCAGCTTCGAGAATCCCACCGAGGTGGAACAGGTTCGGCAGTTCGCGGAGTTGTTCCTGAAGTAGTGCTGGACTCGACTGGAAGGCAGCGATGAATCTTCGGATCGGTTACAAGGCGTCGGCGGAGCAGTTCGGCCCGCGGGAGCTGGTGGAGTACTCCGTACGCGCCGAGGAGGTCGGGCTGGACACGGTCACGGTGTCCGACCACTTCCTGCCATGGCGGCACGACAACGGCCACGCGCCCTTCTCGCTCGCCTGGATGGCGGCCGTCGGCGAGCGTACCGAGCGGGTCCTGCTGGGTACGTCGGTACTGACGCCCACCTTCCGGTACAACCCCGCAGTGATCGCGCAGGCCTTCGCGACGCTCGGGCTGCTCTACCCCGGCCGGGTGATGCTTGGCGTCGGCACCGGCGAGGCGCTGAACGAGGTGGCCGTATCCGGTCGCGAGTGGCCCGACTTCAAGGAGCGGTTCGCCCGGCTCCGCGAGGCGGTCAAGCTGACCCGCCAGCTCTGGGCCGGTGAGACCGTCAACTTCGACGGCGAGTACTACAAGACGGTCGAGGCGATGATCTACGACCGCCCGGAGGTGCCCGTACCGATCTACGTGGCCGCGGGTGGCCCAATGGTCGCCCGGTACGCCGGCCGCTTCGGCGACGGCATGATCTGCACCTCCGGCAAGGGCATGGACCTCTACACCGAGCAGCTGCTGCCCGCGGTGGAGGAAGGCGCCGGCAAGGCCGATCGCGACCCGGCCGGTATCGACCGGATGATCGAGATCAAGCTCTCGTACGACCGGGATCCCGCGAAGGCCCTGGAGAACACCCGGTTCTGGGCGCCGTTGTCGCTGACGCCCGAGCAGAAGCACAGCGTGGACACCGCAGTCGAGATGGAACGCCTCGCGGACGAACTACCGATCGAGCAGGTCGCCAAGCGCTGGATCGTCGCCTCCGACGGCGAAGACGCCGCCACCCAGATCAAGCAGTACACCGACGCCGGCTTCAACCACCTGATCTTCCACGGCCCCGGCCAGGACCAGGAACGCTTCCTCACCCAATTCGCCGAAGACGTCGTCCCCCACCTCCGCAACCTCCCCGCCTAGCCACCGCGGCCAAAGCGGTCAGCCGAAGCTGATCTCGAGGCCGGAAATCCGGGCTTCAGTGGTCCAGCGGACGCGCATCGTGCCGGCGCCACCGGTGGACCACTGAAAGCGGGCTACGTCGGTGCCGTCCGGCTCGGTCGTGCTACTGAGCAGGCTCATGGTGTCCGTCGGCGGATTCGCCTGGTAGGCCGCGACGATCGCCGCCCTGCCCTCGAACGGACCGGCCGGCGCGTTCACAAAACTCATCCGTGCGTCCGGGGCGAACCGCTCGCCGAAACCAGTCCAGTCACCACTTTCGACGGCCTGGTTGAACGCCGCGACGTGCTGCTCGATTCGTTGTCCCACCGCGCTCCACCTCCTTCGATCGTCTTGTCAGGCTAGCTTCCTGGACCGGTCACGGTGTTACGGTTTCGCATGGTTAGTGACCCGTCGCTGCGCCCCGAAATCTCGGACTCCGATGTTGACAGGTGGCGGGCCGATACGCCTGCCGTCCAGAAGTTGGTGCACTTCAACAATGCCGGCGCGGGGTTGATGCCCACGCCCGTGCTCGCCGCCATGAAGGACTATCTCGACCTCGAAGCGGAGATCGGCGGTTACGAGGCGGCCGATGCCAAGGCCGACGCGATCGCCGGGTTCTACGCCGAGCACGCGGGCCTGGTGAACGCCGCGCCGGAGAACCTCGCCTTCCTGAGCAGTGCGACCCACGCCTTCGATACGGCATTGTCGGCCATACCGTTCGAGCCGGGCGACGTCATCCTGACCACCCGGAACGACTACATCTCGAACCAGATCGCCTTCATGTCCTTGCGGAAGCGCCTCGGCGTCGAGGTGGTGCGCGCACCCGATTCGCCCGAGGGCGGCGTCGACGTACCGGCCATGGTCGCCCTGATGCGGGAACGGCGCCCACGGGTCGTCTCGGTCACGCACGTTCCGACGAACTCGGGCCTCGTCCAGCCGGTGGCGGAGATCGGCCTGTACGCCCGCGAGCTGGAGCTGCTCTACCTGGTCGACGCCTGCCAATCGGTCGGCCAACTCCCGGTGGACGTGGAGGAGCTCGGCTGCGACTTCCTCACCGCGACCAGCCGGAAGTTCCTGCGCGGACCACGCGGCGCCGGCTTCCTCTACGCCTCCAACCGGGTGTTGTCCGGCGAGATCGAGCCGTTGTTCATCGATATGCGCGGGGCCGACTGGACCAGCCCCGACGAATACGCCCCGAGCGCGACGGCGAAACGCTTCGAGCAATGGGAAATGCCGTACGCACTGGTTGTCGGCGCGGCCGAGTCGGTCCGCTACGCGAGGGCGGTCGGCATCGAGCGAATCGCCCAGCGCGCGGGCCAGCTCGCGACGATGTTGCGCGATCGGCTGCGGGAGATCGACGGCACTCGCGTACTGGACAAGGGGCCCGCGCTGGCCGCGATCGTCACGTTCACCATCGACGGCTGGGAGGCACAGCCGTTCAAGTCGGCCTTGCAGGCGAAGGGCATCAACTCGTCACTCAGCAGCCGATCCTCCGCCCAGTACGACTTCGCCGACAAGAACGTCGAGTGGGCGCTGCGGCTCTCCCCGCACTACTACAACACCGAGGCCGAGGTGGACCGCGTCACCACCGAAATCGCCGCCCTCGCCAAGGCCTAGGTGGTAACGACGAACTTCCCTTGCGCCTGGCCGTCCTCCATCGCCCGGTGGGCCTCGTATGCAACTCAGACCGATTAAGCCCAAACGCCTTCACCTCAACCAGCACCCACCCGCATGATCCTCGGTGTATACCGTTCATCGGACGCTTGTGACGCGGCGTGTCGCCCTTCATCGGACGCTTCTGACCAATTGGTCGCATGCGGCGGTTGCGGGGTCTTGGCGTCTGGGGTGCTGGGATCCATCTATCGCCCTTCCGTAGCGCCGAGCCGTCGTCCGGCCTGGCGCAGTTTGGTCAGAGTGCGGCTCAGTCCTTCGAGCTCGCGGACCGATAGCGGCTCACCCAGCCGGCGATCGAGCTCATCCTGGTACGCCTTGGTCGCGTTCGTCAGCACCTTCCGGCCGGTCCGGGTAAGCGTGAGAATCGACGACCGCCGGTCCTCCGGATTGACGCTGCGCCGGCAATAGCCCGCCGCCTCGATCCGATCCACCAGCTTGCTCGTACCGCCGACAGTGATCGAGAGATCGCGCGCGATGTCCTGCACCCGGCAGTTCTCGGTCCGGTCGATCAGCTGCAGGAATTCGAACCAGCTCAACGGCAGTTCGAAGTCCGCCCGCAACCGGTGGTCAACGGCGTTCCAGAGCTCGATCTCCAACCGCACAAGGTCGTTGAACACCCCGCCCAACTCCGCCATCGCCGCCGCCTTCCACTATCTTCCATGGAACCCAAACCAGGTTCAGCGTCACTATATTCCGCAGAACCTAAGCTAGCGCCGTACACGACCGAACGCCCGGCGCCACCCGCGGTTGAGACGGGTAACGCCGGGCGTTCGGGTGGAGCGTTGACTAGCGAGGAGGCAGTACGGCGAACTCGTTGCCGTCGACATCGAACATCAGCACGCGGCCGTCCTCGCCCGGCTCCCCCTCAACGCGAGCGCCGAGCGCGACCAGACGGTCGACCTCCGCCTGCTGATCCCCGTCGGCGGGCGGTACGAGCTCGAGGAACAGCCGATTCGTACCAAGCTTGGGCGCGACCGGCGGACCACCCCAGGTGATCTTCGGACCACCCTGCGGCGAGCGGATCGCGGTCTCCTCGTCCTGGTCCCACACCAGCGGCCAGTCGAGGGCCTTGCTCCAGAAATACCCGAGGGCCTGCGTACCGTCCGACGACAGCGCGCCGAGGAATCCACACTCGGCCAGGAACTTGTTGCCGGCGGGGAGCACACAGAACTCGTTGCCCTCCGGATCGGCAAGAACCACATGCTTCGCGTCGTCGCCCTGCCCAATATCCAGATGCCGGGCCCCAAGCTCCAACGCCCGTGCCACCGTCGCCTGCTGCTCCTCCGGCGACTGACTGGTCAAATCAAAATGCGCCTGATTCGGACCACGCGTAGGCTCCTGGCTCTCGTAAAACCTGATCCGAAACCCAGTGTCGTCATTCGGCAGAATCGCAACCCCACCCGCCACACCATCCGCGCCATCCGTCCCGCCGGTGCCGACCGCACCGCCCGCGCCGCTCGCCGCGCCGTCCGCCGCCTCATCGGCCAGCTTCCAGCCCAGCACTCCGGCCCAGAATCGCGCCTGAGCAACCGGGTCCTTCGCATAAAACCCCAGCGCGAACAGGTGAGACGTCATCTGCTCCTCATTCCCTCTACAACTCCGCCGCGACAAGACCCAGAGCCCCGCCGCCAAGTCCCGCCACGCTAAGCCTTGGGTAGTGCCCCCGCAACGCAATAACTCCCGTCATCCCGCACTTCCCCCGTGCTCGCCAAAGCAGTCGTCCCGGCCGTCAACCACCTCACCAGCAGGCTCATCGCAGCCTCAATCGAGCGGCGCCCGGTAGAGCACCTCGACAAACGCGATCCGTTCATCAACAACATCCAGGATCAGGTGGCCATCCCACCCGAGCTCCTCGTCATCGCAGTACCAGCTGCGATGACTATCCGACGGATAAACATCATCGGGCGGCCGCTCCACATAGAAGCTCTGACAGAAGTCGTCGCCACACTCACACAGCTCCACGACACGCAGCTCATCCACCTGACTCGCCAGCTCAGCTTCGCCATCCCGACCAAGCGCGCCCCGAACCTGCCGCGCAAACACCGGCCACCTCTCAACAACCTTGCTCAACCCCACCCTCGAAGGCTACGCCCCGAATGCCTCCTACCCACGAGCTTGTTAGCAGGGGCCTCTCGTCAAGAGTGACCCGGGAATTGTCGGATCAGGCTGGCACTCTCGTCCGCATGCCGATTCCAAGAGCAGCAGCCGTAGTTACCGAGGGCCATCGTGCACTCGTGATCAAGCGCTACCTGCGGCAAAAGTCAGCCAGCGCTTGCAGTCATGTGCGAGGCACGTGACTGGGACAGTCCAGACTGCCCTGGCCACCACTACGCGGTACTGCCTGGCGGACACGTCGAGGAGGGCGAGACCGCCGAGACCGCCGCCTTGCGGGAGTTGAACGAGGAGACCACACTCACCGGCCGAATCGACCGGCTGCTGTGGACCGGCAAGCACAACGGCAGGCCCGCGTCCTACTTCCTGGTGACCGAGGTCACCGGCACACCAGTCTTGTCCGGCGACGAAGCCGACGCCCAGAGCCCGGAGAACATCTCCGAACTGATGTGGGTTGGGGCTGACGAGTTCGACGAGCTGGGTCTCTACCCGGCCGACGTCAGATCACCACTGACCGAGCTACTGGGCAACAGCGCCTAGCATCGCCCCACCTTCGCGTCACACGTCGGGTGTACGCCCATGTGATCCGTCGGCACGCCGCTGGATCGCCGATGCGTTCGCGGCCGCGGTTGACCGGGTCGAAGAGGGCGAGGAGGACGGCCGGGATCATCTGCGCTGGCGCCGTGTTGCAAGATCGACCCTGAAGGATGAGAAAACCCCAGGTCAATAGTGCTTGACCTGGGGTTTTGCTTGCGCGCTCGGAGGGATTCGAACCCCCAACCTTCTGATCCGTAGTCAGATGCTCTATCCGTTGAGCTACGAGCGCCGACAACGAAAGGTAACGATACACGCGCCTGGCCCCAGGTATGAAATCGGGCCTCGCGAGACCCGATCCGCGGCCGTACGGGCAGCCCGATCGCGCAGCGGAAAGGCCCTTCCGGGCATCGGCGTACGGCGATGGGTGCCGGGTGGCGGCCGCCTGCACGCGGCGGGGCGGTCGACGCGACGGCTGGCGTACGGCGGGTGGCGTACGGCGCGTGGTGGCGGGTGGCGTACGGCGCGTGGTGGCGGGTGGCGGCGGGTGGCGGATGAGTTGGGTCGTTGTACTGGCGTGGTCGTGAAGGCCGCGAGCGGCGGGGTTCGGTCCAAGGGAGGCGGGCGTACGGGTTTGGCGGGCGTACGGGCTTGGCGGCGTGGCGTGGGGATTGTGAAGGGGTGGGGCGGGGTGGTGGGGCTAGGGTTTGAGGGTGGATATTGGGGAGTTGTTCGGCGGGCGCGATATGGGCGACGTCAAGAAGGCCGTTGGGTTTGTGCTGGACAACGCGGATGACTTCGACAAGGTCCTCAAGTTGGTTCGGGATCTGCCGGATGATGCGTTGGGCTTCATCGGGCAGCTGCCTAAGTTGCTGAAGTCGCTCGGGGATGGGTTGGCCGACGCCGGGGAGCAGGCCGGCAAGGCGGCTGGAGCGCTCGTCGGGGATGACGGCGAGGGTGGGGCCAAGCGGGCGTTGAGTGGTAGTGCCGACACGATGTCAGCGGCCAAGGACAAGTTGAATGAGGCGGCCGGCATGTTGGCGGGGCTGGCTGGCGAGTTGGACAAGATTCCGGGAATTGGCGACGCGGCCGCAAAGAAGCTGAATAGCGGGAGCAGCAGCATCAGCGGGGTCGCTGGGGAGATCGATACGCTGGCGGGCAATCTGCGGGATCTGTCCGGCATTCTTTCTGAGGTTGGCCAGGCGCTGTCCGGTCTGGGCGGCAAGCTTGGCGAGTCCGGCGGTTCGGTCCGCAACCTCGCCGGGAACTGACTTCCCGCCGCTCGTACCGGTCGACCTACGCCGCACGGACTACCGGTCGACCTACGCCGCGCCCTGCCGGTGGACCGCTGTCACCTGAAACATGCACCCGACGGCAGACGGACGCGGCATCCCACCCACGCTCGCATCGACAGACCGGTACCGCGTGGCGCAGGCTCGCGTCGGCAGATCGGTGGCGCGCCGCACGCGGTCGCGGCGGCGGATGGCGCGGTCGCGCGGGGAGGACCCCCTTGCGCGGTTAAGGTTTGAGGATGCGGTTGGGACGGGGTTTGGCCATTGGGGCCGGTGTGACGGTGTTGGCGGGATTCGGGTTGGGCCTGACCGTCGGGAGCGCGGCCGACCCTGCCAAGTTGCCTACGGCAAGGAAGTTGCCTGCCGACTTGTGCGAGCGGCTCGGTGACGTGTCGGCCTTCTTTCCCAAGGGTTCGAACCCGAAGCTCGCGCAGACCGGGTTCAAGGACGTGCGTTGCCGGGCGTCGGTCGATGAGCGCAGCCAGAGCACGTACACGAGCGCGCGACTCGGGGTCACCGTGACCCCGCACGCCGCCACACCGGGCAGCAGCGCGCCGCAGGTGGCGCGCCGCTCGTTCGATACGCGGCCGTGGATCGTGATCAAGGACCGGCCGTATCCGACCAAGATCCAGCGCGCCGAGAACGGCGAGGAGCAGTGGGCCATGAAGGTGATCACCGTACGCGGTGACGTTGTGGTCGAGGTGGAGTACGCCGCCCACCCGATCCGCCGTGAAGCCACTGAGGCCGCTTTGCTGATCCTGGCCGACCGCGCCATGTGGGAGGCGAAGTGACCGCCGCTCCGCGGATCCCCGGGTATGAGTTGGGCCAGCGGCTCCTGCAGCATTCGCTTGCCGAGATCTGGCGTGGCCGCTCCCACGCGGGCGTAGAAGTTGTCGCGATCGTACTGAGCGAGGCCGGCGCAAACGACCCGATGGCCCGGCAGCGCCTGGACGAGGCAAGCCGCATGCCGGCGCCTGCGAACGGTCTACCCGAGACACCCTTATGGGCGGCCAACTTCGCGGCGAACCGCCCGTACGCGATCACCCAGCTCGTCCCCGGCCAGTCCGGCGCCGAGCGGCTCCTGGACCCCCTGGACGGCGTCTTCGGCAATGACCAGGATTCAGTCAACGAGGTACGTCGCCAGCTCCAGCACTTCGGCGCCGCCCCAGTCCCGCCAAGCCCGGGTAACACCTACCCGAGCAGTACGACGCATGCCCCGGCCACGTCCGACGTACCAGGCCAGGAGTCCTCGACGAGGGCTGAAGGGTTTGTAGCGGGCGTGAAGCGCCGGGCCGGTTGGAAGTTCTACGTGATCGTCCCCGTGGCGTACCTGCTGCTCTTCACTGTTACCTACTCCGTCGGGGCCGCCTTCAACAAGAAGGACGACACCACTACTGGAGCTACCGTGCCGGTTCCTCCGGCAGTAAGTCCGGGCGCACTTCCCACGAGTGTGGTGTTGCCGGGGATCGCCAAGGCCAAGATGCCGGCGATAGACCCGCGTCGGCCGTCCATCTCGGTTGTAGGCGAGACCTATGCGTCGAGTGACCCGACGCAGCCGGTGGAGGGCCTGGAGCTTCCGTTCGCGTTCCGGTGGCCTCAGCCGCCTGGGCAGATCCGGCTTGGCGAATCGTCGCACGCGATCTACCGCCGGGTGATCAGCGGCGAAAACCCCAGGTCGGCCACCCTGGATGCCGTCATCGCGGCCCACCCGTGCACGAGTCTGGCCGACTGCCGTCAGGATCGGGCCGCTTTCGACCAGCGCTGGACGTCGCGGTTCAAGGCGCCCGTCCCTACCACGGCCAAGGACGGCCAGACCTGGTTCACCGAGCAGGACCGCGGCTCGTACGTGGTCTCGATGACGCGCGCCTTCGAACGCGGCGGCCGCTGGTGGCTGCTCGGCGTCGCGGTGACGGCCAAGGATGGTGGCAGAGCAGACGCCCAGCGGGTCCTGAACGATATCCGGACCCAGACCTCTTAGACCGCATTTTCTCCGTAAGACCGCAGCCCGCCGGGACAAGGCTTTCCCGGCGGGCTTTTGTGATCGTACTCACAAGCTCCCGGTTCACAGCACCCTGATGGCTCGCGTACCGTAGTACCACTTGCATGCTGGTATACGTCCACAGCGTTCACTGGTATGTCAGAGCAAGACCCTAGCCAGCTGTACCGGCCATCGGGATCCGATCGGCCGGTTCGGTGCACCCCGGACGATCGCGAGAGGGAACGAGCCGCCGATGACCACCACCGCCAGTCCCGCCCAGACCGACGCAGGCCTCAACGACGAGCGCCCCACCGCCGCCCTTCCCGGTGCGAACAGCACCCGCCACGCCGGCCTCGCCGCGTGGGTGGCCGAGATCGCCGAGCTGACTCAGCCGGACCGGATCCACTGGGTCGACGGCTCCGACGAGGAGTACGCGCGGCTGACCGCCGAGCTGGTCGAGGCCGGCACGCTGGTCCGCCTGAACGACGAGAAGAAGCCGAACTCGTTCTGGGCCCGCACCGACCCGTCCGACGTGGCCCGGGTCGAGGAGCGCACCTTCATCTGTTCGGTCGACGAGGCCGACTCCGGTCCGACCAACAACTGGATGGACCCGGCCGAGATGAAGGCCATCATGACCGAGCTGTACCGCGGCTCGATGCGTGGCCGGACGATGTACGTGATCCCGTTCTGCATGGGCCCGCTGACCGCGGACAAGCCGATGTTCGGCGTCGAGATCACCGACTCCGCCTACGTTGTCGCCTCGATGCGGATCATGGCCCGCATCGGTGCCGACGTACTCGAGAAGATGGGCAGCGACGCGCCGTACGTGCCGTGCCTGCACTCGGTCGGCGCACCGCTCGAGGCCGGACAGACCGACGTCGCTTGGCCGTGCAACCCGGAGAAGTACATCGTCCAGTTCCCCGAGGAACGGATGATCTGGTCGTACGGCTCGGGCTACGGCGGTAACTCGCTACTGGGCAAGAAGTGCTACTCGCTGCGGATCGCCTCGGCGATGGCCCGCGACGAGGGCTGGCTGGCCGAGCACATGCTCATCCTCAAGCTGATCTCGCCGGAGAAGAAGGTCCACTACATCGCGGCCGCCTTCCCGAGCGCCTGCGGCAAGACCAACCTCGCCATGCTCGACCCGACCCTCGAGGGCTGGGAGGTCGAGACGCTCGGCGACGACATCGCCTGGATGCGGTTCGGCGAGGACGGCCGGCTGTACGCGGTGAACCCGGAGTTCGGTCTGTTCGGCGTGGCCCCGGGCACGGGCTGGAAGACCAACCCGAACGCGATGCGCACGATCGAGAAGGGCAATTCGCTCTTCACCAACGTGGCGCTGACCGACGACGGTGACGTCTGGTGGGAGGGCTACTCCGAGGTCCCGCCGAACCACCTCACCGACTGGAAGGGCCGCGACTGGACGCCGGACTCGGACGAGCTGTCCTCGCACCCGAACAGCCGCTTCTGCACCCCGATCAAGCAGTGCCCGATCATCGCCGACGAGTACGAGGACCCGAACGGTGTGCCGATCTCGGCCATCCTGTTCGGCGGCCGGCGCGCCACCACGGTGCCGCTGGTGACCGAGGCCCGCGACTGGGCGCACGGCGTGTTCATGGGCGCCACCCTGTCGTCCGAGACCACCGCGGCCGCGGTCGGCCAGGTGGGCGTCGTACGACGTGACCCGATGGCCATGCTGCCGTTCATCGGGTACGACGCGGGTGACTACTTCAACCACTGGATCACCGTCGGCAAGGACAACGACGCGTCCAAGCTGCCGAAGATCTTCTACGTGAACTGGTTCCGCAAGGACGAGGCGGGCAAGTTCGTCTGGCCCGGCTTCAGCGAGAACGGCCGCGTGCTCAAGTGGGTCATCGAGCGCCTCCAGGGCAAGGCCGCCGCGGTCGAGACCTCTATCGGCCACGTACCGACACCGGACGCCATCGACATCTCCGGGCTGGACCTGTCGCTGGAGGCCCTGCAGGTCGCACTCAACGTCGACGACGAGGAGTGGAAGGCCGAGATCCCGCTGATCGAGGAGTGGTTCGCCAAGATCGGCGACAAGGTTCCGGCCGCCCTGCGGGTCGAACTCGACACCCTCAAGCAGCGCCTCGGCGCGTAGTACCGAAGACCCGCCGCTTGGCGCCGTCAACGACGCCGGCGCCGAGCAGCGAACGACGATCGGCCCGAGCCATCTTCCGGAAGCGGATGGCCCGGGCCGATCGCGTTCCCGCGCCAAGCCGCCGCAGACCACCTGGTACGACGAACAGCGTGCGGGAGCGACCGGCGTACGTGCGGGTGGTGAGGGAACGGCAAGGGTGTGGGGGAACCGGCTGCGCCTGAACGACGAAGAGCGGTAAAGGCCTTGGGGGCCTTTACCGCTCTTCGTCTTACCGGCGGAGGTGGGGGGATTTGAACCCCCGAGAGGGGATTACCCTCAACCCGCTTAGCAGGCGGGCGCCATCGACCGGACTAGGCGACACCTCCACGCTGGATCCGACTGCGATCCGGCGACGGCCCAGAGTATCGGGTGATCGGCTCCGGCGGCAAAATGGGTACCGCAAACCGTTAAGACGGCGTCCCGGAGCTTGGGATCGACATGGGGCGCACCTGTAATCTGACCGTGGTTCGGCCAGCGGCAACCAAAGGGGCAGACGGTACGTCAACCTAAGTGGGTGGGACGGCGTCAAGATCACGGGGGCCGTCGCGTCGCCCGTGTCTTGTCGTCCAACAGGAACCGGAGCCATGTCCCGCAGCTCTCGTGCAGCACGGAGATCGACCCAGGGCTCGCGGTCATCCGGCCGTCACAGAGCGTACCGGGCTCGCTCCATTGGGCGAGCGATCGGGCTCACACTGGTCAGCGCGCTGATCCCCGGCTCGGGTTTCATCATGGGCGGTCGCGCCAAGCTCGGCGCCTTCATCATGACGCTCACCGGCGCGGTGGTGGTGCTGCTCGCGGTGGTGGGTCTGACCCGGCGCGACGAGGTGCTCGGCCTGCTGGTCGATCCGAGCCAGCTGCTGATCATCACCGGCGCCATCGTCGTGGTCACGCTGGCCTGGATCACGACCATCATCGCCTCGCACCGGCTGCTGCGGCCGGCCGCCGCGTCGAACGGCGGCCGTGCGCTCGGATCGGCGTTTGTCGGATTGCTGTGTTTCGCGATCGCGGCACCGATGGCCCTGGCCGCGCAGAACGTGCTGGTGCAGCGCGATCTGGTCGGCAGCGTCTTCCAGGCCGAGGGCGAGTCCAAGAGCGCCACCCGGCCCAAGGTCGAGAACAAGAAGGACCCCTGGGCGCACACACCCCGGCTGAACATCCTGCTGCTCGGCGCGGACGACGGCGCCGGCCGCGAAGGCACCCGGACGGACACCGTGATGGTGGCCAGTATCGACACCAAAACCGGTGATACCGCGCTGATCTCGCTCAGCCGGAACTGGATGCGGATGCCGTTCCCCGAGGACTCCCCGCTGCACAAGAAGTATCCGGACGGCTACTGGGACCCGAACGGCCCCGCCGAGCAGCCCGAGTACTACCTCGACGCGATGTACCGGAACATTCCGGCCGAGCACAAAAGCATTCTCGGCGAGTCCGACAACGAGGGCGCCGACGTGCTCAAGGTGTCGGTGGGCGCGGCGCTCGGCCTCGACATCGACTACTACATGCAGGTCAACCTCGAGGGCTTCGAGTCGATCATCAACGCCCTCGGCGGCATCAAGGTCAACATCAACTACAAGGTCCCGGTCGGCGGCGACACCGGCCGGACCAGCAGCCCCGACGACGACACTCTGCCGCGGTACTACCTGACGCCGGGCGCCAACAAGAAGCTGCTCGGCAAAGAGGCGCTGTGGTTCGCCCGCGGGCGGTACGGACTGACCGACATCTCCCGCCAGGAGCGCCAGCGCTGCACGATCAAGGCGATCGTCGACAGCGCCCAGCCGGCCACGCTGGTGACCAAGTACCAGCAGATCGCCTCGGCCAGCAAGAAGCTGCTGCGCACGGATATTCCACAGGAGATCCTGAGCGCGTTCGTCGAACTCGGGCTCAAGGTGAAGGGCGCCAAGGTCACCAACGTCGACCTGGACAAGTCCAAGAACTTCCCCAACGGGCGTAACCCCGACTACGAGGCGATCGCCGAACTCGTGGCCAAGGCGACCAAGCCCAAGGTGAAGCCGGTTTCGTCCACGACCAAGCCGCCCAGCACCACCACGACGGGCAAGGCGACCACCAAGCCGACCAGCAAGCCCACTACGAAGCCGGGTAACGAGCAGGACCTGGCCGATGTCTGCGCCTACCACCCGATCAGCGAGGACGAGGACGAGTAGCCCCGGAGCGGAAAACGTCGGCGCGGACTGACATCCTTGGCGAATGAGCTCGTCGACGTACCGGATGAGACCGGACCGCTTCCTCGGCATACCCGCGGTCGGCCTGATCATCCTGGGTGTGGCCGCGGTCCTGTGGGCCTTCAACGCGCCGGATTCCCTCGTCACCGTGCTGGCCGTGCTCGGTGGCCTGGTGACGCTCACCGGCCTGTGGGTGCTGGTCCGGCCGCCCGTGCTGCTCAAGCTCGGCAAGGAGTGGGTCGAGGTGCGCGGGCTGCGGACCAACTGGATGGACATCAAGACCGTGGAGCTGGTGGCGACAACCCAGGGCGACGCTGTCGCGTTGCGGACAAAACGGCCCGACGACACCACCTTGATCCCGCTGCGCTGGCTGCCACCGGCCCGCCAGGAGCCACTCCAGATCGAGCTGCGCGACCGGCTGAACTCCGCCCACGGCTACACGATCTGGGATGGTCGCGCAGAATAAGCCCTGCTTGTACTGACCTGACCTGAGGAGTCACCGGTGCCACTTGCTTTCGATCTGCCGTTCGAGGCCCTCCAGACGTACCAGGGCACCAATCCCCGGCCGGCCGACTTCGACGAGTTCTGGGCCAAGAGCCTGACCGAGCTCGCCGGTGTTGATGCCGACGTCGAACTGGTGCCCGCCGACTTCACCGTGCCGTTCGCCCGCACGGAGCACCTCTACTTCACCGGCACCGGCGGCGCCCGTGTGCACGCGAAGCTGGTCCGCCCGCTGTCCGTCGACGGCCCCGCGCCTGCCGTCCTGATGTTCCACGGGTACGGCGGAGAGCCCCCGAAGTGGACCGAACTGCTGGGCTACGCTGCCCGCGGGTTCACGATCGCCGCGCTGGACGTGCGTGAACAGGTCGGGTACGTCGACAACCTGCCGCGCGCCAACTCGTTCAACCTCAAGCACCACGTGGTGGACGGGCTCGACGCCGGGCCGGACCAACTGCTCTACCGGCACGTCTTTCTCGACACCCGCAGGCTGTTCGACATCGTCAGCAGCTTGGACGAGGTGGACCCGGACCGCATCGCCACGACCGGCTGGAGCCAAGGCGGCGGCCTCAGCCTGGTCGCGGCCGCGCTCGAACCGCGGGTCAAGCTCGTCGCGACGGTCTACCCGTTCCTGTGCGACTACCAGCGCGCGTGGCAGATGAGCCTGGAGTCCGCGCCGTACGACGAGATCAGCACCTGGTTCCGCAAGCGCGATCCGCAGCACCAGCGTGAGCAGGAGGTGTTCAACCGGCTGGGTTATGTCGACGTGCAGCACCTCTCCGACCGGATCCAGGGCCGGGTCGAGATGTTCGTCGGCCTCGAGGACAAGACCTGCCCGCCGTCCACCCAGTTCGCGGCGTACAACAAGGTCACCGCGCCGAAGGCCCTGCACATCTACCCGGACTTCGGCCATGACGATCTGCCGGGCGCGATGGACCGCATCTACACCTTGATCGGCGAGACCCTGTAGATGCTGACCGGACAGGCTCGCTAACCGTGTTCACGCTGACCGTGCTGGGAACGGCCGCGCCCTATCCCCAGCCGGATCGGCCCTGCTCGGGCTATCTGCTGCGCACCGAGAACGCCAAGGTGTGGGTGGACGCCGGCCCGGGCTCGATGATGAACCTGCTGCGGCATACCCGGCTCGAGGAGCTCGACGCCATCTGGCTGTCCCACCTGCACGCCGATCACACGCTGGACCTCGTCAACGCGTACTACGCGCTGAGTTTCGGCTTGTTGCCCAAGGTGGCGCCGATTCCGGTCTACGCCCCGGCCGGCATGGGCGATCGCATCGGCGGCTGGTTCCTCCAGCCCGGGGTGGCCGACGAGGTGCTGGAGTTGCAGGACCTGTCCGACGGCCACGAGGTGCGGATCAACGACCTCTCCCTGCTCAGCAAGCCGGTCAAGCACGGCACTGAGGCGTACGGCCTGCGCGCAACGGCGAACGGGCGCACGCTGGTGTATTCCGGCGACTGCGCGCCATCGCCCGGGCTGGACGTCTTGGCCGCGGGAGCCGACGTACTGCTGTGTGAGGCGGACGTGGATCAGCCCTCCGAGGTGCATCACACCCCGGAGGACGCGGGCGAGCTGGCTCGCCGGGCCGGCGTGGGGCGACTCGTGGTCACGCACGTCGGCCCGGCGCTCGATCGGGTCGCGGCGACGAAACGGGCTGCCGTTGTCTTCGGTGGTCCCACCTTGACCGCCGTGGAGAACGAGAGCCTCACCGTCTGAATCGGCTCAGTTGGCCTCTTTCCCTATCCAGTAGTGCCATCCCGGAGCGGCCACTGGCGACCGGGTCAGACCATCCGGCCAGGTGGCCGGCAGGTCGTGACTCCGGGCCGCGTACAGGATCACCTCCGAGACCATCCGGTCGCCGCGCACGATCACCCGGGCCGCGGTTTCGGCCCGCATGTCGGCGAGATAGGAAATGGCCGGCAGGAAGTCGTGACTCAGCTTCGGGCTGAGCCGCCCGACCGGCTCGTCGTCGATCCGCACCTCGACGACCATCTTGGGCCGCTCGTCGCCTTCCTCCTCGACGGCGTGCAGCGTGGCATAGGCCCAGCACTCGCCCTCGGGGCGGAAGAACGGCGCGAGTACGTCGGCGTGGTCGCCGCTGCCGGAGACCATCACGCCACCACCCGAGGGCAGCAACTGATAGCTGCCCGGCGGCGGCAGATTGACCGGGACCAGCATGTGCGGCTGGCCCAGCGCGATCGCCACACTGGCGTGGAAATCGGTCGACTCGCTGTCTTTGTGCTCCCAGTCGGCCGGAGCCCACTCACTGACCCAGATGTGGCACGGGACCCGTGGTTGCAGGCCTTGCGCGACCAGTTCGGTCAGCACCGGGTGATAGCGGTGCGCGTCCTCCCTGGGCAGATAGCCGACTACCTGGTCATGCACCCGGACGGCGATCGCCCGGGGATCAAAACGGTTGTACGGTTCCGGGACGAGTTCCGCCTCGGTGTCCAGATCTGCGCCTCGCGCCGGGATGGGGTCCGGAAACAGACCCCGGATCGCTTGTTCGTGCGGCGCCTCCCGCACGACCTCCTGACCACACCACAACGCATCGCCCCACAGATCGAACGGAATCGATTTCATACTGCCCCCAAATCCAGCCCCCGTTGGCCGGTTGTACCCGGCACATCCGATCCAGGCGGCTGGTCGTTACACCGGGTGAGCGTATGAAAACTAGACTCCCCAGTCAGGAGAGTGTTCATACCTCCTGTTTCAAGGCTGATGCGGATTAGTTTTCCGAAGTACTTCATTTTCGGAGGAAGTGCTTCACGGTTGAAGAAGGTGTGATGGCAAGCAGCAGTCCCCGGACCGGGCAGTCGGTCGACGCGGACGCGATCGAGGCGGCGGTTCAGCGGCTGACCGAGGTCGCGATTCGCACTCCCCTGCAGCACAACGCGCGGCTGTCGCAACGATCCGGCGCCGAGGTCTACCTGAAGCGCGAAGACCTGCAGATCGGCCGTTCGTACAAGCTGCGCGGCGCGTACAACCTGATCGCGCAACTCGACGACAAGGCCAAGGCCGCCGGCGTGATCTGCGCCAGCGCGGGCAATCACGGCCAGGGACTGGCGTACTCGTGCCACATTCTCGGTGTACATGGACGCGTCTTCGTCCCGCGCACCACGCCTCGCCAGAAGCGCGATCGCATCGCCGCACTCGGTGGCGCTCAGGTCGAGGTCATCGTCACCGGTGACACGTACGACGACGCGGCCGCCGCCGCACTGGCCGAGGCCGTCGCGACCGGCGCCACGCTCGTCCCGGCGTTCGACGACCCGAGAACCGTGGCAGGCCAGGGAACGGTCGCCGTAGAGGTCGTACAGCAGCTAGGCCGGGCTCCCGACGTACTAGTGGTTCCTGTCGGCGGTGGCGGCTTGATCGCAGGTATGACGACTTGGCTGGCCGCGCGTCATCCAAACGTTCGCGTGATCGGTGTAGAGCCTGAAGGCGCTGCAAGTATGGCGGCGGCCCTCGAAGCCGGTGAGCCGGTCACGCTGGAACACCTGGACAGCTTCGTGGACGGAGCCGCCGTACGGCGCGTAGGCGATGTGACGCTGCCGCTAGTGGCTGCAGCGGGCGCAACGATGACGTCGGTCCCGGAAGGCCTTGTCTGCTCGGAGATGTTGGAGCTGTACCAGACGGATGGGCTGATCGCAGAGCCAGCGGGCGCTCTCTCAACCGCAGCGCTCGGCCACGGGGTCGACGTACAACCGGGCGAAGTAGTCGTCTGCCTGCTCTCGGGTGGGAACAACGACGTCAGCCGGTATGGGGAGATCGTCGAGCGTTCTCTCATCTACGAAGGCTTGAAGCACTACTTCCTGGTGACGTTCCCGCAGGAGCCTGGGGCGTTGCGGCAGTTCCTAGACGACGTACTAGGGCCCGACGACGACATCACGCTGTTCGAGTACGTGAAGCGCAACAACCGCGAGACCGGCGTCGCGCTGGTCGGTATCGAGATCGGCCGCGCCCACGACCTGGCCGGCCTACTCGACCGGATGAAGGCCGCACCCCTCGACATCGAGCGCATCAAGCCCGACAGCGCGGAGTTCCGCTACCTGATCTGACCCCCATCCCGGCTTTAAGGCTGGCTGAAGCCTCTTGAGCACGATGAGTGATATCGACATCGAGCACTGGGGGACCGAAATGAGCAACAGCCGGAAACTGATCGCGATGACAGCCACCTTGATGCTGGCCACCGGTTGTGGATCGGTGGTGGGCAACGGATCGGGCCAGGGCGGTGGGTCCGGCGGCAACGAGCCGAATGGCGTCGCCGGAGCACCGCGGGACCGGGACGGCAAGGCCCCGAAGCCGCCGATCAAGGTGACTACGACCCGATTCACGCAGGGCAATCCGATCGACGACGTGGTGCGTGATCTGGAGGCGTCGGTCCGGAAGCAGTGCGGTGACGGCACGTTGTGCGTCAGCGTTGTGGTCGAGAACTCGGCACCGGACTGGGAGAACTGCGAGTTCCACTCGTCGAGGCCGGACGAGGGCGCGACCGTGCCGCGCGGCGGCACCATCACCCTCCTCGCCGGTACCTCGCCCTGCGAGACCCCGAGCCCGTCCCCGGAGGAATCGCCTTCGCCGGAAGAGTCCCCGTCCGAGTCGCCTTCGCCAGCGGAGTCACCGGCGGAGTCGGTCGCTCCGGAGGAGACGCCCAGTGAGGCCGGGGAATGACCGCCACCCAGCTCCAACCGCCTGACCCGGCCAAGCCCGCAGACGCGGCACAGCCGGGCGGGCCGACGCGGCCGGGTGGCACGGCCAAGGCGGAGGAGTCGGTGCCGTTGGGGGAGGCGGTGGTTTCGGGGGCGGCGTTTTCGGTCGGGCTGCCGCAGGTGGTGCGGCTGTTCGGCACGGTGATCGCGCCGACGACGTTGCTGACCGGGCTGTTGTTCTGGTTCGGCTGGCAGCGCGGGTTCTGGTTCTACGACTACTTCGGCGTGGACACGTCGCTGCTCGGGCTGACCACGGTCGACTACCTGGTACTCAGTGTGGACGGTCTGTTCGTACCGCTCGTGGTGTTCGCCTGCGTGGTGCTGGTCGCGATCTGGAGCCGTCCGCTGGTCCGGCGTCAGCGGGCAGTCGGACCGGAGGCCCTGCTCATCGCGGGCGGGATCCTGGCGACGATCGGACTCGTCGCGATGTTCGCGGAACCCCTGCGCGACCGGATCGAGCTGGCCGCGCCGCTGAGCCTCGCGGGCGGCGTACTGCTGCTCTCGTACGCGAACCACCTCCGCCGTACGACGGAAGCGCCGCCGCCGGAAACCGCCGAAGACCTCAGTCCGCGGCGAATGGCCGAATGGGCCGGGGTATTCGCGCTCGTCGGTATCTGTCTGTTCTGGGCGACCAATGACTACTCGTCGGCGGTGGGACGGGCCCGGGCGGAGCAGTTCGTCGGCGAACTACCCGAGGTCCCGAACGCCGTCGTCTACAGCACGGGCGAACTCAACCTCGGCGGCAAGGGCGTGACCGAAACACCCTGCACAGGTTCTGACGCGCTTTACGCGTTCCGGTACGACGGCCTGAAGCTGGTGCTGCAATCGAACGACCAGTACTTGATCCTGCCGGCCGCGTGGACGCCCGCGGACGGCATCGCCGTACTGCTCCCGCGCAACGACAACGTCCGCCTAGAGCTCTACCGCGGCCTGCCCGCCTCCACCCCGACCTGCTGACGGGCCGCAGGGCTTGCGTTCATTCGCTTCAGGGTGGAGGCCGCCTCGTACGGTGTAGGCGGGCGGTAGATGAGAGGACTCTCATCTACGACTCATCCTGGTCGTCGGGTCGGAGGTGGAGGGTGGGCGTATGCGATCTCCCCGGCTGGTTTATCTCGCGGTGGCCGCGGTGCTGGTGGTCGGCGGGTTCGTACTGACCGACTTCATCGCCGACCGGTCCGCGCCGGAACTGGGCGACGGCGTTGTCATCGTGCCCGCCGCCGACGCGACCACCCCCGGCTCGAACCCGCCCGCCAGCCCCGAGACCACCCCGACGCCGGAAGTCACTCCGACCCCAGGAGCCACGCCGACGCCTGAAGCCACGCCGACGCCTGGAGCCTCGCCAACGGCCGGTGTCAGCCCTACGCCACGGCCGACGGTTGGTCCCACTGTGGTGCCGTCGCGGCGACCGACCGGCTCATCCACCGCCGCGCCGTCGCAAGGCCAGAGCGAGGCCGTGCCGGTCTCCCCACCGCCGGTACCGCCCGCCGGGGACGACGACGATGACGACGCGGATGACCGCGATGACCTCGACGATGACTGAGCCCACCACCCAGCCGCCAGCGGCCTCACGATGGCGGCGGAACGGTGGGAGGCAAGGGCTCAGCGCGCGGGTGCGGATCATCGGGTGGACGTTGAGCGTGCTGACGTTGGCCCTGACCGCGCTGGTGTTTCTCACCTGGCAGGCGCTCGGCGCGCGGTCGGACGCGATGGCGGATGCCGAACTGAGCCACGAGGCGGAGAAGTTCCGGTTGTTCGCCGCCTCTCCGCAGGCCCAGGCGTTCACCCGGCCCGAGCAGCTGCTGGACCGGTGGATGCAGAGCAATCTGCCCGACACCTCCGAAGCGTTCTTCAGCGTGCTCAACGGCCGGGCGCATCACCGCAGCCTGGCCGAACCACCCGCACGCCTCGACAGCGATCACGCCTTCGTCGCCCGGATCGCCGCCGCCACCGGCCCGTCGTACGGCTGGGTGGACAGCAGCGCCGGCCGCGTCCGGTACGCCGTCCTGCCGGTTCGCGTCGGGTCGACACCCGGTACGGCGGCGCTCGTGGTGCTGGAATTCCGCGATGTGATGGCGAAGCCGTTGAACGATGTCGCGAAGGTCCTCGGCATCGTGGTGGTCGGCGCGCTGGCGATGTCGGCCGTGGCGTGCTGGCTGGTCGCGGGCCGGGTGCTCGCGCCGATCCGGCTGGTCCGGACGACGGCCGAGCAGATCAGCGAGACGGATCTGCGACGGCGGATCGAGGTGGTGGGCAATGACGACGTCGCGCAGCTGGCCCGGACGTTCAACACGATGCTGGACCGGCTCGAAGTCGCGTTCGTGGCCCAGCGCCAGTTCCTGGATGACGCCGGGCACGAGCTGCGAACGCCGATCACCGTGGTCCGGGGTCATCTCGAACTGATGGGCGACGATCCGGCCGATCGGGCCGAGACGACCGCGCTGGTACTCGACGAGCTGTCCCGGATGGACCGGATCGTGGCCGAGCTGCTGTTGCTGGCCAAGAGCGAGCGGCCCGACTTCCTTTCGGTGGGCGAGGTCAACTTGACCGACCTGGTCGTGGACGTGGTCGCGAAGGCCCGGCCACTGGCCGATCGGCAGTGGCGGGTGGACGAGGCCGCCGACGCGTTCATCGAGGCGGACGGCCAGCGCCTGACCCAGGCGTTGATGCAGCTCGTCGCGAACGCGGTCCGCCATACCGCCGACGGCGATCGCATCACTGTCGGCTCCCGGGCCCTGCCCGGCCGGGTCGAGCTGTGGGTGGCCGACAACGGCAGTGGCGTCGCCCCGGACGATCGCGAGCGCGTCTTCGAACGATTCGCCCGCGGCAACGATCAGCGCCGGACCGAAGGCGCCGGACTGGGCCTGGCCATCGTCCGGTCGATCGCCCGGGCGCACGGCGGGGAGATCCGACTGGCCCTGCAATCGGGGCCCGGAGCAACGTTTGTGCTCGAACTGCCATCCCAGGCCGTACTGCCGGCCGACGATCCCGAACCGGTGAGCCTGTGAACAAGATCCTGATCGCGGAGGACGAAGAACGAATCGCCTCGTTCCTGGAACGCGGCCTGCGCAGCAACGGCTTTCTCACCACCGCCGTGGGGGATGGCGAGACGGCGTACCAGGAAGCGGTCAGCGGGGCGTACGACCTGCTGGTGCTGGATATCGGCTTACCGAAGGTGGACGGTTTCACCGTGCTGCGGCGGATTCGCGAGGCCCGGGTGCGCATGCCGGTGGTGATCCTGACCGCCCGGGACAGCGTGCGGGATACCGTGGCCGGGCTGGAGAGTGGCGCCGACGACTACATCGCGAAACCCTTCGCCTTCGAGGAACTCCTGGCCCGGGTGCGATTGCGGCTACGCGGCGAAAATGGTCCACCCGCCGAGGCGACCCTGCTGGTGGTGGGCGATCTGACCCTGGATCTGCGGACGCGGCGCGCGTCGATCGGGGACCAGAGCATCGAACTCACCGCGCGGGAGTTCGTGCTGGCCGAGGTGCTCTGCCGGCATCCGGACCAGGTGTTGTCGCGCGAGCAGCTGCTGTCCCAGGTGTGGGGGTTCGACTTCGATCCCGGCTCGAATGTGGTCGACGTCTACATCCGTTATCTGCGGCGCAAACTCGGCACCGAGCGGATCCAGACCGTGCGCGGCATGGGGTATCGCCTGCGGACATGAGAGGTCTCTCATCGGCCGCACAGGCTGACCTCACCCGCGCTGGGTTGACTCGAAGGTGTCAAGCGACCGGCTGATCGGTCGCCCGCCCGAAACGATCGGCGACCGCGCTCGCTGGAGCGGCGTCGCCGGAGTCGCCCGAGAGGATGAACCCATGCCCGGTCTGGGACTGGCAGTGCTCGCGGATCTGATCGCGATCGCTTTACTTGCCTATGGCATCTACTTCCGCCGCTACCACCGGCGGGACCTGCTGCTCGCGTACGTCGCACTCAACGTCGGCGTGATGGCCGTGACGGCGATGCTCGCGGGCAGCGGGGCCGGAATGGGCCTGGGCCTGGGGTTGTTCGGCATTCTCTCGATCATCCGGCTGCGGTCGGACTCGATCACCCAGGAGGAGGTCGCGTACTACTTCGTCTCCCTGGCCATGGGCCTGGTGAACGGCCTACATCCCGGACCGGTCTGGCTCGCGCCCGCATTGAGCCTGCTGCTGGTGGCCCTGATGTACCTGGTGGATCACCCCGCGTTGACGGCCCGGTCGCGTCGCCAGAAGGTCACGTTGGATCAGGCCTATCCTGATCCGCGGGACATCCAGCCGGCGCTGGAGCGGCTGTTGCGCGCGGACATCCGGTACTACGTCGTGCTGGAGGTCGACCTGGTCACCGACATCACCGTGGTCGACGTGCGGTATCGCGTGCGCACCGATCAGCCCCAGCACGTGCCGAGCCTTCGCACCGTGAACCGGTTCGCGTCATGACCGCCCCCTCTCCGTTGCTGGCGGCAATGACCGGCGCGGTCAGCGGCCTCCGGCCCGTCTCGCTGGCCGAGGTGCTCAACGAGGCGGCGCTTCAGGTCCGGATCGACCGCAAGTACCTGGTGCCGGTGAATGCCTTCATCACGATGACCGATCGGCTGCGTGACCGGTTCGCCGTACTGGACATCGACGGACGGCGGAGCTTCAACTACGAGTCCGTGTACTTCGACAGCGCGGACCACCGGCTCTACCGGGAACACGTGCAACGTCGGCGCCGCCGCTACAAGGTCCGTACGCGGGCGTACCTCGACAGCGGCGAATGCACCTTCGAGGTGAAACTCAAGGGCGGTCGCAGCGAAACGGTGAAAGCCCGCATGCCGTACGAGCTGGCCGATCGATCGGATCTCACGCCGGCCGCGACGGAGTTCCTGCGAGCTCAGCTCTGCCAGGAGTACGGCGTACGCGACCAGGGGGATCTCGGGCCGACCCTCACGACGACCTATCGCCGGACCACGCTGGTGGATCGTATCGACCACGCGCGGCTGACCTGCGATATCGACCTGCTGTTCCACCAGGGTGGCTCGGACGAGGCACGGGCCGTACGTGGGCCGGTTGGCGCCGTACTGGTGGAGAGCAAAACGGCCGGCCGGGCGGGAGCGGCGGACCGGGTGCTGCGGGATCTCGGCATCCGGCCGATCCAGATCAGCAAGTACTGCGTGGCAGCGGCCCTGCTCAATCCCCAGCTGCCTTCAAACCCCTGGCACCGAAGCCTGCGACGTCTCCGAACCGCCTGAAGCCCACTCTTGCGACAATCGGACCCGTTTGCCGCCGCTAGGCCGCCTGTAGCTGACAGGCAGCGGTCGAGCGGCAAAACGGGTCCGATCGTCGCACAAGTTGAATCGCGGTGCCCTCTAGTGGGAGGCGTGTTTCGAGTGGGTGTGGCCGTCGACGTTGCCGTCGGTGGCGGTCATGTCCCGGCCGTCGGCGGGATTCACCCGCGCGTCGCCGTCCTTGCCGAATTCACCGTCCCGCACAGCTGGATCCTCACGCGTCACCTGACCGTCACTCGCGAGCTGATCGTCGCGCGACGCCTCGTCGTCACGCGTCACCTGACCGTCACGAGCAAGCTGGTCATCCCGCATCACCTGACCGTCGCGCGCAGCCTGGTCGTCGCGCGCAGCCTGGTCGTCGAGCGCGGCCTGGTCGTCGCGGGAGAGGTCGTCGTCGGCGAAGCGGCCGTCGTCGGACATCGTGGTCGTGTCGCGCTCCGGGTTCAGCTTGTCGGCGTGTTCGCGCTGCCGGTCGCTCTCGGCACGGGCTTCGGCCGCGTCCGACTGACGTTCCTCGGCACCTGCCGCGAGACGACGGGCGCGTGCGGCCTTCTCGTCGGCTTCGGCCTGGGCCTTACGGGCCCGCGCGTCCACCTCGGCGGCGACGGCCTCTTGCTTCTCGGCGCGACGCTCGGCCTCGATGGCCTCTTGTTCCTTGTTGTAGGCCTGCTGCCGATCGTTCTCGAGCCGCCGCTCCTTGGCCTTGCGCATCCCGGCCATCACCAGGACCACTACGACCAGCAGCGCGACGACTGCCAGCACGATCCACAGCACGGTTGTGCCGTCCATGGTCTCTCCTCGGGTTGGTATGGGTACGCCGGTACCCCACCCCGGCGTACCCATGCGTCCAGAGTTATGACCCCGGCAGCACCCAGACGTCTGCCAGTGACGGGTCGTAACCGGATGCGGCCGCGTTGTGCTGAATTCGCACCCGGACCACCGAACCCGTCAGCAACGCTGGGTCATCGACCCGGAACTGGTACCCGTCTAGCCCACCCGACGACCGGCTGTTCACCCGGTGGTGCGCGACCACACCGTTGACCCGCACTTCGTAGTCCTTCACCTGCGCCACGTCGAACGTCTCCATCAAACGCATGACAAACGGCTGCCCCGGCTGGATCCGCAGATCGAACTCGAACCACGAACCCGGCACGCGCAGACCCGAGTACCGCCGGGTGCGTCCCGCCTCGACGCCCGTACCGGACGATGGCGCGGCTGTCACCCAGTGCGCTGTCTCCGAGGCCGGATCACCGAGGTCCACATGGTCGATCGCGCCGTCGGCCGGCCGGACCGCGAACCGATACTTGCCCGAGGCAACGGTCAGCGCGACGGTATCGCCTTCGTCCACGACCTCGCCCGCCAACGGCTGGCCGTTCTCGGTGATCAGGCTGCGATCCGAAGCCGGGATCCGGACCACCGCGGTGGTATTACCCGGTACCGTCACGTCGAGCGTCAGGCCGTCCGATCCGACCCGATCCCAGCGGCTGGCGATTTCGCCGTACGGCGTGAGGTGCCTGAAGTCGGCGAACGTCAGCCCCGATCCCAGCACCGGCGCGATCACGGCCTTGCGATAACCCGGCTCGGCCGCGGAGACCCCGGCCATGGTTCGGTACATCCACTCGCCGACCGCGCCATACGCGTAGTGGTTGAACGAGTTCATGTTGACGTCGTTGAACGTGCCGTCGGGATTGATCGAGTTCCAGCGCTCCCAGATCGTGGTCGCGCCCTTGCCGATCTCGTATCCCCACGACGGGTATTCGGTCCGCTGCAAGAGCCGGTAGGCGAGATCGGTCCGTCCCACCTTGGTCAAAGTCGGCAACAGGCCGTCAACGCCGAGAAAGCCCGTTCGCAGTTGCCCGGCCGCGGCGACGTTCGTCGCGAAGTGGTTGCCAGCGGCCACGACACGATCCGCCGGCACCAGATCATTGCTAATAGCAAGGATGTAGTCGGTTTGGTTGCCACGTCCCACCCGTCCGTCCGCGGCGACGAACCTGGCCGCGAAGGCGTTGCGCACATTCAGGTAGAGCTGCTGATAGCGAGTCGCCTCGGCGGGCCGGCCGATCGCGGCCGCCATTTGGCCGAGCTGGCGCGCGCTCTTGGCGAAGAACGCCGTGCCGACCAGTTCCGGCTCCGTCTGGTTGTTCGGGTCCTCCAGGTTGAGCCAGTCGTTGTACTGGCCGCCATGCCGGATGAACCCGTTCGCGGTCGAGGCCAGGTAGTCGACGTACCGCCGCATCGAGTCGAACTGCTCCCGGATGATGGCCGTGTCGCCGTACGCCTGCCACAGCGTCCACGGCACGTTCACTCCCGCGTCGGCCCAGCCAGCGTCGTTCGTACCGCCGTTGAACTCCTCCGGAACCGTCGGGGCCACGCTCGGATAGGCCCCGGACGCCAGTTGTTCCAGTCGCAGGTCACGCAGCCACTTGGTCAGGAAGGCCTGCGAGTCCATGTTGTAGACGGCTGTCCGGGCGAAGACGTTGATATCGCCGGTCCAGCCCAGGCGCTCGTCACGGGCCGGGGTATCCGTCGGGATGGAGAGGAAGTTGCCGCGCTGTCCCCAGACGATGTTGCTCTGCAGCTGGTTCACCATGGCCGAGCTGGTGGTCAATCGACTGGTCAGCTCGCCATCCGTCCCGAGCACCAGCCCGGTGATGGCACTCGCGGGCGGCGCCGACGGCAGGCCGGTGATCTCGACGTAGCGGAAACCG
Organism: Kribbella deserti; assembly: GCF_042434725.1. Classification (NCBI taxonomy): domain Bacteria; kingdom Bacillati; phylum Actinomycetota; class Actinomycetes; order Propionibacteriales; family Kribbellaceae; genus Kribbella; species Kribbella deserti. The sequence continues at coordinate 33,462 of NZ_JBHLTC010000057.1, read as the reverse complement.
TGGAAGGTGAAGCGCGGCCGATAGGTCTCCGGCGCACTCGTGGCGAACGTGTAGTGGTCCGTGGCCCGCGCGCTACGCAGGTTGTCCGTATAGATGAAGCCGTCCTTGTCGAGCACCTCGGCCACCCGGATACGCACGGACTTGCCCGGCGTTCCGGTCAAGGTGATCCGCGGTACGCCGACCATGTTCTGCCCGAGGTCGTACAGGTAGGTGCCGGGCGTCTTGGACGGTACGGCCTTCGCGGTCAGCGTCTGCGTCACCCGCACCGGCTGGTCCGTCTGCGGCACGAGTAGCGCGGTAGCGGACGGCCGAACCTGCACCGGCTGCCACCCGGTCGCGGGATGGCCCGGCTGGTCCCAACCCGGCTGCGCCGCGCGAGCGTCGTACGCCTCGCCATGCAGCAGGTCAGCGGCCCGTACGGCGCCGGGGCTGGTCCGCCAGCTCGAGTCCGTCGCGAAGACGTCCGTGCTGCCGTCGTCGTACGTGACTCGCAGTTGCGCGGTGAACGCCGGGTTGGAGCCGTACCGCTCGCGCCGGAAGATCGCGATCTGCCCGGCGTACCAGCCCTTGGCCAGTTCGGCGCCGAGCGTGTTGGCGGCGCCGGCGCGAAGCAGCGAGGTGACGTCGTACGTCTGGGTCTGGATGCGCTGGCGGTAGTCCGTCCAGCCGGGTGCGAGTTCGTGATCGCCCGCCTTGGTGCCGTTGACGCGCAGTTCGTACACGCCTTGGGCCGACGCGTGCAGCCGTGCGCGAACAACCTTCTTGCCGGCCGGCAGCGAGATGTCCTTGCGGAAGAGTGGCATCGCCTTGGCCGGGGCCCACAGATCGATGTCGCCACTGCCCAGCGTCGCGCCACGTCCGACCACCAGACCGCCGGCCGGCTGTACGACGCCCTCGGGGAAGGTGCCGTCGCCACCAGGGAAAGCCGTGTCGATCAGTACGGCGCCCGCGGTATTCGTGACCTTGAGCCGATGCACCACGCCTACCTCGGCCGCGTGGATGCGGAAGCCGACGGCGCCAGGACCGTTGTACTCGGAGCGGTTCCGCTGGTCGACCTGTACGCCGTTGATCCAGGTGGTGATGGTCTGGCCGACCACGGAGATGCGCAGGTTGTTCCGCTGGCTGAGGTTGGCCGAAACGGGGATCTCCGCCAGCAAGGCGTAGGAGCCGTCGGCGTTCCGGACGTGCGGGCGCAACAGCGGCTGGCCCTTGGCGGTGTTGAGCTGCCACATGTAGCCGAGGCCGCCGCGGCCACGGAAGAACACCCCGAGGGCGTCGCGTTGCACCGTGGCGTCCAGGTCCATCGTGTAGTCGGTCCACTCGGGACCGGCCGCGTCCGAGGCGCCGATCCACTCGCCGGTCCAGTCCGACGGTTGCAGCGCGCCCGTCTCGAACCGGGCCGCCGGGCTCCACGCCGAGGCAGTGCCCGCCTCGTCCCAGATCCGGACGCTCCAGTAGTACGCCGAGTAGCGGGCGAGTGCCGGACCGCCGTACGGCACGTCGACCGATTGCGCCGACTCGACCTCACCGCTGTCCCACACATCCGGCGTCGCCAGCCGATCGGCGCTGGACGCGACGTGGATCTCGTAGCGGCGCTGGCTCAGGCCGCGCCGCTCGGCCGAAAGCTGCCAGCTGAGCTTCGGCGGGCCGGCGGGAATTGCCAACGGATCGGTCAGCTGATTGGCGCGCAGCCGCGAAACGACCGGCGTTTCGGCGCTATTCAACACGCCGCCTTCCGCAATTGGAGGAAACGAGATGAGCAGCACAAGCGAGGCCGCGACGGCCAGCCAACTGCGAGTTTTCACGATGAATCCCCAGCCAATCGATTCGGTCGCGGCGAACGCCGACCAGGGAACCATCGCAGTCGTCAACAGAGCCGTCAACGGCGCTGACCAGTTGCGGACAGCCGAATTCGACAACTATTCGACTGCTATCGAAAGGTGTTTTCCGCTAATTGCGGAAATTGCCAAGCGGGTGTATTCCAGCGAGCCGGAAGGCGCATTCCCGCTGGACTGTTCGGCCACCCGCCTGGAGATTTAGAGCAGGCCGCGGCGGACGGCCCAGACGACCGCCTCGATCGCGGTACCGACTCCGAGCCGGTCGCAGATCGCCCGGGTCCGGCGGCGCACGGTCCGCTCGGACAGGTCCAGGCGGCGTGCGACGGCCTCGACCGGCAACCCGGTCGACAGCAGTCGAAGCAGCTGGATGTCACCGTGCCCCAGCATCGGCAGGTCTGGCATCTCCCGTCGGCTCATCGCGACACTCATACCGTTGTAGTAGGTGGTCGTCATTCGGTCACACTCCCGTACACCCGGGCCTCGGCGGCGGCCCAGTCGGCCGGTGTAGCGCGCGGCTGATAACGCCGCAGTTCATGGGTCGAGCGCACCAGCGCCCGCATCTGTTCCAGTCCGGCCAGCGGAGCGCCGAGCGCCCGGGCCTGGACCAGTACGTTGCCGAGCGCGGAGGCCTCGACCGGCCCGGCCAGCACCGGCAGCCCGCACGCGTCGGCGGTGAGCTGGCAGAGCAGCTCGTTGCGCGAACCACCACCGATGACGTGCAAGACGTCCACCGGCTGGTCCGCGATGCGCTGCGCCTGCGCGAGCGTACGGCGGTAGGCCAGCGCGAGACTCTCCAGCACGCAACGGGTGATCGCCACGGCGCCCTCGGGCGGTTCGGCTCCCGCGCGCCGGCACCACTCGGCGATCCGCTCCGGCATGTTGCCCGGGGCAAGGAACACCGGATCGTCCGGATCGATCAGCACCCCGGATGACGAAACGGCGGCGGCCTCGCGTAACAACCCGGGCAGGTCCGTCGTACCCCAGGAGCGCAGGCACTCCTGCAGGATCCACAGGCCCATCACGTTCCGGAGGAAGCGGATCCGCCCGTCGACGCCGCCTTCGTTGGTGAAGTTCGCCGCCTTCGCCTCGGCGGTCAGGACGGGCTTGTCCAGTTCGAGTCCTACCAGCGACCAGGTTCCGGACGAGATGTAGGCGAACCGTTCGCCGGCAGCGGGCACCGCCACCACCGAGGAGGCCGTGTCGTGCGAGCCGACCGCGATCACCGGAGTCCCCTCGTACGACCCGAGGACCGTGCCTGGTTCGTGCAGCGGCGGGAGAAGGCCCGAAGGCAGACCGAGGCGCGTCGCGAGTTCGCTGGACCACGTGCGCGCGCGAACGTCGTACAGCTGGGTCGTGGAGGCGTTCGTGATCTCGGCGCCGATATGGCCGGTGAGCCAGTAGTTGAGCAGGTCCGGGATCATCAACAACTTCGAGGCCCGCGCGATTTGGGGGCCTTCGGCAAGTAGTTGGTAGATCGTATTGAACGGAAGGTGTTGCAGGCCGGTGATGGCGTAGAGCTCGTCGGAGCTGACGTCGGTCAGCCTCACCCTGGTGGTTCGGTCGTCCCGGTAGTGCACGGGATTGCCGAGGAGGTTGCCGTCGGCATCGAGCAGGCCGTAGTCGACCGCCCACGAGTCGATGCCGATGCCGTCGAGCGGAGCCGCCTGCGCGAGACCGGCCAGGGTTTCGCGATAGAGGCCGAGCACGTCCCAGTACAGGGTCGACCGCAACTGGACCGGCCCGTTCCAGAACCGGTGCACCTCGTCCAGCTCGAGCCGGCCGCCACCGACCCGTCCGGTCATGACCCGGCCACTCGAGGCACCGAGATCGACCGCCGCCACGGTGATCATGCGGAATCACCGCCACCGAGACGTCCGGTCAATTCGGTCACAAGGGTCCGATGAACCACGACACGCCTGGTCACTTGGGTCCGATGAACGGGATTCATTGGATGACCTGGAGGTCTAGGGAGAGGAGGTCGGCTACGGCGCGGAGTTCGGCGACGCGGTGGCCGGTGCCGAGGGCCCAGTGGTGGGCTACGCCCGAGGCGGACCAGGCGTCGGTCCACTCGCCGGGGTCCTGACCGAAGTCGACGCGTGAGGTGGTGTTGCCGATCTGCAGCAGCGGGCCCGGTACGACCTCACCCTCGGAGGCGATCAGGCGGAACGAGCCGTCACGGAGCTGGCCGAGGCCGAGGCAGGTGACCGGGCCGTGGGCCACGTCGAACTCGACGGAGACACCCCAGCCGCGTTTGCCGTGGTAGATCCCTAGGCCGCGCAGTAACGGTTTGGCCGAGCTGATCGCGAGGTGGGCCGGGCCGTCGTGCCCCATCTCTACCACGTTGTCGCGGAAGTTCAGCGCCTGCAGTTCGGTGAACGATCCACCTGCGCCTAGGCGGTCCATCACCAGCATCGCGAGCGAGGTGCGCAGCTCGTACTCCCCCGCGGCCGGGATACCCCGGGCGGTGAGTAGCGAGGCGCCGAGGATCATGCCGGCGGCGACGCGTTCGTGGGTTTCACCGTCGAGGCCGCGGTGGTAGTACGCGAGGGTGTCGAGCTGGAAGTCCTCCACGAGGCGGTCCAGCCCAACCGATACCTGGCAGGCCCAGCGCAGGTCGTCGGGTTTGACCGAGTCGTCCAGCGTGAAGATCTCGCTCGCCTCGGTCAGGCGGGCGTCCGTCTCCGAGGAGGTCACCTTCTCGACGCGCACGCGTAGGTCGTCGATCTCCAGGATCTCGACGTGTCCCCCGAGCTGCGCGGAGACCAGGGTCGGATCGGTCGAGACGTCCATCATGCCGGGGTAGAGATGCCCGAGCAGGCCGTGCCGCCCGTGCCGGAAGGCGGCGCGCACCCCGGCGGCCTTGATCCAGCGCTCGATGCGGGTCCACGCGCGCTCGTCCTCGACGTACCCCGAGACCGAGCGGAAGGCGATACCGCAACGTTCGAAGGCGTTCGCCATCTCCGGCAGCGGGCACGCACCGCAGTAGGCGAGCCACGCGCCGGTATCGAACGACGCGTGGTCCATCGCCTCGGTCGGCTGCAGGTTCAGCAACAGCACGGGCGCACCGCTGCGCTGCGCGACCGGGACGAGCATCGACGCGGTCATGTAGGTCGTGAGGAAGCCGACGATCAGGTCGCAGTCCGCCAGCCGCAACCTCTCCGCGGCGGCAGCGCCTTCGTGCGGATCCGAGATGAAGCCGACATCGACGACCTCGCAGTCGAGCGCCGAGAACCGCTCGGACACCCGGCGTGCCGAGGCCTGCAACTGCGGCAGCAGCTCAGGGAACTGCGGCCAGTAGGCGCCCAGCCCACCGGCCACCAGCCCGATCTTCGTCTTCCGCACGGCCATCAGCGCCTACCTCAGGAATGCGGCGGCAACGCCCGCGTCGACGGGGACATGCAGCCCGGTGGTCTGGGACAGGTCGCCACCGGCGAGGGCGAAGACCGCGGCCGCGACGTGCTCCGGCAGGACTTCCCGCTTGAGCAGCGTGCGCTGTGCGTAAAAGGCGCCCAGCTCCGACTCCGGTACGCCGTACACCGCGGCGCGTTGTGCGCCCCAGCCCTTGGCGAAGATGCCCGAGCCACGAACGACGCCGTCCGGGTTCACGCCGTTGACGCGAATGCCGTGCGGCCCGAGCTCGGCCGCGAGCAGCCGGACCTGGTGGGCCTGGTCGGCCTTCGCGGCGCCGTACGCGACATTGTTCGGACCGGCGAAGACCGCGTTCTTGCTGGAGATGTAGACGATGTCGCCGCCCATACCCTGGTCGATCATCGCCTTCGCGGCCGTGCGCGAGACCAGGAACGAGCCCTTGGCCATCACGTCGTGCTGCAGGTCCCAGTCCTTCTCCGTGGTCTCCAGCAGCGGCTTCGAAATCGAGAGCCCGGCGTTGTTCACCACCAGGTCGATACCGCCGAAGGCCAGCACACCCTCGTCGAACGCCTGCTGCACGGCGGAGGCGTTCGATACGTCGGCCGTGACCGCGACCGCCGTCGGGCCGATCTCCTTCGCGGTGGCCTCGGCCGCGGCGGTGTCCAGGTCGGCCACGACGACGCAGGCGCCTTCCGCCGCGAGGCGCAGCGCGATGGCCTTGCCGATCCCCGAACCACCACCGGTCACGAAGGCGACGCGGGTGGCGAGCGGCTTGGGCTTCGGCATCCGCTGGAGCTTCGCCTCTTCGAGGGCCCAGTACTCGATCCGGAACTTCTCGCGCTCGTCGATCGGCTGGTACGTCGAGACGGCCTCCGCGCCGCGCATCACGTTGATCGCGTTGATGTAGAACTCACCGGCGACGCGGGCCGTCTGCTTGTCCTTGCCGAAGCTGAACATGCCGACACCCGGTACGAGCACGATCGCCGGATCCGCCCCGCGCATCGCCGGACTGTCCTCGGTCGCGTGCCGTTGGTAGTACGCCGCATAGTCCTCGCGGTACGACGCATGCAGCTCGCGCAACCGCGCCACGGCCTCGTCGAGGGATGCCGTCGCGGGCAGATCCAGCACCAGTGGGCGAACCTTGGTCCGGAGGAAGTGGTCCGGGCACGACGTACCGAGCGCGGCCAGTTCGGCCAGCCGGGCGCGGGCGGTGAACTCCAGCACCACCTCGCTGTCGTTGTAGTGCCCCACCTGCGGGTTGTCGGTCGACGCCAGGCCCCGGATATACGGCGCGAGTGCCGCCGCGCGAGCCTTCCGGTCCTCTTCGGGCAGTGCCTCGAACCCGGGCACCACCGGGCCGAACGGCTCCGGCTTACCGCGTTCCGCGAGGAAGCGCTCGGCGGTCCGGATGATGTCGAGGGAGTTCGCCTCGCATTCCGCGGAGGTGTCGCCCCAGGCGGTGATGCCGTGCCCGCCGAGAATCACGCCGATGGCCTGCGGGTTGTCCCGCTTCACCGCGGCGATGTCCAGGCCGAGCTGGAACCCCGGTCGGCGCCACGGCACCCACATCACCCGGTCGCCGAAGCACTCGCGGGTCAGGGCCTCGCCGTCGGCCGCCGTGGCCAGGGCTATGCCCGAGTCCGGGTGCAGGTGGTCGACGTGCGGGGCGTCCACCAGGCCATGCATGGCGGTGTCGATCGACGGCGCGGCACCACCCTTGCCGTGCAGGCAGTAGTCGAACGCCGCGACCATCTCGTCCTCGCGCTCGACGCCCGGGTAGACCTCGACCAGCGCGTTCAGCCGGTCCTGCCTCAGTACCGCGAGGCCTTGCGAGGTCAGCGTGCCGAGGTCACCACCCGAGCCCTTGACCCAGACCAGGTCGATCGGCTGTGAGGTGACCGGATCGGTCGCCGTACCTTTCGCGGACGTGTTTCCGCCCGCGTAGTTGGTGTTGCGCGGGTCGGCGCCCAGTCTGTTGCTACGGGCAACAAGCTCGGCTGCGGTGTCGTTCACTGGTTCAGGCTCCCCATCCGGCCTGCTGGCCGTCGGCTCGTTCGGCGGTGATCTTCTCGGCGTACCCGCTGTGCCGGTAGGCGGCGATCGGGTCCGGGTCCAGTCCCTGCTCGATCCGCAGCTCGGCCAGCAACGGCCGTACGTCGGTGTTGTAGGCGTCCATCAGAACGGCGTTCGCGGCCAGCACGTCGCCGCCTTGCTGCGCCTCGCGGAGCGCGGCCCGGTCGACCAGCAGCGCCTTCGCGGTGGCCTCCTGCACATTCATCACCGAGCGGATGATGGCCGGGATCTTGGCCTCGATGTTGTGGCACTGGTCGAGCATGAAGGCGATGCCGTTCGCCGGGTCCAGCGCGTCACCGCGCACGATCTCGTTCATGATCCGGAACAGCTGGAACGGATCCGCCGAGCCCACCATCAGGTCGTCGTCGGCGTAGAACCGGCTGTTGAAGTCGAACGCGCCGAGTCGGCCGGCCCGCAGCAGGAACGCCACGATGAACTCGATGTTCGTACCCGGCGCGTGATGCCCGGTGTCGATGCAGACCGTTGCCTTCGGCCCCAGTTCGAGGCAGTGCGCGTACGACGTACCCCAGTCCGGCACGTCGGTGGTGTAGAAGGCGGGCTCGAACAACTTGTACTCCAGCAGGATGCGCTGGTGCTCCCCGAGCCGGTCGTAGGTCTCGCGCAGCGCGGCGGCCAAGCGGTCCTGCCGGTCCCAGATGTCGTCCTGGCCCGGGTAGTTCGTGCCGTCGGAGAACCACAGCTTGAGATCGCGCGATCCCGTCTGGTCCATGATGTCGACGGCCTCGAGCAGGTGGTCCGTGGCCTTGCGGCGGATCCGCGGGTCCGGGTTCGTCACGCTGCCGAGCTTGTAGTCCTCGTCCTGGAAGACGTTGGTGTTGATCGCGCCGAGCCGGACGCCCTGCTCCTTGGCGTAGGCACTGAGCGCGGCGTAGTCGTCGACCTTGTCCCAGGGGATGTGCAGCGCCACGCTCGGAGCCACCCCGGTCAGGCGATGCACCACCGCCGCGTCGTCGATCTTCTCCTCCGGCGAGCGCGGCACGCCGGGCTGGCTGAACACCTTGAACCGCGTACCCGAGTTACCGAAGGCCCAGGAGGGCAGCTCGATCTCCTGCCTGCGCAGGGCGTCCGTCACGGCCGTCATCGCTATCCCTCACCCGTTTCTCGTAAATGGAAGATCTCGGGCAGCAGGACGAACGACTCGTCCGGCCGCTCCGCGTTCTCGAAGAACTCGGTCATCTCCGCCTGCCACCGGGCGTTCACCTCGGTAGCGGCCATTGCCTGCTGGGCCGCGGCCAGATCGTCCGCCTCGACGTACCCGACCAGGAGGCCGTCCTCGCGCAGGAACAGCGAATAGTTGCGCCACCCGCTGTCCCGCAAGGCCTGTTGCATCTCCGGCCAGACCTCCCGGTGCCGGTCGACGTACTCCGGCATGCGGTCGGTCCGGACCTGGAGTGTGAAGCAGTAGCGCATCTCGTCGGCCTTCTCGCGCTCAGAAGTCGAACTGGTCGATGTTGGCGGGCGTGAACTCGGTCGGCGGGCCGAGCACGATCTCGCTGTCCTTGCCGATGGTGTACTCGCCGAGCTTGCCGGCCTTGAACTTCTCGCCCTCGGCGCCGCTGATCTGGCCGGACGCGAGCGCCGCACCCGCGTACGCCGCGAGGTAACCGATGTCGGCCGGGTTCCAGAGCGCGAACTTCTTGACCGTGCCGTCCTTCACGTACTGGCGCATCTGGTTCGGCAGGCCAAGACCGGTGATCGCGACCTTGCCCTTGTAGCTGGAGGCGCTCACGTAGCGGGAGGCCGCCGCGATACCGACGGTGGTCGGCGACACGATCACCTTGAGGTTCGGGTACGACGAGAGCAGGCCCTGCGCCTCCTGGAACGACTTCTGGTCGTCGTCATTGCCGTAGGCCACCTTCACCAGCTTGAGCTTGGCGTACTCCGGCTTGGCGAGCTCCTTCTTCAGGACCTCGATCCAGGCGTTCTGGTTGGTCGCGTTCGGCGTCGCGGACAGTACGGCGATCTCGCCCGAGCCACCGGCCAGCTCGTTCGCCATCTTCGCGAGGCTCTCACCGATGCCCTGGGTGGACGCCTGGTTGATGAACGCGTCCCGGCAGTTCTTCGAGGCGTCGGAGTCGAACGAGACCACCTTGATACCGGCCTTACGGGCCTGGTTCAGCGACGGGCAGACCGCGTTCGGGTCGTTGGCCGCGACCGCGATCACGTCCTGCTGCTGCTGGATCAACGTGTTGATGTAGCTGACCTGCGAAGACGCGCTGGCGTCGTTCGGACCGACCAGCTTGTACTCGCCCTTGAGCTCGCCGACCGCCGCCTTGCCGCCGCCCACCTCGACATCGGTGTACGGGTTGTTCAGCTGCTTGGGCAGAAAGGCCATTTTCAGGCCCTCCTTCAGCGGCGCGTTCGGGTCCGCGGTGGCCTGCGAGGTGCTCGGGGCCGCGGTGTTGTCACCGGCCGTGCTGTTCTTGGTGGTGCCACCACAGGCGGTCACGGCCAGCGCGAATACGGCCACGGTGGCCAGGGAGCGGGAGCGGTACGTCATGATGCGTCGGTCCTTTCTGAAAGCAGCATCCGCTGGCGGCGCTGGAAAGACTTCTGGGCGGCGCTGACCGCGTTCGGGGCCAGGACCGAGATGATCAACAGCGCACCGGTGACCACGTTGAGGGCTTCGTTCGAAACATCGGAAAGGCGCAACGCGTTCTGCAGGGAGGCCAGCAGGACAACACCCGCGAGCACTCCGGGCAGCGTGCCGCGACCACCGAAGATGGAGACACCACCGAGCAGAACCGCCGCGACGACGGCGAGTTCGAGGCCCGCGCCGTTGTCGGCCCGGGCGCTGGAGTACCGCAAGGTCCAGAGCACGCCCGCCAGACCGGCGACCGCCCCGCTTGCGACGTACAGCCAGAACTTGGTCCGGCCGGGACGTACGCCGGCGAATCGCGCGGCCTGCTCGCTGGCGCCGACGGCGTACAGGTTCCGGCCGATCGGCGTCGCGTGCAGGATCAGCCCGAACACGATGGCCAGCACCACGATCAGGTACAGCACGTTCGGAATCGGGGAACCACCCGTCACCCAGTCGGTGTAGAGCGCCGGGAAGTCCGCGACGGCGCCGTCGCCGAGCACGACGAAGGCCAGGCCGCGGTAAAGCGCGAGCGTGCCGATCGTGACCGCCAGCGATGGCAGGCCCAGCACCGTGACGAACAACCCGTTGATCGCGCCGAGAACCGCCCCGAGCAGCAAGCAGAGCGGGATGATCGTTTCGATCGAGAGACCCGCGTTCCACAGTGAGCCCATCACCGCGCTGCACAGGCCGAGCGTGCTTGCCACCGACAGGTCGATCTCGCCGGTCACGATGATGAAGGTCATCGGCAGGGCCACCAGCGCGATCGGCAGCAGGTCGAGCACGAGGAAGCCGAAGTTCTGCGAACTGGCGAAGTTGTCGACGGCGCCCGACGCGATGACGAGGACGACGAGGGTCAGCGCGATGATCGCGGTGTCCCAGCCGCGCTTGTTAAGAGACACGGGATCCTCGCTTCTTCAAAGCGGCGGCCATCCGCGCCGCGACCAGGCGGTCCGAGCCGATCGCGAGCAGGATCAACGCGCCGACGATGGCCTGCTGCCAGAACTGGTTGATCTCCAGCACGGCGAGCGAACTGCCGATCGTTGTCAGCAGCAACGCTCCGAGCGCGGCGCCCCAGACACTGCCGCTGCCACCGAAGACCGCCACGCCGCCAACGACGACCGCGGCCACGACGTTCAGTTCCAGGCCGGTTCCGGCGGCGGCGTCGATGGTGCCGAACCGCGCGGCGAAAAGCACACCACCCAGACCGGCGAGGCCCCCGCTGACGATGAAGGCAGCGATCGTACGACGCCCGACGCGGATACCCGCGAGCGTTGCCGCCTGCGGACTCGAGCCCATCGCGTACAACTCGCGGCCGACCCGGTAGTTGCGCAGGACAACGGCCGCGATGATGAGCACAATCAGCGCGATCCACACCAGGTAAGGAATACCGAGCAGCGTCGCGTTGCCGAAGGCAAGGAATCCGCTAGGTAGTTCGTCGGCGTTGACCTGCTGGCCACCGGCCCAGAAGTAGGTGATTCCCCGGATCACGTACAACGTGCCCAGGGTGACCACCAGCGCGGGGATCCGGCCGAACTGCACGAGCGCGCCGTTCGCCAACCCGCAGACGGCACCAACCCCGGCGCCGGCGAGCAGCGCGACGACGACGGGAAGGCCCGGATTGTCCCGCAACAGCGTGCCGACGGTGAACGCGCTCAGGCCGAGGATCGACCCGACCGACAGATCGATATTGCGGGTGATCACGACAATGGCCTGGCCGACCGCTAGAACGGCCAGGATCGCCGTACCGAGCAGGATGTCGCGAATGCTCTGGCCGGAGAGGAACCGCGGGTTCGAGATCGCGGTAACGCCGACGAGCAGGGCCAGCGCGATGACGATGCCCAGCTCACGCGCCTTGAGGACCAGGCTCAGTTTCGGCGCGAGGTTCAGCGTGGCCGTGCTCATACCCGCGCCTCCTGACCGGTCGCCGCGAACATGATCGACTCCTCGGTCGCCTCCGCGCGCGGGAGCTCCGCGACCAGCCGGCCCTCGCGCATCACCAGCACGCGGTCGGCCATACCGAGCACCTCGGGCAGTTCGGACGACACCATCAGTACGGCGACTCCTTCGGCCGCGAGGCCCGACATCAGCCGGTGGACCTCGGCCTTCGTACCGACGTCGATCCCGCGCGTCGGCTCGTCCACGATCAGCACGCGCGGCGCCATCGACAGCCACTTGGCCAGCACGACCTTCTGCTGGTTACCGCCCGACAGCGTGCTGACGTCATCGCTGAGTCGGCCGTACTTCGTCTTGAGCCGCTCGGTCCACTCCGTGGCCTGCTTGCGTTCGCTGGAACCGAAGAGAAACCCGAACCGGGCGAGTTTGCGCGAGCGCGCCAGCGTGACGTTGCGCTCGATCGACAGATCCATCACCAGGCCCTGCTGGCGGCGGTCCTCCGGTACGAGCGCGACACCTGCGGCCATCGCCTTGCGCGGTGAGCCCGGCGGCAGGCGGCGCCCGACCACCTCGACCGTGCCCGCGTCGCGGGGATCCACGCCGAAGATCGACTGGACCACCTCGGAACGACCCGATCCGACCAGTCCCGCCAGCGCAACGATCTCACCCGCGCGAACCTCGAATGAGATGTCCTGGAAGGTGCCTTCCCGGCTCAACCCTTCGACGGTGAGCACGACCGCGCCGGGTTCGACGTCCTGCTTGGGGAAGAGGGCGTCCAGGTCGCGACCGACCATGCGCCGTACCATCTCGTCCACGCTGAGCTCGGCCAGCGGGTCGGTGGAAACGTGCCGCCCGTCGCGCATGATCGTGACCCGCTCGCACAGCGCGGTGATCTCCTCGAACCGGTGCGAGATGAACACCAGCGCCGCGCCGTCTTGTTTGAGCGAGCGCGCCACGGCGAACAACCGCTCGACCTCGACCCCGGTGAGCGCGGCGGTCGGCTCATCCATCACGACCACCCACGCCTCGGCGGACAAGGCCTTCGCGATCTCGACCAGCTGCTGGTCGGCGATCGACAGCCCGCGCGCGGGGCGGGCCGGATCGATGACAACACCGAGGCGGCGGAACAACTGCTCGGCCTGCTCGTTCATCGCCGCGCGATCGATGGCGTTGAACCGGCCGAGCGGATGGCGGCCCATCGCGATGTTCTCCGCGACGGAGAGGTCCGGGAAGAGCGTGGGCTCCTGGTAGATGACCGCGATCCCGGCCGCCCGGGCCTCCGCGGGACTGCCCAGGGTGACGGGCCGGCCGTCGATCTCGATCGTGCCGGTGTCGGGGCGATGCACGCCCGCGAGCATCTTCACGATGGTGGACTTGCCGGCGCCGTTCTCCCCGACCAGCGCGTGCGCCTCACCGCCGTACAGCCCGAAGGACACGTCGCGCACGGCGGCCACGGCGCCGAACGACTTGCTGACGGCACGCAGCTCGACCAGGGCCTCACCCGGCATGCGTGGTTCTCCTTGCGGCTGATGTGCGATGGGGCGGGAGTTTTTGAAAGGTTTCAATCAGGTGGCCACGAAGTTACGGCCAGGCCGGGACACCGTCAAGAGTCCATCGCGAAAGAGTTCCGCACTGGCAGGGTTTTCCCGCCGTTTTCGGGATAACCTTCGGCTTTGAACACGTTTCAAAATTGACCCGGTCGGCGGAGGAGAACAGATGGCGCGACGCACGAACGGGTCCGGCCCGGGTAAAGGCGCGGCCGGGGTCAAGGACGTCGCCGCCGCCGCGGGCGTCTCCCTCGGCACGGTGTCGAACGTGCTGAACCGACCCGACTCCGTGAGCCCGAAGACCCGCGCCAAGGTCGAGCAGACGATGGCGTCACTCGGATTCGTGCGCAACGAATCGGCGCGGCAGCTGCGATCGGGCAAGAGCCGGATCCTGGCCTACCTGATGCTTGACGCGGGCAACCCGTTCTTCACCGATGTCGCGCGTGGAGTGGAAGAAGCCGCGCGCGAGGCTGGGCTTTCGGTTGTCCTGTGCAACAGCAACGACGATGCCGGACGCGAGGCGGACTACCTCGACCTGCTGGAGCAACAACGCGTGCAGGGTGTGCTGATCACGCCGGTCGATCCGGCGTCCGACCGGCTGTCGAACCTGCCGAATCGCGGGACGCCGGTGGTCGTGGTCGACCGCGCCGCCGAGGATCTGTCGCACTGCTCGGTCTCCGTGGACGACGTACTCGGTGGCGACGTCGCGATCAGCCACCTGGTGGAACTCGGCCACACCCGCATCGCGTACGTCGGCGGTCCGGAGAACATCGGTCAGGTCGTCGACCGCCGTACGGGCGCCCAGCAGGCGATGGCCCGGGCCGGTCTACCGGCGGAGGATCTGATCGACATCCCCACCGCCGCCCTGACCGTCGCGGAAGGCCGTGGCGCCGGGGAGCGGCTGGCCGGTTTGCCCGCGAGCCGGCGTCCTACCGCCGCCTTCTGCGCGAACGACCTGCTTGCCCTCGGGTTGCTCCAGCAGTGCGTGCGGCTCGGCCTGCGTGTTCCGGGGGACCTGGCGATCGTGGGCTACGACGACATCGAATTCGCCGAGGCCGCCGCCGTACCGCTCACCTCGGTCCGCCAGCCGCGCCAGCTGCTCGGCAAAACCGCCGCCGAACTGCTGCTGGACGAGGCCTCCAATCCCGACCACGAACACCAACGTCTCACCTTCACCCCCGAACTGATCGTCCGCACCTCCACCCAAGGCTGACCACCCGCCTTTCGAAATGTCGAGGGCCACGAACCGGCTCCGATCTACGAGGGAAGCGCCCACCCGGGGCGCCACCCTTTACGTCGGAGGCAAGCCATGGATCCCCTCAACCTCGCCGTCAACCGCCACCTGGTGGCCGAGAACCAGCGCCGCCTCTACTCCGACGACCTCCCGCCGGAACCACCCCCTCCCACCGCCCTACGCCTGACCCTCCGCCGTCTCCGGACCACCTTCCGGCGAAGCACACCGCGTTCCGGCCACGTGGATGCTCTCCCAGCGAAGCGTTGCCCGGAGGAATGCACCTGACGAGAGCGCGGTTGGACCTGAACGGTGACTGTCGACTGAGGGGAGGATCGTTCGTGCGCGCCATCCAGATCGACCGCTTCGGTGGACCTGAGGTCCTGCGGGTTGAGGGCGTCGCAGAGGTCAAGGCGAACCCCGGGGAGGTGCTGATCCGCGTGATCGCGACCAGTATCAATCCGGTCGACGACAAGACCCGGTCCGGCACGTTCGGCCCGGGAGTGCCGCCGCTGCCGAGCACCCTCGGCTGGGACCTGGCCGGAATCGTGCTCGACGGCGGAGCGAGCGGCCTGGCCGTCGGCGCACGCGTGATCGCGATGTCGCACCAGCTGGACACGGGTCGCGGCACCTGGGCGGACCTCGTCGCGTTACCGGCGGACTCGGTGGCACCGGCGCCCGAATCGATCAGCCTGGTCGAGGCAGCCACCCTGCCGCTCCCAGGGCTGACCGCTCTGCAGACACTGAAGTGGCTGGCGACGTCACCGGGCGAACGGCTGCTCGTGGCCGGCGCCGGTGGGGCGGTCGGCGGTCTCGCCCTCCAGCTCGCCGCAGCGCGGGGCGTACTCGTCGACGCGCTGGTCGCCCGGGACGCCCATCTCGATTTCGCCAAGAGCCACGGCGCCGACTTCGCCACCACCGACCCGGCGGCCCTGGCACACCACCACTACGACGCGGTCTTCGACACCTTCGGCGCCTTCACCTTTGGCGCTTTCGTCACCGACGCCGTAGCCGACGGCGGCCGGTACGCGTCCGTCGCCACCCAGGCCGGCCCGGTCCCCGACCTCTCGGCCCGCAACATCCGCACCACGGTCAACCAGGTCCGTGAGGACGGCCCCGGCCTCCGCACGCTCGCCGAATACGTCGACCAGGGAGCGGTCTCACCCCGCGTCGACTCCACCTTCGGCATCCACGACATCCAACCCGCCCACCACCGCTTCGCCCAAGGCGGACTGGCAGGAAAAGTCACCCTCACCTTCTAACGCCCACCCACCACGACGCACGCGAGCCGTCGCCTTCGACACGAGTCGTCGCGTCCACCAGCGAACGGTCGCCTCTGCACGAGTCGTCGCATCCGCCCCAGCCGTCGCATCCGCCCGAGTCGTCGCATCCACCCGAGTGGTCGCATCCACCCGAGTCGTCGCGGGTGCACGCGTCGTCGCGGGTGCACGCGTCCACTCGCAGGGAGGTGGGCGTATCGGGGCGGCAGGCCGGCATTGGACGTACGGCGTCCCCGCCGGCGCGCTGAGCCGCATCACCAGGGACACCTTGCGGGAGCCGGCCACCCCAACGGCTTCCGAGCAGGGCAATAGCCCTGCCAGGGATCGGTTTCCCCCGCCAGAACCGCGAACCGGACCACGGCGACCACGGCGACCACGGCGACCACGGCGACCACGGCGACCACGGCGACCAACGATTCTTTAGGAGTCTGCTGGACAAAATTTCGCCGTGAAAACGTCCAGCAGACTCCTAAAGAATCGTTGGGCGGTCAGCGAGGGACGAACCAGGTCGGGCGGATGGGCGGGTGCCGCGCGGTTGGCGTCCGCGATGTTGGCTGGGCGGGGCGTGCCGGCGAAATGGTGACGGTGTTAGCCGGGGTCGCCGCCTAGGCGTTCTATGAGGGTGCGGAGGCGGCGGCGCCAGCGGGGGTTGGAGGCGTCTTCGTCGGCTACGGCGAGGCTGACGAAGTGCTGGGTCATCTCGAAACCGGCGACGGCTTCGCGGACGGCCTGCAGGGTTTCGTCCGGTACGGCGCTCGGTTCCGGCGTGGTTTCGTCGGCGGGTGGCTGTGGCACGGTGGGGTCGTATTCGAGGGCCACCTGGTGCCGGATCCAGCCGCTGCCCATGCCGTCCGGCACGAGGAGTTCGGGCACGAGTGACTCGTGGCTGAGGGAGGCCAGGTCCTTGTCGCCGTTGTCGATGCTGAAGATGGTGGTGCCGCGGCGGCGTACGTCGTTGATGCGTTCGAGCAGTCGCTCGTGCGGGGTGTCCTCGCTGACCACCAGCAGGGATTCGCCGCGGCCCGCGTCGGCGAGGCGGTCGAGGCCGATCGCCAGATGGGGTGGTGCGTCGGGCGGCGGTTCCCAGCGGACCAGGGACGGGCGCAGATCCTCGACACCGGCCCGGTGCAGTTCGTCGTCCAGGTGAGCGGTGAGGTGCCACGGTTCGTCACCCCGCGGGCCGAACAACATCAGGCCGCGCGGCCGGGTGGTGAACCGGCGCAGGGAGTACGCGAACTGCGTGGTGCGGCTGCCGAGCTCGGTACCGGTCAGCATCTCGCGCAGCAGCGTCGCCTTGGTCAGATCCACAACCCCACGCTGGCACACCCGCCCAACCCGCGCGACTCCGGTACGGCGGTGTGGCGCGGGTCACCGTGACGAATGGCCGTCTCGCGTCGCCTTACCAAGTGGCGGCACCCACCGCCGGGCCCGCCGACCGCTACAGGGGACGGCCGGCGGGCCCGCTTCCCACGATCAGCTCTGGCTTCGGGTGTCGCGGAAGCGGCTGATGATCTCGGAACCACTGACCAGCAGTACGACGATGGCCGAGATCGTGTAGATCGCGTCCGGCGTGGTCCAGCCGTTGTTGAAATGGGTCAGGAAGACCGGGTTGAAGAACTGCTGCTGCCACAGGATCCAGGCCAGCGGCAGGGCGAAGACCACCTGGGCCACGGTGTACAGCCCGGCGTCGAGCATGGACCTCCGGCCGGTGGCGAAGCGAATGACGTCGAGCGTGACGATCGCGGCCAGGCCGATCAGGATCGGCCAGATCCAGCCCGACCACAGCGCCGGGTCGAGCACCTCGATGCGGTCGCTGCCGGCCCGGTACGGCTCGGCGGTGTGCTGCCAGACGATCAACGCGATCACCAGCGCGTTCCATCCGACGGCCGCCGCGGCACCGTGGTCGCGCTTCTCGGTCTGCCGCAGCTCGGGCAGGTCGTCCGGCGTCCACTGGTCCACGGTGGAGGCGGCCAGTCCGCCTTGCTGGCTGCGTTCGATCAAGGCGAACACGACCGTCAGCCACGCGATCATCTGCGCGCCGACCGCGAAGAGACCACCGATCGCCGCGCCGATCGCCGAACCCACGTCGTTGGTGTCGAGCACCTCGATCACCACCAGGACCGCGACCACGATCGGCAGCACGGTGGTGAGCAGCAGCTTGAGCAGCCGGATGTACGCCGGGTAGAGGCCGGGCCCGATCAGCGCCAGCGGGCGATCGGCGTACTTGGCGGCGAGCCGGATCGGGTCGCCCATCTCGGTGATGACCGCGCGCTCGGCGGCCGCCGGGTCGGCCTCGTCCCGCGCGTCGGCGGTATCGGCGATGGTGGTGCGCAGCTCGTCGGCGACATCCGCGCGCTGGTCGGCCGGGATCCGCCGGACCACCTCGTGCACATAGCGATCGGTCAGCGTGTTCCCGCTCATCGGTTCTCCTTGGTCAGTCGGGCGATCGAGGCGACGAGGTCTTCCCACTCGCGCACCAGGCCGGCCCGCACCAGCGAGCCCTCCGGGGTGACGCGGTAGAACTTCCGCGGCCGCGACTCGTCGGTGTTCCAGTCACTGGTCAACAGGCCCTGCTTCTCCAGGCGGCGCAGCAACGGGTACAGCGTGTTGCCGTCGACCGTGACGCCGGCGTCGTTCAGCGTCACGAGCAGCGCGTAGCCGTACTGCGGCTCCTCGAGCAGCGCGAGACAGGCCAGTACGACCGTCCCGCGACGGAGCTCCTGGGCCTGACTGAGGATCAGTTCTTCGGCATCGGCCATGGCCAAGACAGTACAGTGCGGCACACACTATTGTCTACCGCGCTTCCCAGTGTGCTGCGCATAGCTGCGCCGGCCTTCAGGAGGTATACGGGTGCCGCTGCGCGGAATCACCGCGAAGGTACTGACGCGATCCCTGCGCACGCTCGAACGCGACGGCCCTCGTTCGCCGGACGGAGTTCGTGGGCCACCCGCGCCGGATGGAGTACGAGTTGACCGCGCTCGGCCACAGCCTGCTCGGGCCGATCAACGCCGCCTGCGAGTGGGCCCACGATCACTGGGACGAGCTGATCGACGCCCGCGCGGCGGGACTCAAAGCCGGCTAGCCCGCTCCTGGAGGTAGCGCTGCTCGGGCATGCTCGTCGTACGGCGAGCCGCCAGCAGGTAGTCCGCCTTCGCCGCCTCGGTCTCTCCGGCCATCTCCAGCAGATGAGCCCGTACGGCGTTGAGACGGTGGTGCGTGGCGACGCGGCCATCGGACTCGAGCGGCTCCAACAGCGCCAGGCCCGCCTTCGGCCCGCGGGCCATCGCCACCGCGACCGCGTGGTTGAGCCGAACCATCGGGTTGTCCGAAACCTGTTCGAGGACCCGGTACAACGCGACGATCTGCGGCCAGTCGGTGTCCTCGGCCTTGGGCGCGGTTGCGTGCACGGCGGCGATCGCGGCCTGGATCTGGTAAGGCCCGAGCCTCGTGCGGGACAACGCGTCGCTGACCAGCGCCTCGCCCTCGACGATGGCCTCGGTGTTCCACAACGAGCGGTCCTGGTCGGCCAGCGGCACCAGCGAGCCGTCCACCGCGGTCCGGGCCGCGCGACGGGCGTCCGTGAGCAGCATCAACGCCAGCAGACCGGCCACCTCGCCGTCATCGGGCAGCAGCTTGTGCACCGCACGCGCCAGCCGGATCGCCTCGGCGGTCAGCTCGGCCCGGTGCAGTTCCGAACCGGACGACGAGGTGTAACCCTCGTTGAAGATCAGGTAGAGGATGTGCAGTACGGCACCGAGCCGCTCGTCGCGCTCTTCCTCCGGCGGCATCTCGAAGGTACTGCCGGCGTTCTTGATGCTGCGCTTGGCGCGGCTGATGCGCTGCGCCATCGTTGCCTCAGGCACCAAAAACGCGTGCGCGATCTGCGCGGTGGTCAAACCGCCGACAGCCCTTAAGGTCAAGGCGATCTGAGACGCGGCCGATAGGGATGGATGGCAACAAAGGAACAGCAGCGTCAACGTGTCGTCACCGTCGTCGACACGGTCGACATCCGGGCCTGCGGCAACCAACTCGTCCGGACCGGCGAGGTTCGCGGCCGACTCCTCGCGTTTGCGGCGGGCGGTTTCGCTGCGCAACTGGTCCATCAGCCGCCGCGAGGCCACCCGGATCAGCCAGCCGCGGGCGCTCTCCGGCACACCCTCCTTCGGCCATTGCAACGCCGCCGCCAGCAGGGCCTCCTGGACGGCGTCCTCGCACAGATCGAAGTGGCCGTAGTGCCGGACAAGCGCGCCGAGCACCTGCGGCGCCAACTCGCGCAGCAGGTGCTCGATCTCTCCGGGCCCGCTCACATCTCCAAGCCTGCGTCGACCATGACAGGCCGGACTTCGACGGCGACGTACTCCGCGTCGGGCAGGCGGGCCGCATACGCGATCGCCTGGTCGAGATCGTCGCACTCGATCAGGTAGAACCCGGCGAGATGTTCCTTGGCCTCGGCGTACGGCCCGTCCGTGGTGGTGCGCGCGCCATTGCGCACCTGCACGGTTGTGGTCGTGATCGGATCGGCCAGCCCGGCCGAACTGACCAGCTGGCCGGATTCGGCGAGTTCGGCCGAAAGCTCGGCATGCGATCGCGCGAACTCGTCCCGCTGCTCGGCGGACAGCGAGTCCCAGCTCTCGGCGTTGCTGTAGATCAGCAGCATGTACTTCACGGCACCATCCTGACGTGTCGGCAGGCCCTCGGTGAGCGCCTCTTGACAAAACGTCGAGGCCGAAACCGATTTTTCGACGTTTCGGGCCGGATGTCGAGCCCCTCATTCGGTCAGTCGCACCGCGGTGACAACTTCCCGGCCAATCGCCGCATCAAGTGGATGAGCGCGCTGTCCGTGCGCTCATCCACTAAGGAGTGTGTCTGATGCGCCGACGCCTCGCTGTCGCCATAACCGTTCTCTTGTTCTCCGCAGGGGTGACCGGCCCGGCCTCGGCCGCTACCGCCGAAGACCTCTGCATCAGCGAAACACCGCACGAAGGTGTCTGGGCGGGTGGATTCCCACTCACCGAGCCGCCGGCCATCGGTGCGGACGACCTGCAGCTCGGCATTGAACTGCCGCTGCCGGTCGACTACCCGTGCGAGGGAACGCTCGCGACCGTACAGAAGATCGACGGCAGCCATCGCACGGTCGTCTCGCTGGACCACCGCGGTGGCACCGGGAGTCCGCCGCTGGTCACGGTCTACGGGTTCCTCACCGTGCCGCTGGCTGACGGGTTCGGCACCTGGGAGATCGTGAAACTCCAGCACGGCACCAGCGTGCGGACGTTGAGCTACCGCTTCAAGGTGGTCCGGCAAAGCGTCATCACCGTCGCTCAGCCGGCCACGGTCACCGGGAAGGGCAACACCGTCGTGACCGGCACCCTGCAGCGCTACACCTCGACCGGAGGGCTCGTGCCGAGTCCCGGGCGGGTGGTTCAGGTCATGCACGTGAACGACCAGCAGGTGCTGGCCAACGTCACCAGCGATACGAACGGGCGCTTCCGGGCCTTGATCCCGTTCACCCAGACGACCAGGTTCTACGTGAAGACGGCCAAGACGGCCTCGTACAGCTCGGCCAGGACGTCGTACGTACGCACGGCCCATCGCTTGATGGCGGTGCCCACGCTGTCCGCGTCGCCGTACGCGAAGGTCGGGGCGTACTGGAAGGTCTCGGGCACGGTCTTCCCCGGCACGGTGCAGACTCGTACGGACTACTGGAACGGCGCGTCCTGGGTTTGGACGCTGTCCTCCGGCCCGTCCAACGCTGACGGCAGTTTCGCGCGCTACTGGAAGCCGACGGCCAAGGGCACGTACAAGGTTCGGCTGTCGCTGGTGCGCGCTGGTTTGGACAACAGCCCGCTCTACCGGTACCTGACCATCACGGTGAGCTGAGACTCCCGCTCTGCCGAGGTCTTATCGACAGCGACGGGCCTTCGGACGCGCTTCGGGTGCGGCGGGCTTGGACATGCCGCGGGGCGGCGACCACCTGGTCGCCGCCCCAACGAATTCCCCGAGGTTCCTGCTCAGTACCAATGTTTACGGCCGCCGACGGCGCGGCCCGTTGCGCCGAGCAAGTACAGCACGGCACCGACCACCAGCAAGATCACGCCGATGGTCCACAAGATGGAGATGTTGAGGAAGATCCCAAGCAACAACAGGATCAGTCCGAGGACGAGCATGAATCCTCCTATAGATGTTCGGCCCACCAGGGCGGGGATCGACGGTGGACTCCACCATCCCAGTGCCCACGGGCATGCACCTCAACCCTGCTTCAACCTCAGCTGGCCGCTTTGAGCGGTTGCGCTGCCGCTCCTGCACGCTCCAGCCAGGCGGGGAGCTACACCGTCCGCGAGCCGGCAACTACGCATCGTTTCGGCCGTCTGACCGCTGCCGAGCGCCGCGGCATTCCCGTTGTGGCCCGGATCAGACGTGGCCGGATGTACACAGTCCGTTAAATCGGTGGGGCGGAGGTGAGGAGTTGCCCATAGGTGTGCTTGACTCATCGCGATCGATAACGGTTTGGTCTCGACCCCTCACGGGACCCTGACGGCAGGTAGGTGATTCGTTGTGCCCCAGGCACGCCACAGACACGCGCGACATAAGCAGGTGTCCGCGAAGCCCCTGGCAGCCCGGATCGTCCGAATCGCCGTACCAACTGGTCTGGCTCTCGCGCTGAGTGGCGGTATCGCCTTCGCGCTGACGCGGCCGGACACCCCGCAAGACCTCCCGCTGGCCGAGAGCAGCACTCCGATCAGCGCCATCGTCGTACCGGACCGTGAGTTCGGAACCAGCCGGAACGCGCCGCGGCCCACGCTCAAGCCGACTCCGACGGCCAAGCCGAGCAAGAAGCCGCTGGCGAAGGCGAAGACCGTGCCCACGCCGACCCGTGCCGCCGTACCCGTACCGCCGAAGGCTCCCAAGCCGATCGGTACGAAGTACGTCACGGTCAACCTCAACGTCCGGCTCGCGCCCGACGAGACCGCTTCACTGCTGACCGTGCTCACCGCCGGCACCAAGGTCTCCGTCACCGGCAAGAAGGACGGCGAGTGGGCCGAGATCGTCAAGGACAAGAAATCGCTCTGGGTGAAGTCGGAGTACC
Source organism: Kribbella deserti (assembly GCF_042434725.1). Lineage (NCBI taxonomy): Bacteria > Bacillati > Actinomycetota > Actinomycetes > Propionibacteriales > Kribbellaceae > Kribbella > Kribbella deserti. Next base: position 10,545 of record NZ_JBHLTC010000057.1, on the reverse strand, counting down.
TCGCCGACAAGATGCCGCCTCCCGAGGATGAGGACGAGGACACCGCGGGCGGGATCTCTGCCGCGCCGTGCAAGAACGGCAGCGGCGTCGAGGACGGTCTGCGTCCCGACGCGATCCGCGTGCACCGCGCCGTCTGCGCGCTCTTCCCGTCGGTTTCGTCGTACGGCGGCGTTCGCTCCGGCGATAGTGGCGAGCACGGCGTCGGCCGCGCGCTCGACATCATGGTCACCGGTTCGACCGGCGACGACATCGCCGCCTGGGTCCGCTCGCACCACAAGGAACTCGGCGTCAGCGAGGTTCTTTGGGAGCAGAAGATCTGGACCGTCGAGCGCAGCAGCGAAGGCTGGCGGCCGATGGAGGACCGTGGTGGCGCCACCGCGAACCACTTCGACCACGTGCACGTGACCGTGTACGGCAACGCCGGAACCAGCTGAACCTCGTCAGGCCGGCGGGATGTTGTGGTTCAGCCGGAAGAAGTTGTCGGGGTCGTAGGCCCGCTTGACCTCCCGTAGCCGCTTGTAGTTCTCCTCGGTGAACGACGAGGCCGTGCGGGCCGGATCCGACAGGAAGTTCAAGAACGTCCTGCCCGTGCTGGGCAGGCCTGGAACCACCTTGTCGATGATCAGCGAGTACTGCGCCTGCCGGTGGCCTACGGGCGTCTCACCCTGGTTCATCGCGCCACCCCAGTGGCGGATCTCCACCGTCGCGTCCAGCTCCAGGAGTACGTCGAAGCCCTTCTCGTCGGGGAGCTCGTTCAAGAGGTCGAGGTGCCTTGAAGCGGTTCCACCCATCTGCGCATCGCCGAACGCCATCTGGCGGTAGCCACCCTCTCGAACCGGGCCTGCCACCTCCAGCAGCGGCTTGAGGATTTCCTCCGCCGCAGAGGCCTCACCGGCGTACATGACCTTGATAGCCATCGCCCGGGTTCCGTCGGGCCTGTTGGTGAGGGTGATGGCCGTACTCAGTTCGTCCGGGATTTGCCGGCTCCAAGTGCGGTACAGCTCCAAGGTCTCTTTAGCCCGGTCAATCCCGAAGTAGGCGATCCCGGCGTACACGCTCGCCACCGGGTACAGCTGGAACTCCAGCGAGGTGACGACGCCGAAGTTGCCACTGCCGCCTCGGATCGCCCAGAACAGGTCGGGACGTACCTTCGCGCTGCAGACGACAACCGCGCCTGTGGCGGTCACTACCTCGGCACGGATCACGCTGTCGGCGGCAAACCCGTACTTGCGGGCGAGCCAGCCGATCCCGCCGCCGAGCGTGTAGCCGGTGACACCCACGTCACGGGAGGAACCAGCGAGCGGCGCCAGTCCGAACGGCTTAGCCGCGTCGATGACCTCGCCCCAACGTGCGCCCGGTCCCACCTTCGCGACGCGGCGCTGCGGGTCCACCAGCACGGAGGCCATTCCACCCGTCTTGAGCAGTACGCCGCCATCGGACGGTAGACGCGTGCCGTGCCCGGTGGCCTGAACGGCGAACGGCAGACCCGCCTGACGGGCCACCCGGACGGCCGACTGCACGTCCTCGCGGCGGTGGGCCTCCACGACGACGGCGGGCTTCGGATCCAGGTTCGGGTCGAGCGGGCGGCGCTGCACGTCGTACTGCTCGTCGCCCGGCAGGTGCACCGTGCCACCGAAACCACCGCAGAGCAGTCCGGTCACGGATGCGAAGTCGTCGGTCATCAGGTCGGTCATGTCGAACTCCCTCTGTGCTGTGCTGTCACAGAGGCGTCGAACGAACCGGGCCGATTTTGACACCGGCCTCAGATCTTTTTCAGCTGCGGTTATTCAGCTGACGGTGGTGCTGGAGGCGACGTAGGTGTTGCACAGGCCCGGGTTCTTGGAGTTGAAGCCGCGCATCGACCACCAGGCGTGCCACTTCTTGTCACCGTGGTCGCGGACCGGGTTCCACTGATCGCCGCGGTTGGCCATCGCCCAGCGCCACCAGTAGCCGAAGTTGCCCGTGACCGGGAAGTAGGCCTTGTCCGCGCCGAGGAAGACCGCGCTGAAGCATGAGGCCTGCAGCTCGCGGCGGCGGCTCTCCTCCAACTGGGCGGACTTGCCGGCCAGGTCGTACTGGCGATCCCACGAGGCCACCATGATGCCAGTCATCATTTGCACGTGGTGGCCGTACTCGTGGGCGATCGTGAAAGCCATGTCCGCACGGGTCCACACCTTGTCGAACTGGCGGTAGTTGCTGATCGCCTTCGCCGCGCTCAGGTAGATCGTCTCGGTCGCACCGCAGTAGTAGCCCGTCACGGACGCCAACCCGCAAGGAGTGTTGAAGGTCGTCCCAGCGAACACGAGCAGCCGGGGGCTCCTATAGCGGTAGCCGGCCTTCACGATCGCGGGACGCCATGCCTTGTTCAAGCAGGGCAGGAACCGGGTGTAGTACGCCCGAACGCCCGCAACTGATGTCGGCCGGGCCGACGGTTCGGCACAGCGTGAAGCCGGCAGTAGGCCCGTGAAGTAGATCCTGTTCCGCGTAACGATCTGGGTGTTCGTAAGCCGCGGCGTGACCTTAGTCGTCGGCTTCTTCGTCGGCGCGGTAGTCGGCGGTTTGGTGGGTGCGGCCGAAGTAGGCGCGGGGACGGTCGTGGGCTCGGTGGTAGGCGTCAGAGTCGGCAGAGTCGTCGCGGGCGTGATCGTGGGACCAGTAGTCGGCTCATCGTTGTCCAGACCTGCGGCGACGACAGCGCCTCCGCCGATCAGTACTACCGCGACCAAGACGCACAGGCCAACGATCAGACCACCACGCCGGGGCGGACGCGGCGGCGGCCCACTCAAGTAAAACGGCCCACCCTGGCCCGGACCACCTGGGCCTCGCGGACCTCCCGGACCGGCTTGGTAGGGCGGTTGACCGGGGTACGGCGGTTGACCGGGGTACGGCGGTTGGCCGGGGTACGGCTGGTTCGGATGCGGCGCCCCGGGATACGGCCCTTGCGCCGGTCCACCCGGCTGCTGCCCCTGCGGCCCTTGTCCCTGATACGGCCCATGTGGCTGTTGACCCTGGTACGGGCCTTGCTGGGGTTGCTGGCCTTGGTACGGACCTTGCTGAGGTTGACTCGGATACTGCGGCTGCCCCGGCCACTGCTGCCCCGGATGCCCAGCCGAACCGTGCTGGCCCGGAGGTCCATAGGGCCCGGGCTGACCGTATTGCCCGGGAGGACCGTACTGCCCAGGGGGAGGCTGTCCAGGCTGCTGGTGCTGACCTGGGCCGGACTGCGGCTCTCCCGAGTTATTCGCCACGCGACGACGCTAACCGACTTCCAGGTCCAGAGCACGCGACAACCCTCCACGATCTTGCCCGCCGGACTACGACGGCCAATTGACGTTGCCCGAACCGGCACGATCTGGCGCTTCTAAGTTGGGGGGATGATCACTTGTGTTGTGGACTACGTCATCGATCCGGCCAAGCTGGACGCCTTCGAGGAGTTCGCCCGGCGCTGGATGCACCTGGTGAACGCTCACGGCGGTACTCACCATGGCTACTTCCTGCCGTCCGAAGGTGCCAGCGATAAGGCCCTCGCGTTGTTCAGCTTCCCGAGCCTGGCCGCCTACGAGGAATACCGCGCCCTGTTCGGAAACCACCCCGACTTCATCGAGGCCGACCAGATCCGCGACACCAGCGGCTGCGTCCTCCGCCACGACCGAACCTTCATGCGCCCCCTGCTGCCCTAGCTCGCTGCGCCCAACGAACCGGCTCGCCCGCGCCGTGCTGCGGTGTGCCTGGCCAGCTGGTGGACCGGGGTGCTGGATATCGTGCGGTGATGAGCACGGGCGACTGGTTGGCTGACACTCGAAACTCCTACGACACGGTCGCCATCAGCTATGCCGACCACCTGCGCGACGCCATCGCTGGCGGCCCTTACCTTCGTGCCGCTCTGGCGGTGTTCGCCGATCGCGTGCGGGCCGTTGGTGGCGGGCCGGTAGCGGACGTCGGCTGCGGGCCCGGCCACGTCACCGCCCACCTGAACGACCTCGGCGTCGACGCCTTCGGAATCGATCTCTCGCCGGCGATGATCGACGTGGCCCGGCGGGACCACCCCGGCTTGGCGTTCGAGGTGGGCTCGATGACGGAGCTGCACCTGGGTGACGCTTCGGTGGCAGGTCTGCTCGCCTGGTGGTCGCTGATTCACATCCCCGACGACGAGGTGCCGACTGTCTTCGCGCACTTCCGCCGAGTACTGCGTCCGGGCGGGCCGTTGCAGCTCGGCTTTCACGTTGGTGACACCTCGCGCCTGAAGACCCAGGGGTACGGCGGCCACCCGATGACGGTCTACGTACACCGCCGGCAGCCCGACAAGGTGGCTTCCTGGCTGCGGGACGCCGGGTTCGAGATCGAGGCCCAATGGCTGTGCGACCCGGACGAACAAGTCCCCCAGGCTTTTCTCTTCGCACGCTAAGGCCCCTACGTACGAGGGAGAGCTACTTCCCGAAGAGCCGGGCTCCGAACCAGTCGACACGCGGCCGCCAGCCGTGGTTGCGCAGGTGATGATGTCGTCGGGTGCACGGCCGCCGCGGTGCGCAACGGCGGTATCGGTGGACTCGCGGCGAGCGTCGGCCGCCCTCGCAGCCGGTGTGGAAGTGCGATGTTTGGGTATCGGAAGTAATGACGATTAGGCCTGCGCAACGATTGATCTCTACCCCTGTGGACCGAGCGCAAGATCGTGGTGGCGGCAGTGAGCAGACGCTTCTCGTGCTGGGTGCGACGGGCGATCTGACGGGGCGGCTGTTACTGCCGGGTCTCAGCGGCTTGCTGGCTGCGGGCGCGGGCCCGGGGTTGTTCCTACTGGGGAGTGGCCTCGAGGACTGGGATGAGGATCGCTGGCGTCGGCGGGTCAGCGAGTCGTTCGCCGCCACTTCCGACGGCGGGCGCGTCGCGGCCACGGTGCGTCAGACGACGTATCTGCAGGCTGACGTGACGCGCGCCGATGATCTGCGGCGGTTGCTCGACGCCTGCCGCGGGGACGTGGTGATCTTTTTCGCGTTGCCGCCCGCCGTGACGGCGAAGGCGTGCCGTGCGCTGGGCTCGCTCGGGCTGCCCGAGGGAACCCGGTTGGTGGTGGAGAAGCCGTTCGGTGTCGATCGTGCCAGTGCCGTGCAGCTCAACCAGGACTTGGCCGGATTGGTTGCCGAGGAGCAGATTCACCGGGTCGATCATTTCTTGGGTAAGTCCACCGTGCTCAACATCTTGGGGCTGCGGTTCGCCAACCGGATTCTCGAACCGGTCCTGAACGCGGACCACGTGGCCAGCGTCGACATCGTGTTCGACGAGAGCCTCGCGTTGGAGGACCGGGCGGGCTACTACGACCAGGCCGGTGCGTTGGTGGACATGGTGCAGAGTCATTTGTTGCAGGTGCTGGCTCTGCTGGCGATGGAGGCGCCGCCGACGGTGGGCGCCCGGGAACTGCGCGATCGAAAGGCTCAGGTGTTGCGGGCCACGCATCTGTGGGGGAACGACCCGGCCGCCTCCAGCCGCCGGGCGCGGTACGTCGCCGGTGAGATCGGCGGCCGGCGGTTGCCGGCCTACGCCGATGAGGCGGGGGTGGACGCCGGGCGGGGCACGGAGACGCTGGCCGAGATGGTGGTCATGGTGGATACCTGGCGGTGGGCGGGGGTGCCGTTCCGGCTGCGGTCAGGCAAGGCGATGACCAGTACACGCAAGGAGGCGGTGATCACGTTCAAGCAGCCGCCGCGAGTTCCGGACGGGCTGAGCGGCTGGGAGCAGCCGGATCGGCTCCGGATCGGCTTCGGGCCGGACCGGCTCGGCATCGATCTGAACATCAACGGCCCCGGTGACCCGTTCGTCCTCGATCCGGTCACGCTGGACGCCGACTTCGGCCCCGGCGCCCTTCCGCCGTACGGCGAGGTGCTCAAGGGCGCTCTCGACGGCGATCCCACCCTGTCGGTACGCGGCGACACGGCCGAGGAATGCTGGCGGATTGTGGAGCCGGTACTGGCAGCCTGGCGCGCCGATGTGGTGCCGCTCGGCGAGTACGCAGCGGGAAGCAGCGGACCGCAGGACTCGCTGCTACCCGGCATCTGAGCACAGCTGAGCCGGTAGCGGTCCGTACAGCGGCGACGGTCTGAACCACACCGTGTTCCGCTAGTCGTGCACCTGCGGCGACTCTATGGAGCGGAGCGAGTTGCACAGCAACAGTCTGATCCTGGTATCTCGGCCACGGTCAGCGCGCCCGTGCGCAGGGTTCAAGTGGGGCAGGGTGAGGCTGGGCTCCGCTCAGACCGCCGGAAGTTGCGGAATGTACTCGGTGGGGTTCAGGCGCGGGGCGAGGGGTACTGCGATCACGATGAAGCATTTCTTCGGCAGAGGGGCGTCTGGATGACCGACCATCCTGACGAGAAGTCTGCGCAGCCGCGGTTGTTCCGGCTGTCGTCTTGGCGCGAGGCCAAGTTCGTCGCCGAGGCCTTGCGGATGGAGACGGTCGGTGGCGCTCTGTTGCTGTTCGGTGCGGTGCTGGCGCTCATCTGGGCCAACACACCGTGGACAGCAGCCTACGAGGGCGTCAGACGTTTCGTGCCCTGGCCGGGCGGTGAGTCCTTGCACCTCGATCTCGACCTGGCCCACTGGGCCGGTGACGGGCTGCTGGCGATCTTCTTCTTCGTCGTGGGGCTGGAACTCAAACGTGAGTTCGTCGCAGGCGATCTGCGTAATCCGCGGCAGGCCGCGCTGCCTATCGTCGCCGCGATCGGTGGGATGGCCGTACCCGCGTTGATCTTCGTGCTTTTCAACCTGGGCGACAGCGCCGCCCTCCAGGGCTGGGCTGCCCCGACCGCCACCGACATCGCGTTTGCCCTGGCGGTGCTCGCGGTGATCGGCTCGCACCTGCCGCTAGGGCTGCGGGCGTTCTTGCTGACCTTGGCGGTGGTCGACGATCTGTTCGCGATCACCATCATCGCGGTGTTCTACACCGACGACTTCAACCTGCTGTTCCTGCTCGGCTCGCTGCTGCCGATCGCGGTCTTCGCCATGCTGGTGCAGCGCGGCAAGACGTGGTGGTGGGTGCTCCTCCCGCTGGCCGTCACGGCGTGGACGCTCATGCATGCCTCCGGGGTGCACGCCACGATCGCCGGGGTGCTGATCGGTTTCACCGTCCCGGTGCTGGCTCGCAACGGCGCCGAAACCGGCATGGCGGAACACTTCGAGCACCGGTGGCGACCGATCTCGGCCGGGATCGCCGTACCGGTCTTCGCTTTCTTCGCCGCCGGGGTCTCGCTGCGCGGCACCGATTTAGGCACGATCGCTACCGACCCGATCGTTTTGGGGATCGTCGCCGGTCTGGTGTTGGGCAAGGTGATCGGCATTCTCGGCTCGTCGTACCTGATCGCGCGTTTCACCCGCGCAGAACTCGATGACGGCCTGACCTGGACCGATCTTCTGGGCGTCTCTTTGCTGGCCGGGATCGGTTTCACTGTCAGTCTGCTGATCGGCGAACTCGCCTACGGCACCGGCACCGAACGTGACGAGGCCGCCAAGGTCGCCATCGTCGTCGGCTCGGTCATCGCCGCCACCCTCGCCGCGGTTGTACTCGGCCGCCGCAACAAGGTCTACCGCCGCCTGCACGAACGCGCCGCCCGCGACTACGACGCAGACGGAGTTCCCGACATCTACCAGCCCTCGCCCCGAGATGTAACCAGATCTGACGAGCCCCTTCCGCCGGACTGAGGAGCTAACTCATCCTCAGCACACGCGGCGCAAGGCACTGCGAGACATTCGGCGGTACCCGATCCAGCGGCGGCGAACCGAAGCAAGGCCAGCGGCCAACAGCTATGGAGGCGGACATGACGCTCGACCTCGGCATCAGACCTTTCACCCGTCCAGTGGAAGCGGCCGATGGGTATCCCAGGATCGAGGACCACGCGCTGATTGGCGACGGCGCCACGGCGGCACTGGTCGGTATGGACGCCTCCATCCGATGGCTGTGCCTGCCCCGCTTCGACGGACCGGCTCTGTTCGCGTCACTGCTCGACGCAGAACGCGGCGGAGCCTGGACGGTGCAGCCGGCAGGGCCGCTGCGGGAAGTGCGGCAACGCTATCTGGCCGACACCGCCGTGGTGGTCACCGAGCTGCGGTGTGACACCGGCACGGTGCAGATCACCGACGCCATGGTCACCGGCGGGGCGCTGGGCGCCGGGAGTCCCAGCGGCCCCGGCGAACTGGCACGCCTAGTCACCGTCTTGCACGGCGAGGTCGACCTGCGGGTTCGCCTTACCGGCCGCGGCGGCCTGACACCGGCAGCCGGCCCAGACGAGATCACGCTCGGGTGGCCCGGCGCTGCGACCCCGGTCACCCTCACCAGCACCCTCACCGTTGACGGACTCGACCGCCTCGATGGTTCGGTGCGGCTGGGGGCGGGTGACCGTCTTGGGCTCGTGTTGCGCTGGGCCGCCGGACCCACCCGGCTCCGCACGGCGGACGACGTGGCCACGGCCCTAGAGGCGACGGCCTCGGCCTGGCGGAAGTGGGCAGCGAACATCACCTACACCGGACCGTACGAGGACTTGGTCCGGCGTAGCGCCATCACCCTGAAGCTGTGCGACCACCACGCCAGCGGCGCGATCGTCGCCGCCCCGACGTCGTCCCTGCCGGAAGCCATCGGCGGCGAACGCAATTGGGACTACCGGTTCACGTGGGTCCGCGACGCCGCCTACACCGTCTACGCGCTACGCCGCATCGGCCTGACCGACGAGAGCGAAGGCTTCCTCGCCTGGGTCCTGAACGCCTGCCTGCGCGACGGCCGACCGCACATCCTCTACACCCTCGACGGCACCCAACCCACAGCGGAACGCCTCGACCCCGACCTGGAAGGCTACCGCCGGTCCGCCCCGGTCCGATGGGGTAACGCAGCCGCCGATCAGGTGCAGCATGACGTGTACGGCGAGATCCTCGACTGCGCCTGGCAGTGGGTCCGCGGCGGCGGCATCGTCGACGACCGGCGGTGGGCCAAGCTGGTCGAACTCGCAACCGCGGCTGAGAACAACTGGCGCACGCCGGACCACGGCATCTGGGAGATCCGGGACGCGGGCCGCCCGTTCACCTACTCGGTCGCGATGTGTCAGGTGGCCGCGGACCGGATGGCGCGCATCGCCGCCGCTACGGGTCGCGCCGGTGAGGAAGGCCGGTGGCGCGAGTTGGCCGGCACGATCCGCGCCAGCCTGCTCGAGCAGGCGTGGGACCCGGCCGCCGGACACCTCACTGAACACCTTGGCCAGCCCGGAACCGTCGACGCGAGCCTGCTGGCGCTGCCGCTGCGACGGGTCCTCGACGGGGCCGACCCCCGGATGATGGCGACGGTCGACGCCGTCATCGACCGGCTCGGCGCCGGTGACGACCTGCTCTACCGCTACCTACCCGCGGAATCGCCCGACGGTCTGGGCGGGGAGGAGGGCGCTTTCCTGCTTTGCTCGTTCTGGTGGGTGGACAACCTCGCCCACAGCGGTCGTCTGGCCGAGGCCAGGGAACGCTTCGAACGGCTCTGCGCACGCGTCAACCACGTCGGTCTCCTGCCTGAACAGATCGACCCCACCACCGGACAGTTCCTCGGCAACTTCCCTCAGGCGTTCAGCCACATCGGTCTGATCAGCAGCGCCGTCAACCTCGCCCGAACCCGGTGAATGCGAGGGGGCGAGATAGGGAGTTCGCCGCGTGATCGCCACGGTCGCCCGGCTGGCGCTCGAGGTCGGTCGACACCGCTGGCCAGCCAGCTCGATACGCACGCGCCCTTGACCCGGGCCGACCCGGCCAAGGACAGCGGGCTATCAGGGGGACGGGTGAGGTATGGCCGGTCGACTCGGGCGGTTCCGCACGCTCCGCGCCGGGCCCGCGTGATCGCGCCCGGTTCGCGTGATCGCGCCGGGTTCGCGTGGAGGTGGCGGTCGGGGTGAACCCCGAGGTCGGCTACCGAGTATTTGCGCGACTACCTGGCTGGAACCGGGTAGTCGCGCAAATACTCGGTAGTGGGCACACCACAACCCGGTAGCCGGCCCGGTCGGCGCCCCACAACCCGCCAGCTGGGCCGGGCACGTGCCGTACCGGCGGCCGCTCGACGGATCCAGCTGAGCGCAAAGGCGAAGAGCGAACCGGGGCCGAACCAGCGACCTACGGCGACAGACCAGGGCGAAACTGGGGCGGAAGACGGGCAGCCAGGGGATGGGATCGGGCGGCAAATGTGGAGGTCTCACTGGCAGCCCAGGTCTCACGCTTCCAACCGGACGCCGTTCCCGGCTCGGGGCTCCACAGAACCCGCCAACTACCCGCATACGAACCCGCCTCCATCATCACCGCGAAGGCGGCGCCCAGCCCCAAGCACCGGGCGCCACCCAACACGCGACGATCGCTAGTTGTAGTGAAGTTGACCCGGTTCGACGGACGGGGTTGGTGTGGGGTGGTCAGGCTACTTGTTCGGCCGCGGGGTTGATGGTGTTTTCGTAGGCGTTGGGGGTGAGGTAGCCGAGGGTGGAGTGTCGGCGGCGGGTGTTGTACCAGCCTTCGATGTAGTCGAACAGGGCGCTGGTGACGGCTTTG
>NZ_JBHLTC010000056.1:0-1386 GCF_042434725.1 Kribbella deserti | reverse complement strand
ACGAACCCCAAACCAACAAAGCGGAGAAGGAATATCCGAAGCAGCCTGACACGCGATCCTGTAATGGTTCTGAACCCGCACTGATCGCCGCGGCCAGGACACCGGCGACCGCTCCGGTATCAATCGATCCCTGTGCCGATTCAGCCTGACATCAGGCTCCTTTGCTCAGGGCATGGGAGGCTCGCTCGGGACCGTCGTAGAGGGCGCCGGGGCGAGGTGTGCAAGCTGGCCCAAAGAGGAGCGGTGATGTCAAGAAGTGGCGAGATTGCGACCGTCGCTGCGACTGGTGGTGCTGTGATCGGTGCGATCCTGATCGCGCCATCGGCTCTAGGTGCCGGGTCCGTTCCAGCGTCCCTCTCCTTAACGGCGCCCGCGGCTGGGGGCTACGCATCGACCATCAAGTTGGCGGGCAGCCTGACACGGACAGATACTTCTACGGGCCTCGCGGACGCGACTATCTATCTGCAGCGTTCGGTGCGCGGCCAGGGCCGGTTCGGGAACTTGATCAGTACCCGAGCGACCTCTATCGGCACCTGCTCGTTCTCGTTCACGCAAACCTCGGCGTACGACTACCGAGCCTATTGCCCGGGGCAGGTGGCCTACATCCGGACCTTGAGTCCGGTCAGGTATCCCGTGACGAACAGGTACGTCACGCTTGACTCTGTGATGACCAAGAACCCCGAAACCGGTGCGCTGTCGGCGACTAGGCGCTTGTTCCCTGCCCCCAGGCGGCGCTGCCGTCATCCGTCAGCGCTACAGTGGTGACGGAGGCGGTTGGGTTGCCGCTGCTACTGGCCGATCGGCTGGTGGCCAAGTGACGATCTCGGCCCATGCGCCCGGGCTTGTCGGCGACCTATTGGCTGGTCACTGGCAGCCTCTATCCCTACGGCACCGGCACCGGCACCGGCACTCGGCAAGCAGGTTCCTCGAACACTTTGTCTGGCGCGGTGCCTTCACCAAGGCTCCGCGCCGAACCGTCAGCGAAGGTACCAACGAGTTCATACTGAACGACAAGGACCCCACGCTAGGCATTGTGGAGATCATCACCTACGCCGGACAGGCGGGACCTCACTCTTTCTCAACAGTCAGGGCTGCCGCAAGGCCAGGGCGCACTCGGCGCTGCTTGATAAACCCTTCAAGTCTTTGATCATCACCATTCATGCAGCCGGGCAGTTCGCTACGAAGGAATGCCTGCGGGATCTTACGGTGAGGCATCCTTGAGTATTAATGAATCTCAAGGGGGCGCCCACCGTGGAGTATCGCTACCGGTCGGACGATAGAGTCCGGATCTCCGCCCAGATCGTGCTGATGTGCAGCAATTAGGCAAGGATCGCGTGTCAGGCTGCTTCGGATATTCCTTCTCCGCTTTGTTGGTTTGGGGTTCGT
>NZ_JBHLTC010000055.1:0-1692 GCF_042434725.1 Kribbella deserti | reverse complement strand
GAGCCTCGAGACCCCGACGGCTGGCAAGCAACAGATGCGCCACACCGTGCTCGGCCACCAGGTGCCTCGCAGCGAGCGAGCCGAGCACCCCGGTGCCTCCAGTGACAAGAACAGTGCCACCATCAGCCAGAGCCTGCGGACCCCGTGGCTGTTCCTCGGAGGAAACCAACGAACTATGCCCATCACCAGCCAACCGGACCAGCCGCGGAACCAGAAGCTCGCCTGCCCGCACAGCCAGCTGCGGTTCGGCCGCGCCCAAAAACCGGGCAACCCCGTCTTCGGTCACCTCACCTTCGTCCCAGTCCACCAAGACGATGCGATCGGGATTCTCACTCTGCGCAACCCCAAGTAGCCCCCACGCGGCAGACATTGCAGGATCAACCTGCGCTCCCTGCACACCCGCTACGTTCTGAGCAAGCACAACAAGCCGACCGGCCGACAGCCTCCCATCCGCAAGGAAGTCCTGAACAAGGCGCGTCGCCTCAACGATTGCGGATTGCGTTGCCCCGGGACGCGTCCCAGGCCTGAAAGACAAGCCAGAAACCACGACCGCCGGAGCCGGTGCGCCACCATCGAGTGCCGACTGAAGGTCAGCCAGACTTTCATATCGGTCGATCGACTCACCCACACTGTTCGAAACCGCACCGATAAGAGCTACCCGGCCAGGCTGAGCAATCGCCACCGTCTCACCGTCTGCCGACAGCGGAGCCCACTGCACAGTGAAAAGCTGATGAACCCCCTGACTCCCCGCCTGACGCAAAGCCTCGGCAGCAACAGGTCTCGTGGTCACCATCTCAACGCTGAGAACCTCCCGGCCAGCCGCATCGGAAGCCCGCATCGACCAGCTGTTCTCTCCCACCGGCCTCAACACAACCCGCAACGCGTCCACGCCCACAGCGTCAGCACAGACCTGCACACCTGCCCAAGAGAAGGGCAATGCCACATCCCCGCCACTATCAAGCAACCCAGGCAACAAGGCATGCAGCGCGCCATCCGCTAAAACCGGATGAAAAGCGAACGACCCCCGTTCGACATCGGTGAAGCCGAGCACTACCTCCGCGAAGACCGAACCGTCCAAACTCCAGCAACGCTGCAGCCCTTGAAGCGCCGGACCATAGCCATAACCAGACTCAGCCAACCGCTCGTATAGGCCGTCACAATCGACAGCTACCGCCCCAGCCGGAGGCCAACTCTCCGCAACAGGCCCGGCCAAAGTGCCGGCAGTCTCGACTTCCACCACTCCAACCGCATGCTCAGTCCACTCACCAGACTCCGCTCCAGCCAGCTCAGGCCGACTGTGAACAAACACCTCTCGCAGCCCTCCATCACCAGCGGTACCAACCGTGACCCGCAAGTGAAGCCCACCCTGTTCAGGAACAACGAATGGAGCCACCAAGGTCAACTCGGCAACCCGCGAACAACCCACTCGGCTCCCCGCAACCGAAACCAACTCCACCAAAGCCGCGCCCGGCAAGAGAACAGTGCCGAATACCGCATGATCGGCAACCCAAGGCAAACAATCCATAGACACCCGACCTGCGAACGACACCGCACCATCCGGCAGCTCCACCACGGCGCCGAGCAAAGGATGCTCGCCCGCGCCCAAACCCACACTTCTCAAATCACCACCACCGGCAACCTCGAGCCAGTAGCGCTCATGCTGGAAGGCATAGGTCGGGACATCAACTGCCT
>NZ_JBHLTC010000054.1:0-1243 GCF_042434725.1 Kribbella deserti | reverse complement strand
GCTGGTGTCGGGTTTGATGCCGAGGACCCGCTGCCAGTACGTGATGGTGACGGTTTTGCTGGACGGCAGCCCGGCGATCTGGTTGACCAGCCCGCGGACGCTCGACGCGGCTGATTCCGCACCGGGGGCGGAGATGCTGGTCGACTCCGACTCGGGCAGCAGGCCCAGGGCGCGGGCGTACGCCTCGGCCTTCGCGCGCGCCTCGGGCGCGGTGTTGGTGATCGGGGTGTTCACCTTGGGCCTGATGCCGAGCAAGACCTCGTTGTAGAACTGCGCGTCCTTGACCGGTTTGCCACCCGAGTTGTTCAGGAACGCCGACTCCACCTTCGGCGGGACACCGAGCAGCAGCTGGTTGTACGACTCGGCGTCCGTCTTCGGTTTCCCGGCCGCGTTGTTGGTGATCTTGCTGTCGACCTTGGACGGGATTGCGATCAGCTGGGTAGCGAGCTTTACGGCCTCGTCACGGGGCATCTTCATCTTGACCGCGAGGTCGATGAACGACTTGCGGGCACCAGATACCGCGGAGGTCATCTTGGCCTGGGAGGCGCCGGTGCGGAGGTACTGCTCGGACAGTTGGTTGGCTGACGCTGCGATGGCGTCGAGCGCTGCCTGGTTCGCGCGGCCCTTCGGGGTGTTGATGTCCAGGGTGCGTCCGTTGTCCGCGATCGCGTCCGTGGCGTCATCGATCGCGGCCTGCACACCGCGCTGCGCGTCCCGCACCGACAGCATCAGCCCGGGCATGCCGAGCAGGGTCTTGATGTATCCGTCGAGATGCTTCTGGGCCTTCTCAGCCGCGTCACCTGCTGTGTCCAGGCCACCCGCGAGGACCTTCGCTGCGCCGCCAGCATCTGTCGCAGCCGCGCCGGCAGCCTGAGCATCGACGGCCGCGGAGTTCAGCGCCGACGAATACTCGGGGAACTTCGCCTTCAACTGCTCGACTTCCACGCCCTGCGTCGCGGCGGTCTGGGCCAGGAAGTCGAACGCCTTCGCCGCGGACTCGGCGTTGCCGCCAGCCACCAGATCGGCCAGCGCATTGTCCATCTCCTCAACGCGGGCCTTCGCCTCAGCCAGACCACGCGCCGGGCCGGCCTCGACACCGAACCGGGCGAACGCGCCACCCAGCTTGGTCAGGGCGCCGTCGCTGGTGGTCGCGACCTGGGTGAGGACACCTGCCAGGGATCGACCGTCGTCGCCGACGCCGCTGAAGTTGTCGCCGAAGTTCTTCAGAAGCTCGCCGGTGGAC
>NZ_JBHLTC010000053.1:0-34408 GCF_042434725.1 Kribbella deserti | reverse complement strand
ACCACCAACACCACAACCAACAAACCCACAACCAACCGCGACAACACCGACCCAACACCGGATCCCAGCACGGTCCTCACGGCGCTCACTCGCGCCGGCTTACGAGCCGGGGTGGCACCACCACCCCGACCAGCCGTACCACGACCCCCGAACCTGACCTTTAACCGATTCGCTGCAGTTCCGCGCATGGTCGTACCCTTTGATCATCGGCTTGCACCGGATTCATTGGCCCACGAGCGCACCACCAGCGTTACGCAGACGGCAGACACGCCCGTTAGCCAGCAAGCATCTCCTCGGATGCTGATCCAGCGCTGAGATTGCCGATCAGTACGTTTCAGAATGATTTCAGCAAAGGCGCCGGCCATCGCTGCCAGATTCGCTCAGTCACCCAGGCGGCGATGTGCCATCGCAAGGTGACCTCCGGCTTGGGTTGGGCCAGAGGCGGGAGCCGTCCGATCGATGTCCGACGAGTGCGCTTCTCTCGTCAGCGAGCTTCGCCCCGAGTCGGCCGCACGCCGGCCATCTGCCTGAGCACCGCAAGATCAGCGGCATACTGACGGGGTCCTAGGACAACATGACTGCGAGGATTCGCCGCCGCGTCATCTACATCGCGGACCAACTCGTCGAGAGCGGCGGACGGCCTGAGGCCCCGTTCCTTGCACTCTCGCAGTTTCATCATCCAGGGGTAGTAGTAGCCGCCACTCTGCGCTGCTCCGGAACATGGCTGCCAGCCCACAACGTCATCCTCGTCATTGGCGTATAGATAGCCGACGACGATGTTGTCCCGGTCCGCAATGGCGATGTACTCAACGGCTCGTTCGGTGAGGCCGCCGTAGCTCGGCGGGCCTGAGATGAGTCGGGGCTGGAGGTCTTCGGTGAGGTAGCCGGGAGGCTTAGGAGCAGAGTCACCGCTATCACTCATCCGCATCCACAGGTAGTCCACTGGTTGCTTGGCGTTCCACTCAGTTGCCAGGGCTTCATCGACCGCACGGAATCCGACAGACCGGTAGCAGCGGATGGCCGGCCCATTCTCGCGCCTCACTCGCAAGAAGATGTCGGAATAGGTCGTCGCCTTCGCCACGGCCAACAGTTGCTTCACCAGCTCCCGCCCCAGGCCCTGCCCCCGCCTGGCAGGCGGAACAATGATCCGCGCCAGTTCGACCTCGTCCTCTTCATCATCAAGCCATAGTTCGCCGTAACCCACCAGCTCATCGCGGTTCATCAACAGGTAGGCGCGGATATCGTCACGCGACTGCGGCCAATTGGCGATCAGGTCGGACGGGAACGGGAACTCGTCACGCCCGCAGAGCAGTGCTACTTCATGATCCGTGGTAGCCCAGGCTGCCACAAGCTCAGCCTGGCCCGGATCGAATGACCGCAGCTCCACAATTCCCACGTCCTCTACTCTCAGAGACGCCCCTATCCTGGGAGGAATGGAATCTGACCATCCTGAAATGACGATGAAGCATTGCTGAGTCGAGCCCCCACGAGAGACGAGGCGGACTTGCTTGCTCGAGCATGCGCAGCCTCGAGCTCCAGGGTGGAGTACCACGATTCGATCACCGCATCGTCGATTGCGCCTCGGGGCGGCCCATGGTTTGGGTGGTGGCGGTCCGTGCGCGTGCGGTCTGGGAGCTGCCTGCATGTATCCAGCCGTGAGTACCGACTCAGGAAGGTACCCGTTAGGCTGTTTCGACGGTCAGCGGGGCTGGCGCCAACTCGCTGCCAGTGAGGTAGCGATGCAGGGAGCCTTGGAATGCCGGTCTTGGTGGGCGATTCGCCCATGGCAGTGATCTTTGGCTTTGAGTAACCGGTGTATTCGACCTTGTCGGCCGGGGCGCCGGCTCTTGGCCTCGACGACGGCGGGGGTGGGCGACGCGTTCGGCGGTGAAGATGCGTTCCGCCTCGGCGCAGTCCGAGAGGAGCAGGAACGCGTTGCGTCCATGCCGTCCTCAGTCGTGTTGATCGAAGGTGGATCGGGCAGCGACCGGACGCCTATGCCGCGCACAGTGAGCCGTGGACGGCGAGGTCGTGGGCGAGGTGAGGACTTCGCGCAGGTTGCAGCCGAGCCTGTCCAGAGGTGCACCACGATGGGCCCCTGACAGGGCTTAGCCGAGGGCGTTGGTCAAGCCAAGCCGGTCGATAGTGGTGCCGGTCTTCTTGGTCGGCCGTAGTCCGCTCGAGCGGGATGCCGGCGATGGCGAGTGAACCGTGCTGGCGCTCAAGACTCTGCTTGGTGGTCGACAGCCGGGCACAGCTGAGATCAAGTCCGGGCAGCATCCGGGTGGCGGCCCCGCACCGGAGGTTAACTTTGTAACGCCTTGCGGAACCCCGCATGTGGGACGCCTTCCTGAACGGTCCCCCTTTTCCTTGGATTAGTGCCGGGTGTTGCGACCGGGGTGTTTCCACTTCCAAGGATGTGGTGGTGCGCTCTAGTTGGTTCAGCCACTCCTACGGTCGCTATGGTGGCCAGATGTCGACTGGCTCCTTCTCCCCCGCAGATCTCGCAGCGCTGCCGAAGGTCGAATTCGCCTTCCCTGGTGCATTGCGCGACCGACTGGTTGCCGCGATCCTCGACGGCTCCAAGACCTCCACGACAGGCCTCGTCGTCGACTTCGAACACGAGGGACAGCCGCTACCGGAGGTCGGACGCCGTTCAGTAGTGATTGATTCTGCCAGCCATCCGGTCGCTGTCATCGAGGTAATCGAAGTGCGCGTCGTACCGCTGGTCCAGGTGGATCTCGCTCACGCGGTGGACGAGGGCGAGGGCTACGCCAGCGTCGCCGAGTGGCGGGCCGGACACGAGCGGTTCTGGCACAGCGACGAGATGCGAGCAGCAATGGATAATCCAGGCTTCACCGTGGACGACCGGTCCATGGTCGTGCTTCAGAGGTTCCGGATGGTCGCTGACCTTCGCTAGCGGTTCGGGTTGACTGACACGTCAGCACAGAAAGGGTGGCCTGAACCGGGCGGGGGTCAGGCCTGGGGTGGCAAGCGGCTGTCGTTCATCGCCGAGGGCATCGGGGTTGTGATGACGGCGACCAAATCGCGGAGGGACAAAAGTTAGAGCTTCGGACTCCGGATAAGGGTGTTGAGGAGGCGGAGGCTTGATTGATGGCAGTGTGGTCGCCTGTGAGGAGGAGGTCGAAGAGGAGGCCTCGGGCGGCGGCGAGGCTTAGGCGGCGTAGGTGGGGTCTTCGGGGCGGGGATGCCAGCGCGGATGAGGAGTTCGGTCAGGGGTGGCAGCCAGACGTGGATCAGGTCGGTCCGCAGGGACTTGGTGCGGGGTTGCGCTGCATGGCCTGGGCCGAGAGCTCGAAGTACAGTGGGGCGTAGGTGAGCGTGGCCTCGACGACTTCGTTCCAGAAGCGGGTGGATTGGTCGAGGAGCGGCGCGTCCGGATCGACTGCCAGGATGGCGAGGGTTTCGCGTTGTTGTGCCTCGACAGCGCGGACCACTTCGGCGAGCAGGCCGTCGCGGGAGCCGAAGTGATAGATCAGCATGCGATGGCTGGAGCCGATGCCGGTCGCGATGGCGCGCAGGCTGGCGTCGCCGATGCTGTGCTCGGCGAAATACTCGATCGTGGCCACCAGCAACCGCTGTCGCCCCGACACCCCATCCGCGGTGCAGCGGCGGTCGTGCTCGACGTACCGCTGGTGCTCATCAGGTGGTGCAGCGAGTGCGGAGGCCTTGGGTTTCCAGCGATAGGTAGCGGTTGGTGAGCTTGCGGTAGGCCAGGCCCAGGATAGGGCCGAGAGGGCCGAGCTGGTCGATCGAGGCGGTGACGAGGGTGCCCGCCGGCGTGGATTCGAGGCGATGACCGCCAGTGGTCTTGATACCGGGGGCTGTGCTGGTCCAGGCGAAGTACTCGTTCGGGACCCACTCGGTGACGGTCCAGATCGCGGTGGGGAGGCGGGGCTGTCTGATCCGGGTTCGGGCGCCGATGCGTAGTTGGCCGGGGTCGAGGCGTTCGACAGAGGTGACCGTCCCGGTCCATTCGGGCCAGCGCTCGACGTCGCTGTAGATCTCCCACACCCGCTCGGCAGGGGCATCGATGGTGACACTCGCAGCGAATCTCATGTACCAAACGGTACATGTCAGCCCGCGCTGCCATCAACCAAGCAAGCCGTCTAGGCGATCGGATCGCTGTGAACATGCGAGAGCTCGCGACGTGGTCGACCAAACCCACCTCCACTAGGCGGCGTTCAGCCACAGGCACGTTCATGTCGGATGGAATATGCAGATAGCCGGGCCAGGGGTCGGCCCGTCCGAGGGCCACGAGCGGGCAGCCCACGGTACCTGCCTACACTGAGCCTCACGCGCACAGAAGCGGAGGACGTAGCGTCACGGTTCCGTCGATGACAGCACGACGCACGGTAACGCGTCTCAACCGCAACAGCAGACCGTTGGCTTACCCCAGCGCCTTCACGAGCACAGCTTTCACGATGGCTTCAACGCTATTTCATTGCCTCAGAGGAGGCTTGCGGACTCTGGCTGCTCAGGCTGCAGTCGGCGGTTTGGCCGCAAGTGACGGCTGAGACCTTGAGCAGTGAGGGGTGCAACGAACGTGAGTGTGACGCTCGAGAGCTACGCGGCAGGACGCTGGTTCCGGCCGAGTGACGAGGGCAGGCCACTGCTCGACGCGAGCACTGGCGAGGAGGTTGCACGGATCTCCAGCACAGGTCCCGACCTCGGCCAGATGATGACGTACGCCCGCGTCGTGGGCGGTACGACGATCCGTAGCCTGACCTTCCACGAGCGTGCTGCGCTACCTAAGAAGCTGGCCGCGCACCTGTCCGCCCCAGCAAATGGTATCAAGGGACCAGCTTTAACTTTTCCGGTCTGGGAAATGCTCGAGAAGCTAGCGCCCGCCTTCCTCGCGGGACTACCTACCAACGTCAAAGCCGACCGCCGAGACCGCGTATCTCACCGAGCTCGCCGTCCGCCGGATCATCGAGTCAGGCATCCTTCCCCCGAAGGTGCGCCTCCAGCTGCTGTGCGGCAGCCCTGCGGGCCTCCTCGACGAACTGACCGTCCAGGACACAGTTACCTTCATTGGCTCGGCGTACATCGCCTTGCTATTGCGCAGACACCAGCGCGGTGAAGGCTGGTGTCCAGCTCAACGTCGAGGCCGGCTCAGTTAACTGTTCACTGCTTGGCCCTATCACGGCCGACGATCCGGAGTTCGCCCTGTTCGTCGATGGCGTCGTCAATGAGATGACCAGCAAGGCCGGCCAGAAGCGCACGGCGATCCAGCAGATCATCGTTCCCGACCCCATGACCGAGGCCGTCCGCACGCGGTTGGACAAGGCCGCCGTTGGCGACCCACGCCACGCGCATGTGCGGATGGGCCCGTCGTCTCAGTCGGTCACCGCGACGAGGTCCGCAAGGCAATCCAGTCGCTGGGCGCCTCCGCCGATCTCGTGTATGCGCGCCGCATCACACCAACCTCGTTCATGGTGACATCGAAGAGGCGCTTTCCTCCCGCCTGTCCTCCTACGCGCTGCACGTGGCGCGAGCGAGCCGCACGAGATAGAACCATTTCGGCCCGGTGAGCACGGTGCTGAGCTACTCCAAACTCGACGAGGCGATCGAGCTGGCCGCCCGCGGCAGGGGCAGCCTCGCTGGCTCTCTCATTACCACGATCTCGACGTCGCGCGCGCGATCGTTGTCGGCCTGCCTCCTGGACACGGCCGCATCCTCATGCTGGACCGCGACAATGCCCGCAAGTCCACCGGTCACGGATCACCCCTACCAGCGCTGGTCCACGGCGGTCCCGGACGCGCAGGCGGCGGGGAGGGGCTCGGCGGGATCCGCGCTGTTCTGGGCCACATGCAGCGCACGGCCATCCAAGCCTCGCCAGCGATGATGACGGCGATCACTGGACGGTGGGCGGTGGGATCGCCGCGAAACGAAGATGGTCTGCACCCGTTCCGCAAAGCCTCGCCGACCTCCGGATCGGCGACAGCATCACGTCCGCACCGCGCACCGTGTCACTCGACGACATCGCACATTCCGCCGATTTCACCGGCGACACCTTCTACGCGCACATCGGCCCGGACGCGGCGGCGAAGAATCCGCTGTCCGGTGGCATCGTCGCCCACGGCTACCTCGTCGTCTCATTGGCCGCCGGCCTCTTCGTCGATCCCGACCCCGGACCCGTGCCCGCGAACTACGGTATCGACCGCCTGCGTTTCCTCACACCGGTCAAAGCCGGCGATCCATCGCCGTCACCCTGACCCTCAAACAGATCACCCCACGCGCCACCGCCGACTACGGCGAGGTTCGTTGGGACCCCGTCGTAACCAACCGAGACAGCTAACCTGTCGCCACCCACGACGTCCTAACCCGGGTGGATCGGATGACCATCACCTACGCCACGCCCGACGACCCAGCAGCATTCGCCTCGCACTATCTCGCCACGCACGTGCCGCTGGTCATGCAGGTCCCACACCTGTCTGCCTTCAGTTGGACAAGCCCCGCAACCTCACTGGCACCCCGGATATCTCCATGGCGGCTCATCTCGACTTCGAGAACGACGACGCCAGCGCCTTTCACGACTCCGACGACCGTCGTGATCGGCGAGGTCGTCAGCGTGCCACTCGCAGCTGCATAAGAGCCGAACCGACGCAGCGCCCTACCCCCGTTGAGAACGCGAGTGTTTTTACCCGACAGAGCTACCTCCGCCTATCACTGTGCTCAGCTGCACGTGCAGCTGTCCGAGTCAACAATCTCCGTGGGTTCAGCGCCAATTCGGTTCCACGTTTCGTGGGCTCGAAGGCGTCTGCGCCGATCATGACCTCCGTTCCATACTGCGTGGCTCAGCAACCGTAGTGTCCCCCTCTACTGCGCTCGGCGCGGGCTCGCCGACTCCCCGACCGACGGACTGGCGGTGACCGCGATGCGCCAGGCCTGTTGTTGGCTAAAACCGCCGCGCCGCGGGTCAGGCGTCTGGCTCTCCATCGCGATACTCATCGATTGCGCTCCCCGCGTGTCCGGAGGCTTGGTTAGGTGTTAACCGGCCTCGGCGAGACTGGGTCGGTGAGTGTAGTGAGTGTGCTCGGCCTGAATGGGTGTGAGGACCTGGATGGATTCGTGTGGGCGGGCGGTGTTGAACCAGTGGATCCAGTTCAAGGTGGCGGTTTCGACGTCGTGGAGGCCTTGCCAGGGGCGATAGGGGTGGATGAGTTCGGACTTGTAAAGGCCTATGTGGGTCTCGGCCAGGGCGTTGTCGTAGGCGTCGCCGACGGATCCGACCGAGGCGTCGATGCCGGCCTTGATCAGGGCCTGGGTGAAGGTGATCGAGGCGTATTGGGCGAGTTCAACCGATCGATGCAACACACCGGATTGTTGAAGTGAGCGTAGTTGCTCTTGGAAGACTTCGGCTGGGGTCCTCCAGCCGAGGATCTTGCGAGGCCGCTTGTTGACTGTGTGAGCGACGGCCTCGAGGTCTTCGACGGACCAGCGCGACAGGTCGGTGCATTTGGGGAAGTACTGCCGCAGCAGGCCGTTGGTGTTCACGGAGCCTTTGGCCAGGTGTGTGACGCGGTCCGAAACGAATTGAACGAGTTTGAGAGGGAAGCGATGAGCGTCCGGAGCGTGCCCCAGGCTGAGTCTGAGGGCGGCCGGGCCTGCTGACGGTCGAGGGGTACGACTCTGGCGTCGAACTGACTGAGCTGCCCAGCGATTCGCAGGTTCGGTGTGCGTCGACGATCACCTTCGTGTGCCACCGCCCGGAGCCGATACTTTCGTCGATTTGCGCCATAGAGATTGAGAGCGCCACGCTCAACGGTCCCGCTGTCGGCTGCCGTCGACGGCAGAATCGCACGGGCCCGGCCTCGGCGAGCGCAGCGTTCTCACTGTGGTCACTGTCCCGGATTGCTCAACCGATGGCAGGGTGTTCATGAGGCCGTCGATCCCGCTGGCGGCGAGGCGCTCGCCCGCCCCGGCCAACGAGAGCGCCTCAATTAAGGGCCTCAGTGAGATTGGCGGTCTCCGATGGCACGTTCCGCGCCGCGGTCTTCGTGGTAATGGCGGCCATCAGGCAATACCCACAGTGTGGTCACTGTCCAGCCCGAACATCTGGTCGTAGTCGGTCAAGCGTCGGTGCTCGACCGTGGAATCAATCGGCCGGACCACCATCAGCCTGTGGGCGTGGCGCAGCGGCGGCCGCGGTGGCCAGCGCCGGGTCGGTGATGGTCTGGTGATCGACCCGGCAACGCTCGTGTCCTGCGACGACGCGTTCGTCGCAGGACACCATTACCTGGTCGAGTCCGACGGCGACCGCCAGCCAACCACCGGCGCCACCGGCGGACGCAGGTTGGTCAGCGCCAGCCAGCCGGTGAGCTGAGCGTTGAAATCAGCCGTTGAGGTGAAACAACGGCCGGGCAGGAACGAGGTCTCCAGGTAGCCGTTGGCCAGCGCCACCAGTCCCTTGGCTTCCGGGGCAGCCGGGCGGTACGGGATGATCTTGATCCCCAACGTTGCACGGAAGGTGTTTATCGCCTCGCTCAGCTGCGATTTCCAGGGGGCAGCTTCACGCCTCGCCGACGCACCAGCCTCCCGGCAGGGATCAGCAGCCCCAGGAGCATTCACCGAGATGCGCGGAGAGCCGTCAGGACCGGATTGTCAAACAATTCGGCCCAGAACTCAGGCCCGTACCTCTCAACAGCGGCAGGCGGCACATCGAGCGGAATCCAGTCAATTCGACGGAACCCTGCCTCCGACAGGGCGTACTCGTATGACGCCTGGCCGAGATGGTAGGCATCTATTTTGGTCGGCGGGTCGGTCCAGGCGGTGACATGCATGGTCGCTCCACCGGCCACCGGCTCCACCGGGACAACGGTGAATCCGTACTTGGTGCCGCCGGGTCTGTCGTACGCGAAGGACGGGTTCATACCCACATAGACGAACTCGCCTCGATCAGCGAGGTTCTCCGCAATCTTCAGGCTGATATCTCTAAGGCCCGACTCGTCCACGTAGCACAGAAGATGTGCGGAGATCACCAGGTCAAACTTGCCGAGCTGCTCCAGTTCGCGCACATCCGCGACGTAGTACTCAATTCCAAGGGGTTCGGTTGCCTCTCGGCGTCGAGCTACGTCGATCATGACCGGGGAGACGTCCACCCCGGCAACCTGGCGGGCACCATTTTGCTTAAGGATCCTGGAGTAGTAGCCAGTGCCGCAGCCCAGATCGAGAACCGACTTGCCGCGGACGTCGCCGATCTCCCTGAAGAAGGTGTATCTCTCGGGATACCGCGCTAGCGGGAGCTCTTTGAACTTCTCGTAGGCCTCGCCGATTGCGTCATACTGCGTAACACCGGCTGCGTCTGCGTCGGTAGATGGCATGTCGGCCCTCCCTACGTGAGACAGATTCATAATCTAGCATCGAACACTGAAATGACTCTGAGTCGGACCTGAAATATGACTGAACTTGCTGCGCTCTGCCGCAGGCCACGCATTGAAGGTGCGATGAAGCAGGCGCGAGGCACATCGAATTTCAGAGTCACTTCAGCATGACATCAGCGCTGCTCTTCACGCTGAGAACTGACGGTTGCGCGGGATTTATCCGATTCCGCGCAACAGCTGTGGCAGTACCGACCTGGGAAACATGCCCTCCGTGCGACGGAATCCGTTCTGGTGAAGCACTCGAAGCCACACCCACACTTCGAATTGCAGGTCGGACCAGTCGAGCAGCGTACGCGGACCGACAATGAGGCGCCCGCGTGGCCCTGCTGCAATGCCGACGTTCGTAGCCGCAGGGCCTAAGTGTGCACCTGCACGATTCCACGGGTGCCGGTCGTTGCAACAACTATGGCATCGCCACGCGGTGGGTTAGGAGAAGGTCTTGACGACGGTCCCGGCGCCCAAGGAGTCGAGCGCGAAAATTACCGCGGAACAGCCGACGATTCATTCCGTCCAACCTGTGAACGCTAGATCCAGAACGCCAGTATATCTCGGAACACGTCGATTCCTCGGGCGACGCGATCTTGTCGTTTCGTTCTACACCCAGAAATGTCAATTCAAATGCAGCTACTGCGCCCTGCCAATGGCCTCGGCCAATGAACCGGTCTCGGTAGATGATCTCAATGCGCAGATCGACTATGTCTTCCAAAGCAAGCGCGAGAATTTGAGCCGATTTCAGCAACTGTCATTCGGTAACGAAGGTTCCGTCCTAGACCGCCGGCGCTTTCATCGCGAATCGTTACATCGCCTCCTCGACCACACGAATTCGATGGAGGATCTGTCTGTGCTGTCGCTAGAGACCCGTCCTGAGTACGTGAGACAGGCAACTCTGGCGGACGTCATCGCGAGGACGAATGCCGATGTCGTCGAAGTCACGGTGGGCTTCGAAACTCAGGATGACCATCTGCGCCAGGTGATCTTGCAAAAGAACATCTCACGCAGAGTCATGGAGGACCGCATCAAGTTGCTGGGCGAGCTCGGTGTCCGGCTGACCTCATACGTCTTGGTGAAACCCGGACCCGGAATGACGGAAGACGCCGGTGTTCGTGAAGCGGTGGCGACGGTTGAGTACCTTGCCGACCTCTGCAATGACGCCGGCGTCGTGTTCACGGCCTACCTGAACCCAACCTACGTCGCGAAGGGATCGCTGCTGGAGCAATCCAGCGAGCTCGGTCTCTACACGCCACCGAAGATTCAAAGCGTATTCAGGGTGTTGGTGGCCAGCCAGCGACAAGGGATCCCTACCTATGTTGGTCTGTGGAGCGAAGACCTGGCCGGCCCCAATGGCGATTACCGAGGCTATGACGACTTCGACCCAGGGCTGAGGTCCGCGATTCTCGAATTCAACCGCACGGGTGACTTCAACCACCTGGCGAGTTTCGTGGACGAACTCGCGTAGATTGGGGGCTGATCGGACATGGGTCGTTCCGGCAACGTCGTCGATGGCCCCAGCGCACGAGATACGCGATTCGGTGGACCAGCCCGTGACGTGGACGATGTCCAGCTCCGCAACACCGAACGAGGCGCCTCCTACCGCAGGCAACTTCGGCATCGTTCGCAGGCAGTCACGAATCTGTCTCGACCCGCCCTGGAAATGCGGCTGTATCGCGCTTTGGCGAATGGCCACGCTGACGAATTCTGTCTGCTGCTCAGCCATCTCGATGAGTCTTACCCGACCGACCCGGAGCGCGTTCAAGCCGCATACCAAATGCTCGCAGCCCGGGGAAGTGTCGGCGCCATCGAGCAAATCGCAGAGGCAACCGGCATCAGCGCAGTGCTGTCAGAAGACGCAGCACAGCGAGCCTACGGCGTGCTCGCGGCCAGCGCCCGCATCGAAGCGATCGACTATGTTGAGCAGATTTCTACCACGAGCCCCCGGTTTGCGCCCGCGGACGTTCAGTTCGGTTTTCGCTTCGCATTGCGCTCTCGGCGCTACGCCGCCTTGCCGAAGTTGAGCCGTATCAGCGGTGTCGTTCCGGACTTCAGCGAGAACGAGGTGGCTCAGGCAATCGAGCGCGCGTGTGAGGACAGCGACTTCCAGGGAGTCGAGTTCTTCTTTGAAGCGATCGGGCGGACTGTGAGCCTGTCGGGTTACCGGCGTCATGTCGAACGGGTGCTCCAGTTGGGCAGGCTTGGTGAGATCCCCTCGATGATTCGCTTGTTCGAAGATTTCGATGTGGAGTCGATCACGCCGCAGCTGTACGTTTCCTTGGCCGGGAGCACGGATTCGCGCGCTGTTCGCTTTGCCTACTTGAATGCCCCATCGCTTGAGGCACTTGGGCAGCTTGCCCACGACGCATTCCACATCGCCGAGGCCACGGACGATACCGAGCTGAGGGCAGTACTCGTCGAGCGTTATGGAGTCAGCGGTGAATCAGGCCAACGGTCGGATGAAGTTCATGGCGCTTCTCCTGCCAGCGCCGTCGAGGACCTGGACCCAGCTGCGGCGACCCTGGCTCGGCGCGACTCAGTCGCCAGTGGTCCATGCCGAGATGCTGCCAAAATGCACGTACTGGACGAGGAACTGTTCGACGCCGTGTTCAGATACCTCGACCGGCGCATTCACCTCGATCCTCCCCCACTGGATCGACCGGGCAGCAGGCATCAGATCGAAGCCGCGTTGCACGGGTTGATCAATGCCGCTGGCAACGATCCAGTCCAGGTTCTCGAGACCTTCACCAAGCATATCGCGCCAACAGTGATCTCGGCCGATAGTCCACGCTTCTTCGCGTTTGCACCGAACGCCCCTACGAAGGCCGCATTGCTGTTCGACATGATCGTCGCCTGCTCTTCTTTGCAGGGGATCTCCTGGCTAGAGGCGGCTGGGGTCGTCGCGGCTGAGGAGCAGGCGCTCCGCTTTCTCACCACCTTGACAGGCATGCCAATTCGAACACGCGGCTGTTTCGTATCCGGCGGCACCCAGGCGGCACTCGCGGCCCTGGTCGTTGCCCGGGACATCGCCGAGGGGCAAAGTTGCGCCACTGGGGCTCGACGCGCGCTCAGAGTCGCAGTCAGCGATCAGACTCACGCCTCGCTGATCAACACTGCGCGAGCCATTGGCGCCGACCCCATCGTCGTTCCTACTCTCACAGGCCGACTCACCGGCGAGACCCTCCTCGAGGCTTTGCACTCGCTGCCTCGAAGCGATCTCGTCATCGCCGCCGTAGGCTCTGCGGGCACGACAAACGCCGGCCAGGTGGATGATCTGCAAGGAATCGCAGACGTGTGCAAGGAGCACAACATCTGGTTCCACGTGGACGCGGCGTTTGGCGGCGCGGCGTTGCTATCCGACGACTGCCGGACGAAGTTCGCGGGCATCCAGCACGCCGACTCCGTCGTGATCGATCCGCACAAATGGTTCTTCGCTCCATATGACTGTGCAGCCCTTCTCTACCGGAACCCTGAACTTGCACGAAAGGTGCACACGCAGGATGCGCCGTATCTCGACGCAATTCACGACGACGGTGAATGGAATCCGTCGGACCTTGCCCATCACTGCAGCCGTCGCGCCCGCGGCCTGCCCTTCTGGTTCTCGTTGGCGGTACACGGAACAGATGCATACCGCGCTGCTGTGGAACGTGGATGCTGGCTGGCTCGGCAAGCAGCACGGATGGTGGATCACGAACCACACCTCGAACTCGCGCTAGAGCCGGAACTGTGCGTCGTCCTGTTTCGGCGCAAAGGATGGGAAAAGTCCGACTATTTGCGCTGGGCTCACGACCTGCTGCACCGCCAGTTGGGATTCGTGACTCCCACCACCTGGCGTGGCCGGCCTGCCGCCCGGATGGCGTTCGTGCATCCCGGCACGACGACCGAGATCGTAGCGGAGGTCATTGCAAGCACACGCCGCGACCGCAACCAGCCAACATCCTGATCGACTATGACATGGAGGCCAGCAATGAGCACCGAAATAGGAGCCAGCGAGCAAGACGTCATAGCGGCGCAGACCGCAGCAGTGATGCAGCACAACATGGACGCATTCAGCGCCGGTGACCTCGACGCGGTTGTGGCCGACTACGACGATGCCGCCCTCGTGGTCAACGACATATTCGGAACTGCCTCCGGGCGCACCGAAATAAGGGCATTGTTTGAGCGGTTGTTGGCGGACGTGTTCCCGCCCGAGCGAATCACGGTAGAGCACACCGCTGAGATCATTTCGGGTCGCCTTGCCTTTTACACGTGGCGAGCCGAAAACGCTTCGTTCGGCACCGACACCTTCATTGTCGAAAACGGCAGGATCGTCCTGCAGACATTTGCTGTGCAATTTTCCCACTTGGAGAGGAACGTAGGATGAAACTCATCGGTCATCGAGTTCGCGTCAGCTACGACAGCGGCGCCGAATACCAGGTCGAGTACCTGAGTGCGGACAAGTTGCGGTGGAGCGCGGTTGCCGGACCAACGACCGGCAACTCCGGCATCGAAGAGCCGACGATCCTCGAACTGAGGGACGGTGTCTACTGGCTGAACTGGCTTGAGGCTGATGGCACCTCGATCAGCCAGGTTCTCGATCTGAACGACCTCAGCCTTTCGGAGTTCAGTACCTACACCACCGACACTGGCGACAGAGAGAAGTCCTTCCAGCAACCTGCCGTGGTTGTGCTGGAACAATGACCGACGTAGCCGACCACGACCTGGTTGGGGTTGGCATCGGGCCGTTCAACCTCGGACTCGCTGCCTTGGCTAACCAGTTGGACGCGCTGCAATCGGTCTTCTTCGACGAGAATCCAGATTTCGACTGGCATCCGGGTCTGATGCTCGACGGTGCAACTCTCCAAGTGCCGTTCCTCGCGGATCTCGTGACCTTCGTGGACCCCACCAATCGGTGGTCCTTCACTAACTACCTCCACCACCATGATCGGCTCTTCGCGTACTCATTCATGGAGACTCCGAACCCATACCGAGCGGAGTACAACCACTATTGCCGCTGGGTCGCCGAGTCGCTTGAGAATTGCCGGTTCGGGATGCGAGTAGAGGCGGTTCGCTGGGATGACGAGGAGGCTCGGTTCATAGTCGAGACGGTATCCACCAGCACTGGTGACCGACGCAGTGTTACCAGCCGGAACATCGTCGTCGGACTCGGCAGCGAACCGAAGGTGCCGAGCGTCATCGCCGCAGTCATGGGCCAGCAAGTATTTCACAGCTCAGACTACTTGCAACATGCTGACGAGATCGCGGCGTACCGAGACATCACGGTCGTTGGCTCCGGGCAGTCTGGGGCCGAGGTCTTCCTGGATCTCCTCCAGCGGCAGCCGATCCACGGCTGGAACCTGCGCTGGCTCACTCGAACTCATGAGTTCACCCCGTTGGCCTACTCGAAGCTTGGTCTGGAACGCTTCACGCCTGACTACACACGCTTCTTCTACGGGCTGCAGCAAGACGTGAAAGACCGAATCCTTCCGGACCAGTGGCGGACGTACAACGCTGTGGACCAAGCGACGTTGGGCGCCATCTACGACTTGCTGTACGAACGCACAATCGCCGGTAGGGAGTCAATGGCATCGCTGACACCTGCGTCAGAGGTCGTGTCAGTGACGGAGGCTGGTCGCGGGTTCCAGGTCGAGTGCCGACACGTGTTACAGGACCGGACGTTTCTCGTTGACACTGACTGCATCATCGCGGCGACCGGCTATCAAACGCGTGCTGCAGAGTGCCTGAAGCCGATGGCGGATGCCCTTCGCCTCGACACCGCCGGCCGATTCTGCGTCGGACCCGACTATCGACTGGAGCTTCACGACGAGATCAGTGGAGTGGTGTTCGTTCAGAATGCGGAGGCTCACACGCATGGCTTGAGCGCGCCGGATCTGGGCCTTGGGGCATTCCGCAGCGCCATGATCATCAACGCCGTGGCCGGCCGCGAAGTGTACCGGATACCCGCGAGAACCGCCTTCACATATTTCGAGCCGACGGCAGTCGGCACGATAGCCACCGGACCTGAGTAGGCCAGGAGTAATCGATGGAGCCTACGTCCAGACGTCAACAGGCGGAACAAGCACTGCTGCATGCGTGGTTTCCCGTCGCTCGATCTATTGACCTCGGCCAGCCTCAAGCCGCGACGCTCTTGGGTGAGAAGCTGGTCGTCTATCGCACCGCTGCCGGAACTCCCGTAGTCCAGTCCCGCCGCTGCCCCCACCGGG
This sequence comes from Kribbella deserti, assembly GCF_042434725.1. Lineage (NCBI taxonomy): Bacteria > Bacillati > Actinomycetota > Actinomycetes > Propionibacteriales > Kribbellaceae > Kribbella > Kribbella deserti. The sequence goes on along the minus strand of NZ_JBHLTC010000053.1, from coordinate 18,810 downwards.
GCGCCGATCTGTCACAGGGCACGGTGATCAAAGATGACATTGCCTGCCCGTACCACGGTTGGCGGTTCAGCGCAGAAAGTGGTGCCTGCTCCTTCATCCCTTCACTGACCGACCAGACGCGAATTCCACCACGTGCCGAAGTGAAGACCTACCCGGCAGTCGAACGGTTCGAACATGTCTGGACGGTTCTTGACGAACCTACCTATCCGATGTACGACCCACCGGACTGGCGTGACCTCCATCTGAAGTCGGCCGCCGCAACGCCGATCCCCGCATCAACAGGGGTTGCCGCCGCAATGGAGAACTTTAGAGACGTCGCTCACTTCCCCTTTGTTCACGCGGTATCTATGGGCGAGATGCCTGAGGTGGTGGAACGCCTCGTGGTGGATCGAGATGGCGTCAACATCGCCATGGACCGACCGCTGATCGCCGCGGATGGCGACTGGATGGTGAACGGCGACTGCATGATGCGGTACCGATGCATCGCACCGGGTTTCGCCAGTGTGATCTACGACTACGAGCGTCTCGGCAGGCGACTGCTCGGCGTGTTCCCGTCGCCGTCGTCGTACGAATCTGTTCTGCTCTTCTGCGTCGTTGCTGTTGGCAAGGGGTTCCAGGGAACGTCTCTCAAAGACTGCGTCCGATTCGAGGAGGCGGTCACATGGGAGGACGTGGCCGTCGTGGGGAAGCTGGACCCGCCGGAGGTCCCCTGGGATGAGGAGCGCATTGAGGTATCAGTTCCGGCGGACGCGTTCACACTCAATTACAGGGCGGCGTTCTGGACCTTTGTAAGACGAACTCGTGAGCTCATCCACGACAATCCAGACGGGTCGAGCGCACACCAGCACGCCACAAGGAACCTCCATCCGCCGCGTAATCGTAATGCTTCTCCATCCACTGACTGACGGGAGTGAATGAGTATGTCTAACAACCAATTCCACCTGGCTTGGTTTTGCAATTTCACGGCGGACTCGTGGATGGGCCCCTGGGGTGGCAGCGGGCTCTCGTGGGACGGCGGCTTTTACGTCGAATTGGCGAAAGATCTCGAGCGGGCATGTTTTGACTGTGTGATTCTCGAGGACAAGGTCATGGTGTCGAGTGTCTACGGAGGCACCATGCAAGCCGACCTCAAACACGGCGTCGCGCCGAAGCACGACCCTTTGCCACTGGCCACGCTCATAGCGCACAGCACGCAGAAGCTAGGTATCATAGCAACGATGTCGACCAGCTTCTATCCGCCTTGGATGCTAGCCCGCCTCGCCGCTACGGTCGACCACATCGCAGGAGGCCGGTTCGGTTGGAACATCGTCACCTCGGCCGAAGACAAAGCGGCTCAGAACTTCGGCCTCGACAAATTGCATGATCACGATCTCCGCTACGAGATGGCAGACGAATACGTCGACCTTGTCCAACAACTCTGGGACTCGTGGGACGCTGATGCGGTCATCCGTGACCGGGCGAGTGGCGTTTATGCCGACCATACGAAGGTCCACACGATCGACTTCGAGGGGCGATATTTCAAGTCTCGGGGACCGCTGAACACCGTGAAACCTCCCCAAGGTCATCCCGTCCTCTGCCAGGCCGGCGCCTCGCCGAAAGGCCGCGCCTTCGCCGCCAAGTACGCCGACACGATCGTCGGGATCGGCAACAACGTCCATGACATGAAGGAGTATCGCGACAACATCCGCGAGTTGCTCCGAAGCCACGGCCGCAGGCCGGAGGACTGCAAAATCCTGTTCCTGGTCACGCCCGTCGTCGACGAGACCGACGAAGGCGCCAAGCGCAAGGTTGAGCGCTGGATCTCGAACCCGAACTATATCGAGTATCTGTTGGCTGAGCTTTCGTCTATCACCGAAGTTGACTTCTCGCGATTCGATCTCGACTCCCCCCTGCCCAGTGTCAGCACAAACGGCGAGCGCGGAACGCTGGAGAAGTTCGCACAGTCCGGCAGTGGCAAGAAGCTTCGTGAACTGATTCGCCTCAGTTTGGTTGAAACGGTTGAGCTGATCGGCACGCCGGAGACGGTGGCGAATCGCATGGGCGAGATCATGGAAGAGGTGGGCGGCGACGGCTTCCTCATCACTAGCCCCAGGATGCAGTTGAACCGCCGCTACATCACCGAGATCACGGACGGTCTGGTGCCCGCCTTGCAACGACGTGGCCTTGTCCGTACGGCGTACACGCACGACCACCTACGGGACACCCTACTTGAGTTCTGAGGGCCCGGCGTCGCGCAATCACGCCTCGCGATCCGATCCGCCCGGCTGCGAGCATGCGCAGACCGAGTATGTGCATCAAAGGCACCGAATGCTCGCCGGCGAGAACCAGTGAGCCGATCGGCCGGGACACGCCGGCCAAAACCAGGCGGCCCGAGTTGATCGCTGAACTGGCCGCCCTTCGATTGAAATCAATCGGAGATACAAATCTCCAGCAGAGCAAAGAACGAGAAAATTGGCAGGACTTGACGCAGTTTCAGGCCACTCGCCGCGAGAAGGCTGCGGAATTCCGCTTCCGTCCGCTCTCGTCCTGGCGTGAGCAGGAAAATCTGGAAATCAATGAACTGCCCTGGGAAATAGTGTTCAATGGGCGGCGCCATAGTTTCGAGGATGAGCAATTTCGAACGACGGGTCATAGCGGAGCGGCAATTCTTCAGTATCGCGACGGCATCCTCGTCATTCCAGTCGTGAATCACCCCCCGCAGGATATATATGTCACCCCCGGATGGTACGCGATCAAAGAAATTGCCTTCAATGAATTCGCAGCGACCCGAAATCGCGTCATTGGTGCGGGCGGACTGAATGACGCGAGGTAGATCAAAGAGCGTGCCGGACAGCGTCGTATTCGACTCGAGTATCTCCGAGATGAAGTTCCCTTGTCCACCACCAATGTCGATGACACGGCTGTGGTCCGGTATCCGATACGCATCCAGGAAGGCGGCGTTCGTGTACCTCGACGAAGCGGTCATCGCCTCATCGAAAATTAGGGCTCGGTCCTTGCGTGCCTCGAAGAACTCAAAAAGGGACTGTTGATACCTTCTGTCAAATGCTGGAACTTCGGTCTTCAGGCTGGCTTCCATGTCCGACGCGCAGTGCCACATCCAATCCTCGGCCAGGTAGATAACGAGCGGCCTGAGAGACATGGGATGATCGATACGCAGGAGATGTCCCATGTCAGTGAGGGATACAGTCGCGTTGGGGTCGATCGTGACCAGCCCACTGTGGGCGACGGCTCGCAAGACGCGACTGAGTGATTGTTCATGGGTCCCCGTTGCCGATGCCAGATTGATGATCGGTGTGTTGCCCTGGGCAAGGATGTCGGCAAGTCCGAGTCTCGTGAAGGCAAAAATTGCCTGAGAGGTGAAGAATCTCGCCGCTGCGTCAAGGAGACGTGCAACATTCTCGGCGGTTCCGGGCACGAGTGCACCCCCCGATTCGGTCATGGTCGATCACCTCCCGCCGTGGTCGGTGAGGCAGCGGAAGCATGCGAAGACATGGGGATCGGGCGAAGATCTACAGGCAGAGATCTAGGTGCACGTAGTTCGCTGGTTCCATTCCAACTCACCTCTTCATCTCGAAGTCGCATATCTGGCAGAGATGTGGCCAGCGCGCTGATGGTGCCGCAGGTCAGAGCGCGCGACAAAGATGCACCAGCACAATAGTGTGGCCCGAGCCCCATGCCGAGATGTTTGTTATTCGTTCGATATATATCGAACCGATCCGGCTGCGTGAAACGATGAGGATCCCGATTGGCTGCCAGGATACTGAGAATGATCATCTCGCTCGCTTCGATCTGCACTCCTCCAACATTTGCCGCTTCATCTGCGACGTACGGGAAGATCGAGATGCAGCTTTCATGGCGATTTGCCTCTTCGACAGCAGCCGCCGCCATCTCCGGCCGGGCCGAGATCGTGCGCCAGTGTGCTGGATCGCTGAGGAGCGCATGGATGGTACACGCCAGGAGGCTTGGGACGGTGTCGTAGCTACCGACGATAAGGTTCACGACGAGCGCCGTGACTTCGTCTTCTGTTAGAGCAGCGTCGTTCTCAGCGACAAGACGCGAAATGATGTCTGGTCGAGGTGAAACGGAACGGGCTCTGATCGCATCCTTGGCGAGCCGGGAGAGGGTACTGATTGCAGTTTCCAGCATTGCCCTCACCTCGGGTGAGATCTTGTCGATGCCGGCGAACACCGTACCGAAGTCAGCGGAATATTTCCCGATTTTCTTGAAATCGGTGTCGTCGAATCCCAATGAGCTGCACAGGATTTCGAGCGGCGCCTTTCGGCATACATCGGCGACGAGATCCACTTCGCCCGTGTCTGACAGGGAGGCACACAGCTCCGCGGTGCGGCGTTCTACTGAAGTTCGAATCTGCTCCAGCAGCGACGAGGAAAGTACCTGGGCAAGCAATGTGCGATATCGCCGGTGCTGTTCACCCCGTTGGGAATGGAAGAAGAGGTTCCACCAGTCGAAGAGAGGACCGTCGGGTACACCGCGCTGGATGAGCCAATCAGGCCCCGGCGGGCGGAACTTCTTGTCGACCAAGATCGAAGCCACATCGGCATAGGTTATGAACGTGCGCAGCCCATACTGGAGGACGACGCGGTGGCCGCTGTCGCGAGCCTGCCGATATTTTTCGTGGTCGGTTTGGCTATGCCAGCTTCCCATCTCAATGACTGGAAGGCTCTGAACCATGAGAATCCTCCGGACGACGTCGGGGTAGGCCGCCTCATCACGAGTGAGGGAATGACGCCTGGTCGTTCCGGATCGGCATCCGAACCTCGCACCGCGGTGTCGTTGTGGTCTACCAGCCAGGTTCTGGTTTCTCTCGAATGCGATGAGGACAGCAGCAGCTTCCGGGGCCGAAATCAGATCCACCTGCGAGAGATCCGCTGCGGAAGGGTTCCAGACGATCCACTGCCACCGAGGTTCCCCTTTGCTGTCAGTCGGTCTGAGGACCGGTGCTATAGGGCCGGATTGCTCTGGCGTATCGAAGGGCGTCAGCCCACCACAGGAGCTGGTCGAGCATGGATTTGACCGCTCCACTGCAGAGCGTTGGGTCGACCGGGGATCCATCCGCATCGAAGGAGTCCCACGGTTTGTGAAAGCTGACCGTGGCGCGAATGGTCGCGGCATGGAGCTCTGCGAACACCGCACGGAGCTGCTCGACGGCTCGCAGGCCGCCAGAACGCCCGCCATAAGAAACGAAAGCAATCGGCTTGGCGTGCCATTCCTCGTTGTGCCAGTCGATGAGGTTCTTCAATGAAGCTGGAAAGCTATGGTTGTACTCAGGAGTCACTACGACGAAGCCGTCAGCGGCCGCGAGTCTGGGTGAGACGTTCTGGAGCAGACGAGCTACTTCCGGCGTAGCTCGCCGTTTATCAGGAAGCGTCAGAGGTAAGGAAATCTTGAGGAGGTCGATGACGTCAAGATTGATGTCTGGTCGTTGGGCCGCTCGTCCAATGAACCAGTCCGCTATGGCGCCCCCCGAGCGACCCTCGCGGACGCTGCCGATGATGACGGCGATCTTAATCGGCGGCTGGCCCTGAATATCTACCGTGATAGCCATGTCTCATCCCCGTCCCGGTCAGAACATCAACAAGTTGTCGCGGACTGTGACCGCTTTTCGCGGGAGCGGCGATCGATGTGTGGCTGCATCTGGTGACCTGAAAACCGTGAGAAACCGGACAGCGTCCGGCAACGCCACTTCAGCAGAATACCGATTTATGGCGCCATCGGAAGATGATCTCGTCATTTGCCCGGAGATGCTGATCTCGGCATTCATGGTAACGAGCGGCGTATATGCTGAAATTAGCAAGCCTGGCTGATTCAATTCTGACGTGCCACTGAAATGTCGCTGAAGCGCAAAACGGCTTGCGTGCTCGTAGCCTTATTCAGTCAAGGATTCTGTCGACAGGCCTCACGGCGGCAACGGGCGCGTGCCGCAATCGTTCGTCCGGCCTCGAGGCCTCGTTCTCGCGAGGCTTCCGAGCATCTGCCACGCTATGACCTCGCGATGCCCGGTTGATGTGTCTCGCCTGCCGTCGGTACCAACCTCATACCGAGACCACCCTTTGATGGCAGAGAAGCGCTGGCCGTGCGACCGGGCTATCGCGATGCGGTGGCGGCCCGGCACCAGTTGGTGGCCAGGACCAGCACGCTGTTCGAGCTGGTCCTGGCAGCTGGACTCGGACGCGGAGAAGCTTCGGCGGGCGACGCTGGTCACCTGGTTCCCACCGTACGGCCGTTCCTTAAGCTCCTCGTCGAAGCCATCGACTTCGGCGCCATCTTAAAAAGACTGGCCAGGCACTGAAGGCGCCGGAGGGCGCCCGCCCTATGAGTGCAAGAAGGCCGGCGCTCGGTGAGATCGGGACATCGCTGCTCGTAGGCAGCACCGACCTTCCTCTAGCAAGACGCTTGGCCGCTTTGGCCGTCATCAGGAAGGGGCCTGATTGCGACCAACCAGGATGTGCTCGTCGTTCCACTGTGGAATTGTCGCCGTCCCTGCGAGCCAATCCCGTCGAAGTATCGCGTATCCCACCGCATCATGAACTGCCCCGTCGGATGCAGGCCACGCGTCTCGGTAGTGCGCCTCCTTGACATACCCGCACCGCTGAAAGGTGCGGCGCATCGCAACGTTGTCCTGACGGGTGTTGCCCTCGATTCGAAGGATCTGAGGAAACTCGGTGAACAGATACCTCGTCAGCCAAGTCAGGGCCTGGCCGCCGATGCCCTGGCCCCGGTACTGAGATCGGATCCGCAGGTCGAACAGTGGTGATTCGTCGTCCAAGTCCATCAAGCGGATCAATCCGACGGTGTGGTCAGCTGCGGTGATCCAGAAAGTCCTGTTCCCGTCGCTGTCGTAATTGCCGCCTGAAACCGATCGCTGTGCATCGTCACGGCCAATCACAGCCGAACCATGGAATGGCCGGCTATCGCTGATGAGGAAACCGACTAGATCGTCAGCCTCGCGTGGGGACGAAACGTCGGTAGGAAATCTCCATGGCTAGCTCCTCTTTCTTGCTTCGCTTTGCGGGACGCGAAGGTATCTCCACTGCACAACCGAAGGCTTCGTCATGTCTCAACGACATGACCATCGCCCCTACTGTCTAGGCCTACAGAGGGCGGGCTTCAGTGAACATCAGGGCCTGGACCTAGACACTCGCTGGCCCGTGCGTGTATCCGCATAGCCAGAAAGCCTGATTTCGACGCACGGGTCAGGATCGGCCGGTCTAATGCGGCCATCCGCTTTGCAGGCAGTACCGAGCGTTCTGAACAGACCGGTGAAGGATGCCGTTCTGCACGTTCACCCGTCACCGTCGCCCCAAAAGCCCAGCCACTAGTTGGCGCAACGCAAGTGCACCTCCAGGTTCCAATTGCTGATCGGCGTGGTGCCTATGTAGGGAGTTTTCGGGCGGACCTGGATGTACAGGCTCTGATAGGGAGCACCCGAGCTGATCGTCAACGGCGCCTCAAGCTTCACGGACGTGCCAGCGGTCCCCCCGAGACTTGCTGTCCCAAGCAGGTCATGACTGGCGTTCAAACTCGCCTTGAGGTCGAAATCGGCATGGTAGTTGGCATATCTGTTGGCCAGCCATGCCCTTACCTCGAGGCAACCGGAGATCGGCGGCGCAACGACCCCAACCGGAGATGTCTCACCGCGCACATCGTGATTGACCCACAGATAGTTGGCCGACTCCGGAGTGAGGGCCCACGGCTTGCTGCCATCCGAGTGGAAGCCGTAGGCCTTCGTGAATGCCCCGCGCCAGACGTAATGCGTGAAGGATTTCGCGGCTGAGGCCCCCTCGGCGTACCCGTCCGTGGCAGGCGTGGTCAGCCTGTAGTGCGCGACCGACCCGGGCCGAGTCGCCGTGATGCCGATTTTGCCGGCGACCATCTGACGCTTGGCGACATTGACCCAGAGCTTGGCGTCTGTGTCGTACCGCTGCAAGTAGGCCCACGTGTAGTCCGGCAGTGCCGGTGTCACATGACCAGTCACCGTCAGTTGGCCGTTATCGGCATTCGTCGTACTGATCGTGTCGAGGACCACCTGCGGGGTCACAACCTGCACCGCCGTATCCCTCTGTGCGGACCGGCCGGTGCCATCCTTGACTGCTCCGGACATCAGATTAATCCCGATCGGCGCCATCAGCCCAGCAACCGCAACCAAGGAGGCCGTCATGGCACGAACCCGCTTCATACTCACCCTCTCACCGGCCAACCGATCCGCAGTTGGCGACAGATTTCAACCCGCCGACGCTCGCACAGCGACATTGCTTCGGACTGAAGGCCGACTGAAACGCGCACTTCCACCGGTGGAGAGCCCCGCACCGACCTGAACGGTGCGGAGCCTTGGCACAAGCGTCAGCGATGGTTGCGCTGCAACTCGAGGTACTCGGAGAGCGTCATCTCCTGCAGCTCAGCGGGATCTGTCTCGGTTTGGACGTTCGGGCCCTGGCCGACGGCACCGCCGCCGAAGACGAGGTTCGCCCAGTCGTTCTGTGCGGTCAGCGTCTTCTTCGCGTTGTCGCGGTTGATGTCGCTCATGGTGACGTCGGTGGCGTCACCGTCGCAGTTCCAGTCGATCGGCAAGCTGGCCGCGCCGGTCGTACTCCGGATGGTTCCGTCCGGACACCACCAGGTGGTCTTGAACCCCGAAGCCGAACTGCCGAGGCCCTCCGCCTCATTCAGGTTCTTCTCATCCAACGCCGGTGGCACGACGTTCGAGTATCCCCAGTAGGTGGTGCCGTCGGTCTTCTGCACACCACGGAACTGGAAGTAGTAGTTCATCACGCTCAGATAGTTCGGCTTGAAGTTCGTGCCGTCGGCTCCCCCGTGGTGCAGTCCGAGGGCGTGACCGAACTCATGCATGAACGTGCCGACCTCCTGGTTGTCCGTACCGGCATAGCCACATTTCGGGCCGACGGTGACGATGAACGTGTCACCCGGGATCCCGAACTCAAGGCCACTGCTGCAGCCGCCGTTGTAGCTGTCGGCCCACAGCATGTAGTAGAAGACAGCTCGCCTGGACTTGGCGAAATTCGCGTCCCTGATCGCGGTCGTCTGCGTGTGGACTGGCTGAAGGTCGTCGTCGTAAGGGACCTCGTTACCTCCACCCAGGTTGTACGCCGATCCACCAGCCGGACCGGCGTCGAGGTGGAGTCGGATCCCGGTCGTACCGTCGGGGTTGCTGACGGGCGCGGTCGCGAACACCTCCACGATCCGGTCCATCGCCGCGATGCTGGTCAGCCTGCCGGCCATGTAGTCCATCTCGACGAACAGGTCTTTCTTTGTCGGCGTCGCGCCCATCGCGGGTAGGTCGACGTCGATGGTGCCGTCGCCGTTGGCGTCGTACCCGTTCGTCTCCCAGATGTCGGGCAACGAGTCGCCGTCGGTGTCGGCCAACAGCGGTGCGGTGACGATCGGCGCCGCAGGGTCAGCGGACGGAGGCACGGCGGCCACCGCGCTCATTGTGGCGAGCGCTGTGACAGCCAGGGAGCCGAGCATGGTGAGCAAGGCCGGCCGGGAATTCATCAGATCTCCTTGTAGCAGTGGACGAAATCGTCCGACACCATAGGCGAGCTTCTGAAGCAACACTGAAACATGCGGTTCGTCCACCGCGATCGCCAATGTGAAACGGACTCCGGACGCCGATCGGCGTCCGCATCATGGCTAACGTCGCTGGCCATGGTGAGACGTCAGCCGGTATCTCGGGTGCGGCTGGAGGGCGGCCAGTTTGCGCACCCTCGCCGAGACAGATTCCGTTGGTTGTTCGGATCGATGGGACAGTATCAGTCACCCGATCGGCGACCGCTTGTGGACGTTCCACTGTCGTACGACGTCTAGGAACAGGCTATTTGTCTCAGGCTCACCGATCGTGACACGGGCGCCCTCACCTGGGAAGGATCGTACGATTAGACCTGCGGCTTCTGCTGCCATCGCGAACGCGTGCGTGTCCTCGCAGAGTTCTAGCCACAAGAAGTTTGCCTGGCTGTCTCGCACCTCCCAGCCGAGCTCGCGTAGCGCGTTCACCATTCTGCTGCGCTCTCCGACAATGCCCTCGACCCGCTGCAACAAGTCGGCTTCCGCAGCCAGCGATGCGATCGCCGCTTGCTGGGCGATGTCGCTGAGACCGAATGGTACGGCGCACTTTCTGATCGCCGCCATCACCAGCTCCGATCCGATTGCCATCCCGACGCGCAGACCCGCCAAGCCGTACGCTTTGGAGAACGTCCGCAGGACAACCACGTTGGGGTGCTCGCGGTGCAGGTCGATACCGTCCACAGCCCGCGGTTCGCGGACGAATTCGCGGTATGCCTCGTCGATTACGACCAGTACGCCCACCGGCACTGCCCGCAGAAACGCCTGCAGGTCATCACCACGCACAACCTCGCCAGTCGGGTTGTTCGGCGTACAGATCAAGATCACCTTCGTTTTGGTGCTGACGGCGGCCGCCATGGCGTCCAGGTCGTGCCGGCCGTCGGCCGTTAAGGCGACCTCTATTGCAGTGGCGCCGGTTAGTGCGACCGCGATTGGATACGCCTCGAAGGAACGCCACGCGTAAATTACCTCGTCGCCGGTCTCGCAGGTCGCCTGAAGTAGGTTGTACAGCACTGCAGCCGAGCCGGCGCCCACCGCCAGCCGGTTCACCGGTACGTCTAAGCGGGCTGACAGGGCCTCAAGCAGGGCCGTCGAGGTGAGATCCGGGTAGCGGTTCATTGATTCGACCGCTCTCATCGCGGCCCTGAGTACGCCCGGTAGGGGTGGATAGGGGTTCTCGTTACTGGACACCTTGTATGAAGGCCGACCGTCGACACGCTTCGGTGGCTTACCTGGGATGTATGCCGGTATCGCGCCCAGTGCACTGCGGAATCTCAGCTCGGACGGGTGACTCCTCGTTTCGGACATTGACGCCAGCAGTTGATCTGGTTCAAGGTTTGCAGGACTCATTCTGGCTCAGCCTTCGAGATCCGCAGGAAGCCCAACATTGGGACATCCGTGGAGCAGCTAGGAATTCGGTCCGGAGCGGGGCACATCTTGCACATCGTTATGCTCGCGGCCAACGATTGACCCACCACCGGCAGTAATGCTGGCGTGAATCGTCTCTCAATTCTGCGGCGGACGGCTGGACTGTCGCTGATGTGCTGCGGATACCGCCACAGTAGCTGGTCCTGACACACGGCGGCCTACTGCTCACAACATCTGGCCTGCGATTGTCGTCAGTCTGCGGGAGGCATCCGCCGGTCCGAGTCCAGCGGCTTCAGCGGTCTCCGATACCGAGCCTGTGTCTCCCCTTCCAAAGGCCACCCGCTTGATCCCGGACGGCATCGGCAGCACCCCCAGCAGGTACTGAACTGAGGCGGCCCGGGCGCTACATGATCAGCCCACCGGTTGGGCAACCGAAGTACGACGGGTAGTTGTGGAACACCGACGGGGCGAACCAAGTGAGCTGATCGCGCCGAATCCGCGCTCATGCCATCACGGCAGGGCAGGCGGCGGCAGAAAATCGACCCGGTAGACCATCAGGCCAGCATCGGTCAGTTCAGGGGTGGCTACACCATGTCCACAGAGCCGATCCAACGCCTGTTTAGCAACAGACACGCTCACGCCGCAGTCGGAGGCGACCTCCACTACAGTGACGCTCCCACCTAGCTCGCGGGCCAGGTCGAGGACCTTCAACTCGAGCTCTTGCTGGGAAACCTGACGACGTCGGGGACCGAGATTCGCCCAGGCCATCCAACCGCCGACGGCACTGGCGCTCAAGAAAAAGACGAGGATTCCCCACAGGGTGCTGGAGTCGGTGTCCGAGGCGCCAGTGGCGATGTCGCCGATGGCGGCGGTCACGAAGAACACGCTGCTGATGACCAGCACCATGCCCAGGACGCCAATCCACGTCCTTCGTCTGCTGCTCACTGTGTGGAGTGAACCATCGGCACAAACCCGAGGTCAAACACCGCGCCGACAGTTGACCCTAGGCTCCTCCGCCTTACATCGGCTCTGAGGTCAGGAACCACTGTTTCGCGGCGCAGACACGATTCGCGGCCCCACCCGCTCTGTCTCCAGAACCCCATTGCCCTCCGATCAGGGATGCGGCGCAGCGCGTCCATGCGCACGTGAGCGCAATTCGAGGGGGCCATCACGGGTCGCAATGGTGGCGCGCTGTCATCACCGCAATCTCGGCGATCGCAGGTTTGTTCGGGCTGAACGCCGTTCAGGAAGCACAGCGGGATATCGACAGTCACGACGACCATTCCCACAACCAGCACGCCGCCGACGGACGAGCCCTCGGGCGACTCAAACTGATGTTCGCGGGACTTCTGGGGGAACAACCAGCTCCCGGTGGCCTGCTTTGTGGCCAGGCTCTGGCCCCAGTGGCACCTCGGACGTCGCGGGCGGGTGCCAGCTATCGCGCAGGAAGGTGACCAGAGATCCACCTGACGTTCAGTAAACTCATCGGTCATCCTGCGCCGCCTCGGATATGAACCAGTGTCGGCCCTGTGAGAGGGGCAACTCGTAGCTTCCTTCGGTGGTGCCTGCGACGTTCAGGGCGTGCCACATGAGAAAGTCGCCGCGCCTCCTCATCACGGCCTTCCATTGGTCGTGACCGCGGCGGCTCTCGGCTAAGGTCCACAAACGCAAAGCTGATAAAGCGAGCGAGTCAGCCATGACATCGACTGCGCTCTGCCGGTCTGGATGCTCTGTAGTCATCGTGGAGCCGCCGGTGGCACGGTACTCGACAATCCAGCCGTGGCCGGTCCTGCCGTGATGTCGGTCCACGTTCACCAGCTCACCTCCGCACCTGACTTCCTGGAAACGCCAGGCAACATCCGTCGCTGCCGTCCACTCCGCTGGGTTGCTCGCGATGAGAGCCCGTTTCATGGTGCCCGCTCGACCTTGAAGCAATCTGGAGCACGCCTGAAGTCACCGTCCAGCGCGCAGCACGCCCGCCGAGCAGAACACAGACCTGCTCTGTTCCAGCGCTGTTCGACATCGCGGCTCCTAGGGCCGCATCCGCTTCGGCGTTGATCGCTCATGCTGAACGCTTGGCCTCAGGGCGCTTCGATCGCCCGACGAACGTTCGTGGTCGCCTGCCTTGGTGTACCGGCCAGGTCTAGTGCCTCGTCAAGCAGCGTTGGGTAGGTAATCGGGTCGGCGGATCTTGGAGTCGGCAGCGAAGTGTCGTTTGGGTTGGGCTCGCTTGTTGCGCCAGCGGACGTAGCCGGTGATCGCGTTCTGCTGGGCGGTGGGTGGGGTAGTCGCTGCCGTCGAGGGTGAAGTACCTGAGGGCGGTGAACTCGCACTCGATCCAGTTCAGCCAGGACGCGTTGCTGGGGTGAACACCAGTTCGACCCCGTTGGGGCGGCACCATTCGATGACGTCGGCCTTCTTGTGCGGCTCGTAGTTGTCACACACGACATACAGCTTCCCGGCCGGGAAGCTGTCTCGCAGTTGCTTGAGGAACCCCAGGAACTCCCGCCAGCGTTTGCGGTTGCGGAACCGGTAGAACATCTGTCCTCCCCGGCCGGGGCGTGGTTGGAGGTTCAGTGGGCCGAACTCGTCTGCGCAGATCACCCGTCCGTCGGCCGGTGGATGGTCGTACAGGTCGAGAATGCGGACCATCTTCGCTGCGAACTCCGGGTCCTTGCTCGCTTTCCAGGTCTTGGTCGCCTGCCACCTGATACCCGCGTCGCAGGATCTGACGCACCGACTCCGTGCTGATCGCGATGCTCTTGTGCTCAGCCAGGTACTCGACCAGCTTCGACAGGCTCCACGTGGTGAACGGGCGGCCCGGCTGCTGCGGCGGAGTTTTGGCGACCCGGCAGACCGTTTCACGAACCGGGGGACCGAACATACGTGGCCGGTCCCCGCTCCATTTTGGGTCCAACGCCGCGAACCCCTGCTCGTTGAACGCGTGGCTCACCTCCCGCGCGTACTGCGGCTTCATCATGAACATCCCCGCCGCGTCCGCGGCACTGCGACCCTGCGCAGACGCCAAGACGATCCCCGCCCGGCGCAACCGGACCCGATCCCTGGTCCTCCGCGTGATCCGGACCAGACGCTCCATCTCCTCGGGTTCCAACGGGCGCACGAAAACCTCAGGCTGTCGAGCCATCACCACCTCCGGCCAGCAAGCCTCCAGACCCACCACCACACCGGTCAAACCCGACACAGTTACAACCCCAACGTTTCTAATGAGGGTTGTACGAGCCGCTTCGGCGGCGCCCAAGCCCTTCAACGTTTCAGGCCCTGTTGAGGTCTCCGTCAAGACCGGGACGGGCGGCGGGGAGCGGCTCGTACCTCGTTCTTCGTCCGGGGTGACGCCTGTGTATAGCGAGGCCCGTTGAGGCCTAGAGCAAGACCGTGTGTGCCCCGGACGAAGCCAGATGATCTGCCCGATGCGGCGACGCCTGCTCGCATTTCGCTGCTCGACAGCTCCACAGAGATCGGCGCGTCGCACCGGACAGATCATCACCTTGGCCGGGATGGTTGCTTGTGGTTCGAGCCCGCCCGCACGACTGAACGCCTGACTACAACGCGAGCCGTTGAGCTCTCGAACAGACCGGCGCCGTGCGGGTCGCTGGGATCGCGAACGGCTCATCGGAGGGAAGCCCACAGAGGCTCGTCATTAGGTCGCCGCGCGTTCTCGCCAAGGGGTCCGGACCGGACCGTTCACCGCCCACGACGGAGGTACTTGAGTTGAGAGTGTTCTGCGGGATCGACTGGGCCGAAGGCCACCACGACGTCGCCCTGGTCGACGAGGCCGGCCAACTGGTCGCCAAGAAACGGATCAACGAGTCGGTGACCGGGTTCGCCGAACTCGCCGCGATGTTCGAGGCCGCCGGCGACACCGCGGCCGACCCGATCCCGGTCGCGATCGAAACCCCGCGCGGACTGCTGGTCGCCGCGCTGCGCGCCACCGGCCGGCCGGTGTTCGCGATCAACCCGATGGCCGTCGCCCGTTACCGCGAGCGCATCTCGGTCAGCCGCACCAAGTCCGACCACGCCGACGCGATGGCCCTGGCCAACATCTTGCGCACCGACGCGCACCTGCACCGTCGCATCGCCGCGGACAGCGAGCTGGTCCAGTCGATCGCCGTGCTGGCCCGCGCCCACCAGGACGCGATCTGGCGCCGGACAAGGGCCTCCAACGAGCTGCGATCGCTGCTGCGGGAGTACTACCCGGCCTATCTCGAGGCGTTCGCGGGAAAGCACGCCACGAACCTCACACACCCCGAAGCCAGAGCGGTATTGGGGATCGCCGCGGATCCGGCCGCCGGGGCGAAGCTATCCAAGGCGCGGCTCGCGGCCGCGCTGAAGAAGGCCGGCCGACGGCGGTTGCTCGATCCGCGAGCGGTCGAACTTCTGGCCTTGCTACGGGAACCGCGGCTGCGTCAACCGGTCCTGGTCGAGCAAGCCATGGGCCGCCAGGCGCTCGCGCTGCTGGCCACTCTCGACGTCGAATGCCGCAACGTCGACGACCTCGCCCAAGCCACGGCAGAAGCGTTCCAGCAGCACCCCGACTACGCAATCATCACCAGCTTCCCCGGTCTCAACGACAACCTCGGCGCACGAGTCCTTGGCGAGATCGGCGACGACCGGACCCGCTTCGCCGACGCCAGGGCAGTCAAGGCCTACGCCGGATCCGCGCCCGTCACCCGAGCCTCCGGCAAGGCGTTGTCGGTCAGCTTCCGCCGGATCAAGAACGACCGGCTCGCCGCCGCCGGCTATGTCTGGGCCTTCGCCGCCATGGCCAACCACGCACCAGCAGACGCTCACTACCGCCGGCGACGCGAGCACGGCGACCGCCACTCATCAGCCCTGCGCAACCTCTTCAACCGTCAACTCGGACAGCTCTGGCACTGCCTGCAAACCAGCCAGCCCTACGACCCCGAACGGGCCTTCGGAGTCGGCCCGATGCCCAAGACAGCCGCGGCCTGAGCAACAACCGTGACCCCGGCGCGTCGCGAAACTGAAGCATGAACAGTGACGAGAAGGTCCGCATCCGCCACGAGGTCGATGAACAGCAACTGGCCGGTCTGATGGAGCTGTTTGGCTCCGCGTGGTGGATGGCCAATCGGACAGTCGAGGAGACCAGGTTGATTCTGCGAGAATCGGACATCGTTGTGGCCTTGGTCGATTCTTCACACGACGGGATCGTCGGCTTCGCTCGAGTTCTGACCGACTACGCCCACGTCGCGCTGGTGCTTGACGTCGTCGTGGCGCCAGAGTTTCGGGGATCAGGCTACGGCGCTGTGTTGCTGGATGCCATCGTCCAAAATCCCCAACTGTCCCAGGTGCGGAGCATCGAACTGGTCTGCCAGCCAGAACTCGTCCCCTTCTACAGCCGCTGGGGATTCACCGACCAGGTCGGCAGTTCGCTGCTCATGCGCCGCTCCACAGACCCCTCATCGGTTCACTAACTCTCGTCAGCTCCATATCGCCAGCCCTGCTACTTGACACCTAGAACCCATCGGAGGTCTTGGAGAGGCACTAGATATACCCGCTGCCGTCGAGGCCAGCTCGCGACCAAACCCATCAACCCATCGAACTACGCCTCCCTACGGCCAAGGTCTATGCTGAGCTCCGCGGCTACCGCGAATTCTTCTCGAGTCCACAATTTGCAGGCCAAGATCGCAGCGTCGTCTCGCCGGGTGACGCGTCGAGAACATGGATGCGAGCGCGACACCGACAAGTTCATCGGCATAGGCGCACCACGACGCGCCACCCATAAAGTTGAGTCATTCGACAACCTTCGCGGCCACATTGTTCAGTCGCAGCCAGTCCTGGGATGCGTCGAATTTACCCAGCTCCTCAATTGCTTGGCGCTGGCACCTGAAAGCAATTCAGCAGGGCAGAAACAGTCTGGTAGAGGCCGATGAGATGCACGAGCGCGGCAATTCCAGGAATTGTAAACGCAGCTACCGCCTGGGCGTACAGGTCATCATCGACTCGGCGCTGGCTCAGCAGACTGCAAGTAAAACGATAAGCCACGACCGCATCTGCGGAGATCCCGTCGGGCTCTCGCTCCTCCTTGATCGCGTCAATCATCTTATCGGACAGACCAATTTGCCGCGCAATCGCTGCGTGAGCATAGAGCTGATATTCGGACCGCCACATTGCACCCACAGCGAGGATGACGACCTCGCGGACCTCGTCGGCCAGGTTTGAGCGACTCAGGCCATCCATCCATGCACCCAGCCCCATGGTCAGCTCAGGAGAGTAGAGAAGGACGTTGTACAGACCAATCACGCGGCCGTCGGGCAACTGGCCAACATAGCCGCTCTTCTCCGCCTTGGGCATATGTTCACTGGAGATCAGATCATATATCTGGCGCTGAGCTTCGGTTAGTTCCTGCGGCGCGAGTAAGTCGAGCCTACCCCCGAGGCGGACAGCATCCTCAGCTGCCAAATCGTGATCACGTCGGGTCGAATATCCCTGGGTCATCGAGCCTCCACTTCGTAAGGTCTACTTGTAAAATTTGCCCCACCGAACACAATGGCGTTTTGCGACTCCTTTCTATTCTGCCATGAAAGAATTCGAATCACTCACCTCCTACTTAAAGTGCCGCGCGCGCCTTTAGCCAGCCGTGAACTGCCTCGCCAGTCTCAGCTCCGAAATCCTCGATCATGGTCATATGCGTACCTGGCACCGAAATGCGGGAGTGGGGAACTGGCCATCGGGGAGAACTGTCTGGCTTTTCGGCGAGGCCGTTTTCATCGGGTAGAGCCGCCGACACCATGAGCACAGGCGCTTTGACTTCACCGGGCTGCCAGCCCTTGAACAGGTGCAAGTAGCGGCCCATGGCGCTGAGCTTTACGTCGTCGCTCATCTCGGTGAACTCCGGTCGGGCCATCAGGTGGCGGTACAGGTAGGTCATGAGATCGGGCAGTGCCGGATCGTCCGGCAAGAAGGTGTCGAGCAGGATCACAGCGGCCGGTGTTACACCGGTCTGCTCAAGAGTCTTTGCGACCTCGTGTGCAAGCCAGCCGCCGGACGAATAGCCGAGGAGAGCGAACGGGACGTCCTGTGCAACGCGGCGTACGGCATCGGCGTGATAGACCGCCGCGCTTTGGAGGCTGTCAGGCAAGCCTTCGTTTTCCAGGTATCCGACAGGGGTGATGGCCGTCAGGCTTCGCAAGTCCTGGATAGGCGCCGCCATGCGAGCGAACTGATATGGAGTTGCGGGCGCGACTAGAGAGGGAAAACAGATCAGAGCCGGCGAGTCGACGCCCTTCGTGAACTGCACGATGCCAGGTCCGGTATCCGCGCGCACTGTGGGCACGGAATTGTCCCGCAAGAACGAGGCGACAGTGGCCAAGTCAAGAGCTTGCTTGAATTTGCCCGATTTGCAAGCTTCCTGGAACAGGACTGCCAGGGGCCCTTCCGGAAACGTGGTCCCCCCAACCTCGGCGACGTTGAATTCGGTGGCCACGTGACGAGACAGGTCCGACAGTGTCGAGTGGTCGAGGATCGCCGTCATCGGAACTGACACTCCCGTGACGGCACGGATTCGAGCGCGAAGCTCAGTTGCGATCAGCGAGGTGAGGCCAAGTCCAGCCAACGCGTCGTTCGGCTTCAGGTCAGGGGCCGAGTACCCCAGCGCATTGGCTAGCTCAGTACGGATCACACCGGTGAGGATCGCCTCGCGCTCGACCGGCCCCGCCTCAGTCAGCTCGCGACGCAGCGTGCTCCCCTCCACAAGGGCGGGCCCTGCCGTAGCGGAGAGCGCTACCGGTGAAGGAGCCGTCGTCGCGGCAACCTCGAGCCAGTAGCGCTCATGCTGGAAGGCATAGGTCGGGACATCAACTGCCT
>NZ_JBHLTC010000052.1:0-39036 GCF_042434725.1 Kribbella deserti | reverse complement strand
CATCGACCTGAACGGCCAGCATGGACCGCGGTTCGACCAGGACCTGCGCTTCGGCGCGGGGAACCTGCGCGAGGCGTTCTGGACGGTCGACGCGTTGCAGGGCGCGTACGACGGGTATGTGCACTTCGACTACAAGCCGCCGCGCACCGAAGACGTTGAGGGTGTGTGGGGCACGGCGGCGGCGTGTATGCGCAACTACCTGATCCTCAGGGAGAAGGTGACGGCCTTCCGTGCGGATCCCGAGGTGGTTGAGGCATTGGCCGCGGCCCGAGTCGACGAGCTGTCCGAGCCGACTCTTGGCGCGGGGGAGACCTTGGCCGACGTACGGGCTGAGTCCTTCGACCCGGACGCCTTGGCCGCGCGAGGGCTTGCTTTCGAGCGGCTGGACCAGCTCGCCATGGAACACCTGCTCGGGGTCCGCTGAGGAACGGACTACCGGGACAACCGAATAAAGGGCCGACGCCCGGGGACCCGCCCCGGAACCGCTGGAGCGCAGCTTTCTATCCGCACCATAGGAGCTCCCCATGTCCCATATACCTCGGCGGCTGCACGGGATGGCGATTCGCGTCGTTGTCCTGGCGGTGATCGCCGTGCTCGCCATACCGCTAGGAGCCATCAGCGCCACCGCCCATCCCGGTCACGGTGACGAGACGTTCAAGGCGCTGATCTTCTCGAAGACCGCCGGTTTCCGGCACGACTCGATTCCGGCCGGTATCGCCGCGATCCAGCAACTCGGTCAGCAGAACGGATTCGAGGTGACCGCCACCGAGGACGGCGCCGCCTTCACCGACGCGAACCTCGCGCAGTACGAGGTGGTGATCTGGCTGTCCACCACCGGCGACGTGCTGACCGCGGACCAGCAGGCCGCGTTCGAGCGATACATCCGGGCCGGTGGCGGTTATGCCGGCGTGCATGCGGCGTCGGACACCGAGTACCAGTGGCCCTGGTACGGCAAGCTTGTCGGCAGCTACTTCGCCAGCCACCCGCCGGGTACGCCGAACGCGGACGTGAAGGTGGAGGACCACGCGCACCCGTCGACCGCCGAGGCGCCGACCCGGTGGAACCGGACTGACGAGTGGTACAACTACCAGACCAACCCGCGCGGTGCCGTACATGTGCTCGCCTCGCTGGACGAGACGTCGTACACCGGTGGCACGATGGGCGCCGAGCACCCGATCGCGTGGTGCCAGGATTACGACGGCGGCCGATCCTGGTACACGGGTATGGGCCATACGATCGAGTCGTTCGCCGACCCGGTCTTCCGCAAGCACCTGCTGGGCGGCATCCGTACCGCCGCCGGGGTGGAGTCGGCCGACTGCGCCGCCTCGCTGAGCGACAGCTATCAAAAGGTCACGCTGGACGACAACACCAGCAACCCGATGGAGCTGGCGATCGCACCCGACGGCCGCGTGCTGTACATCGATCGCAACGGTGCCGTGAAGCTGATCCGCACCGACGGCGCGGTGGTCACCGCGGCCACGCTGAACGTTTATACCGGTCAGGAATTCGGTCTGCTCGGTATCGCGCTCGACCCGGCCTTCGCCACGAACGGCTTCGTCTATCTCTACTACTCGCCGGCGGGCTCGGTCGCGGTCGACAAGGTCTCCCGATTCAAACTCACGGGGGAGACGCTCGAGCTGGCCAGTGAGAAAGAGGTGCTGCGGATCGATACGCAGCGCGACCAGTGTTGTCACGCGGGCGGCGCGCTCGAGTTCGATGCCCAGGGCAACCTGTACATCGCGACCGGTGACAACACCAACCCGTTCGCCTCCGACGGCTACACCCCGATCGACGAGCAGCCAGGGCGCGCGTTCTGGGACGCGCAGCGCAGCGCCGCCAACAGCAACAACCTGAACGGCAAGATTCTGCGGATCAAGCCGCAGCCCGACGGCAGCTACACGATCCCGGCCGGCAACATGTTCCCGGCGGGAACGGCGAAGACCCGGGCGGAGATCTACGCGATGGGCTTCCGCAACCCGTTCCGGATCGGCATCGACCCGACCACGGATCGGCTGTTCGTCGCCGACTACGGCCCGGACGCCGGCCAGGCCAATCCGAACCGCGGTCCCGATGGCCGGGTCGAGTGGAACATCGTGGATCAGCCGGGCTTTTACGGTTGGCCCTACTGCGTTGGCAACAACACGCCGTACAACGACTACGACTTCGCCACGAGCACGCCTGGACCGACGTTCAACTGTGGTGGCGTGGTGAACAACTCGCCGAACAACACCGGGATCACGAATCTGCCGGCGGCGATTCCGGCCGATCTGTGGATGGGCATGAGCTCGACCGGCGTCCCGGAGATCGGTAACAGCGGCGCGCCGATGACCAGTGGCGGGTACAAGTTCAACCCCGACTCGGACTCGCCGCGCAAATGGCCGCGTGCGTTCGACGGCAAGGCCGTACTGGGGGACTGGAACAACGGCCGGATGTTCTCGATCCAGCCGAACGACGACCGCAACGGCGTCACGGATGTGTCGCGCATGCTGGAGAAGATGTCGTTCAACCGCCCGCACGCCCTGCACTTCGGGCCGGACGGCGCGCTCTACGTGATCGAGTGGGGTAGCGGTTTCGGCGGCAACAACGCGGACTCCGGCATCTACCGGATCGACTATGTGCAGGGCAATCGCGCCCCGGTGGCGTCGTTCACCACCGACCGGACATCCGGGCCGGTGCCGTTGACGGTCAACTTCGACGCGAGTGGTTCACGCGATCCGGACGGTTCGCCGATCACCTACGCGTGGGACTTCGACGGTAACGGCACGATCGACAGCACGGTGGTGAAGCCGTCCTTCGTCTACAACCAGCCCGGCGCCTTCACCGCCCGGCTGACCGTCACCGACGCGGACGGCCGGACGGCGGTGTCGAACGCGACCATCACCGCGGGCAACTCGGCGCCACAGATCACCGTCACATTGCCGAAGAACGGTGGCTTCTTCGACTTCGGCGACACCATCCGCTACCAGGTATCGGTGACGGACGCCGAGGACGGCACGGTCGACTGCAACGACGTGATCACCCAGCCCGCGCTCGGCCATGACGAGCACGCGCACGGCTATGAGCAGTACCGCGGCTGCAGCGGCACCTTCCCGCTGCCGGGTGACGAGGGGCATGTCGGCGCGAACATCTTCGGCATCGTCACCGTGAAGTACACCGACAAGGGCTCGCCCGGCAGCGCGCCGCTCACCACCGAGAAGGTCGTTCAGCTCCAGCCGAAGCTGCGCGAGGCGGAGTACTTCGACGAGACCGGTGGCCCTGGCGGTGGTGTGGTCGCGGAGACCACCGGTGACACCGCGGGTGGCGGCAAGAACATCGGCTTCATCGAGGACGGCGACTG
This sequence comes from Kribbella deserti, assembly GCF_042434725.1. Lineage (NCBI taxonomy): Bacteria > Bacillati > Actinomycetota > Actinomycetes > Propionibacteriales > Kribbellaceae > Kribbella > Kribbella deserti. The sequence continues at coordinate 35,699 of NZ_JBHLTC010000052.1, read as the reverse complement.
GTGGGCCTGGCGGCCGATGAACCTCACCGGCATCGACGAGATCCAGCTCCGGGCGGCCTCTCCCGAGGCAGGCGCGACGGTTGTCGTGCGCAAGGATCACCCGGAGCACGGGCCGATCGTGTCGACCATCCGGGTCAACCCGACCGGCGCCTGGCAGACGTATGGCGACTTCACCGCCGCGGTGAGCCCGGCCTCGACCGATACCGGCACGCTGTACTTCGTCAAAACCCAGGGCCAGCTCAACGTCAACTGGGTCAAGTTCATCGGCCGGGGCGTCACGGAGAACCAGCGCCCGGTGGTGAACGCCACCGCGACGCCGACCACTGGTACGGCGCCGCTCGCGGTGGACTTCAGCACCACGGCCACTGATCCGGACGGCGATCTCCCGCTGTCGTACGTCTGGAACTTCGGCGACGGTGGCACCGCGACGGGTGCGTCGGCCAGCCACACCTACACCACACCCGGCGCGTATACGGCGAGCGTGCGCGTTAGCGATACCCGGGGCGCCGTGGGGACGCAGAACATCCCGATCCAGGTGGACGCCGTCGCGCCGCCGAGCTGCCTCACGGGTAGATCCGACGGCTTCGACGGTACGTCGCTCGACCGCACGCGCTGGACCAAGGTCGTCCGGGAGAACCAGGACCTGGCGGTCAACGCCGGCTCACTGGTCTTGCCGTTGACCGCGACGGACATCTACGGCACGGGCAATACGAATACGCCGAACATCGTGCTGCAGCCCTTGCCGAACGGCGCCTGGCAGGCCACCGCGAAGGTGAACCTGCCCGCGCGTACGTCGTACCAGCAAGCGGGGCTGATCGTGTACGGCGATGACGACAACTACGCCAAGATGGTGCTGCAGGCAAGGAGTACGGGCGCGGCCGATCGGGTCTTCCAGTTCATCCGGGAAGAGGCCGGCGTTCCGAATGAAGTTGCCGAGAGCAACACCGCGCCGCTTGGTGCCGCCTTCCCGGACACGGTCTGGGTGCGATTCACCAGCGATGGCAGCGATCTGATGGCGTTCTACAGTGGCGATGGCGTGACGTTCACGGCGATGCCGCAGACCAAGGCGCTTGCCGGAATCAACAATCCGCACATCGGTATGTTCGGCCTGGCCAACCGGACCGAGGCACTGCCGATGACGGCGACGTTCGACTACTTCGCCATCACGCCGGACGACACCGCGACGCAGCCCGCGCCGTCGGACGAGTTCGACGGTACGGCGGTGGACCCGTGCCGCTGGTCACAGGTGGTCCGGCCCGACACCGCGGCGTACCGCCAGGCCGGGGGCCAGCTCGAGATCGACACCAGCAAGGGCGACATTTACGGCACGGGCAACACCGGGCCGAAGAACCTGATGCTCCAGCCGGCGCCCGCGGGCGACTGGACGATCGAGACGAAGGTGGACGGTTCCGCCTTCAACGAGCGGTATCAGCAAGGTGGTCTGCTCGCGTACACCGATGACGGCAACTACGTGAAGCTCGATCTGCTCGCTACGAATGCCGCCGGTTCGCCGGTGACCCGAGCCATCGAGCTGCGCAGTGAGACCAGCGAGGTGGTCGGAACTCCCCAGCCGAACGCGTCACCGGCGCCCACCCATGGCGTCTGGTACTTGCGACTGGCGAAGAACGGCACCATGTTCACCGGTTCGTACAGCGCGAACGGTACGACCTGGACGGCCCTGCCTTCGGTGACGAACGCGGCGCTGGCCAACGCCAAGATCGGGGTCTTCGCCTTCGGCGCGGACCAGGTGGCGTCGAAGACGGCCAAGTTCGACTACTTCCACGTGAACAAGGACGTGCTCGCGCCCGTTCTGGAGCTCGCGGTCGATCCGCAGGAGCCGTCCGGCCAGAACGGCTGGTGGACGGGACCGGTCAAGGTGAGCGCGACTGGAACCGACGAGTCGCCAGGCCAGGTCTATCTGGAGCAGAAGGTGGACGACGGGCCGTGGCGCGAGTACACCACGCCCGTCACGATCACGGCTGAGGGCACGCACACCGTGCAGGTCCGGGCCAGCGACACCGCGGGCAACGTGTCCGAGCCGAAGTCGGCGACGGTGAAGGTGGACCAGGTCGCACCGAAGGTCGCTATCACTGGCGTGGCCGCGAATGCCGCCGTTGGAATCGCGGACGTCGTACCGGTGGCCGCGACCGCGACCGACGCCACCTCCGGCGCCGGGGCAACCACTTTGAGCCTGGACGGAAAGCCCGTCGGAGCTCGGCTGGATGGTGTCGTCATCGGGCTCGGGCGGCACGTGCTGACGGCGAGCGCCACGGACAACGCCGGCAACCCCGGTACGGCCGAGGTGGCGTTCGACGTCGTGGCGACGTACGACGGCACGGTCAAGCTGATCGACCGGTTCGTCGCGGAGAAGAAGCTCACCACGGTGAACGCGCTGCTGCTGAAGCAGAGCATCGCCGACGCTCGGCGGCATGACGCCCGCGGTCAGGCGGTCCCGGCCCGGCTTGCCCTCGATCGCTTCCTGCTCTTCACGAACGGCGTGGGGAACCAGCAGGCGCGCGAGCTGCTTCGAGCGGTCGGAACCCACCTGAAGGGCCAGTTGTAAATGAACGTCGCCGCGTGGCTCTGGGTCCGGCTCCGGCCGGAACTTCGCACCGCGGGTGGTTCGGCCCCACCCGAGCGCGGAGCCGGGGTCGCGCGGCGATGGGGGACCGGTACGCCGGCCCTCGCCCCGGCCCGGGACAAAGCGCTCCGTCCCGGGCTGGGGCACCTGGTTTCGGTATGTCCGTAGTAGTCACGACAAGGAGTGGAACAGATGGCTCGACCGATCACGTTGTTCACCGGCCAGTGGGCCGACCTGCCGTTCGAGGAGATGGCCCGGCTCGCCTCCGAGTGGGGGTACGACGGTCTGGAGATCGCGTGCTGGGGTGATCACCTCGATGTCCGCAAAGCCGCCGAGGACGACGCGTACGTGCGGAACCGGCTGGACATCCTGGAGAAGTACAACCTCAAGGTGTGGACGATCTCGAACCACCTGGTCGGTCAGGCGGTCTGCGACGATCCGATCGACGCGCGGCACCAGGGCATTCTGCCCGCGCACATCTGGGGTGACGGCGAGGCCGAAGGCGTACGGCAGCGCGCCGCCCAGGAACTCGCGATCACCGCGCGGGCCGCCCGCAGGCTCGGCGTCGACACGGTGGTCGGATTCACCGGGTCGTCGATCTGGAAGACGGTCGCGATGTTCCCGCCGGTGCCGCCGTCGATGATCGAGGCCGGGTACAAGGACTTCGCCGATCGGTGGAACCCGATTCTGGACGTGTTCGACGAGGTCGGCGTGCGGTTCGCGCATGAGGTCCACCCGTCGGAGATCGCGTACGACTACTGGTCGACCGTCGCGACTCTGGAGGCGATCGGTCATCGCGAGGCGTTCGGGTTGAACTGGGATCCGAGCCACTTCGTCTGGCAGGACCTGGATCCGGTCGGGTTCCTCTGGGACTTCAAGGACCGGATCTACCACGTCGACTGCAAGGACGCGAAGCGCCAGGTCGGCAACGGCCGCAACGGGCGGATGGGCTCTCACTTGGCGTGGGGAGACCCGCGCCGCGGCTGGGACTTCGTCTCGACCGGCCATGGCGACGTACCGTGGGAGGCCTGCTTCCGGATGCTGAACTCGATCGGTTACGACGGGCCTATCTCGGTGGAGTGGGAAGACGCCGGTATGGATCGCCTGGTGGGTGCGGCCGAGGCTGTGAAGTTCGTTCGGTCGCTCGCCTTCGATCCGCCGTCGGCTTCGTTCGACGCCGCCTTCAGTTCCTAACCGCAACGCCTCAGCACTTGCGCACACCGTGCCCTGCACGTGGTGCTGCAGGCGACCTCACCACTTGCGACGATCGGACTTCTTTTGCCGCTGAAAGCCAACCCGCGTTTTGCCGCTGAAAGCCAACCCGCGGCCGCGCGCCGGCGGTCGAGCGGCAAAAGGAAGTCCAATCGTCGCTCGGTTACCCAAGTCCGGCCTTGCAAGTGGTCCTTGGGTACGGGTTTATCGTCGAATCATGACCGAGATCCAGTGGGCGCCGGAGGCCTGCACGCTGCCTACGGCGGAACAACCCTTACGGGAAGCCGAGTTCGACGACCTCTTCCGCACGGCCGCGGGTACGACGGAACGCGTCGATCCGAACACCCTGGTCATCCGCCTGCCCGCCCACGCCGAGTCGTGGGCCAAGGACCTCGCCACACGAGAAACCACCTGCTGCTCCTTCTTCACCTTCACCTTCGACACCGCCAGCTCTTCCGGCCCGTCCGGCTCCTTCGGCTCCTTGGGTCAGGCGGGCTCCTTGGGTCAGGCGGGCTCCTTCGGCCGGGCGGGCGACCCGGCTGGTCGTGGGGATGACGCGGCCGCTCGTGCGGGTGATGCGGTGCTGATGACGGTGACCGTGCCGCCGCGCTACGTCGAGATACTCAACGCCCTCGAAGCGCGAGCCCGTTCGCTCTGGGCCTGAGCCGATGACCGTCGCGGAGGGAATGCGTGCCGGCGAACTGGCCGCCGCAGCCGGAGTGAACCGCCAAACCCTGCGGTACTACGAACGACGTGGCCTGCTGGCCGAACCAGACCGAACTCTCGGCGGCCACCGCCTCTACCCACCCGAGGCACTCACAACCTTGCGCGTGATCAAAGCCGCCAAACGCCTCGGCTTCACCCTCGACGAGATCACCGCCCTCCTACGCCACGGCGGCAGCCTGCAAGGCGAAGCCACCACCAAGCTCGCCGAACTCGAATCCCGCATCGCAGACCTAACCGCAACGGCCAACACCCTCCGCCAAGCCCTAGCCGCCGGCTGCACCAACCTTGAAACCTGCGCCCACACCCCCAACTGCCCCGCCATGCCCCCACCACCGCAACCTGAGGCATCCACCCCAGCAGACACCCGGAATCCAAGGCGCCTCCGCTAACCACCGGCGACGATTGGTCTTCTTTTGCCGCTGAAGACCAACGCGCACAGCTACACATACGGACGAGCGGCAAAGGAGACCAATCGTCGCAAACAGCCACCCCACGTACCCGGCACCATTCTGCGAGTCGTGCATCACATCCCGCCCACCATCAGTCACCGAAGCCCCACTCGCTCGTTGTCCCTTCAGTTGGTTGTACAGGGCAACAGTCCGACAGGGAGCGACATGGCACGTTTGGTGGTTCTCGGCTACACCGGATACGCAGGCGGCCGAATCACAGCAGAGGCCCTACGCCGAGGCCACGAGGTAATCGGAGTCTCCCGCTCCAGCCAGATCACCCCCGAGGACCTCAAGACCCCCGACCACCCGGCACCCACCCCCGACCGCCTAATCACGCGATCCGGATCGGTACACGACCCCGCCTTCCTAGCGGACGTCTCAACAGGCGCCGACGTACTGGTCATCGCCATCCCCGCGCGCCCGATCGACGGCCAGCAGCTCGTCGACGCGATGCCCACCCTCACGCAAGTTGCCCGCGACAACAATCTCCGCCTGGCCGTTGCCGGTGGCGCAGGCAGCCTCCTCACCAAACCCGACGGCCCGCGCCTAGTCGACACCCCAGAATTCCCCGCCACAGCAAAACCCGAAGCGACCAGCCACGCCCAAGTACTAGAGGCCTTCCGCGCCCTGCCAGAAGACGTGGACTGGTTCTACGTGAGCCCCGGCGCCTCGTTCGGCTCGAACACCCCGGGCGAACGACGCGGCCGCTTCCGCATCGGCGGCGACATCCTGCTCACCGACGACGAAGGTAACTCGTTCATCAGCGGCGACGACTACGCCACCGCCTTCCTCGACGAGATCGAACGCCCCGAACACCACCGCACCCGCTTCACCATCGCCTACTAACCCGCGCCCCGATCACCACCGCACCCGGTTCACCATCGCCATCGCCATCGCCATCGTCGCCGTCGCCGTCGCCGTCGCCGTCGCCGTAAGACCACAGCAGCGAAGACCACCGCCGCAAACGCCGCCACCTCCGGTCAACCGGCGCCCGTGGCAACGCTGAAGCCGGACCGTGACCGCAGTCATGGGACCGATGACCGCCTGCCCTGACATTGCGACCCGGTATCCGGGTCCGCGGCGTCTGGTGGTGAGGGTCGGCGATTTGGCACGTCTCGCCGTGTGATCCGCCGCCCGGGCAACCGTGGCCTCCGTATTTCGCGTCCGACCGTGAGGTGGTTGGGGTGGTGGGGGATGGCCGCCGCCGTTGCAGGGAACGGCGGCGGGTGGATGGGTGGGGACGGAGTTAGGGGCGGCCGGGGAGGCGGTAGTTGGGGCCTAGGACGGCGCCTCGGTGGGGTTTGTAGAGGTCGTAGCCTCGGGAGTCGCACTGGAGGCCGCCGTTGATGCAGTGGCTTACCAGAGCTGCCAGGGTTTCCGGGTCCCAGGCGTTGAAGAAGTCGTAGTGCCAGGAATAGCCACGGCCGCTGGCAAGACGAACGGTCGACAGGTCGCCATCCACCGGGAAGGCGATCTTGAACTCCAGCATCGGTACAGGCCGGGGATGACTGCTCGGGCAGACCCCGTTGACCGGGTACGCCATGTGGCTCTTGTGATCGGCCGAGTCGAGGTTGACGCCATCCCAGCAACTAGGTGCCTGGTAGCGGATGTTGAGTTGCGTCCCGGCCGGACAGTTCGCCGGCAGGTCGTAGTTGTGCGCGCTGTCTCCGCACTCCCAGCCTTCGACGCGACCAGGCGCGTTGCGGAACTGCTCCTGGCTGGCAGTCGGACTACCGGCCACATAGCGCAGACCCGGCGGGAACGGCCGGACCGAGGTGTAATCGAGAACCCCGGACTTGTAGTAGATCGTCTGGTGCCAGGACTGCTGAACGACCTGGTCGCCCTTGAACATCGTCGGCCACCAGTACGCCGATAGGTCGTCGGGATTCCGGCACGAGGTGGCGCCGGGGCCAGGAGCCAGTAGTGAGTTGAGGGTGGAGTAGGCGTCGGTCGACGTGTTGCCGACGAAACTGTGGTCGTGCGAGGCGCCGGGCATGCCCGGGAACACGATCGGGTCGTGCGGTCCTCGCTTGGTGACGGTGCAACCCACTTGGAACTCGTGGTGGGTCACCTCGTCGGCGGCTTGAGCCGAACTGGTGCGTCCGGCGGCCAATCCGGCGGTCAGTCCACCCGCCAGCAGCGTGGCGGCGACAAGTACGGATAGTGCGGGTTTGAGGCGGAACACGGCTCTCCTTTCTTGGCGAAATCCGCGGGTGTGGGGCTGCCCGCGATCGATGCGTGGATCGGAGAGCGCTCTCTGAGCGACCACATTCCGCGCCCGAAGAAGGCGCTGTCAAGGCCTCGCCACGGTTCCGGAACTAGCCGAGCCCGTTGACAGAGCCGGTTTGGGCGATCACGATCGGTGCCACCGGAGAGCGCTCTCTGAACCTCGACCACGTCTGGTCGCTGTGCCATCCGCCTCTCCACAGCAAGGAGTTACCCGATGAGACGCCCCTTCACCGGCCTGCTGGCCCTGCTGACGTTGCTGGCCGGCAGCGTCGTCCTGACCGCTCCACCGGCGCAGGCCGCTGAGCTGCTCTCTCTCGGCAAACCCGCGTCCGCCTCCTCCAGCGAAGGTGCGGGTACGCCGGCGGCCGCAGCCGTCGACGGCAACACCGGTACTCGCTGGGCGAGCAGTTGGGCCGACTCTCAGTGGATCCAGATCGACCTTGGTTCCGCCGCGACCCTTAGTCAGGTGGTGCTGCGCTGGGAGACCGCCTATGCGGCCGCCTATCGCATCGAGGTATCCAGCGACGGGCAGAGCTGGGCGCCGGCGTACAACACCACCACGGGTCGTGGCGGGACCGAAGTTCTCCCCGTTACCGCCAACGGACGTTACGTCCGCTTGACCGGTCTGACGCGTGCGACCGGCTACGGGATCTCCCTGTGGGAGTTCGAGGTGCACGGAAGTCCGGGCCAGGGGCAACCATCCGGTCCGGGCGTGACCAGGGTGACCGGGAGCCAGGGCAACTGGCAGCTCCAGGTCGACGGAACGCCCTTCCAGATCAAGGGTTTGACCTGGGGTCCGGCCAACACCGACGCCGGGCAGCACCTGCCGGGTCTGAAGGCGGCGGGCGTCAATACCGTTCGCACCTGGGGTACGGACGGCGGGACCCGGCCGTTGCTCGATGCGGCCGCGGCCAACGGCATGAAGGTGATCAACGGCTTCTGGCTCCAGCCTGGTGGTGGCCCCGGGAGTGGCGGTTGCGTCAACTACGTGACCGACACGACCTATAAGACGAACATGCTCGCCGAGATCCGGCGATGGACCACCGAGTACAAGAACCACCCCGGCGTACTGATGTGGAGTGTCGGCAACGAGTCCGTGCTTGGCCTGCAGAACTGCTACTCCGGCACGGAACTGGAGAACCAGCGCATCGCCTACGCCAGGTTCGTGAACGAGGGCGCCCGGGCCATCCACGAGACCGACCCGAACCACCCAGTCACCTCGACCGACGCGTGGACCGGCGCCTGGCCGTACTTCCGCCAGTACTCGCCCGACCTCGACCTGCTCGCGGTCAACTCTTACGGCAACATCTGCCAGGTCCGGCAGGACTGGATCACCGGTGGTTACACCAAGCCGTACATCGTCACCGAGGCTGGACCCGCCGGTGAATGGGAAGTCCCGAACGACGTCAACGGCGTACCGACCGAGCCCACCGACGTACAGAAGCGCGACGGTTACACCCAGGCGTGGAGCTGCATCACCGCGCATGCCGGGGTGGCGCTCGGTGCGACGCTGTTCCACTACGGCAACGAGGACGACTTCGGCGCGGTCTGGTTCAACATCGTGCCCGCCGGCCTGAAACGCCTTTCCTACTACGCGATCCGGCGCGCCTACAGCGGTCAGCAGGACGGGAACCTGCCGCCGGTCATCACCGGCATGAACCTCAGTAAGATGACGGACGTCCCGGCCGGTGGCACCTTCACCGTCAGCGTCAACGTCAGCGATCCGGACGGCGATCCGCTCAGCTACGAGTTCCGGTACGGCGGCAAGTACATCGACGGCTCGGGCGCTCTGCCGGTGACGAGCCATACCGGCACGGGCCCGTTCACGCTCACCGCGCCTGAGCGGCTCGGGGTATGGAAGGTGTACGTGTACGTCCGCGACGGCCGGGGGAACGTCGGTATCGAGACCAAGTCCTTCCGGGTCGTACCGCCCACGGTGCCCGGCACGAACGTCGCGCGCGGGCGTCCCGCCACGGCGTCCTCCGAGCAGCTGGTCGGCCCCGGCGCGCCGTACGTCGCGAGACTGGCCACGGACGGCGACAACGCCACCCGCTGGGCAAGCGACTGGTCGGATCCGCAATGGCTGCAGGTGGATCTAGGCCAGGTGACGTCGTTCAACCGGGTCCAGCTCGTGTGGGATCCGGCCTTCGGTAAGGCGTACGAGATTCAGGTGTCCGACAACGGCACCACCTGGAGGTCCGTCTACTCGACCACCACGGCGAACGGCGGTGTCGACGATCTGGCGGTCACCGGCTCAGGGCGGTACGTCCGGATCCACGCGACTCAACGTGGTACGGCGTGGGGTTACTCGTTGTTCGAGTTCGGGATCTACCAGCCATGATCGAACGGGCAGAGAGCGCTCTCCGCCGCAGGTACGATCTGTTGTCATGACGGATCGCCCGCGGCAGGCTGTTCGCACCCCCACCCTGGAGGATGTCGCCAGGGTGGCGGGTGTGTCCCGCGCGACCGTGTCCCGGGTGATCAACGGTGTGGACACGGTCGACTTGGCCCTCCGCGAGGTGGTGCGCGAAGCGGTCGCGGCCACCGGTTACACGCCGAACCGCGCCGCCCGGTCGCTGGTGACGAAGCGGACCGGCTCGATCGCTTTGGTGGTGTCCGGGGCAGACAGTTCGTCCGACCAGGTGTTCGGTGACCCGTTTTTCGGTCGGGTCACCGGCGGGGTCGTTCGTTATCTGCGCACGCTCGGCATCCACCCGGCGCTGTTGCTCGCCGACTCGGACCAGGCTCGCGCCCAGGCGGTCAGCTTCGTCGGTCAGGGCAATGCCGACGGCGCTTTGCTGGTCTCGATCCATCCAGCCGATCCGTTGCCGCGGCTGTTCGTGCAGAAGGGCCTTCCGGCGGTGCTGTTCGCGCGGCCGTCCGAGCCGGTGCCGGTCAGCTATGTCGATCTGGCCCACGAGAACGGTGCCGCCCTGGCCGCGGACCACTTGGTCGCGCGGGGTTGTCGGCACGTGGCCAGCATCGCCGGTCCGGCGGACTTGCCCGCGGCCCAGGATCGGCTGGCCGGGTTCCGGCAGGCGATGGCCCGGCACGGCCGCCCGTACGTACTGGTTGCCGAGGGCAACTTTACGGTCGAGAGTGGCGAAGAGGCGATGCAGCACCTGCTCGATACTGCGCCGGGGATCGATGGTGTGTTCGCGGCCAACGACTTGATGGCGCTTGGCGCGCTGCGGGTCCTGCGGCAGCACGGGCGCCGGGTGCCGCGGGATGTGGCGGTGATCGGGTTCGACGACAGCTCGCCGGCCGAGAGCGCGGGCCTCACCACGGTCGCGCAGCCGATCGAGGAGATGGCGGCCGAGATGGCCCGGCTGCTGCTGCGCCACATCGAGGACCCGTCCGGGCCGCCGACCTCGGTGATCTTCGACCCGGTTCTAGTCGTACGCGACACCGCCTGACCGCGGTGGCCGGAGGCGTCAGCAGCGGTGGGCTGGCTTGCTGAAGGTGGTCTGGCTCGGTGTAGCCACGTAATAGTCCGTCACCCACGACCTGTCGTCCAGGCGGTCCCAAACCGCTGTGGTCCCCACCTTCGTCCCGAGGCGCTGACACACCACCCACGCGAGCGAACCCACCGGCATCGACCCCAGCGCGCCGTACGTCGTACCCGGGCCGGAGCGTTTTGTCAGACCGTCAACGGTCGTTTGGTACGGATAGCTGCACTGCGGCAGCCAAGACGTATAACCCGTGTTCGACAGCGTATTGACGTAGTAGTCGGTGATGAACGCTCCGCTAGTCAGCTTGTTCCAAACGCTGGTGGTGCCGACCTTGGTGCCCGTGACCTGGCAGACGACCCTCACCACGCTGCGAGGCTGGTACGTCGCAACAGCCGCATATCCCATCGACGGGCCCGTTCGTGATGCCAGCGGTCGACTGCTGGTCATCGTGTAGTTATATGCCACAGTCGCTACAGGGGCGTCGAAGCGGTCGCTGTCGATGTTGAGGGTGACGCCGTTCCAGGTCTCGTTGTGGTCGCCACGGTATTGCTTGGCCCTCTGGTGGTTCGCCCACTTGTTGTTGGAGATGCCCGGCCAACCTGTCAAGGCCGAGTTCAAGTCCCACCGAGCGATCCAGAGCGCATCGGGCCTTGCGTAGCTCGTGGACGGGTAGGCGAGGCTCAAGTGCTGTGCGCCCGAATTGATGTGGGCGTAAATCCCCGAGAGATACCCCTGCCGGTGTAGCTCCTTGGTCCAGCTCGAGAGGTATCGAAGGACTACGGCCTGGCATGACGAGTCGCTCGCGTTGTAGTGCTCCATGTCGCCGTAGATGGCACTGCCCGGCAGAAGTCCCAGGGCTTTCGCCTTGGCGATGGCGTCGGCTGCAGACGCCGTACCTTGTGCCGCTGCTTGCGAGCCGGTGATCTCGGTAGCGTTGGCCCGGAAGGTGCAAGGTGCTTGTCTGCCCATATAGATCGGGATGAGCCTCCAGCCGAGGCGGGAGACCGTATTGACCCAACTAGCGGTCAGTTGCGGCTGCGCGCAGGTACGGTTCGGTCCGCCTATGTAGATTCCAACGGCCCGGTACGGCGAGGCCTTCCAGGCGGTGAGCTGGGCCACCGTCGGTGCCGTGCAGGTATCGAACGCGAGGCCCGTGAAGCGGGTCGCGGAGGAGCCGGCGGGATAACCCACCGGCGTCGCAGGCTCAGCGGCGGCCGGGACGGTGAGGCCGAGAGTCAGGGCACAGGCCGCGGCGGCTAGTGCCACCGGCCGAATCCAAGGTGTGCGCATGCTGTCAAGGTCCCACCACGCCCGACCGCCGTCCATAGTTCAGCTGGACCGCCAGAACCGGCAATTGTGCGCCTTTGCCAAGTCGATCGGGCCAACCTCGCTTGTGCTCACCGAGAGCACCGAACCGCTACGGAAATCAGACCATTCCGGACCCGGTACGCCGGTCCTCGCGAAGGTGGTCCAGTAGCCTGCGAGCTTGTCCGCCAGAACCTGCTGGAGCGAGGTCAACGGCGGGGGAGACCCCGGACCGGGTGGGACCGTACTACCGAAGAAGTACGGCACATCCGAGCCGTGGTACGCCCCAAGCGGGTGGTCCCCGACGAAGCGGCCCGAGTCCTCCGCGAACTCGTACCCGTAGACCGGGCGCCGGGACGCCCTAGCCGTCTCGAGCTGCGTACAAGCGCCAAGCATCGCGCCTTCGTCCGAGAGCGCCGTCGCGAGTGCAACCGCCGGGGACGAGTAGCGGCTGGCCGGATAGGCCTCCAGCACCGCGGGCGCGTCATCCCCGAACACGGCGTGGACCTCGCCCGGGTATTCCTCGGCGGTCATCGGCAGCAGGTTGCTCACGAAGCCCCGCATCTCGTCCTTCGTCCCACCAAGAATCATGGGCACATCCGCAGCAACCGGCTGGAGTGGCAGGGCTGGAGTACCTACTACGGGCATCCAAGGCCGGTCGCTGGTATAGCGGTTCACGCCGACCCGGTGCTCGTTAAGCCCGGCGAAGGCCAACGCCGGCTTGGCGCGCAGGCAGGCCTCTGCCGTGTGGGGAACGCCGCAGCCCACGTCGGCGGCCGCCTTGAGCCCGCGCTGCTCGGCCACTCGCTTGGTGACAAGGTTGTTCGCGCATGGGCCGCTCTGCACGATCGCCTTGTGGAACAGGCCCCTCGCAGCCGGTGCAGCCAGTTGCGCGCAGGTACTGAAGGCGCCGGCGGATTCGCCCCACAGGGTGACGTTGCGCGGGTCTCCGCCGAAGGCCGCGATGTTGGTCTGTACCCAGCGCAGTGCCGCCTGCTGATCGGCCAAGCCGAAGTTACCGGCGTACGGGTCCTTGAGGCTCGGGTGCTTCAGGTAGCCGAGGGCGCCGAGGCGGTAGTTCAGCGTGACCACTAGTACGTCTTGGGCCAGCAGACGCTTGGGGTCGTAGAACCGGCCCGAGCCGCTGACGAAGCCCCCACCGTGCAGGAACACCATCACCGGCTTGGCGGGGTTAACCCGCCGCGGAGTCCACACGTTCAGATATAGGCAGTCCTCGCTGCCGGAAGGCGGTCCGCCCATCCGGCCGGCTTGGACGCACTGCTCAGAGACCTTGGTGGCGTCGCGTACGCCGGACCAGGCTGTCGGAGGTCGAGGCGCTCGCCAACGAAGATCGCCGGTTGGAGGTGCGGCGTAGGGGATACCCAGGAAGACCCGGTTGTCCGGGCTCAGACTGCCTCGGACGGCGCCGGTCGCCGTTCGGACGACTGACTCGTCAGCAGCCTGGGCGGGAAGCTGGGCGGCCACTGCGGTTACTGCGACCGCTAGGCCGACTGTCATACGAAGAAGTTGTTTTGGCATGTTCCGAGGCTCTCGCGATTCCTGCGGCGATACGTCGCCTGCGGGAGGTAACCCGGGCTACGCCGGTGAGCGTACGAAGGGCCGCAGCAGTGGTAGAACAAGTCCCCAGGAACAGATCCCCAGGAACAGATCCCCAGGGACAAGGTTCCAGGGACAAAGTTCCAGGGACAAAGTTCCAGGAAGAAGTTTCTAGGGACGTGTCGAGAACCGCCGGGTGGCTCCGACGTTCCCGCAACGAGCCGCATACTGAACCCGAGAGGAACGACCCGATGAAGTACATGGTGCTGATGACGGCGAACAAGGACGGCTGGGACGACATGTCCAACTGGTCCGAGGACGACATGCAGAAGATGTTCAGCTTCATGGAGGAGCTGAACGAGGAGCTGAGCGCCAAAGGTGAGCTGGTCCGGGCGGCCGGCCTGACCGGACCGAGCGGGCTCAAGACGGTTCGCACCGCTCCGGACGGCGAGGCGATCATCACCGACGGCCCGTTCCCGGAGACCAAGGAGGTACTGGCCGGCTTCTGGATCCTCGAGGTCGACAGCGAGCAGCGGGTGCTCGAACTGGCCAAGCGCATCTCGATCTGCCCCGGCAAGGGCGGCAAGCCGGCCAACCAGCCGGTCGAGGTGCACCGGGTCGAGGAGCAGAACCTGCTCTGACCTGAAAGCCCTGCCTTGCGTTCATTCAGCGAATGAACGCAAGGCAGCGACGCGATCAGAGAATCGAGCTGGTGGAGATGGTGAAGCCGGTGTTGATCGGCGCGCCCGCGTTGGTGAAGCAGTTGACGTTACGCACGATCAGGTCCGGCGTGAAGTTGTTCCAGGCGGTGCTGAGACCGCAGAACGACGAGCCGTTGGCGTACGCCGTGACCTGCACGGTGTTCTGCGGGAAGCCGATACCGCGGAACGTCACCATGGACAGCCCGGGGCCGGACGCCATGATCGTGTTGGCCCCGAAACCGAAGACCGAGTTGAAGTTGGTCGTGGCCGGGCCGAGCGGCGGCTGGTTCAGCAGGTAGCCGTGGTACTTCGGCGGCATGGTCGCGCCGTACAGCGAGACCTTGTGCTGGTAGGTCAGCGTGAAGCGGGTGTTGAACGGCGCGCCGGCAGAGTTGAAGCAGGCGACCTTGACGTCCTGGCCGCCCGCGTTCGAGGACCAGCCGCCAACCTTGCATCGTGCACCGGTGACGTTGTTGACCGCGGTGGCCTGCAGGCTGCCGTCAAGCGGGCCACCCGTCACGAGACCGGGGAAGCGCACGTGCCACGAACCGACTCCGGTAGGCGTCGAGACGTTGGCCGCGCCCACCGAGTTGTACGAGCTGACCAGCGCGCCGCTGGCCTGGGAGTCGACGTACCCGTACGGGCCCGAAGCCGACGGGCCGGAGGAGCGGGTGAAGAACGCGCTGAAGCTGCTCGGGTCGAGCGCGCCACCGACGCGATAGCACCGGATGATCGCGATCTCGTCCGCACCCGACGGGAACCAGGTTTCGGCCTGGCACCAGTGCGGCGCGTCGTGCACCGCCGTCACGTGCACCACCCCGCCCGGCGCCGCCTGCCCCGGGAATCGGACCTGGTACCGGGCGACGCCGATCGGGGTCACGGTGGTATTGGCCGGCCAGGTGCCGAAGCCGACGGTGGCGCCGCTGGTCTGGTTCCACAGCACCCAGGCCTTGGCGTCCGGAACCGCTGCCTGCGCCGGCCGGACGAAGCCGAAAAAGGCCGCTAGCAAGGCGATGCAGGCCAGGATGCGGACGTGGCGAACTGATCTGTGCATGTTCCCCCCTCAGGAAACGAAAAGTGTCGTTACTCAGAAGATGGGAGCATGTACACACAGCGATCACAAGGTTTCGCCGCTGCCGGATTTTCGCTCGCGCGCTGGAAGCAAACGCTTGGCTACAAGGGTTTGCGGCCCTCCAGCGACGAACCAGCTCAGCTCCAGCGACCCCGGCGAACGACCTCGTCGGTGCTCTTGCGGTGCTTGGACAGATTCCGCGGCGGCTCGGCCGGATAGCCGATCGTCACCGCCCCGATCGGATGCAACTCGTCCGGTACGCCGAAGGCCTCGCGATAGGCGGGGATGCGTTCAACGGGCAGTCCGAAGAAGCAGGCGCCGAGGCCGAGATCGACCGCGGTCTGCAGGATCAACAGCGCGGCCATACCGGTGTCGATATCCCAGTACGGCGCGGGCCACCAGTCCTCCGAGCGCTCGGTCTTTCCCTTGTCCGGTTGGGCATAACGATCGAGATAGACCGACTTGTTCGAGTGCGTGACGATCACCAGCGGCGCCTCGAAGGTGGCGGAGAACCAGTTCTTCGCGTCCTCTTCCGGCGTACCCGCGGCGCGGAACCGCGCGATGTCCTCGGGGGTCTCGAGTACGAGGAAGCCCCATCCCTGGGAGAAACCTCCGGACGGCGCCCGGACCGCGTTGTGCAGAATCCGGTCGACCGCGTCGGGTGGGATGGGGCGTTCCGTGTCGTACTTGCGAACCATACGGCGTTTGCGAACCACGTCCTGGAATTCCATCCTCCGAGACTATGACCGCCAACGCCGTACGGCGACTGCTATCGGCCCAGCGGGGTCATGTCCGGGTAGCGATCGCCGGCCGGGGGCTCGATCGCGTTCAGGCGGTCCAACTGGGCCGGGGTGAGTTCGATCGCGTCCGCGGCGGCGTTCTCCTCGAGCCGGGAGACCCGCTTGGTACCGGGAATCGGGGCGATGTCGTTGCCCTGGGCCAGCAGCCAGGCGAGCGCGAGCTGCGCCGGGGTACAGCCGACCTCGGCCGCGACGGCCTCGACCTCGTCCACGATGCGCAGGTTCTGCGCCAGGTTCTCGGGGGAGAACCGCGGGTTCTGCAGGCGGAAGTCGTCGGCCGCGAGGTGATCGGTCGACCGCAGCGCGCCGGTCAGGAAGCCCCGGCCGAGCGGCGAGTACGCGACGAACCCGATGCCGAGCTCCCGCGTCACCGGCAGGATCTCCGCCTCCGGATCCCGCGTCCACAGCGAGTACTCGGTCTGCAGGGCGGTGATCGGGTGTACGGCGTGGGCGCGGCGGATCGTCTCGACACCCGCCTCGGACAGGCCGATGTGGCGAACCTTGCCCTCGGCCACCAGTTCGGCGAGCGTGCCGACAGTGTCCTCGATCGGCGTGTTCGGGTCGACCCGGTGCTGGTAGTACAAGTCGATGTAGTCCGTGCCGAGCCGCTTGAGTGAACCCTCGACCGCGATCCGGATGTTGGCCGGGCTGCTGTCGAACACGCCCGGACCACCGCCGTGGTGCGAAACGATGCCGAACTTGGTCGCCAGTACGACGGAGTCGCGGCGGCCGGCGATGGCCTTGCCGACAAGTTCCTCGTTCAGGTACGGGCCGTAGATCTCGGCGGTGTCGAGAAACGTGATGCCGAGTTCGAAGGCCCGGTGCATGGTCCGGATCGCCTCGGCCTCGTCGCTGTTGGCGCCGGTGTAGAAGGCGGACATGGTCATGGCCCCGAGGCCGAGGCGGGAGACGTCCAGACCGCCCAGCGAGATGTGCATCATCGTGTTTCCAGTCCTTTCGGTGCTTGTGCTTACGACGCTAGGGCGATCCGGCCAGGCGGAGAACGGTGCGATTCACCCTGGGTGTGACACACCCAGGGAAGGCCGCGACAGCCTGCCTACGATGGTTCGTATGAACAACCAGCTCGGGGAGTTCCTCAAGGCGCGACGGGCGGCCGTGACACCGGACCAGGTCGATCTGCCGCGGACCGGCGTTCGCCGGGTGCCGGGGCTGCGCCGCGAGGAGGTCGCGTCGTTGGCCGGCCTGAGCGTGGACTACTACGCACGGCTCGAGCAGGGCCGGGAGCAACACCCGTCGCCGAGCGTGCTGAGCGCGCTTGCCCGGGTGCTGAACCTCAACCCGGACGCGCAGCGCTACCTGTTCGGTGTCGCCGGCGCCAGCGCGCCGATCGCCCGCGGCCAACGCAAGATCAGCCCGAACCTGGTCGCCCTGATCAACGACTGGCCCGCTCATCCCGTCGTTGTCGCCGACAGCTGCCACAACATCGTCGCCACGAACCAGCTCGGCGCCGCGTTGTACGGCGGCCATCAGCACAGCGACAACATCGCCCGGCTGATCTTCCTGGACCCGGACGGCCCGACCCTGTTCCGTAACTGGGACCGGTCCGCGGCCAGTTGCGCCGCGTCGATGCGGGCGCTCGCCGGGCAGAACCCGAACCACGCCGAGTTGATGGCCCTGGTGGGCGAACTGACCGTGCGCAGCGAGGTATTCGCCGGGCTGTGGGCGAAGGCGGAGGTGCTGGACAAGGCCTCGGAGTTCCTGCACCTCCATCACCCTGTGGTCGGTGATCTCGACCTGCACTACGAGGCGCTCCGGCCGAACGGTTCGCCCGATCTACTGGTCAAGGTCTACCGCTCGCCGAATGCCGAGATGACCGAGAAGCTCGCCATGCTCGGCAGTCTCACGGCCGCCACTCCTGCTCCAGTCGAGGCGGACGAAGTTCCGATCCGCGAAGAGAGCTAAGCCGGTGCCACGCCCAGAGCCCAGCAGTAGAAGGCCAGTTCGTCCGTGTCCTGGTCCACTTGCGCGCTGAGCGTCGTACCGCCGCCGTGGCCGGAATCGCGCAGCGGTAGCAGTAGGTAAGGCCCGCCGACGTGGTTCTCGGCCTGCATCCGGGCCGCCATCTTGAGCGGGTCGTACGGCGGTGCGAGGCGGTCGTTCAGCGCGGGCACAAACGCCATCACCGGGTAGTCGCGATCGGCCCGCACGTTCTGGTACGGCGAGTACGCCGCCAGGTAGGCGCCTTCGACCGGGTCGTCGGGCGAGCCGTACTCGACCGTCGCCGAGCCGAGATGGCCGAATCGCGGGAAGCGCAACATGTCTAGCGTTGGCGCCCGGCAGAAGACCGCACCGAAGGCCTCAGGTGCTTGCAGCGCGGTAACCGCGACCAGCAGGCCGCCATTGCTGTTACCGCGGGAGGCCAACCGTTCCCGCCGCGTGTAGCCCGAGCTCACTAGCCACCGGGCGGCCGCGATGAAGTCGTCGAATGCGTTCTGCCGTTTGGTCTTGATGGCGGCCTCGTGCCATTCGCGACCGTAGTCCCCGCCTCCACGCACGTTGGCGTGGCCGAACACTCCGCCGAGCTTCAACCAGGCCGCGTTGAGTGGGAAGAACACTGGCGCGGCGGAGATCCCGAAGCCGCCGTACCCGCTCAAACGCACTGGACGATCTCCATCGCGCGGGAGGCCCTTGCGGTGGACTACGAACATCGAGACGGGCGTGCCATCGGCAGACTCGTACCAGGCTTGAGAAGTCTCGTAGTCCGACGGGTCCAGCCCGACGTCCGGGACGTGGTACGGCGTCAGGGCGTCTGTAGCGAAGTCGTAGCGGTAGTAGGACTCGGGCTGTACGTACGAGGTGAATCGAACCCAGACCTCGTCGCCGGACCAAGACCCGGTTACACCACTCGCAACGCCCTCGCCGGTGTTGTAGTTGACCGAGCCGAGTGCAGGCAGTTCGAGTTCGCGCAGGTGGCTCCCGTCCTCCGAGTGGATGTGGACGTGGTGCGACGCCTTCGCCGAGTAGACCGCGTAGATCCGCCCACCGATGCCCGAGACGGTCTGAAGGATGTCGGTCTTCTCAGGGATCAGCGAGTGCCATTCGGTGGGACGATCCAGCGTGGCGAGACAGGCACGGCCACGCGGTGCGTCGAGATCGGTGTGAATGAGCAGGCGGTCGCCGATGACCTGCACCTGGTTCAGCGATCGCATCTCGGGCGCGACCGGGATCAGCTCGCGATCGGTCAGCCGAAGCAGGTAGACGACGTTGCTGTGCACGAAATCCCACATCGTCAGAACGGCGAACCGCCCGCACTCGCTGACCTTGACCACACACCAGTAGTCCTTGCCCTGGTCATCGCCGAAGACCCGGCGGGCCGGCTCAGCAACGTGCAACCGGTGCTCGTAGACCGCGTTCCCAGCCTCAGCGTCTGCCGGGTCGGGTTCGGCGGCGTAGAAGAAGCCGGTCGAGTCCGGCAGCCACGCGAGCGATTCGTGCGCCGTACCGCGCGGGCGGTCCGGCAGCAGTTCCCCGCTCGCGATGTCGAGGACCCGGATCAGCGCGTCATGCGTGTTGCGCATCGATTTGCCGAAGGCAACGAACCGCCCGTCCGGCGACGGCTTGGCGAAGACCAGGGCTTCCTCGTTCGGCCAGGTGTTCGGATCGAGCACCACCTGGTACGACGCCTCGCGGTCCGGCCGCATCATCAGCTTGATCTTGTCGTCCGCGGCGCCGGCCTGCCAGCGGAATTCCCGGCCGTTCGGACCAGCCTTCGCCGGCGGCGAAACCCGGTCGTGCCGCGTGGCCCGGGCGACCTCGGCGCGAAGCCGGTCCCGGCCGGGCAGTTCACGCAGTACGCCGTGGGAGACCGCCTCCTGGGCGTCGATCCACGCCTGGGTCTCCGGACTGTCGAGGTCCTCCATCCACGCGTACGGGTCGTCGTACCAGGTGCCGTGCAGGGTGAACCCGCTGTCCTGATCGACCCTCGCCGCGGGGAACTCCAGCGCCATCGTCATCCTTTCGTCGCGAGGACGTTACCGGTCCGGGCGGCGGCTGGCGACGCGATTGAGGCCGTGGCGGGAACAGGCGGCATACTCGCGGTCGTGATGGGTGAAGCGGGAATCCGTGAACGGGTACTGGCCGGCTGGACGTCCTCGGCGATGCGGTTCCGGGAGGACGCGAATGCCGAGGAGGATCTGGCCCTCGGTGGTTACATCGACCGGGTTGTGATCGAGCTCGCGCAGAACGCCGCGGACGCCGCCGCCCGGGCCGGAGTGCCGGGCCGAATCCGCTTCACCTTGCGCGACGGGATTCTGGTCGCGGCCAACACCGGCGCTCCGCTCACCGCGGCAGGCGTCGAGTCACTCGCCACCCTGCGGGCCTCGGCCAAGCGAGACGACACCGACGCGGTCGGCCGTTTCGGTGTCGGTTTCGCCGCCGTACTCGGGGTTTCCGATGAGCCCGCCGTGTTGTCACGCACGGGTGGCGTCCGGTTCTCCCAGGCGGATTCGGCGGCGCTCGTGGCCGAGGTCGCCGCGGACTCGCCTGCGCTGGAGGCCGAATTGCGCCGTCGCGACGGGCATGTGCCGGTGCTGCGACTGCCGTTCGCCGCTGAGGGCGAACCGCCCGCCGGGTACGACACCGCCGTGGTGCTGCCATTGCGCGACGAGTCGGCCGACCAGCTTGTACGGCGTTTGCTCGCGGACGCCGACGACGCCCTGCTGCTGGCGTTGCCCGGCCTGGAGCGGATCGAGATCGACGTCGATGGCGAGGAGCGGGTGCTCACCGACGTGGCGTCCCGGTGGTACGTGCACCGCACCGGGGGAGTCTTCGACCAGACCCTGTACGCCGATCGCCCGACCGAGGAACGCGCCCGGCCGTACTGGTCGGTGGTCTGGGCCCTGCCGCTGACCGATCACCCGGTTCCACCGGTCGTGCACGCGCCCACTCCGACCGACGAGCCGCTGTCGCTGCCCGCGTTGTTGCTGGCGTCGTTCCCGCTGGACCCGGCCCGGCGGCACGTGGCGATGGGCGCGCTGACCGATCGCCTGATCGCGGAAGCCGCCGCGTCGTACGCCGAACTCGTACGGCTTCGCGCGGAGGCCGATCCCGCGGGTGACGTGCATCGACTGGTTCCGACCGGTCTGGCCGCTGGTCCGCTGGACCGGATGCTGCGCGAGGCGGTGCTCGAACTGCTGCCCGATACGCCGATGCTCCGGGCCGTCGAGGACAACGCGTTGATCCGGCCGCGCGACGCCGTCGTGGTGACCCGCGCGGACGACTCGTTCAACACCGTACTGGCTCCGCTCGTGAGCGGCCTGGTCCGATCCGCTCCGGAGCCGCTCGGCGTACGGCGGCTGGATCTGGCGGATCTGGTCGACCAGCTCGGGTCCGTCGCGGCGAACCGGCCGCCGAAGTGGTGGCGCGAGCTGTACGCCGCGATGTCCGCGATGGTGCTCGAGCCGCTGACGCGTGAGGCCCTCGGTGCGCTGCCGGTCCCGTTGGCCGACGACCGGCTGGTCCGCGGTGCACGCGGTCTGTTGCTGCCGGGGGAGGGCCTGGTCGCGGAGGCGCTCTCGATCTTCGGCGAGTACGGCGTCCGCGTGGTTCACCCCGACGCCGTACACCCCTCGCTCGAACGGCTCGGGGCCCTTCCGGCCGGGCCGCGGGAGATCCTGGCCGATCCGGGTGTCCGGACGGCGGTGGAGCACTCGGCCGAGGCGGACGACGCGGACGCGATCGCGGCCGCCGTACTGACGATCCTCGCGGCGGCCGATCCGGGCCGAAGCCCTTGGTGGCTGTCGGACCTGGCCCTGCGCGACGACGAGGGTGAGCTGGTACCGGCGAACGCCCTGGTCATTCCCGGCTCCGACGCGGAGGCGGTGCTCGATGACGAAGAGGTGGCGCCGGTTTCGCGGGAGCTGCTCGATCGTTTCGGCAGCGAGGTGCTCGAGGCCGCGGGCGTGCTACGGACGTTGCGGGTGGCCTCGGCGTCGGACGTGCTGTTCGACGCGTTGCCCGAGGAATTGACCGACCTCGACCTGCTGGCGGACTGGGCCGAGGAGATGGCCCGCGCCACGGTTGGTTCGCCGTACGGCGTGACCGCGGGCGAGGTGGCCGCCATTCGCGATCTCGACTGGATCGTCGACGATGCCTGGCCACGGGTCCTCGCCGTCATCGGATCCGACCCGGCGCTGCGCCCGGCGCTGGTCACCCCGGCGCGGGTGGTCGGTCCGGACGATCGGGCGTTCGACGTTCCCTCGTACACGGCGTGGTGGATCCGCGGTCAGGTTGATCTCGAGGACGGGCCACTCACCGGACGCGCCGATCCCGAGGCCGATCCGGCCCTGGCCACCCTGCTGGACCCGTCGCCGGAATGGGCGGTTGGACTCGACGCCGAGGTCCGTACGGCGATTGGGCTGGTTCGGACCGTCGCGGATCTGGATGCGGCCGGTGTCGGCGTGGTGCTGAACCGGTTGGTGGATCCCGACCGGGTGGTCGACGAGACGACCATGCTGCGGCTATGGGCCCAGCTCGGCGCGGTAACGGCCTATCCGAGTGAACTACCCGACCGGGTTCGCGTACTCGGCGGCGACGGCACCACCCGAACGGTTGCCGCAGGCAACGCCGTGGTGGTGGACGCGCCGATGTGGCTGCAACGTACGGATCTTGGCGGTTTCCTGGTCGCGACCGGTCCGGCGGCGGACGGCCTCAGCGACCTGCTGGATATTCCGATGGCCCAGGACGCGGCGGCGGGAATCGTCAGCGGGAAAGGCGTTCCGGCCGAGGTGCCGGCCGAGCTCCGCCGCCTCATCCCGGAGCTTCCGGCGACCTGGTGGGAGCACGAAGAGCTGCTTGTCGACGGTGTCGAGGTCTCGTGGTGGGTCGACGCCTCCGGAGCCCCGCACGCCGCGACCACCGACGGCCTGGCCAACGCCCTCGCTTGGTCCGCCAACCACTGGTCCCACCGCCACGTCATCTCCCTAGCCCTAACCGACCCCACCACTCTCCCCTCCCTGACCATCACCACCACCTTCGACTGAACGCAAGAGTCTGTTCAGGCGGCGGTTAGGTAGGCGAGGTGGTGGGAGGTGGCGTAGGCGACCGGGACGCTGGTGGAGCCCAGGCCGCGGCCCTGGCCGTCGGCGGCGTCGGCGATCTGGCGGTCTCCCCAGGAGAAGTCGGGGCCGGCGAAGTCACCCGACTCGACCAGATGCCGGCAGACCATGCGGAACGTCCGTGCCCGCGGCCCATTGTCGGCCGAAGCCGGAACCACCGGATCGGCCTCGTTCATCCGCTCCCGCACGAAGAGCCAGTGAGCCGGGCGCGCGTACTTCACGCTCACGTGCTTACTGGGGAATCCCGGACCGCCCAACGGATGGACCGCGCCATAGTCGCCGAACTTCAGCGGTACGGGACTGGCCGCGGCGACTTGTTGCCACAGCACCTCTTCCAGCCGCGGTTCCAACCAGGCGGAGGTTTTGCTGAGGAACGGTGGGACCGACCCACTCAACAGGGTCACTGACCGGAACGTGCCGAACTCGCTGAACGCCGTGGCGGTGGCGGCCGCGTCGTCGATCAATCCTGGCGGTATCTTCGCCAGGTAGCGAAGATCGATGATGAGGTCCAGCGCGCTCGGGTCCAGCCGCAGCCGGTCCAGGATCCGCTCGATCGCGGCCCGGCTGATCCGCGGTTCCCGAACCCGTACGGCCGCGCCGAGGTCGAGGTGTTCACACAACAGGCTGATGCCGTCGAGCCGGGCGTCACTGGCGTCATCGCGGACGACCGGTATGAAGGTGACGGGCTGGTCGTCGAACAAGTCCCGCGGATACGACAGCTCGTCGGCGAGTTCGCCGAGGAGACCACTCGCACCCGCGCCGATCACGGTGTCCGCCGGAGTCTCGGCGCAATCCACCATGACGTGGCGGCCGAGGCCTTCGAGCCGGCGGACTACCGGGACGAGGCGGGCGAGCTGGCTCGCGGGCGCGTCCTTCGAGCCGTCGAGTTCGAGCAAGGGCTGAAGCGCATGCAGCTGGTGGGCGTGCTCGATGGCGTTCAACGCGTCGAGCTCGCCTTGTTTGGCGCGAAGAGCGATCAGCGCGTTGAAGTCCGGGGGAGTGGTCATCGCGCCTCCGATCACGGTTAGTGACTCGTCGCTGTGTGTGCTCAGGCTAGGTCAAGTTTCACCGGGTCGCATCCGCTAACCGCGCGTGGGCGGTGCCAGGAGAATTACTCTGGGGTGACTCTTGACGGCTGAGCGTGATCGTCAGGTACGGTTTGGTCACCTTCGGTCGCTGGGGCGATGCGGAGGACTTTGAACGTTACATCCGGATGAATGGGGTCATCCGGGTGAATCCCGACCGTGCCGCACAACGCCGCGATCTGGCCAGGTCCCGGCGCGCGTGCCGTGAGCATTCTGCTGCTGAAACCAAAACCTTTTCCTGGCCCACTCGCCGTGGGTGGCTTCAGCGTGGGCGAAATCTTTCCTGTGCACCGTGATGATTGGTGGTGGGTATTGTGACTTTGACCGAGCCGGCAGCGTCAGGCCTCGAAAACGAAAGGCCGCAGCCGCAACTCAGCCTGGGCACCGCGGCCGCGCGGAATCTGGCCACGACGACCAAGTCCGAGCCGCAGATGCAGGGCATCACCTCGCGCTGGCTGCTCAAGCTGTTGCCGTGGGTGCAGGTCGAGGGCGGCGTGTTCCGGGTCAACCGGCGCCTGAGCTACGCCGTCGGCGACGGGCGGCTGACCTTCACCACCACCGGCGCCGAGGTGCGCGTGGTGCCGCAGGAATTGTGCGAATTGCCGCTGTTGCGGGGTTTTGACGACGTCGAGGTGCTGACCGAGCTAGCGAACCGTTTCGAGCAACGCGAATTCGAGCCCGGCGATGTCATCGTGGAACGCGGCCGCCCCGCCGACCAGATCTGCCTGATCGCGCACGGCAAGGTGAACAAGATCGGCCTCGGCGAATACGGCGACGAGACCGTGCTGTCGGTGCTGGCTGACGGCGACCATTTCACCTATACCGCGATTCTGGAGAGCGAGGACTACTGGGAATACACCGTCAAGGCGCTCACCAGCGGCACGATTCTGACGCTCTCGCAGGACTCGTTCGAGGAATTGATCCGGCGTTCCGGCAGTTTGCGCGCGCATATCGACGAATTCCGCCGCGGCCCGGACCGCGATCAAAATGAATTCGGTGAGGCCGCCATTGATCTGGCCGCCGGCCATTTCGGTGAGGCCGAGCTGCCCGGAACGTACGTCGACTACGAGACGTCACCACGGGAGTACGAGCTCAGCGTGGCGCAGACCGTGCTGCGGGTGCACAGCCGGGTGGCGGATCTCTACAACCACCCGATGAACCAGACCGAGCAGCAGTTGCGGCTGACCATCGAGGCGCTGCGCGAACGGCAAGAGCACGAGATGGTGAACAGCCGGGACTTCGGCCTGCTGCACAACGCCGACCTGGGGATGCGGATCCCGACCCGTTCGGGCCCACCGACGCCCGCGGACCTGGACGAACTGCTCGCGCTGGTGTGGAAGGAACCGACCTTCTTCCTGGCGCATCCGCGGGCCATCGCGGCGTTCGGCCGGGAGTGCAGCAAGGCCGGGATCTACCCGGACGGCATCGAGATCAACGGTCACCGGGTGCCCGCGTGGCGGGGAATTCCGATGTTCCCGTGCAGCAAGATCGGCGTGAGCCCGACGCGCACCACCTCGATCATGCTGATGCGGGCCGGCGCTGACAACCAGGGCGTGGTCGGCCTGCACCAGACGGGTCTGCCGGACGAGTACGAGCCCGGCCTGTCGGTGCGGTTCATGAACATCAGCGAGAAGGCGATCATCAACTACCTGGTGAGCACCTACTACTCCGCGGCGGTGCTGGTGCCGGACGCGCTCGGCATCTTGGAAGGCGTCGAGATCGGCCGGGAAGGCTAGTCCGATGCCGCAGCCGTACGAGCTGCCCAAGTTCTACGTGCCGTATCCGGCCCGCGTGAATCCGCATCTGGAGGCCACCCGCGCGCACAGCCGGGCCTGGGCCTACGAGATGGACATGATCGACGTACCCCAAGAGGGCAAGGTGGTCTGGGACGCGCACGACTACGACTCGCACGACTACGGGTTGCTGTGCGCCTACACCCATCCCGACGCCACCGGACCGGCGCTGGACCTGGTCACCGATTGGTACGTCTGGGTCTTCTACTTCGACGACCACTTCCTCGCGCTCTACAAGAAGACGCAGGACCTCGCCGGCGCGAAGGCCTACCTGGACCGGTTGCCGCTGTTCATGCCGCTTGACGGCGTCATCACCGAGGAGCCGCGTAATCCGGTCGAGCGCGGGCTTGCCGACCTGTGGACGCGAACGGTGCCGTCGATGTCGATGGACTGGCGACGGCGGTTCACCGGTACGACGGAGGCATTGCTGGCCGAATCCCTGTGGGAGCTGAACAACATCAGCGCGGGCCGGCTGGCGAATCCGATCGAGTACGTCGAGATGCGGCGCAAGGTGGGCGGGGCGCCCTGGTCGGCGAACCTGGTCGAGTACGCCATGAACGCGCAGGTGCCGCCGGAGATCTCGTCCTCGCGGCCGATGCAGGTGCTGAGCGATACCTTCTCCGACGCGGTACATCTGCGCAACGACCTGTTCTCGTACCAGCGGGAGGTCGAGCAGGAAGGCGAGCTCAACAACGGGGTCCTGGTCATCGAGCGTTTCCTCGGCTGTACGCCGCAGCAGGCGGCGGACACCGTGAACGACATTCTCACGTCACGGCTGCACCAATTCGAGAGCACTGCTCTCACCGAGGTGCCGCCGCTGCTGGAAGAACACCAACTGGGCCCGCAGGCGTGGCTCGACGTGATGAACTACGTGAAAGGCCTGCAGGACTGGCAGTCCGGCGGTCATGAGTGGCACTTGCGATCGAGCCGCTACATGAACGACGGCGGCAAGGCGGCCGGGTCACAGCTCGGCGGTCCGGCCGGGCTGGGTACGGCGGCCGCCCGGATCGCGACCTCGCTGATCTCGACCATGCCGTACCGGATGCGCAGCCACGGCAACATTCCGTACCGCGTGGTCGGGCCAACCAGCCTGCCGGACATCTACATGCCGTACGAGCTTCGCATGAGTCCACACGAGGCGGCCGCACGCGAGCACATGATGGAGTGGTCCGAACGGATGGGCCTGCTCGACGGCCTGGTCTGGGACGCTGCCAAGCTGGAGGCGATCGACCTGGCCTTGTGCGCGGCGGCGATCGACGCCGAAGCGACGCCCGAGCAGCTCAACATCACGACGGGCTGGCTCACCTGGGGCACGTACGCCGACGACTACTACCCGATCGTGTACGGCCGGACCAAGGATCTGGCCTCCGCGAAGGCGACCAACGCCCGGCTCTCGCTGTTCATGCCGGTGGACGGGGAGGCGACGCCGGAGCCGGTCACGCCGTTGGAGCGTTCGCTCGCAGACCTCTGGGTTCGTACGGCCGGTCCGATGGCAGTACCGGCCCGCAGGTCCTTCCGGGCCGCGATCGACTCCATGACCGACAGTTGGTTGTGGGAACTGGCGAACCAGATCCAGAACCGCATCCCCGACCCGGTCGACTACATCGAAATGCGGCGGCGCACCTTCGGGTCCGACCTGACGATGAGCCTTTGCCGGTTGGCCCACGGCCGGACGGTACCGCCCGAGATCTACCGGACCCGGCCGATCCGGGCGCTGGAGAACTCGGCCGCGGACTACGCCTGCCTGCTGAACGACCTGTTCTCGTACCAGAAAGAGGTCCAGTTCGAGGGCGAGATCCACAACGCCGTCCTGGTCGTGCAGAACTTCCTGAACTGCGACCAGGCCGAGGCGATCGCGATGGTGAACGCGTTGATGACCGCCCGGATGAAGCAGTTCGAGCACATCGTGGCGGTCGAGTTGCCGGCGCTGTTCGACGACTACGGCCTGGACGACGACGTACGCCGGGTCCTCACCGGTTATGCCGACGAACTCAAGTACTGGATGTCGGGAATCCTCAACTGGCACCGGGGCTGTCACCGCTACCAGGAGGCCGACCTCTGGCGGCACGCGCTGCCGACCGGACCCAAGGGCCTCGGCACATCGGCGGCCCGCATTCCCTCGCCACGGCATCCGCGGGTGGCCCACGCCCTCAGATTGGACGGTGCATTGTGACGGCAATCGACAGTACGACGGACGAGGCCCGATCCCAGCTCAGCCTGGGTACGGCGGCCGCGCGGCAACTCGCGACGACCACCAAGACCAAGCCGCAGATGCAGGAGATCTCGCCTCGCTGGCTGCTCCGGGTGCTGCCTTGGGTCGAGACCCAAGGTGGTGCGTTCCGCGTGAACCGCCGCACGACGTACGCCGTGGGCGACGGCCGTCTCAGCTTCGCCGCCACCGGCGCAGAGGTGGAAGTGATCGCGCGCGAGCTGTCCGAACTGCCGCCGCTGAGGGAGTTCACCGACGAGGACTCGCTCACGGCTCTCGCACACGCCTTCGAACAGCGGGAGTACGGACCCGGTGAGGTGATCGTGGAGTTCGGCAGCCGGATCGACGACGTCATCTTGATTGCCCATGGCAAGGTTTCCAAGACCGGCATCGGCGAGTACGGCGACGACACGGCGCTCGGCGTCTCGGCCGACGGCGACTACCTCGGTGAGCAGCTACTGCTGGATCCACCCGAGAGCATCTGGGAGTACACGGCGAAGGCGACGACCCAGTGCACCGCACTGGTCCTCAACCGCCAGGCGCTGACCGAGCTACTCGAGCGGACCGAACCACTCCGCGCGCACCTGGACGACGTACGAACCCGGCCGAAGCCTCCACAGAACAAGGCGGGAGAGGCCGCGATCGAACTGGCCTCGGGCCATGTGGGGGAGGAGGACCTGCCCGGCACGTACGTCGACTACGAGGCCTCGCCCCGGGAGTACGAGCTCAGCGTGGCTCAAACCATCTTGCGCGTGCACAGCCGGGTATCGGACCTCTACAGCAATCCGATGGACCAGACCGAACAGCAACTCCGCTTGACGATCGAAGCGCTTCGGGAGCGCCAGGAGTCCGAACTGATCAACAACCGCGAGTTCGGGCTGTTGCACAACGCCGACTTCGGGCAGCGGATCTACACCCGCACGGGCCCGCCGACGCCCGACGACTTCGACGAACTGATCACCCGGCGCCGCAAGTCGCGGTACCTGCTGGCCCATCCGAAGGCCATCGCGGCGTTCGGGCGGGAGTGCGTACGCAAGGGCATTCACCCGGAGACGAGCGTGGTGGAGGGCCAACGGGTGCACTCGTGGCGCGGCGTACCGCTGTTGCCGTGCAACAAGATCCCGATCTCGAAGACCAACACCACCTCGGTGATCGTAATGCGAACCGGTCTGGACGACGAAGGCGTGATCGGCCTGCGGCAAACGGGCCTGCCCGACGAGGTGGAGCCAGGGCTGAACGTGCGGTTCATGGGGATGAACGACAAGGCGGTCATCTCGTACCTGGTCAGCACCTACTACTCCGCGGCTGTGCTGGTGCCCGACGCCCTCGGCGTCCTGGAGAACGTCGAACTCGGCGGATGAGGGGTGAACCGATGGCGATGACCGAGGCAAGACCGGGCACCACCGGCCGCACGGCGCAGGAGGTGCTGGCATGGAGCCGTGACCAGGTTCAGCCCGCCTTGCGCGCGGCGGTCGCGACCATGCCGCAAGCCACCCAGCGCATCACCAACTACCACTTCGGCTGGCAGGACGAGCAGGGCCGCCCGGCCAAGGCAGACGGCGGCAAGGCGCTGCGGCCCGCGCTCGCCCTACTGGCAGCGGAGGCGGTCGGCGGGCTGTCCGACCTGGCCGTACCCGCGGCCGTCGCGGTGGAGCTGGTGCACAACTTCTCGCTGTTGCACGACGACGTGATGGACGCGGACACCACCCGGCGCCATCGTCCGACGGCCTGGACCGTGTTCGGCATCAACGCCGCGATCCTGGCGGGCGACGCCCTGCTCGGCTTGGCGTTCGACGTACTCGCGGGCAGTGGCAATCCGGCCGCGCAGGAGGGCACGCGGCTGCTCGGTACGGCGGTGCAGGACCTGGTGGACGGTCAGCTGGCGGACTCGCACTTCGAGACCCGCAACGACGTAGGGCTGGCCGAATGCGTGCGAATGGCCGAACTCAAGACCGGCTCGTTGCTCGGCTCGGCGTGTGCGCTCGGAGCGGCCTTCGGTGGTGGCCGGCCCGAGCAGGTCGTACAACTGCGGCGCTTCGGGGCGGACCTCGGACTGGCCTTCCAGTATGTCGACGACCTGCTCGGCATCTGGGGCGATCCGGCCGTCACCGGCAAACCCGTGCACTCGGATCTGCGGCGGCGCAAGAAGTCCCTGCCCGCGGTGGCGGCGCTGACCTCGGGCACGGACGCCGGCCGGGAACTAGCAGCGCTGTACCACGACACGTTGCCGCTGTCGGATCTCGAACTGGCCCGGGCCGCGCTGCTGATCGACCAGGCGGGCGCGCGTCACCGCAGCCAGGCGGAGGCCGATGCCTTGCTCGCGTCGGCGCTGGAGCAACTGGCCGGGGCGCATCCGGTGACATCCGCCGCGGCCGAACTCGGAAAGCTGGCACAGCTGGCCACCCGACGCGACCACTGAGCACATCCACAGCGAAAGGAGGCCCGAATGAGAACTGAACCCGACCCGGACTGGGCAGCCGTCGCGGGCGTACCGCGCACGCTCCTGCTGGCGGCGCCCCGATCCTTCTGCGCCGGCGTCGAGCGGGCCATCGAGGTGGTCGAGCACCTGCTGGTCGAGCGGCGCGGTCCGGTCTACGTGCGCAAGCAGATCGTGCACAACACCCACGTGGTGGCCGAACTGGAGAGCCGTGGCGCGGTTTTCGTGGACGAACTCGACGCGGTCCCGGCCGGAGCCACGGTGGTGTTCTCGGCGCACGGCGTCTCGCCCGCGGTCCGTGCCGAGGCGGTACGGCGTGACCTCACCGTGGTGGACGCGACCTGCCCGCTGGTCACCAAGGTGCACGCCGAGGCCAAGCGGTACGCCGCCCGCGGGGACACCGTCATCCTGATCGGTCACGCCGGGCACGAGGAAGTCGAGGGCACGCTCGGCGAGGCGCCCGCGCAGACCGTTCTGGTGGAGTCGATCGACGACGTGGCCCGGGTTGAGGTCGCCGACCCGGCCCGCGTCTCTTACCTGACCCAGACCACCTTGTCCGTCGACGAAACGGCCGGCATCCTCGCGGCGCTGCGCGCGCGATTCCCAGCACTTCGCGGACCGGATGCCGCCGACATCTGTTACGCGACCACCAACCGGCAGGAGGCGCTCGCCGCCATCGCGTCCGAGGCGGACCTGGTGCTGGTGGTCGGATCGACCAACTCGTCCAACTCGGTCCGGCTGGTCGAACTCGCGCGTGGTCAAGGCACTCCGGCGTACCTGGTGGACGATGCGGACGGCCTTCGCCCAGCGTGGCTCAGCGGCGTACGGGTGATCGGGCTGACGGCGGGTGCCTCGGCTCCACCAAGACTCGTGAACGGGGTGATCTCGGCGCTGGAGCGGTTGGGCCCGCTCGAGATGGTCGAGCGCCGGATCACCCGCGAGACCATTCGCTTCACTCTCCCGACGGCGGTGCGGACAAGATGAGCCTTTACCTGAGCGGAACGTTGTGGCTGATCGTGGTGATGATCGCGACCGCCGGTCTGGCCGTGGTGTCGCGAAAGGTCCGGCACAAGGAGAATCGCGAGGCCAACAACGAGTTGGCCGGGCAGGTCTTCACGATCGTCGGCGGGGTGAACGTGGTGATCGCCGCGTTTGTGCTGATCTCGTTGTTCGACGCGATGGATCAGGCCCGGGACAACTCCTACGAAGAGGCGAACGCGCTGGTCGGCGTGAAGTGGGCAAGCGCGGCGCTGCCGGAACCGGCCCGGGGCAAGGTCGACGAGCTGACCAGGTCGTACGCGATCGAGGTCAAGGACCGGGAGTGGGCCGCGCTGCGGGAGGGCCGGCCGGTCGATACCGACGGCTGGGACATGCTCGGCGAGATCCAGCGCACGATCGACACCGCCGTCACCAAGAACGATCGCCAGGAGGCCGGCCGGTCCGAGGCGGCCAGCCGGGTGTGGACGGTGTACCAGGCCCGGCAACAGCGTCTGAACGCGGCCAGCGACGGCGTGAGCGCGGTGGTGTGGTTCGCGATCATGGTCGGCAGCGTGATGTCGATCGCGTTGATGTTCATGTTCGGTGGGCCGAAGGTGTTCTCGTACGCGATCATCGTGTCGATGCTCGCGGGCTCGATCGGCCTGCTGCTGTTCGCGATCTACCAGTTGCAGAATCCGTTCAGCGGTGGTGCGAGTGTTGGGCCCGAGGCCTTCGTCTCGGCGTTGGCAAGGCTCAAACAAGGTGGTTGAGGCAACGATCGCGCGCAGGTCCGGCGCGGGAATCTGTGCCTTCGTACTGGCGACAGCGTGGCTGGCGCCGGCGCGGAGTGATGCCGCAGCGGAGCGTGGCGAGGCTGCGGAGGGGTGCTCGATTTTGCAGGTGCAGAACGCGCATCACACGTCGGTCTTGCGGCGGATCGAGGCGCCGAGCGGGCGGGCGACGCACTTGG
This sequence comes from Kribbella deserti, assembly GCF_042434725.1. Lineage (NCBI taxonomy): Bacteria > Bacillati > Actinomycetota > Actinomycetes > Propionibacteriales > Kribbellaceae > Kribbella > Kribbella deserti. The sequence continues at coordinate 3,067 of NZ_JBHLTC010000052.1, read as the reverse complement.
CGACGGTCGACTTCGAGATCAACGCGATCGGCTACGCGCGCGATCAGGACCTGTCGTACGGCGTTGCGCAGATCCGGCATCGGCCGCACTTGATCTCGCTCGACCGACGCGGTCGCGTCGTTGATCTCGGCGCGCTGCGCGGCCACGGGTTGTTCGATCCGACCGCCGGCGCGGTACTCGGCCAGCGGCTGTATCTGCGCGACGGTCATCGCCTCTTCACGGTCGACATCGATCCGCGGAGCCGGTCGTTCCGCGAGGTACGCGAGGTGGCTTGGTTGTCCCCAGGCCTTCTCGTGCACTCGGTGGACGACTTCGCGGCCGATCCCGCGACCGGGCTGTTGTACGGCCTCACGACCGTCGGGTTCGGTCCCGCGCAACTGGTGAGCCTCGATCCGCGCAGCGGCAAGTTGCGGGCCATCGCGTCGCTGCCGGGTTTGCCGCGGCGGCATTCGTACACCTCGGTGGTGATCGGTGGAAGCCGGTTGTACGCCGTGCACACCGCCGGGGGAGAGCGGAGCCGGTTCTTCGAGATCCGGCTGGACCGGACCAAGTCGGCCCGGGAACTCGCTTCCTGGTCTTCTGCCCGAGGTGGTGACGCCGCCGGCTGCCTCCGCGCTGCCGCCCCGCCGCCTCCGCCGCCTCCGCCACCGCCCACTCCGACGCCGCGGCCAACCCCGACCCCGACGCCGCGACCGACCCCGACACAGCGGCCGACTCCGACACCGCGGCCGACTGCTACGCCGCGACCAACTCCGCCGCCCACGTCGACGCCTAGGCCGACGACGCCGCCTGTGCCGACGGTTCCACCCACGCGGCCGACGCGCAGGCCCACCACGCCGCCACCGAGCACCGCGCCACCTCGGACCGCGACTCCGCGCCCAACCGGTTCCGCGCGCCCACCCGTCATACCGCCCGTCCTGCCGCCGGTGATCCCGCCGGTGTCCCCATCGCTCTCACCGCGCCCTCTGCCGCCGAGCCCATCCCCATCGCCTACTCCGACGCGATCGCCGTCCCCAACCCCGGCGCCAGGAACCTCACCGCCGTGGTCCCCGAAGTACGACGCACGCGCCGCCGCCGCTGACGCCGAGGAACTCCCGCCGCACCTGGTCCGCGATCAACGCCGCTGGTCAACGGCCGTCATCGTCCTGGTCTTTCTCAGCGCAGCCGCCACGCTCCGCCTCCGCCGCTACCGCCGGCCGTTCAACTAGCCGACCTACATCCACAACGCGCAGCGCCGACCCCGAACCGTTGGGGAGTACGGCAGGTGCGCCTGCCGGGGTGGACTAGATCGTGATGGTGACCTTGCCGCGGGATTTGGCGGCTTGTACGTAGTCGATGGCCTGGGCGGCTTCCGCCAGGGGGTAGGCGCTGTCGATGACTGGGGTGATTTCGCCTTTTTCTACGAGGTTGGCGAGGGTGTCGAAGTCCTTGGCGCGTTCGGAGCTGATCATGCCCAGGAGGCGTTGACCGATGAACGGGGATAGGAGGGCGGCTCGCAGGAGGCGTTCGGTGCCACCTAGCCACTTGCCGCCGTTCTCGCCGCCGATGATGACGAGTGTGCCTTTGGCGGTTAGGAGGCGGCGTAGCTGCCTGAGCGGTCGGTTGCCCGCTATATCGAGGATTGCGTCGTACTGACCCTTGAGCTCGTCGCGGGTGTAGTCGATCACCTCGTCGGCTCCGATCGACTGGACCAGCTCTAGCTTCTTCGTGCTGCATACGCCGGTTACGTGGGCTCCGAAGGCCTTAGCGAGTTGTACGGCGTAGGTGCCGACACCACCAGCCGCACCGATCACCAGCACTCTCTGCCCGGCTTGGACCTTCGCGCTGTCTCGAACCGCCTGTAGCGCCGTACCGCCAGAGATCGGAAGTGCAGCCGCCTGCTGGAAGGTGGTCGCGGCAGGCTTGAGGGAAAGCCGGTCGACCCGGGCGACCGCATACTGGGCGAAGGAGCCTTCGCAAGTGCCGAAGACCTCGTCGCCCGGTTGGAAGCGCGTCACGTTGCTACCTACGGCTTCGACGCTTCCCGCGACCTCTCGACCCCGTACGGCGTGCTTCGGCCGGCGTACGCCGTACCCAAGTCGTAGTAGGTATGGCAGGCCCGTCATCAAGTGCCAGACTCCTGCGTCGACACCAGCGGCTCGAACCCGCAGTAGTACCTCATTCTCTTCGGGAGTGGGTTTAGGGATGTCTCGCAGTTCGAGCACGGTGGTGCTTCCGTAGGTGTCCTGGACGATCGCCTTCATGAGGTGTCTCCTGCGCTGTCGGGATAGTGGAATACGTCATCGAGTGGTACGCCGAACACGTGCGCGATCTGGAAGGCCATCTCCAGCGAAGGCGAGTACCGCCCCTGCTCGATGGCGATGATGGTCTGGCGGGTGACGCCGACCCGGTCGGCCAGTTCGGCCTGGGTCATCTCGCCGGTGCTGAACCGCAGCGCCCGGATCGAGTTCGTCACCTTGGTCGGTTTCACCACGGCTGGAACCCCCGGCGGTAGGCGACGATCTTGGCCACCGAGCCGAGCAGTGACGACAGCACAAACGCCAGGTACATCGTGTTGGCGATCCAGAACGGATCGGCCTCGGCCATCGCCAGCACCATCACGGTCACCGCGCCGACCACCACAAACGACTGACCGATGTACTCCCCGAAGCGGCCGATCTCGCGGTCCCGCTGGTCCTTCTGACCCGGCTTGCCGCCACTGGCCAGATCGGCCGCGATGCTGAGCACGATCGCGGCCACGATGGCCCCACCGACGCTCCACAGCAGCGGCGCGACATACGCCACGCCGGCCAGCGGCCCGTCGCCGGCGCGTCCCAGTACGACGATCAGATACGCCCCGTACCCGATCAGCGTGACGATCGCCATGATCCACGCGCGCTTCTCTTCGTGTGCCATCCCGGCTCCCATGTAAAAGAACTTTGACATCTCGAAGGTAAAGCACACTAGACACGATGTCAAAGATTCTTTACTCGACTCCACTGCTGCTGTGCCGGCCGTGACGCCCAGCCCCTCTTCGCCAGGCTGGTTGTGAGTCAGTTGGCGATTGGGTGAGGAGCAGGGTGTGACG
>NZ_JBHLTC010000051.1:0-1708 GCF_042434725.1 Kribbella deserti | reverse complement strand
GCTGGTGTCGGGTTTGATGCCGAGGACCCGCTGCCAGTACGTGATGGTGACGGTTTTGCTCGACGGCAGCCCGGCGATCTGGTTGACCAGCCCGCGGACGCTCGACGCGGCTGATTCCGCACCGGGGGCGGAGATGCTGGTCGACTCCGACTCGGGCAGCAGGCCTAGGGCGCGGGCGTACGCCTCGGCCTTCGCGCGCGCCTCGGGCGCGGTGTTGGTGATCGGGGTGTGCACCTTCGGGCGGACACCGAGCAGAAGCTGGTTGTACGTCTGCGCGTCCTGTCGCGGCTTGCCTGCCGCGTTGTTCGTGAAGGGCGTGTTCACCTTGGGCCGGATGCCGAGCAGCATCTCGTTGTACGACTTGGCCTTCGCCCTCGCCTGGTCGGCGTTGTTGGTGACCTTGCTGTCGACCTTGGACGGGATCGCGATCAGCTGCGCCGCGAGCTTCGCCGCCTCGACCCGCGGCAGCCCCATCTTCACCGCGAGGTCGATGAACGACTTGCGGGCACCAGATACCGCGGAGGTCATCTTGGCCTGGGAGGCGCCGGTGCGGAGGTACTGCTCGGACAGTTGGTTGGCTGACGCTGCGATGGCGTCGAGCGCTGCCTGGTTCGCGCGGCCCTTCGGGGTGTTGATGTCGAGGGTGCGTCCGTTGTCCGCGATCGCGTCCGTGGCGTCATCGATCGCGGCCTGGACACCGCGCTGCGCGTCCCGCACCGACAGCATCAGCCCGGGCATGCCGAGCAGGGTCTTGATGTACCCGTCGAGATGCTCCTGGGCCTTCTCAGCCGAATCACTGGCTGCGTCCAGGCCACCCGCGAGGGTCTTCGCTGCGCCGCCAGCATCTGTCGCAGCCGCGCCGGCAGCCTGAGCATCGACGGCCGCGGAGTTCAGCGCCGACGAATACTCGGGGAACTTCGCCTTCAACTGGTCCAGGGTCACGCCCTGCGTCGCGGCGGTCTGGGCCAGGAAGTCGAACGCCTTCGCCGCGGACTCGGCGTTGCCGCCAGCCACCAGATCGGCCAGCGCGTTGTCCATCTCCTCGACGCGGGCCTTTGCCTCAGCCAGGCCGCGCGCCGGGCCGGCTTCGACACCGAACCGGGCGAACGCGCCACCCAGCTTGGTCAGGGCGCCGTCGCTGGTGGTCGCGACCTGGGTGAGGACACCTGCCAGGGATCGGCCGTCGTCGCCGACGCCGCTGAAGTTGTCGCCGAAGTTCTTCAGAAGCTCGCCGGTGGACTTGCCGGTCTCGCCGAGGCGCAGCATGTCGCCCGTCAGCTTCGACATATCCACCGCGTGGGTGGCGTTCGCCATGTCCTTGACCTTCGAGCCAAGGATGTCGAACCCGATCGCCAAAGCGGCGATACCGCCACCGACCAGCCCCGCCCGTGACATGAACGTCAACGCAGCCCCGGCGCGCGTGGACGACGCAGCCAAAGCCGTCTGCGCCGCACGTAGCTCGGCGATGCTGACCACCATCTTCGCGGCCATACCGACCACCAGGCCACCGGCAGCAACGATCGCGGTCAACGCCACCGCGGTGTTCTTCACCGGCTCGGGCAGGTCACCGAACCACTTCGCCAGATCAGCGACGTGCTCGGCGGTGTCCCGGATCACGGGCAGCATCGCCGACCCGGCCTCGATCGCTGCGTCCTTGATCCCGTTCCACGCGATCCGGATCTGCGACTCGGTGGTCGCGTACCGCTTC
>NZ_JBHLTC010000050.1:0-57052 GCF_042434725.1 Kribbella deserti | reverse complement strand
GTGACATGGACTTCATCCTTCCAACGAATGAAGTCTCCAGACACGCCGGGGCGGCTCACATCCGGCGTTGTCTTTGCGACGAGTGGACGCGTTGTGCCGCTCGTCCGCTCCCTGTCAGGTGCAGGCGGCCTCGCAGCGGCAAATGCGTCCACTCGTCGCAAAGACCACCGCAAGAAGTCGAGGTGGCTCAGACCATCGGTTCGCGCCAGCGGCCGGAGACGGAGAAGCGTTCGAGGGTGTCGAGGTAGGGGGCGATGTCGATGCCGCGGGAGCGGAGCCAGCCGTCGTCGTAGTAGCTGTCGGCGTAGCGCTCGCCGCCGTCGCAGAGCAGGGTGACGATGCTGCCGGAGGCGCCCGTGCGGCGCATTTCGGCCGCGAGGCGCAGGGCTCCCCAGATGTTCGTACCGGTCGAGCCGCCGACATGCCGGCCGGTCACCCGGGAGCAGTAGCGCATCGCGGCGATCGAGGCGGCGTCCGGCACGGTGATCATCCGGTCGACCACGCCGAGCACGAACGACGGTTCCACCCGGGGGCGGCCGATGCCCTCGATCTGGGAGGGCCGACCGGTCGCGAAGTCGGGATCACCGTGCTCGAAGGCCGGGAAGAAGGCGGAGTTCTCCGGGTCCACCACGGCCACGTTCGTACTGTGCCGCTGGTAGCGCACGTAGCGCCCGATGGTGGCCGACGTACCACCGGTGCCGGCGCCGACCACGATCCACGCGGGGACCGGGTGCCGTTCCAGGCTCAGCTGCTCGAAGATCGACTCGGCGATGTTGTTGTTACCGCGCCAGTCGGTGGCCCGCTCGGCGTACGTGAACTGGTCCATGTAGTGGCCGCCGGTCTCCTCGGCCAGCCGCTTGGCCTCGCCGTAGATCTGCCCGGACCGCTCCACGAAGTGGCACCGGCCACCGTGAAACTCGATCAGCTCGACCTTCTCCTTGCTGGTCGAGGCGGGCATCACCGCGATGAACGGCAGGTCCAGCAACCGGGCGAAGTACGCCTCGCTGACCGCCGTCGACCCGCTCGACGCCTCGATCACCGTGGTGCCCTCGCGGATCCAGCCGTTGCACAAGGCGTACAGGAACAGCGACCGGGCCAGCCGGTGCTTCAGTGAGCCGGTGGGATGCACCGACTCGTCCTTCAGATACAGGTCGACCCCCATGGCCGGTGGCATCGGGAAGACGTGCAGGTGCGTGTCCGCACTGCGGTTGGCGTCCGCCTCGACCCGCCGGATGGCCTCCGATACCCAAGCCCGGTCCGCCTCGTTCCGGCGGTCCACCTCCCGGCATCGAGCCGCCGCCTGCCCCCGTTCGAATACCTCACTCATGGGGTCAGGCTAGTGCCGATCGCCGGTTGTCGCAGGTCCTAGTAGACCGTCGTGGCTAGAACTCGAGTGCTGGCGGTGTCCAGGTGGGTGCATCGCAAGGCGGAGGGGAAGCCTCGATGTTTTTCCATCGTGGCTTTTCCTCCAACGCCGCGAGGTGCCCGCCTGGGCGCCGCCAGTGCCGAGTTCTAGCCGCGACGGTCTACTGGGCTGAACGACCACCGTGAACCGTCCGCCGCTTAGGGTGCCGGTACCGACTCGAGGGGGACGACCCAGATGACCGAGAACGCCGAGCGCCCGACCCGGCCCCGGGTGACGCTGACCGATATCAGCTCCCGCGCCTGGGAACATCCCGCCGACCGGGGTGCCCTGGTCGCGCTGCGCCAGCTGAAGGGCTTCGATTACGTCCTGCGTAAGCTGTCCGGCCTGGTCAACGAACGGGCCTTCCGGCTGCAGTTCCTCGGCTCGGCGATCCGGGTGGACGAGCGGCAGTTCCCGCGCGTCCACACCCTCTACACCGAGGCCGGTACGACGCTCGACGTGCGCGAACTGCCCGAGCTGTACGTCACCAACAGCCCGCTGTGGAACGCGGTCACGATCGGCATGGACAAGCCGTTCATCGTGGTCAACAGCGCCCTGATCAAAGGCCTGGACGAGGAAGAACTGCGCTTCGTCCTCGCGCACGAACTCGGTCACGCGCAGAGCGGGCATGCGCTCTACCAGACGCTGCTGCTCTGGCTGATGCGTTTGACCGGCGCCGTGAACTGGATGCCGATCGGTGCACTCGGTATTCGCGCGATCATCGCCGCCCTGCACGAGTGGTCCCGCAAGGCCGAACTCTCGGGCGACCGCGCCGGCCTCCTCGCCGTACAGGACCCGGCCGTGGCGCTGCGGGTGCAGATGAAGCTGGCCAGCGGCGGGCAGCTCGAAGAGCTCGACACGACCGCGTTCCTGGCCCAGGGCACGGAGTACGAGAGCTCGGGCGATCTGCGCGACAGCGTGCTCAAGCTGCTACTACTCGAGGCCCAGACCCACCCGCTCGCCGTGATCCGCGCGCACGAACTGCGCCGCTGGGTGGACGAAGGCGAGTACACGGCCATCGTGTCCGGCAACTACCCCAAGCGCCAGGACGACAAGAACGCCTCGATGTCCCAGGAGGCGAAGAACGCGGCCAAGTCCTACAGCGACGCCTTCAACCGCTCGCAGGATCCGCTGATGAAGCTCGTCCGCGACCTCAACGAAGGCCTCGGCGGCGTCAAGGACTGGGTCTCCTCCAAGTTCACACCCCCACGCGGCTAACCCCTTCTCCCGCGAGTCATGCACCACTCTGGCGTGCGGCCCGTTCCGGACTGAAAGTTGGTGGGGTGGCAGCGGACTTCGTATCACTGTGGTTCGTTTTGGGGCGGTCCGCGAGTGGTCGCGTCAGCGCGCGTGGGGGCTGGCGGATTGTGGTGCCGCTACCCGGTTGCAGCCGGGTAGCCGGTCCAAGACCCGGTAGCGGGCCCCCGGAAAGCCGGTAGCGGAGCTGAAACCGGGTAGGCCGCATTGAAGCCTGCCAGGCAGGTCCGGGAAAGCCGCGCGGTGGGCGGGTGTGCGGGCGGCCGAGTGGCTTGTGCGAGTGGCCGCGTGTGCACACCGCTGCCGGGCTGGTCTGGTGCCGACGGCAGGTTCTTTTTGGTGAGTCCGCTCGACATTTTCAGGACCGAAGAAACGTCCAGTGGACTCACCAAGCGCTTCCATCAGGCTCATCGTGCGGCGCGATGCTCCGCAGCCAAGGGCACGTCCCCACCGACGGCAGTCCATCGTGTCCTCGCAGGGGAAGTCGTGTCCTAGCAGGGGTGATCGTGTCCTCGCAGGTGTTATCACCCGTGCGAGGACACGATTGCGGGTGCTCGGCTCCCACAACCTGTCCACAGTGGTAGGCGTGAGCCCCTTTCCCTCCCGCGAGTTGACGCGTGTGCACGCGTCCACTAGCGGCAAAGGGGAGGCCGGAACGTGCAGCGGGACCCGATCTGCCCCCAGATCGGGTCCCGCTTATTTCTTCCTCCCGCCCGGAGGAAGTTCTTTGGGATCAGCCCACGTGCACGGCGGGCTTGCCGTCGCCGGCGAGCTCCTTGTGCCGGACCGACAGACCGAACAGGGTGACCGCGGCGGCCGACAGCATGATCGCCGCCGACACCAGGAACGCCCGGGTGAATCCGTACGTCGTGGCGATGCCGCCGAGCTGCATCTTCAGTGCCTCCAACTGCTCCGGCGTGGCACCGTTCGCAGCGGCCTTCTGCAGCTCAGGGCCGAGTTCGGCCGACTTGCTGTTGATGGCATTGGTGGAGACCGTGCCGAGCAGGGCCAGGCCGATGGCGCCACCGATCTGCTGGACCGTGTTCAGTACGGCCGAGCCGACGCCCTGGTCCTCGTTCGCCACCCCATGTACGGCGGTGAGCGTGAGCGGTACGAAGATGAAGCCCATACCCATCGAGAGCAGCAGGATGAACGGCAGCAGGTGGGTCGCGTAGCTCGAGCCGACCTCGAGCTGGCTGAAGCCGAACATACCGATCGCGGCGAGCCCGGCACCGAAACCGGCGATCCAGCGCGGGTCCATCCGGGCGATCAGCACCGAACCGACCTGCGCGGCGAACACGATGCCGACGCTGAACGGCAGGAACGCGAACCCGGTCTTGAGGGGGCTGTACCCCAGGATCGCCTGGATGTAGATGCCCAGGAAGTAGAACATCGAGAACATCGCCGCGCCGACGACCAGCATCACGAAGAAGCTGACGCCCCGGGTGCGGTGGGCCAGGATCCGGAACGGCATCAGCGCGTGCCGCGAGTTGGCCTCGATCACCAGGAAGATCGCGAGCATCGCAACACCGGCACCGATGAAGAACAGGGTCCAGAAGTCGCTCCAGCCGTCCTCGGCGGCGTGCGTCAGGCCGTACACCAGCGAGGTCAGACCCAGCGTGCCGAACAGCGCGCCCGGCACATCGAACTTGCCGGTCTGGCGCGGCGACTCGACCAGATAGCGAACGGCGAGCACCGCCACGATCAGGCCGATCGGGGTGTTGATGAAGAAGGTCCAGCGCCAGCTCGCCTCGGTCAGCGCGCCACCGAGGATCAGGCCGACGGCGGCACCCGCGCCGGACATCGCGGCGTACACGGCCATCGCGCGGTTGCGCTCCTTGCCGGCCGGGAAGGTGGTGGTGATCAGGGCCAGCGCGTTCGGCGCGGCGGCGGCGGCACCGACACCCTGCAGGATGCGGCTCAGCAGCAAGATGCCCTCGCCCTGCGCGATACCTCCGATGAAGGATGCCGCGCCGAACAGCACGACGCCGAACATGAACACCTTGCGGCGTCCGATGATGTCACCGATCCGGCCGCCGAGCAGCAGCAGACCGCCGAAGGCGAGGGCGTACGCGTTCACGACCCAGGGCAGGGTGGCGTTGGTGATCTCGAGTTCACGCTGCAGGTGCGGCAGGGCGATGTTCACGATCGTGCCATCCAGCACGACCATCAGCTGCGCCATGCTGATCAGCGCGAGTGCGATACCGAGGTGGCGCGGACCGGTGCCGGTACCGGCGCCGTCCGCCACCCCGGGCCGCTCCGGCACTGGAGCCGTGGCGGTGTTGTCCGACATGCTGATAGTTCCCCTCACTTACGTACTGAATGGTTTGGTCTCGCCTGCCGGCCCCTCAGCCGGCTCAGGACTCCCGCGACCCCCGCGTCGCGGGCAAAATCAAGTTGTCGATCACGCGCCGGATCATCGAGTCGTCCGGCTGATTGCCCAGCACGAACGCGTTGTAGATCATCAGCGCGGGCAATGCCTGGCAGAGCAGTTCGACATCCACGCCGGCCGCGATCTCGCCGCGGTCCATCGCCCGGGTGTAGACCTCGTTCACCGCGCTGATGCGTGGTGTCAGGAAGATCTTGTGGAACGCCGCCTGCAGGTCGTCGTCGCGGTGCAGCGCCGTCATCAGCCCGGCCATCACCGACATCGGCATCTCGTCGGTGAATCCCCCATCACCGCAAGACATCTCCAGCAGGTCACCACGCAGCGAACCGGTGTCGGCCGAGGTGGGCTGGCAGTCCTTCGCCCGGCTGATCGCGTCCACGACCAGCTCGGCCTTGGTCGACCAGCGCCGGTACAGCGTCGCCTTGCTGGCCTTCGCCGCACTCGCCACCGCGTCCATCGTGAGCCGGTCGTAGCCGAGCTCGGCCAGCACCATCACCGTCGCCTGGAGGATCTCCTCCTCACGATCGCCTTCGACCCTCGGCCGCTGGCGGGTGGCGTTGCCGGACTCGCTGTTACTCATGGCTCCCTTTGTGCTGCCACTTTCGCCGGGTGCGACTCCGGCGGTGATGGTGACGCTTTGTGACCGACCGATCGCAATAGAACGAAACTGTTTCGTACTATGTAGACACAGTACGAGCCGCCTCCGCCCAACCGCAAACGGTTTTCCAAAGCTGCCAAGTGAATCGAATCACAAGCACTCACCCGCAGTCACGGGATTTTCCCGAACTTCTCCCCCGCGTCACCTCTGGGCAACGCAAAGATCCGCCCGTACGACGGAAGTCGCGCGGGCGGATCAGGGCGATACGTATGCCGGGTGGCCGGCGTCAGTCTTCGGCGCGGCGGGATTCCTCGATCCGGGTGGAGATGCGGGTGGCCTTCTGCTCGATCGTGCTGGCGAGCCGTTCGCGCTGGGCGCGGAGCACGAAGATCGAGGCGATCGAGGTGATCAGCAGGGCCAGCAGCAGGATCGGGAACAGGCCGAGCGCGTTGCGCAGGATCAGCCAGAGCACACCGAAGGCGGCGGCGAAGAGCAGGGCGCGGAGCGCGGTGTAGATGACGAAGTTCTTCATGAGCTCAGATCCCGGCGTAGGAGTGCAGACCCGAAACGAGCAGGTTCACGCCGACGAAGTTGAAGATGAAAACGAACCAGCCGACGATCGCGATGATCGCGGCCCGGCGGCCACGCCAGCCGGCGGTCGCGCGCGCGTGCAGGTAGGCCGCGTAGACGACCCAGGTCACCAGCGACCAGACCTCCTTGGGGTCCCAGCCCCAGTAGCGGCCCCAGGCGTACTCCGCCCAGATCGGGCCGGCCACCAGTACGCCGAAGGTCCACAGCGGGAACGAGAACGCCAGCACCTTGTAGGCCACACCGTCGATCGCGTCCGACCCAGGCAGCCGGCGCATCGCCCCGGACATCTGAACGCCGTCAACCGCCTTGCGCTCGGCACGGGCCTTGAGCAGGTACAGCACGGATGCCACCGCACCGATCGTGAAGGCGCCTCCGGACATCGCGGCTGCCGATACGTGGATGACGAGCCAGTACGAGTGCAGGGCCGGTACGAGCGGGCCTGCCGGGGTGTAGAGGGCCAGCACCGCCAGACCGAGTACCGAGCCGATGATCAGGGTGACGCCGAGTCCGAGCCACTGCAGCCGGTAGCGCCGGACCAGAGCCAGGTACACGATGGCGACGGCCAGGGACGACGTGATGGCGAACTCGTACATGTTGCCCCAGGGGGCACGCTCCGCAGCCAGTCCACGCGTCAGTACGCCCGTGAAATGCAGCAGGAACGCCAGGAACGTCAGGAGCAGCCCGATCCGGCTAGCGGCCGCCGCCTTCGGGCCAAGCTCGCCGCTGGCCTTGACCGCGCTGGAGCCACTGGAACCCACCGAGCCGCGCGAGTCACCCGAGCCCGCTCCGATTCCCGCACCCGAGACGTACCCCGAGGAGGCCGTCGTACCAACAGAGACCAGGTCCTTCGTCTCCGCTGCGGGCTGGACCGTACGGCTGCCGGCCCATTCGATCGTGTGCGACACCAGGGCCAACGCGTAGACGACCGTGGCCGTCGGGATGACCAGGTTGGAGACGTTCGCGAGGGTCTCCGCGTTCATGGCTTCTCCTGCTTGTTCGGATCCGGGCTGACGGGCTGAGACGGCGATGGAGCTGGTGGAGCGGGTGCGGCTGCGTCGGGGGTGACCGGCCGCAGGGCCTTGGCGATCGCGTCGATCTCGTCGCCGAGCCCACGCTCGGGCCCGCGGTCCAGACCGGCGACCTCGACCACGGTACGCCCGTCGGTCTCCAGCACCCGAATCCAGGTCCGGCGGGGGTGAATGAACAGCGAGGCCATCAGTCCGGCGATCGCGAGCAGGATGCCGGCCAGCGCCAGGTTGAGCCCGGGGGTGTGGCTGACCTGCAGTTTCACCCAGCGGCTGTACGACTCGAAGGTGATCGAGCCCTGCTTGTCCGGCAAGGCGATGCTCTCGCCCGGCTTGAGCTGGAACCGCAGCTTGTCACCCTTGCCGTCGTCGAACTGGGTCAGCTTCGACTTGTCCAGCTGGTAGACCGACTCGGGCCGCCCGTCCTCGACCGCGGGCCGTCCGTAGTACGCCGTGAGCACCAGCGCCGGGTTGAGGTCGTCGGGGAACACCGAGATCGGGCCGCGCTGGTCGATCACCGCGGTGGGCAGGAAGTACCCCTCGAAACCGAGCTGGTACGGTCGCGCGTCCGGGGCCTTGACCACGCCGAACGACGAGAAGTTGCCGTCCTGTGGCAGGAACGGCGACGGCCCGGCGAAGGCCTCTTCGCCCAAGCCGTCGCGAACCGTCACGCGCGGGGCGTAACCGTGGCCGATCAGGTGAACGCTGGTGCCGTCGATCTTGAGCGGATGGTTCACGCGCAGGTCGTACGACTTCTCCGGCGAGTCCGGCGTCGCCTGGTAGGTGACCGGAGCGTTGAACTCACGCGCGGCGCCTCGCTGCGGCCCGGAGGTCTCGAACTTCGCCCGGAAGTCGTTGACCTGCACCGTGAACGGCGGCAGGTCATCGGAGTTGAAGGCCCGGCCCGGTACGAAGTCGTCGTACTGCGCGATGGAGTTGGCGAAGCTGTCGCCGACCACAACCAGCACAGTGCCGCGGTACCCGAACAGCGATCCCCAGGCCACCCCGATTAGCACTGCGATGAGCGAGAAGTGGAAGACCAGGTTGCCCGCCTCGCGCAGGTAACCACGCTCGCCCGAGACGGCACCGTCGTACCGCTCGACCCGGAAGCGGCGCGACTTCAGCGCGGCGGCAGCGGCCTCGAGCACCTCCGGCGCGGACCCGGCCACCTCGACCTGCTGGTACCCCTGCAGGCGGTTCAAGTTGCGCGGCGGCTTCGGCGGCCGGCCCTTCAACGCCTTCAGGTAAACGGAAAGCCGCGGGACCACGCACCCGATCAGCGAGATGAACAGCAGCAGGTAGATCGCCGAGAACCAGGCCGACTTGTAGACATCGAACAACCCGAGCTTGTCGTACCAGGGCGCGAGCGAGGGATGCGCCTCGTAGAAGTCCGACACCTTGAGCGGGTCGATGCCCACCTGCGGAATGAGTGAACCCGGCACTGCGCCAAGCGCCAGCAGGAACAACAGGATCAGCGCCGTCTTCATCGACGTGAGCTGCCGCCACGCCCAGCGGGCCATGCCGAGCGCGCCGATCGCGGGCGCGCCCTCGACCTCGGGCGGCGGAGAAGTCTTCAAATCAGTCAAGGTCAGACCGCCGTTCCGAAGTTGCTGACCCAGACCTGGAGGTCACCGGTGATGGAATCCCATACGCCGGTCACCAGCAAGATGCCGACGGCAACGAGCATCAGCCCGCCGGCCCGCATCACCCAGACTTGGTGCCGCCGGACCCAGGCGATCGCGCCGAGCATGCGGCGGAAGGCCAGCGCCGCGACGATGAAGGGAATACCGAGGCCCAGGCTGAACACCAGCGCGAGTACCGCGCCGCGCGTGCTGCTGCCCTCGGTCAGGGACAAGGTGAGTACGGCGCCCAGGGTCGGGCCCATACAAGGGGTCCAGCCGAAGCCGAAAAGCACACCCAGCAAGGGCGCGGCCGCGATCCCGACACCCGGCACCTTGTGCACCCGGACGTCGCGCTGGAAGATCCCGAACAAGCCCAGGAAGACCAGACCGAGCACGATCGTGACGCCACCGAGGACGCGGGTGATGACCGTGCGATGGTCGATCAATGCGTCGCCGACCACGCCGAAAACGACCCCGGTCAGAATGAAGACGGCCGAGAACCCGAGCACGAACAGGCTCGAGCCCGCCAGCATGCGGCTGCGGCGGCCGGTGTCCAGCTCGGCGGCGGACAGCCCCGTAACGTACGACAGATAGCCCGGCAGCAACGGCACCACGCACGGCGAGAAGAACGACACCAGGCCGGCCAGCATCGCGATCGGCAGTGCCAGCAACATCGAACCGCTCAGTACGGAGTCGGCGAACCAATCACCCACTGGTGCGGGCCTTTTCGACCATGTCCATCAGGCTGGCCACGCTGATCTCGCCCAGCACCCGGACCGCGACCTTGCCCTCGGCATCGATCACCAAGGTGGTGGGAATCGAGTTCGGCGAGATCAGTCCGCGGAACCGCAGCAGCAGCTTGCCGTCGGAGTCGTACACGCTCGGGAACGTGATGCCGTAGGCCTGCACGAACTTCCGCGCCGGTACCGGGTTCTTGTCGCGGGTGTTGATGCCCACGAAGGCGACCGAGTCGCCCAGCTTCTTCGAGGCCTCGTTGAGCAGCGGGGCCTCGCGCCGGCACGGCTTGCACCACGAACCCCAGACGTTCAGTACGACGACCTTGCCGCGGTAGTCGGACAGCGTCAGCTTTTTGCCGTCGAGCGTCTGCCCGGTCAGTTCCGGCACGGGCTTTCGCGGCGACAGCACCGACACCACACCGCTGCCCGAGACGAACCCGGTCTGGCCCTGCCGATCGCGATTGGCGTCCGCGCCGCTATCGCAGGCGGTCAGGGCGAGCAGCAGAGCAACAACGAGCAGGGCGGTGCGGCGCACGATCAGGCTCCCCCGGTGAACTTCTTCGCGTCCTTGACCGGCAGCAGGTCCTTGGCCGGTTCGGCGTATCCCACCGAGACGATCGAGTCGCCGTGGAAGGTGAACGAGGTCAGGCTGGCCAGGCTGCACTGCCGTTTGCGCGGATCGTGCAGCATCCGGCGGCCCTCGACCGCGCTGCGCACGACCCAGATCGGCAGCTGGTGCGACACGATCAGCGCCTCGTGCCCGGCGGCCTTCTCGCGCGCGGTCTCGATCGCGTCGCGCATCCGGCGGACGAGCTGCACGTACGGCTCGCCCCAGGACGGCTTCCACGGGTTGCGCAGCAGCCACCAGGCACTCGGCTGGCGCAACGCCCCGTCGCCGACGCCGAACTTCTTGCCCTCGAACAGGTTGGCCGCCTCGATCACCCGCTCGTCGATGTCCGGCGTCAGCCCGAACGTCTTCGCGATCGGCTCCATCGTCTCCTGGGCCCGCTCCAGCGGCGAGGTGACCAGATGCACGATGTCGCGGCCGGCCACGTGCTCGGCGACCCGCTCGGCCATCTTCCGGCCCAGCTCGGACAGGTGGTAGTCGGGGATCCGGCCATAGAGCACGCCGTGCGGGTTGTGCACCTCGCCGTGACGCATCAGGTGCACGACCGTCGTTTCGGTCACCGCTGTGGATCCCTTCTAGTTCTCTACGGCCGCGGCCGCGCGGGCTGCCCCGGGCAGGGCGGCCTCGATCTCGGCCAGCGCGTCGTCGTCCAGCGCCGCGCTCACGAACCACGCCTCGTAGGCGCTCGGCGGCAGGTAGACGCCGGCGTCCAGCATCGCATGGAAGAAGGCAGCGAATCGGGGCAGCACCTGGGCATTGGCCCCGGCGAAGTCCCTGATCGTCGCTTCGTTCGTCGTGTTGTCCACGAAGAAGACGCTGAAGAGGTTCCCGGCGGCCTGAATGAGGTACGGCACACCCTCCTTCTCCAGCGCCGTCGCGACCATCCGCTGCAACGTGAGCGAGGTCTCGTCCAGTTTGGCGTAGACCTCGTCGGTGGCAAGCCGCAGCGTGGTCAGACCAGCCGTCGTCGCGACCGGGTTCCCGGACAGAGTGCCCGCCTGGTAGACCGAGCCCTCCGGGGCCAGGTGCGCCATCAGGTCGGCCCGGCCGCCGAACGCCGCGGCCGGGAAGCCGCCGCCCATCACCTTGCCGAACGTCATCAGGTCCGGAACGACGCCGTCGATGCCGTAGTAGCCCGAGCGGGTGATGCGGAAGCCGGTCATCACCTCGTCGGAGATGAACAGCGCGCCGTTCGCCCGGCAGGTGTCGGCCAGGAAGCCGTTGAAGTTGTCGAGCGGCGGTACGACGCCCATGTTGCCGGGCGACGCTTCGGTGATCACGGCCGCGATCTGGTCGCCGTACGTCGCGAACGCCTCGGTCACCGCGGCGGGATCGTTGTACGGCAGGACGATCGTGTCCGCGGTGGTGGCCGCGGTCACGCCGGGCGTTCCGGGCAGCCCCAGGGTGACAACACCCGAGCCCGCCTGCGCCAGGAGCGCGTCCACGTGGCCGTGGTAGCAGCCGGCGAACTTGATGATCTTGGCCCGGCCGGTAACGCCGCGGGCCAGCCGCAAGGCCGACATCGTGGCCTCGGTACCGGACGAGACCAGGCGCACCTTGTCGACCGGCGTCCGCGCGACGATCTCCTCGGCCAGCTCGACCTCGGGCTCGGTAGGCGTGCCGTACGACGTACCGCGGCTGACCGCCGCCTGCACGGCCGCGATCACCTCGGGATGCGCGTGGCCGAGCAGCATCGGGCCCCAGGACGCGACGAGGTCGACGTAGCGATTACCGTCCGCGTCGGTAATGTGAGATCCGTCACCCTGGGTCATGAACCTGGGAGTGCCGCCGACCGCGCGGAAGGCGCGGACCGGGGAGTTCACCCCGCCTGGCGTGACCGCTGAGGCGCGGGCGAACAACTCTTCGGACCGATGCGGGCGTGCACGTTCGTCAGACACGGGCGCCATTCTCCCCGACAGACCAGTGCGCCCGGTGGGCGGGGAACCGATTCGGTCTTCCCAGCGCCGTTGTTACGCGCCAGTATGGAAACCGGTGATCGTGTGTATCGCCCTGATGCCGTCGGCGTAACCCCTGCCGAGGTCGGCCGTTAGTGCAGATACGACGCTCATCAAGTGTCCGCAGCCGGGCCACGTGGCCGGCGAACCACGGAGGGATTCTCGATGGCGAAGGGCACCAGCCGCGCCACGACCAGAAACTGGGCGCAGGTGGCACCGCTCATTCCGCTCGCTCTGTTCGCGAGCGCCTTCACCGTGTCGGCAACCGACGACCCAGCCATCGCCAGTGCCTCGCTGCAGTCCGGCGGCCACGGCGAGCCAGTGGTCGTACCGGCGAAGCCCTTCGCGGATCCGGCGAACTATCCGATCCCCGGCGGTATCGGCAACGGCGTCGACCCGAACGAGCAGCCGACGCAGGTCGTCTCCGGCCTGTCCCGCAACGGAATCCCCCAGGCCGCACTGAAGGCCTACTCCCGCGCCCAGCAGGTGATGTCGACCGCGGACGCCTCTTGCCAGCTCCCGTGGACCCTGGTGGCCGCGATCGGCCGCGTCGAGTCCAACCACGGCCGCCACGGCGGTAACGCGCTGAACGGTCAGGGCCTCGCGGTGCCCGGCATCTTCGGTCCCCGCCTGGACGGGATGAGCACGGCCCGGATCACCGACACCGACGGCGGCCGGCTCGACGGCGACCAGCTGTTCGATCGCGCGGTCGGCCCGATGCAGTTCATTCCCGGCACCTGGAAGCTGATGGGTGTCGACGGCGACGGCGACGGCACGAAGAACCCGCAGGACATCGACGACGCGGCCATGTCGACCGCGGTCTACCTCTGCTCGGGCAAGGTCACCCTGACCAAGGCGGGCGATCTCAACGCCGCCCTGCTGCGCTACAACCACTCCCAGGCCTACGTCGACCTCGTCATCAGCATCGCCAAGGCGTATGCCGGTGGCAGCTGGGTCGCGGTGGACAACAGCACCCGCGAGGGCGACGGCGTGGATCGCGCCGGTGACGAGCTCGACCGGGTCGACATCGATCCGCCGGTCGAGCAGTGGGACAAGGCGATCGTCAGTCCGACCCCGCCGGTGATCACGACCGGCACCAAGCCGCCGTCGACCCGGCCCACCACCACGCCGACCCGCACCATCACCAAGCCCTCGACCCGGCCGACGAGCAGTGCGACGCCGACGCCGAAGCCGACGACTCCCCGGCCGACAACGACCTCCCCGACCAAGCGGCCCACCACACCGCAGGTCACACCGAAGCCGCCGACGATTCCCGGCGCCGCGGTGATCCAGACCGCCGCCGGCACCATCGTCGGTACGGTCGGCAGCACGGTGGCCGAAGTGACCAACGCCGCCAACTACTGCCAGGCCGAGATGGCCAAGGTCACCATCAAGAACCCGACCCAAGAGCAGTTGCAGAAGTGCGTGACGGCCTTCCAGACCGGCGGCACCAAAGCCGTCGACCAGGCCATTCGCAACCTGCTCTCGCTGCTCGGCCTCCTGGGCGTTCTCGGCGGAGGAATCCTCGGGAACTGACCCCTTGTACTGGCGCGCCTGCCCCCACCCCTCCCAGTTGGCGCGCCTCTGGCGACGCCACGGAGCACCTCCCCCCAGCTTCGTGGCGTCGCCCATTCTCTTTACTTTGCAGCCCTCCCCCGGCGTGTCATCGGACCCTCGTGACCAGGCATGTCGCCGTTCATCGGACGCTTGTGACCAGGCGTGTCGCCGTTCATCGGACTCTTGTGGCCGTGTCACTGGGGAGGTGGCGGGCGACGATCTTGAGCAGGGTCGCGTGGGTTTCGGCGTCGGCGGCGGCGATGACGCCGAGCCCGGTGTGCAACGGGCGACCGCGCAGATCCGTGACAACACAGCCCGCCGCGGCGCAGAGCGCGAGACCCGCCGTGAAGTGCACGCTGTCGCGGAGATTGCCATCGGTCACGTACGCCGCCCGCCGGCCCGCCGCCACCCAAGCAACCGGCAGCGTCGTCGATAGGACGCGCAGCGCGAAGGCGGCCCGGAGCTCGGCATCAGCCAGCAACCGCGTACCGAGGAACTCGCCATCCCTGATCGGGTCCAGGTTGACGTCCACCAGACGCGACTCCGCCGACGCCGTCATCGGGTAATTCGTGCCCTCGCGCCGTACTCCCCTGCTCTGGCCATCCGTCCAGAAGATCTCGCCGGAAACCGGATCGGCCATCGCGGCAGCGACGGTCTCGCCCTCGGACTGCAGAGCCACGTTGACCGAGAAGAGTGGAGTCTGGGCCGCGAAGTTGAGCGTGCCGCACAGCGGATCCACCAGCCAGCGCCTCCGCGAATCCGCATCACCCTGGGCGCCGTACTCCTCACCAACAAACGCATCCGTCGGCCGGGCCTCGCGGATTACGGCCAGGATCGCCTGCTCCGCTTCGAGATCCGCGTCCGTCGCGAAGTCCGTCGCCGACTTCGCGTGCCGCCCGATCGACGTGCCGTACTTCGCCCGTACGACCGCGCTCCCGGCCTCGACCGCCGCGATCGCCACCTCAACATCCGCTCCACGCTGCTGCTCATCCATGACGGCATTCTGGGTGTACCGCGACACGCCTGGCCACGGGGCCCGCTGAGCGGGTTACCAGGCGTGTCGCGGGGATCAGGAGAGGTGGTAGGCCCGGGTGATGTGCTGGGTGACGGAGTTGCCGAGGAGGTCGGTGGCGGTGACGCGGAGGTCGGCGGCCTTGGCGTTGGCCGGGGCGGCCGGGAGGCGCGAGCCGATCACCTTGGTCCACGTCTTACCGCCGTCGTGGGAAACCTCCACCACCGTGCGGAACAGGCCTGGCCCGGTGGCGCCCGGCTGGTAGGAGGCGCGTACGTCGAGACGCGTGCCACCCTTGGCCGGGACCCGGTTCTGGGCGTCGGTCTGCAGCCGGTAGTCGACCTGGACCAGCGGCAGGACCACTCGAGCCCTGGTGGAATGGCCCGAGCGGAATCGCCACTTCGTCCGTGTCGCGGTGGAGGTTGTCGCCCAGGTGTCGGGCGCGCGCTTCACCGCCAGGTCGAGCTCGTACCACCCGGTGGACGGGGCCACCGCGAACTGCGCGACGGACCAGTTCGCCGTACCGATTTCACGCCCGTCCCGCCGTAGCACCAACGTCGTACTGTCACCGCGCTGGTCGCTCCACCCGTAGACCGTGCGATCGCCGTTCACGTGTTGCGGGATCGCCACCCGGATCGCGTCCTCGAACCGCGCCGCGGGCAGGCCGTCCGCCTCGGCACCACCGACGGCCGGGATGGCCGGGCGCGCGATCGCGTCCCACCAGGTACGGCGTACCTGCTCGTAGGGGCGATAGACCCGGGGTACGGCGTACTCGTGGCCGGACTCGCTCCACCTTCCCGCGGAGGTCTTTTCGGTCCACTCGGTCCGGTTCGTGGTCAGGTAGTCCGTGCGCTCGACCGGTGCCATCACCGCGCGGCTCGACGGGAAGCCCACGCCGATCCCGGACAGGAAGGCCGTGCGGGTTTCCGCGTGCAACTCCTGCCATCCCTCGTGCTGGTGGAAGGCCGTACGGATCGCCGCCGTCGCGAGGCGCCCGGCGTCGTACCGCAATGGGCCGTTCACCCGGTCGTTGCTCAAGGCAAGGTCATAGCGGTACGTCGATTCGGCGACTCCCGTCAGCTGGAGAGTCGCGCCCCGCAAGGCCTTCAACCTGAGGCCTTCCGCCTGACGCAAGGCGTACACCGGGATCGGCGCGACGCCGCCGTCTCCCCAGAAGCCGGGCTCGTTCTTGTACATCAAGACGGCCTTCGCACCGGCCTTGGCGACGGCCTCGACCTGGGCGATGGTGTCGTTGTAGTCGCGCCAGCGAACGAGCGCGACCTTGCCCTTGGCGTCGATCTTCGCCAGTTCGGCGGCCGAGGCATCTCCGGCGTCAACGAGAGCGAGGCGTTCGCTGCCGACGTACCGCTTGTCGAATCCGGACTGGTCGGGCGTCAGCAGCCGGAATCCGCCGGTGCCGAGCACATCCACGGTCAGCTGCGGCTCGGCCAGATCCCAGCGCTGCGTGACCTGGAACGCGCCCGTACGAACCCGGTCGAACCGCTGGACGTAAACCTCGGACGTGATCCGGGGGCTCATCGACCATCCGGACAAGGCCGTGCGAGCGCCGACGGCGCGATGCCAGGCCAGCACGAATCCCTCCGGATCAGCGCGACGCGGGGTGGCGATGGAGACGCGTTCGGTTTGTCGCGCGTCGAAGTGCAGGCGCATCGACTTCGACACCCAGACGTCGGGCTGGCCCATCAAGGCGATCGACTTGTCCCAGCCGGCATCGTCGCGGGTCATCACAAAGGCCATCACCGCATATCGTCCGGTCGGCACCTGGAGCGTACGGCTGCCCGTTTCGTCGAAGGCGATCGTCTGCACGCGGCCCGTGGCGGTGTTCCAGAGCTGTACGCCGCTGACGGCCTGCGCGGGGCGGCCGAGCCGATCCGTACCGCTCACGGTGAGATCGTGCAGCTTGCCTGCGGCAACAAACCCGATGGCGGTACGGATCTTGCCGCCAGCAACCAATACACCGGCGTAGTTGCCCGCGGAGGTCTTGGCCTGATCCAGCCGGACCACCGCCTTGCCAACGGCGCCGGGCTTGATCGTGAGCCGGTTCGGCGAAACGGAGACGGCGGCCTTCACTCCGCTCGGCGAGGCTACGTCGAGCCGGAGGTCGAGGTGAACCGTGCTGCGCGAGGTGTTGCGGTAGGCGATCGTCCTGGTCAGATGGTCGGCGTCGAACGACAGCGCGGCCTGATCCGGAAGGACTCGCGGGTCGAGCGCCGCGGCGAGGTCGATCCGGCCCGTGCCCTGTCCGGTGACCGACACGTTCCTGGACGGCTTGGCCGTTCCGGCGAGCACCGCCTTGAGCTGCGCGCCGGTCCAGTCCGGGTGGTGCTGCGCGAGGATGGCGGCGGCTCCCGCGACGTGCGGCGTCGCCATCGACGTACCGCTCATGGCGGTGTAGTACTGCCCGACGTCGTGGCCGAGGTTGGTTCCGGCGGCGCGTCCGGCCACGATGTCGACGCCCGGCGCCGTGACCTCGGGCTTGATCGCGCCATCGATCAGCCGGGGACCACGGCTGGAGAAGCCGGCCAGCTTGTCATCGCGATCGACCGCGCCAACGGCCAGCGCGGACGTCGCGGCGGCGGGCGAACTGACGGTTTCCTCGGCTCCGGAGTTGCCCGCGGCAATCACGAACAGCGCACCGGTCCGGGCGGACAGCTGGTTGACCGTTTCGCTCATCGGGTCGGTGCCGTCCGAGGGCATGCTGCCGAGACTGATGCTGACCACTTTGGCGCCTTGGGCAACAGCCCATTCCATCCCGGCGATGATCCAGGAGTCGTAGCCGCTCCCCCAGTTGTCGAGCACCTTGCCGACCACCAGGTTCGCGCCCGGCGCGACGCCCTTGCGACGGCCGCCAGACGCCTGGCCCGTCCCCGCAACGGTGGTCGCGACGTGCGTGCCATGGCCTTGGCCGTCCCGAACGGTCTCATCGGGGACGAAGCTCTTCGAGGCGGAGACCTTGCCCTTCAGATCGGGATGCGTCGGGTCGTACCCGGTGTCGAGTACGGCCACCTTCACGCCCTTGCCGTCGTACCCCTTGCGCCACGCGGTCGGCGCGCCGATCTGCGCCGTACTGCGGTCGAGCAAAGCCTTGACCTTACCGTCGAGCCACACCTTGCCGGTACCGCTGCTGAGCGTACGAACGGAGTTCAGGGAGTTCCAGAATTCGCGGGCCCGGGACTTTTCGGTGCTGACGGCAACCATCGAGCCGAGCGAGAACCGCTTGGTGGTTGCCATCGGCATCGGGCCGGACAGCAACAACGGCAACACCTTCGTACTGGCGTCGTCGTAGCCCTGGGCAACCAGTTCACTGAGGTTGAACAATCGCTCGTCGAGGCGCTTCGCGGTCAGATAGGGGTACGCCGCGGCCGGAACCAGGTGGACGTCCCCGTCGTACTCGCCGAGATAGTACGGCGCCTTCGGATCGAGCAGGCGGGCGCCGCGCTTGCCGCCCGGGAAGATCGTCAACTCGGCAACATCGCCGGTGATCAGCGTGACGCGCTTGCTGACGGCTCCGGGCGTCGGCCGGCCGCCGGAGGTGCCGGTGGTTCCGGTGCCGGATCCAGCACCGGAACCACCGGCCGAGATGGCCGCCGCCCCAGCCGTTCTCGGTCCGGACAGCACCCTGGTGAACGACGCTGTCACGCTGCCGTTCGCCTTGGGGTCCGCCACCGGCTGCCGTGAGGCGCCTACCGCCGCTGCGGCCGTCGCGCTCGCCGGGGGGATGGCGAGCGTAACGGCCAGGACGGAAGCGAGCAGACCGGTGGCGAGGCGAGGCAGACGCACGGGAGCACCTTTCGATGCCCCGACGGACGCGAGGCCATCGCTCCCGAGACTGTCAGTTGCCCAGGGCCACGGTCCACGATCACGGCTGGCCTACTCTCGCCATGGCCGGATCCAGCCAGCCGAGGCCGGTTTCCCCGACCCCGGCGGGCATTTCGGTTGGGTCCGCCCTGCGAGTTTTTCGCTTTTCTTACCTGCGTTGGCCCACGCGGGCCGCGGCCGACGGCCGGGGTTCGGCCAGTCGCCGGGCTGCGGCCGGCGGCCAGCGGCCGGCTTCGGCCGATCGCTGGGCTTCGGCCGGTGGTCAGGCGAAGCGCTTGGCGACCCGCTCCATCCGCTCGACCAGGTCGAGGTCGTACGCCACACCCGGGGTGTAGAAGATGATGTAGTCCGCGCCGGCCTCGAGCGCCGCCTCGACCTTGTTGGCGATCTCGTCCTCGGTGCCGATCAGGTTGTCCTGCGAGAACTTCTCCCAGTTCTGCGGGCCCATCGCCTTCTCGGTCGCCTTGCGCGGATCATCCCCGGCGTCGATCGGGAACGCGTTGATCCCGGTCGACTTCACGATCTCGTTGTAGTCGCGGCCGACCTTCTCGCAATGCCCCTTCAGCAGCGCCACCTTCTCGCGGATGACATCCGGGTTGCCGCCGCCGATGTTGGCGCCGTCGGCGTACTGCGCGACGAGCTTCAGCGTGACGTTCGGGCCACCCCCGCCGATCCAGAACGACGGGTGCGGCTTACGCACGCCCTTCGGCTCGTTGATCGGCTTGTCGACCTGGTAGTACTTGCCGTTGAAGACGACCTCGTCCTCGGTCCACATCCGGTAGATCAGCTCAGTGGCCTCCCGGAACGCGCCCATCCGGTCCTTCAGCTCAGGCCACTCGTAGCCGTAGGCCTTCCACTCGTGCTCGTACCACCCGGCGCCGATACCGGCGTACAGGCGGCCGTGGCTGGCCACGTCCACGGTCGACGCGATCTTGGCGTACAGCGCCGGGTTGCGATAGCCGTTGCAGCCGACCATCTGCCCGATGTTCACCCGTTTGGTGTCCCGCGCCAGCGCCGCCGTGGTGGTCCAGCACTCGAAGGTGGTGTTCTCACTCGGCTCCGGCACCGTGTGGAAATGGTCGAACAGCCAGATCGAGTCCCACGACCCGGCATCCGCCGCCTTCGCGACGTCCGTCATCGCCTCCCACTGCTCGACCGGGTCGGCAATCCCGGCCAGATCCATCTTCCAGCCCTGCGGTACGAAGATTCCGAAACGTGTCATGACAAACATTGTCCCCGCCCCAACCCCCAGCGCGGCGCCCACCCACGTCCACAACCGGCCAGCCGGTGGCCAAGCCGGTCGGGCGAACGCTTGCGAGTGGACGCGAGCAGACGGGTTCACTCGCCGCACCAGCCCTCCTTGGTCTAGCCGTCGTCTTCCCAGAGGCGGCTGACCCAGTGGAGCCCGCCGTCCGGGCCGTCCGCTCGCTCCTCGCGATGCCACCCCTGCACCCCAACCACCGCATTCCACGTCCGACCGTCGGAAACCCCAGGACCACCCGCCCGCATTCCACGTCCGACCGTCGGAAACCCCAGGACCACCCGCCCGCATTCCGCGTCCGACCGTCGGAAACCCCAGGGGCGCCCGGTCCGCATTCCGCGTCCGACCGTGGGAAATCTGGGGCGGTTCTGGGTTTCCGGTGGTCGGACGTGGAATGCGGACGGCGGTGGGGTGGAACCGGTTTCGGCGGGGGAGGCAGGGGGTGAGGGTGTCAAGGGGGTCCGAGGGGTGAGAGCGCTCTAGTTCCGGAACCGGCAGGGTCTTGACCCGGGGTGGGTGCGGTGGTGAGCATCGGGCGCGGCATGGGTGAGGCCCGTGCTGCCGTCGGCGTGCGATCGAACGGATCCAGGCGGTCCGGACGGCCCGAAAAGGCCGCCGGACCAGGCCGGGATCGGGGGAGGTAAGCGTGCCGGCGTTCCGCCCGATGGATTGAGGAGTCGCCATGCTCAGGTGGCCAGGTAGACGTTCGCAGACCCGAAAAAGGACGAGCCCGCGTACGGCGGTGATGACGAGCGCGGCGTTGGTGGCCGGTTTACTCCCGCTCGGAGTGGCGTCGCAGGCCACGGCTGAACCACAAGGGGTAACCGCGGATGAGCCGGCGCCGATCGTGCTGGCGCAGTTCGAGGGGGCCGAGCCGCTGGGAACTCCCCCGCTCGGGGTGTTCAACTGGGGTAGCGACGCGGATGACCCGCCCACGCTGGAACTGCAGGCGCGGGCCGACGCGCCGCAGGGCGAGAAGGTGCTCGCGGGCAAGTACAACATCAGCGGCTGGGGTGGTTTCAGCCATCACGTCACGTTCGACGAGAACCCGGGCGACTGGTCCGGCCACAAGGGCATCCGCTTCTGGTGGTACGGCCAGAACACCGCGCCGCTGCCGCCTGGTTCCGGTAAGCGGATCTTCTTCGAGGTGAAGGACGGCGGCGCCAACGCGGACGCGAGCGAGCTGTGGAACACCTCGTTCACCGACGACTGGGAAGGCTGGCACCTGGTCGAGATCCCGTTCACCGACCTGGTCTATCGCACCGACTACCAGCCCGTTGGTGGTATCGACCAGATCCTGAACCTGAACCAGATGTGGGGTTACGCCTTCACGATGCCGGGTGGTACGCCCGGTGAGTTCCAGATCGACCAGGTCGAGGTGTTCGGCAAGGCGGATCCGGCCCTCAAGGCGAGCGTCAGCACCGACGCGGGCGTGTACCCGGTCAAGGAAGGTGACTCGGCGCAGATCAAGATCGCCCTCACCACGACGGGCGCCGTACCGCTGGACGAGCCGGTGACGGTCGAGTACAAGACCGGCACGGGTACGGCGGGCGCGAGCGACTACGAGACGGCCACCGGCACCATCACGTTCCCGGCTGGTACGACGTCCGGCTCGGCGCAAACCGTCACGGTGAAGACCAAGAAGGACGGTACGGCGGAGACGGCCGAGACGATTCCGGTCGAGTTGACCGTCACCGGGGCGAAGGCGCCGAGTACCACGCCACAGGTGGTCATCAACGCGCACGATCTGCCGTACCTGGACAAGCGCCTCCCGGTGAAGAAGCGGCTGGACGACCTGCTCCAGCGGATGACACTCGAGGAGAAGGTCGGCCAGATGACCCAGGCGGAGCGCAACGCACTGCGCTCGCGGGCCGACATCGCGACGTACGGGCTCGGCTCGTTGCTGTCCGGTGGTGGCTCCGTGCCGAACCCGAACACGCCCGAGTCGTGGGCCAACATGATCGACACCTTCCAGCTGAACGCGAGGGCCGCCCGGCTGCAGATCCCGCTGATCTACGGCGTGGACGGCGTACACGGGCACAACAACGTGATCGGCGCGACGATCCTGCCGCACAACATCGGTATCGGCGCGACGCGTGATCCCGAACTGTCCCGCCGGACCGGCGTGGTCGCGGCCACGGAGGTCCGCGCGACGGGTATCCCGTGGAACTTCGCGCCCTGCCTGTGCGTGACGCGCGACGACCGCTGGGGCCGGGTGTACGAGTCGTACGGCGAGGACCCGGCGCTGGTGAAGTCGATGGCGACCGTCATCCAGGGCATGCAGGGCAAGGCCGACGGTAGCCAGCTGAACCAGAACACGAAGGTGCTGGCCAGCGCGAAGCACTACGCGGGTGACGGTGGTACCAAGTACGGCTCGTCGACCACCGGCTCGTACACGATCGACCAGGGCGTCACCGAGGTGACCCGGGCGGAGCTGGAGGCGATCCACCTCGACCCGTTCAAGACCTCGGTCGATCTGGGCGTCGGCACCGTGATGCCGTCGTACTCGAGTGTCGACATCATCGGCGACGACCAGGGCCCGGTGAAGATGCACGGTCACGCCGAGCTGATCAACGGCGTGCTGAAGCAGCGGATGGGCTTCGAGGGTTTTGTGATCAGCGACTGGCAGGCGATCGACCAGCTGCCGGGTGACTACCCGAGCGATGTGCGTACGTCGATCAACGCCGGCCTGGACATGATCATGGTGCCGACGAACTACCAGTCCTTCGTCAGCACGCTGATCGACGAGGTCAAGGCCGGCCGGGTCCCGCAGAGCCGGGTCGACGACGCGGTCAAGCGGATCTTGCTGCAGAAGTTCCGGCTCGGCCTGTTCGAGCAGCCCTACACCGATCGCACCCATCTCGGCACGATCGGGTCGGTCGCGCACCGTGCCGTCGCACGTGAGGCCGCCGCGAAGTCTCAGGTGTTGCTGAAGAACCAGGGCAACGTGTTGCCGCTGGCAACGACCTCGAAGGTGTACGTGGCCGGCAGCAATGCCGATGACCTCGGCAACCAACTCGGCGGCTGGTCGATCAGCTGGCAGGGTGGTTCCGGTAAGATCACCACCGGTACGAGCATTCTCGAAGGCATCAAGCAGCTTGTACCGGAGGCCACCTTCAGCGCCGACGCCTCGGCCCCGGTCGAGGGTCACGACGTTGGGATTGTCGTGGTCGGCGAACGGCCTTATGCCGAAGGCATCGGTGACGTCGGCAACGGTCACGACCTGCTACTGACGGCTGCCGACAAGGCCGCGATCACCAAGGTGTGCGCGGCAACCAAGTGCGTGGTGCTCGTGGTGTCGGGCCGCCCGCAGGTCATCGCGGACCAGGTCGGCCAGATCGACGCGCTGGTCGCATCGTGGCTGCCGGGTACGGAAGGCGCGGGCGTGGCCGACGTACTGTTCGGGAAGCGGCCGTTCAGCGGGCGGTTGCCCGTCACCTGGCCGAAGTCCGACGCGCAGGCGGCGCTGAACGTCGGCGACGCGGCGTACGACCCGCAGTTCCCGTACGGGTGGGGTCTGACCACCGAGGCGGCGGCCCGCAAGGCGCTCACGGACGCGAGGAACTCCCTGCTGCGCAAGGGCCTGAAGGACGCGGACGCGATGGCGGCGGCCGTGTACATCGAGGTGGCGCTCCGGTCGAAGAACTGGTCGACCAGCCAGGCGTACGGCGTGTTCCAGGTGCTCGCGCAGGCCGGCAAGCACCTGCAGCGCACGAAGGTCGACTCGTACGCCGAGGGCGACGCGGTGGTGACCGCCGCGAGGTGGATCGCCCAGCACCAGATCGGGCAGAACCACACCGCCACCCGGTCGAAGCTCACCTCCGACGCGGAGCACCTGCTGCTGACAGGTGACCTGAGCGGTGCCGTGACCAAACTGGCCGCGGCCTACCGCAGCTGACGCTTGAGGTGGTTCCCTCGCAACGGGGGAACCACCTCAAGCCGCCTCAAAGCCTCAGCGGGCGCGGAGGCGGCGGAGCATGCGGGCGTCCTCGAAACCGACCGCCCGGGCCGCCGCCTCCACCGTGTCGCCGTGACCGATCAGGTGCTCGGCGCGTTCCAGCCGGAGCAGCTGCTGGTACCGCAACGGCGTGAGACCCGTCGCGGCGGTGAAAATGCGGGTCAAGGTCCGTTCGCTCACACCCGCGATCGTGGCGAGGTCGGACAGCAACAGGCGATCCGCGTACCTGCGGTCGATCACGTCCTGCACCCGATGAGCCAGATCGCACAAATGACCGCGATGCCGCAACATCGCACTGGCCTGCTGCTCATCGCCGTTGCGCCGGGCATAAACGACCATCTCCCGCGCCACCTTGGCCGCGGCCTCGGCGCCGTGCGAAACCGCGACCAGGTGCAACGCGAGATCGATCCCGCTCGCGATCCCGGCCGAGGTGATCACCCGATCGTCCTCGACGTAGAGCACATCGCGCACGATCGTTGCCTTCGGATACCGAGCGGCCAGTTCGTCGGTCAGGTCGTGGTGGGTCGTATACCTCCGCCCGTCGAGCAAACCGCACCGCCCGAGCGCGTCCGCGCCCGAGCACACACTCGCCACCGAACCACCGGCCGCGTGGTGCGCCCGCAGCCGGTTCGCGAAGGCCTCGCCGAACGGCGCCTCCGCTGAGAGCTTGGGCGAGCGCCACCCCGGTACGACGACCAGGTCATCGCGTGACAGCTCGGGCCATTCGGTCGAGGCAACAACCGGTACGCCTTGGGCTGTCGGAACCTCGGGGGTCTCCGCGAGGTACGTCAGTTCGTATCCAAGGCCGAAGTCCCGGCCGGTGGCGAACACCTGCGCCGGGCCGGCCAGGTCCAGCAGGTGGAGTTTCGGCGCCAGAACGAAGACGACTCGGGTCATGATCCGGTCATCATGCCACGGCTTCACGCAGGTCGTTCGTCATCTCGTCCAGCGTCCGAATGGTGGCGAAACGGCCGGCCAGGGCGTACTCCGTGCGCTCGGTGATCACCTCGGGAGAGAGCGTCCTCGGATCGGCCAGCTCCTCGGCGTGACTGCGGCCGGCGGGAGCCTCCCAGTGCGGCAGCGGGGTGGTCGCGGTGGCCTCGGTGACGAAAACAACCTCGTAGCCGAGATCCGAGGCGAACCGCGTGGTGGTCTCACAGCACTGCTCGGTCCGGATCCCGCAGACGACGAGTTCGTTGATGCCTTGCTGGGTCAGATACTGCTGCAGATTCGTTGTAGTAAAGGCGTTGTGGGCCGTCTTGTGCAGCACAGGTTCGCCCTCGGCAGGCTCCAGACCGGCCATCAAACGCACGAAGCCACTGGCGGGATCGAAGACATTGCCGGTGCCTGGCTCGCAGTGCAGGACCCACACCACCTGCTCGCCACGGCGCCGGGTGGCCGCGACCAGCCGCGCGACGCGGTCGACGATATCGGGCCGGTTCGTGCTGGCCCAGTTCGGGCGCTGAAGGAAGGAGTCCTGGACGTCGATGACGATCAAAGCGGTGGTCATGACCACCATCCTCGCGCCCAGATCGTTCCGGCAGTAGGCACCATCACGCCTGGGACCGGACGGATCTGGTCACCCTCGCAACCGCCGTCCTGCACCCGCGCTTCTCGACGGGCCGGGACGGTCGAGGGGCTCAGTCCAACTGGCGCTTGAGGCGCCCGTACAGCCGGGCCGAGGCGACGCCTCGGTACGTGGTCCACAGTCCGGCCAGCACGGCAGGTACAACGAAGAACCAGGGGAACATGGCGTCCGAGCTGTAGCCACCGCGAGGGCCACCGGCCAGGTCGTTGGCCTGCGCGTCCCACCAGGCGAAGATCTGAATGGCCGCGCCCCCGAACAGGATGGTGGTGAGAACCGCCCAGAGTCCGGTCATGCGCTTCACCATCTCGACCATGGCCGGGCTGGCGACCGGGTCGTTCATGGAACCACGGCTCATGCCATCGCCTCAGCCAGCACGCGGGAGGACGGGTCGGCGGACTTCCTCGCGAGAAGTGAGCTGACACCGGTCGCGAACTCGATCAGCAGGCTCTGCTTCCCGGCGAGAACTCCGCCGCTCGTCGTGTTCGTCATGATCGATCACCATCCACTCGAAGAACCTACCGGCTGCCGCCTGCCGTCGTCGCCAGAACCAACCGGTGACGCTACCCCATGCCTTCTCCGCACCGTCGGCAATCACCTCTCCGGCGGCGCGGTCGCCAACTATTCCAAACAGTTCGTCCGCGTGGTTAGAGTGCCGGGGTCGGAGTTGGAAACGCTTCCGTTCGGCGTGCCGGCACCGGCGAAACCGCCCGTAGAACGAATGTGAGGGGAAGTCATGTCAGACAATCTGCCCCGCCGCCAGGTGCTGCGTACCGCCGGGACGATCGGCCTCGGCGCCGCTGCCGCCGGGGTCCTGCACGAGACCGCGACCGCCAGTCCAGCCGGTGCCGCGAGTCCGGCCGATGCCGCCGGTTGGGACCACGGCCGGTTCGAGATCCGCAAGGAGATCTTCGGCCGGACGCCGGCCGGGGAACAGGTCGACGTCTACACCTTCACCAACGGCCGGGTCACCATCTCGATGCTGACCTGGGGTGCCACTCTGCAGCGGATCGAGACGCCGGATCGGCGGGGCAAGAAGGAGAACATCAGCCTCGGGTTCGACAACCTCGAGGACTACGCGAACCTCAGCCCGTACTTCGGCGCGACCGTCGGCCGGTACGGCAACCGGATCGCCAACGGCCGGTTCACCCTCGACGGCAAGACTTACCAGCTGCCGATCAACAACGGTGCGAACAGCCTGCACGGCGGCACGATCGGCTTCGACAAGAAGGTGTGGAAGGCCAAGGCGGTACGCACCGGCTCGGCCATCGGCGTGGCCTTCAGCTACGTCAGCCCCGACGGCGAGATGGGCTATCCGGGCAAGCTGACCAGCACCGTGACGTACACGCTGGACAAGGCGAACCGCCTGCGCGTCGAGTACCACGCGGTCACCGACAAGGCCACCGTGGTGAATCTGACCAACCACGTCTACTTCAATCTCGGTGGCGAGGGCACGGGCTCGATCGACGACCACATCCTGCAGCTGAACGCGCCCGCGTACACGCCGGTTGACGCCACGCTGATTCCAACCGGCCAGATCGCACCCGTCGGCGGTACGCCGTTCGACTTCCGCAGGCCGACCGCGATCGGCGCGCGCATTCGCGACGACCACCCGCAGCTGGTGATCGGCCGCGGCTACGACCACAACTTCGTCCTGGACAGGGCCGGATCCGACGGCTTCCGGCTCGCCGCCCGGGCCTGGGAACCGGACAGCGGGCGTTCCGTCACGGTCCACACCACCGAGCCCGGGGTGCAGTTCTACACCGGCAACTTCCTGGACGGCTCGTTCCAGGGCATCGGCGGCAAGTCGTACCGCCAGGGCGACGCGTTCTGCCTGGAGACGCAGCACTTCCCGGACTCACCGAACCACCCGAACTTCCCATCCACCGTGCTCCGCCCGGGCCAGACCTACCGCTCCACCACCACCTTCACCTTCGGCACGATCTGACCCGCACACGTCGTGCCGTACTCCCTCCCGGAGTACGGCGCGCCCTGGTGTTTCAGAGGTCGAGGGTGGTGGCGACCGGGAGGTGGTCGCTGCCGGTGGCGGGCAGGGTCCAGGCGTCGAGGGGGCGGAGGTTCCGGACCAGGAGGTTGTCGATCCGGGCCATCGGCAACATCGCGGGCCAGGTGAATCCGAAGCCGTGACCAGCCTCGTCCTGGACCGAACGCATGCCACCAGTCACCGGCTCCAACGCCCGGTCGAGCGTCGTACCGTTGAAATCTCCGGCCAGGATCGTGCGCTCGACCGGATCCGTGCGAATGGCCTCGCCGAGCAACCGCCCCGCGTAGTTGCGGCGATTCGTCATGAAACCCGTGTCCGGCTTGACCCGTACGGACGACAGGTGCGCGACGAAGATCGCGACCGGCCCGTGCGAGGTCTCGACCGTGGTACGCAAGGCCCGTTGCGGCTCGTAGATGTCGATGGCCCGGCTGTCGCGCAGCGGGTACTTGCTCCACACGCCGACCGTGCCCTCGACCACGTGATGCTTGTACGTCGTACCCAGCAGGCGTTCGTACACGCGGATCGCCTTGCGGCTGAGCTCCTCCAGCGCGATGACATCCGCGCCGGTGGCAGCGAGCGCTTTCGCCGTACCGGCGTGGTTCGGGTTCACCGCGCTGACGTTGTGACTCACCACGGTCAGATCGGCGACGCCGGGTTTTCCCTTGTCTGCAAGGGATCCGCCGAACACCAGCAACCACGCGGACAACGGCAGCAACATGACCAGCAGGATCGCGACCGACCGCCGGGAGATCGCGAAGACCAGTAGGACCGGGATCACCAGGGCGGACCACGGAAGCAAGGTCTCGGTCAGACTGCCGAGATTGCCCGGGCGGTTCGGGATCGACTCGTGCAGCAGGATCGCCGCGGCGGAGAGGATCCCGAATGCGATCACCAGCCGGCTGCGGCGCCGCCGTTGGTGTTTCGGCGCCGCAGCTTGCCGGGGGACAGCACGGGTCGGGCGCGGGCTTTCGATGAGCGTCGCCATGGCGCCTCACTCCTTCGGTCTCGCAGGTCTGATCGGTACCCGATCAGCCTGCGCGGCCCGGATCTCCAGCGTGTCCGTCCTGGCCCGCCGTCAGCACTTGGCCGGCCATCGATTGGGTATCAGCTCGATTGGGCCGCAGGCAGCCGAAGCGTCGCGACCGCTCCGCCATCGGGCGCGTTGGCGAACTCCAGCTGCGCCCCGATCACCGCCGCCTGCCCCGTCGCGATGGTGAGTCCGAGCCCATGCCCGCGTCCTCGCTCGGCGACGCCGGTCCGGAACCGTTGCGGGCCGTTCGATACCAGCTCGGCGGGGAAACCGTCGCCGTGATCGCGTACGACGATGGTGGCGCCGGTGACGTCGATCTCGACCGGCGCCCGGCCGTGGCGGTGGGCGTTGATGACCAGGTTCGTGATGATCCGCTCGAGGCGGCGCGGATCCGTCTCAACCGTCGCGCCGCCGCCGAGCATCGCGCCTTCGGCGGCGAGCGTGGCGCCTTCGGCCGCGAGCGTGGCGCCTTCGCTGGTGGTGAGGGTTGCTTCGAGGCCGGTGCGGTTCACCACGTCGGCCACCATCTCGGCCAGCGGCACCCGGCGCAGATCGGCCCGTTCGGCGCCTCCGTCCAGCCGCGAGATCTCCAGCAGGTCCTCGACCAGACCACGCAGCACCTGGACCCGGCCGCGTACCAGGTCCGTCGCCTCGCTGTCCGGCAACAACTCGGCGGAGGTCATCAACCCCATCAACGGCGTACGCAACTCGTGCGCGACATCCGCCGTGAACCGCTGCTCGCTCACCAGCCGATCGCGCAGGCTGTCCGCCATCTGGTCGAGCGTCGCGCACAGCTGGTCGATCTCGTCCCCGCGACCGGTCGCGCCGGTACGCGCTTCGAGATCCCCCGCCGCGATCCGCCGGGCCACCCCGGCGCCACGCCGCAACCGGCGGTTCGGCAATTCGGCCGCCAGCGCCGCGAGCGGCACCAGGATGGCGAGCGAGATGACCGAGTACTTGAACAGGTCCAGGTCGAGGCCGGATACCAGCAACATGCCGCGGGTCATGTCCGTCTTCACGGAGTACACCGTGCCGTCGCGAATCTCCCCGGCCCACATCGACGGGGCCTTGGGCTTTCCGTCGTACCAGGTCTCCGGGTGGTCCGACGCCCGCATGCGGTCGAGCAACTCCGGCGGTGGGCCGTCTTCCCCGATCCGGAGACCCGGGACCTTTTGTCCGGCCTCGTGCTGGGTGATCGCCGAGTCCAGTTCACTCCGGGCGCTGTCCGCCCCGGCGATCCGCGCCCGCGTTTCGGTGGCCTGGTGCACCATCAGGCTGATCGCGAGCGCCACCGAGCAACAGGCGAAGGCGACCAGCGCCGCAATCTTCCAGCGCAACGAACGCCAGTTCAGAGTCGTCACCTGAGCAGTTTGTAGCCGAAACCGCGCACGGTCTCGACCCGCTCGGCGCCGATCTTCTTGCGCAGCCGCTGCACGCACAGGTCGACTACCCGGGTGTCGCCGTCCCAGCCGTAATCCCAGACATTGCGCAACAGCGTCTCCCGGCTCAGCACGATGCCAGGATGCGCCGCGAACTCCAGCAACAACCGCAACTCCGTCGGCGCCAGCGCCACCCGCTCCCCCGCCAACCGAACCACCAGTCCCTCGGTATCGATCGACAAGTCCCCGAACACCAGGAACCCCGGCCCCTGGGTACCCCCGCCTGCCTCGCCGGCGCTGCCCGCCTGGTCCGGGCGGGTGGTCGCCTCGGAGTGGCCGGCTGTGGCGGAGTGGGCGGCTTCGTCGGGGCGGAAGACGGTACGGCGCAACAGCGAGCGGATCCGTGCCAGCAACACCGGCGTATCGACCGGCTTCACCACGTAGTCGTCGGCGCCGGCCTCCAGCCCCTGCACCACATCCAGCGAATCCCCGCGCGCCGACATCATCAGAATCGGCCCAAGACTGGTCTCCCGAACCCGCCGGGTCAGCGAAATCCCGTCCAGCCCCGGCAACATCACGTCCAGCAACAACAGGTCGAACGCCCGCTCCCGCGTCAGCTCCAGCCCGGTCAGCCCGTCTTCCGCGACCGTGACGGCATACCCGTACCGCTCGAGCGCCATCGCGACCGTCTTCCGGATCACCTCGTCATCCTCAACCAGCAGGATCGTGGCAATCGGTACACCAGTGGACATCTTTTCCCATCCCCACGCCGTCAGTTCCCCCGACGCTATCCACCCCCAGCCGCCACCACCCCTCAACCACATCTCAGCCACGTATCAGCCCCGGACTCCCTAACCCTTCTTTAGGAGTCCCCCGGATATTTCCAGACCCCAAAAACGTCCAGCAGACTCCTAAAGAAGGCGGGTTTGGGGGATCCAGGTGCGGAGGGAGGTGGTGTCGGCGGTTAGGCGGTTACCAGGCGGGGGTCGAGCGGCAGGCCGAGGCGGGTCTTGGCCGTGGCGAAGACGGCGTACGTCGCTTGGGCGTCGACCTCGGCCACGCCGTCGAACATCAACACGTCGATCCTCATGCGTACGAGCCTGCCCGGCGCACACCGGAAGTGACAGTGGCTTGATCGTGGACGTCCGATAGATTCGAGCCATGCATCGGATTGCGATTCTGGCCGTCGAGGGGGCCGTGGGCCTGGAGTTGACGTCGGCGGCGCATGTGTTCGCGCTGGCGGCGGATCCGGTGACCGGCAAGCGCCTGTACGACGTACTGGTCTGCGGGCGCTCGGGTGGTTCGGCCGTCACGGCGGGTGGTCGCGAGATCCTGCGCGCGGAGCTTCCGTACGCGATGGAGGACGCACTCTCAGCGGATACCGTCGTCGTGACGGCTTCTTCGATCGAACCGGCCGACGCCGTCGAGATCGTTCGGCGGGCCCACGAAGGCGGCGCGCGGATCGCCTCGATCTGTACCGGGGCCTTCGTGCTAGGAGCGGCCGGGTTGCTCGACGGGCGGCGGGCGACCACGCACTGGGCCCACGCCGTCCGGTTGGCCAAGCGCTTCCCCGCGGTCGACGTCACACACGACGAGTTGTACGTCGACGAAGGTGACGTGCTGACCTCGGCCGGAGTGACCGCCGGACTTGACCTCTGTTTGCACATGGTCCGGCGCGATCATGGTTCGGCCGTCGCGGCGCTCGTGGCCCGGCGGATGGTAATGCCACCACATCGCGGTGGGGGCCAAGCGCAGTACCTCACCAGTCCAATCGTTGCCGAGGGCCACTCGTTGCAGCCGGTGATGCATTGGATGCAGGAACACCTCACAGAACCGTTGACGTTGGCAAAGATCGCCGCCCAGGCCTCGATGAGTACGCGCACTCTGAGCCGCCAGTTCCGTGCACAGACCGGCGAAACGCCTTTGCGGTGGTTGATCCGGCTGCGGGTCCACCGCGCCCAGGAGTTGCTGGAGGCAACCGATCTGGGTATCGAGCAGGTGGCTACCGCCTGCGGATTCGGTACTTCGGTGGTTCTCCGGCAGCACTTCGCCAAGACGCTGGGAACCAGCCCCACCGCCTACCGGAGGACCTTCGCCCGGTAGGCGGTGGGCAGGATCACGGCTTGCCGCGTACCACCGTCAGCTGGACCTGCATGGTCGATCCGGCGTACGTCGCGTTGCCCGGGTACGACACGACCAGCGTGTGCTTACCGACTCCGAGAGCGCGGCTTGGCACCTTGAGCACGGCTTGCCCGTAAACCAAGGTGGCCTTCGCCAACTCCCGATCGCCCTGGAGCACGGTGACCGCCCCGGCCGGGGTTCCGCCCTGGCCGGTCACGCGAACCAGGAACTGTGCGGTCGAACCGAGCTGAACCACGGTCGCGACGGGTGTGACCGTCACGGCCGACGACCGCAACTTGGCCGGCACCTGGAGCTGCCCGGCTACTTCGGTATTGCCGAGCTTGTCGATCGACCGGTAGGCCACCGTCGTGGCGGCATCACCGACCACCACCGGTCCGCCGTACGCCGTCCACACGCCCGCGCCGATCCGGTACTCGGTTCGCGCGACGCCGGCACCCGAATCGACCGAGGTCAACGCGACCGTCCGCGCCTGAGCGTCCAGGGCCGCCTTCGTCACCGGCGGGGTGGCGTCGATGCCGACCACGATCGGGCGGATGTCCCCGACGTTGCCAGCGGCGTCCACCGCTCGTACCGAGACGCTGTGTTCGCCGTCGCCGGACACCACGACATCCGCTGCCGCGCCGGGCTTGCTGATCCACGCGCCGCCATCGATGGACACCTCGAGGTGGTGCACCGCCCGGTTGTCCGTGGCCTCGACGTGAACCGTCGCGGGATCGGCGTACCAGCCTCCGGCCTCGGTGCCGGACACCGACACCTCGGACACGACCGGAGCCACGCCGTCGCGGGTGTGCATCCGCAGGAAGGTGACGGACGAGCCGGGGAACTCGTAGTCGAAGGAGTTCGACAACCCGGTGAGTTGCCGTTGCACGGGCGCGACGGCGTTCGGATTGGCCTTGGTGTTGGTCGCGGAAGGCGAACCGGCCAACTGGATCACGGTGCCGGTCGGCTCGATCTCGGCGTCCGCGATCTCGATCCGCGTGCGCACCGGCCCGGTCGCGGTGTTCACCACCTTGGCGACGATATCGCCGGTGGCCTCGTCCCGGGTGACGACCTGGAACAGCTTCTCGCTCGAGGCCACCTCGTCGTACGTCATCTGCAACACGCCATCGAGGTACAGCGAGATCTTGTGGCCCTCGACAACGACCTTCACCCGGTAGGTCTGGCCGGTCGCAATGCTCTTGCCTTCAAGGGCTTTCACCACATCGGCGTTGCCGCCGTTGGCGCGCTGGAGTGTCGAGCGGGTGTTGTTCCAGCCGCCGAGGTTCCACCAGTAGTAGTCGTTCGCGCCCTTGGCCCCGAAGCCGACGAGGAAGCCTTCGTTGCCGGCGAGCTTGGTGGCGTCGAGTTCCAGCGTGTAGTTGGTCCAGTTCTTCGCGTAGGCGCCGGTGATGAGGCTGCGGGCGTCGTTCACCGTGGTCGACGACTGGACGTAACGCCCGGCGTCGGCGGCCCAGTTGCCCGTTTGTGGCGACCACTGCGAGCCGTCCGCGAACTGGTCGGAGAACAACGTCTCACCGGTCGCGTTCGACGTCACCTTCACGTTGTCGTACGCGGCCGAGGTCGACCAGGTGGAGAGAAAGACCCCACCGCGAATGTCGGCCGGCTGGTTGACCGCGCCGTCGAACGTGCTCGGCACCACCTCGTCGCCGACGTTGTTGCCGAACATCTTCTGTACGTGCCAGCTCGGCGTTTCCCACGACTCGTCGTTGTCGAACCAGATCGCGTCCGGGCTCCACTGCACGTGGGATTCGTTCGACAGCAGCGGCGCGTACGACGCCAGTTGGACCACGTCGGCGTTTCGCTGCAAACCCGTCATGTACGACGCCTCGGCAAGCGCGTTGCCGTGGCTGTTGCCCCGCGAGGCGTATTCGCCCAGGAAGACCTTAGGGCCCGCGCGGTCGTAGCTGTCGTAGCGGTGGTTGTTGGCCAGGAACCAGCCTGGGTCGTTGTAGTAGTGCTCGTCGACCAGGTCCACCTTCTGCGCCCGGTTGAACTCCCAGAGCGCGTCGAACCGCGCGCCCTCGTCGTCCGGTCCCGAGTTCGAGATGATCTTGATCGCGGGGTACTTCGCCTTGATCGCGTCCCGGAACTGCGGGAAGTTCGCCTCGAACGTGGTGGTGTTCTCCTCGTTGCCCAGGCCGATCATGTCCAGGCCGAACGGCTCGGGATGTCCCAGCGCCGCCCGCTTCGCGCCCCACTCGGTATCGGTGCCACCGTTCGCGAACTCGATCAGGTCGACCGTGTCGTCGACCCAGCGCTGAATCATCGCCGGGTCGTGCATCTCGGGGATGTTCGAACCACAACCGTTGGCGCCCACCGACAGCACGGGCAATGGCTCGGCCTTCAGGTCCTCGGCCAGCTTGAAGTACTCCAGATAGCCGATGCCGTACGACTGGTTGTAGCCCCAGAAGTTCCAGTTGGTCGGCCGTTCCTCAACCGGGCCGATCGTTTCCTTCCACTGGTACGTGCGCCGGCGGTCGGTGAACCCGCTCTCCTCGTAGCTCTTGAACGTGCCGACGTTCGTGACGCAACCACCCGGGAACCGCAGGAACGTCGGCTTCATCGCGGCGACCTTCTCCGCGAGGTCCTTGCGCAGTACCGAACGGCCGTTGACCGGGCCGATCCAGGTGTCGTGCGGCATCACCGAGATCATGTCGAGCCCGATCACCGACGCCGCGCCGGCCAGAACCACCAGGCGCCCGGCGTCACTCGTCTGCCCGGAAATGAGCGTGAACGGGTACTTCTTCCAGTTGTCCGAGCCGTCGATCGCCACACTCGCGGTGGCCATCACCGCGGTACCGGCGGCGTTCTCGACCCGCACGGTCAGCGTCTGGGCCGTGGTGCTGCGGGCCCAGAGATAGCCGTCGTACGTCGCGCCGTTCTTGACCGCGAAACCGTTGTTGTAGCCCTGGTTCCGAACGCCGTCACCACTGGCCGCGGCGGTTAGGCGCAGGTGGTTGCGGTTGGTCGCGTTCAGGCGGGTCTCATCGTTCACGACCGCACCGGTGGTGCCCTGGCCACTGCGGTCGAGCACCTGCCACGCGGTCATCGGGGTGAACGAACCATTGTCGGCCGTGGTGAACTCGAACGACCGGTTACGCACCAGCTCCGCGTAGAGCCCGCCATCGGCCGCGTAGTTGATGTCCTCGTAGAAGATGCCGAACATCGTGTCGCTGATCGACGCGCCCTTGCCGTCACCGTCGATGTCGAGGGTGGCAACACTGTTGTCCACCTCCGACAGCACGAACCGCGCCGCGTTGGCCTCGGCACCGACCACGAGCGCGCCGCCGGTACCAACCGTCAGGTACGCAGCATCGTCGGCCGCGGCCCGCAGCACGAGCCTGCCACCGCCCGCGTCGGTGAGCCGCAACGGCGTGGGCACGTCGCCCTGAGCGCCCACCACTAGAGCGCCGTTCCGCAGGACCACCGGACCGGATTCGGTACCGATGCCAACCGCGCCATCTCCCAGGGATGTCGCGGTCAACCGAAGGCTCGCGGTGGGCTGCTCGGCGGTCAGCGCGAGCGCATCCCCCTTGACCACCAGGTACGGCGTCGCTCCCGCTGCCTGGAGTACGAAGGTGCCGGCCGGTACGACGTCCGCGCCCTCGTCGTGTTCGATGGTGAACGAGTCGAACGCGGCGGGAAGTACGGTGCCGTCCTGTGCCGCGAGGGCGTACAGACCCACCTGGACTGTGTCGAACGAGACAGCCGTGGACCCGGCCGGGATCCAGCTGCTGGTGCTCGCGTCGTACACGCTGGTGGTGATGGTGTTGCCGACGCGCTGCATGCGGAGCGTCTCGCCGGTAGAGCCCGGGCGGTCGGTGAACTTGACCGCGCTGAACGCTCCCCCGGTTTCGAGGTCGGTTTCGATCGCGACACCCGACGGCGATAGGCCGCCGACGAAGGTCAGGCCGGATCGCACGTAGTTGTCGACGTCCTTCCACGCGATCAGGCCGGCGCCTTGGTACACCTTCGCGACGGGTGCGGCCAGGGTGGCGGTGGCGGTGAAGTCGCCGGCCGGCAGGTCGAGCATCACCAGGTTCTTCGCGCTGTTCACGCCTTGGTAGGTGTCGCCTGGCTGCCCCTCGATCCGGAGGGCACCGTCGCTGACCGCGAGTTTGCCCGGCTCGGCGTTGACCACCTGCCAGCGCGAATCCAGCGCCGTACCGGCGAAATCGTCGGACCAGGTCACGGCCGCGACCGTCTTCGCACCGGCGGCCGTCTTGGCGCTGGTGGTTTTACCGCTGGCAGGGCTTGCGGATGGGGTGCCTTGGGCGGCGGTGGGAGTCAATGCGGCGAGTAGGGCGAGAGCGGTCGCCAGGCCGATGAGCCGGGCTCGCGGCGGACGGACGGAACGGGCCAATGCCATGAGAACCTCTTCGAAAGGCGGGTGAGGTGCGGACGGTGGCTGGAATTGTTAGCGCTAACAATCGGCCCGTCAAGACCTCGGCACAAACGCCCACCTCCCGGCCGGAACAGGTCACCAGGCCTTGACGAGGCGCGGTCACCGTGACCAGACTGCCGGAACTGTTAGCGCTAACAACCAGTGAGGCCCCTATGCAAATCAGCACGCGCTCTCGTCCACGAGCCGCTCGCTGCGCCGTCGCGGGCAGTGTCCTCGCCCTGCTCGTGGCACCACTGTTCGCCTCGACCACCGCAGCCGCCGCGCCTTCCGCATCCTTGTCCCCCGCGGCTTCGGGAGCGGCTTCGGCTTCGGCTTCGGGAGCGGCGCCTGCTGCTGGGGCGGCGGCGGCTGATGTCACCGCGGGGCTGGTGTTGCGGTATGACCTGACCCAGGCCGCCGGCGCGAGCGTGACCGACACGTCCGGGCAGGGCCGGCACGGCACCCTCGTCGGCGGCGGAACTTGGACCGGTTCGGGCCTCACCCTCGACGGCACCGACGACCACGTGAAGCTGCCGGACAACGTGCTGACCGGCCTGTCGTCGATCACCGTCTCCGCCGACGTCTTCATCGCCACCGACCAGGCCACGCCATTTTTCATCTGGGGCCTCGGCAACACCGCGTCCTCGTCCACCGGCACCGGCTATCTGTTTGCCAGTGGCAACGGATTCCGCGCCGGCATCACCACCACGAACTGGTCCGGCGAGAAGGTCACCGCGAAGGCCCCGGCCGGCAACCTCGCCCGCGGCGTGTGGAAGACCGTCACCTACACCCAGACCGGGACCACCGGCACCCTCTACGAGGACGGCGTCCAGGTCGGCCAGAACACCGCGATATCCGTACTGCCGAGCCAGGTCGGCAGCGGGGTGACCACGAACAACCTGCTGGGCAAGTCCAACTACGCGAGCGACCGCACGCTCAAGGGCTCGCTGAAGAACTTCCGCATCTACGACCGCGCGCTCAGCGCGAGTGAGGTCTCGGTGATCTCCCTGTCCGACCAGAGCAAGGCCGACGGCGCCGCCGCGGCCCTCACCGTGGTGCACGCCGACGACGTACGCGGCAATCTCACC
This sequence comes from Kribbella deserti, assembly GCF_042434725.1. Lineage (NCBI taxonomy): Bacteria > Bacillati > Actinomycetota > Actinomycetes > Propionibacteriales > Kribbellaceae > Kribbella > Kribbella deserti. The sequence continues at coordinate 19,604 of NZ_JBHLTC010000050.1, read as the reverse complement.
TTGCCCACGAGCGGCCAGTACGGCGCCACGGTCGCGTGGGCCTCTTCGGCCCCGGCCGTGGTTTCGACCGACGGGATCGTGCGCCGTCCGGCCCATGGCGCCGGCGACGTACAGGTCACCCTGACCGCGACCACCACCGTCGGGACCGCGACCGCGAGTCGCCAGATCGCCCTCACCGTGCGCGAGCTGAAGGCGGCCGCGCCGTACACCGGCTATGCGTTCAGCTACTTCACCGGCAACTCGATCCCCGGCGAGAAGATCTACTTCGCCGCGAGCCGGGGCAACAACGCACTGGTCTGGGACGAGCTCAACAACGGCCAGCCGACGATCGAATCGACCAAGGGCACACTCGGTCTACGCGACCCGTTCCTGATCCGCTCTCCCGAAGGTGACCGGTTCTTCCTGATCGCCACCGACCTGTCCATCGGCCGCAACGGCGACTGGGATGCCGCCCAGCGCCAGGGCAGCCGGTACCTCGAGGTCTGGGAGTCCACCGATCTCGTCACCTGGTCCGAACAGCGCCACGTGCTGGTCTCCCCTGAGACCGCCGGCAACACCTGGGCGCCGGAGGCCTACTGGGACGAGGACCTCCAGTCGTACGTCGTGTTCTGGGCGTCGAAGCTTTACGCGGCCGACGATCCCGGGCACACCGGTTCGACGTACAACCGGATGCTCTACGCGACCACGCGTGACTTCACCACCTTCAGCGAGCCGCGGATCTGGCAGGACCGGGGTGAATCCCGGATCGACTCGACGGTGATCAAGGAGAGCGGCACGTACTACCGGTTCACGAAGGACGAGGGCGGCGGCGGTACCGGCTGCTCGGACATCATTCAGGAGAAGGCGACTTCGCTGACGGCGGTCGATCTGCCCGGCAAGCCCGCGTGGGCGATGCAGGACTCGTGTATCGGGCGGGACGCGGGTACCTCCGCCGTCGAAGGCCCGACCGTCTTCAAGACGAACCCAGGTGACACCTTCGGCTCCAACTACTACCTGTTCGTCGACGAGTACGGCGGCCGCGGCTATATCCCGCTGGGCACGAACGATCTCGAGGCGCCCAACTGGAAGGTGCCGCCGTCGTACTCACTGCCGGCCAGCCCGCGGCACGGCACCGTACTACCCGTCACGCAGGCCGAACTCGACCGGTTGCGCGCCGGTCTCGTTCTGCCCGACCCAGTGGTAGCGGACGAGAACGGCCTGGTGGCGCACTACTCACTGGACCAGACCAGCGGCACCATCGCGACGGACCTGACCGGACACGGGTACGACGGCAAGGTGTCCGGCGATGCCGCCTGGGCCGACGGCGCTCTCAATCTCGGCGGTACGAACGGCCACGTTGAACTGCCCGACAACATGATGACCGGCCTCGAGGCGATCACGGTGTCGACCGACGTCTGGATCGACCCGGGCCAGGCAACGCCGTACTTCATCTGGGGCCTGGGCAACACCGTGGGGGACATCGGCAACGGTTATCTCTTCACCACCGGCAACGCCTACCGTACGTCGATTGCCTCGGGCAACTGGTCTACCGAGCAGACGGCAACATCCGGTACGCCGCTCGCGCGTGGCGCGTGGAAGACTCTCACGTACACGTTGACGCCGGACGGCGTGGCCACGATCTACCTCGACGGGGTACAGGTTGGCCAAAAGACCGGTGTCACGATCGCGCCGGGTGATATCGGGACCGGCCGGACTACGGCGAACTACATCGGCCGTTCCGTTTACACCTCGGACAAGTACCTCAAGGGCAAGGTTCGCGATTTCCGCCTGTACAACCGGGCGTTGTCCGCCGCAGAGGTGAGCGAGCTCGCCGCGGATCCGCTGGCCATCATCGAGGTTGAGCTCGGCAGCTTGAAGGTGCCGGCCATCATCGACGGCGCCTCGTCCACCGTCACGTTGCCGGTCAAGCCCGGTACCGACCTGACGGCCCTTCAGCCGGTTGTGCGGACGGTGGCCACCTCGAAGGTCACACCGGCCGTTACGGGCCCGATCGACCTGTCGGCGCCGAAGACCTTCACCGTGACAGCGCAGGACGGGACCACTCGCGAGTGGACCGTGAAGGCCGTCGCGATGCGATCGCCGGTCTTGCCTGGTTACTACGCCGATCCGAACATCGCGCGGTTCGGCGATACCTACTACATCTACGCGACCACCGACGGCTTTCCCGGTTGGGGCGGCAAGGACTTCTACGTCTGGAAGTCGACGAACCTGGTGGACTGGACGCGTTCGGCCGAACCGTTCCTCACCCTCGACGGCGCGAACGGAAACGTGCCCTGGGCAACGGGTAACGCCTGGGCGCCAACGATCATCGAGCGCGAGGGCAAGTACTACTTCTACTTCTCCGGGCACAACCCGACGTACAACCGCAAGACCCTCGGCGTCGCGGTGGCCGACAGCCCGGAAGGGCCTTTCACCGCGCGGCCGACGGCGATGATCCTCAACAACGAAGCGGTGACCACCGGTCAGGCGATCGACCCGGCGGCGTACCAGGATCCCGCGACCGGGAAGTACTACCTGTTCTGGGGCAACGGTTCGCCGGTGTACGCCGAACTGGGCGACGACATGGTGTCCCTGAAGCCGGAAACCCTCAAGCCGATCGCTGGTTTGACCGGCTTCCGCGAGGGCAGTTTCCTGAACCACCGCGACGGAACGTACTACCTGACGTACTCGATCGACGACACCGGCTCCCCCGACTACCGGGTCGGCTACGCGACGGCGACGAGCGTCCACGGTCCTTGGACCTATCGCGGACTCATCCTCGAGAAGGACCCGGCGCAGGGCATTCTCGCCACCGGGCATCACTCGATCATCCAGGTGCCGGGCACCGACGACTGGTACATCGCGTACCACCGGTTCGGCATGCCCGGCGGTGACGGGACTCATCGCGAGACCACGATCGACCGGCTCTACTTCAATGCCGACGGCACGATCAAGAAGGTCGTACCGACGTTGAGCAGCGTCGATCCGTTGAGCTACACCGGTACGTTGCCGAAGGCGTCCATCTCCGATGCCGGCGGCAATGGCTGGTACGGCGCTGACGCCGCGCTCACGTTGACCGGCGGCGAAGGCGTGGCCCGTTTGCAGTACCGGATCGACGGCGGCGCGTGGACGACGTACGGCGCGCCGGTTGCTCTGGCCGCTGGTACTCGCACCATCGAATACCGGGCCCAGGGCAACAACCTGCAGTGGAGCGCGATTGCGAGTTTGGTCGCCAAGGTGGACGACGTGCTGCCAGTGGCCAGCGGGGTGCGGCAAGACCGGGTCGTCACGTTGACGGCGACCGACGCGGATTCGGGCGTGGCCTCGATCGAGTACCAGCTCGATGGTGGCTCGTGGACGGCCTACGTTGCCCCGATTCGGCTGGACGAGAAGGCCCATACGGTCGGCTTCCGGGCGATCGACGTCGCCGGCAACATTGGTACCGCGGGCTCGATCGACGTACCAGTCGCGCTTGACCCGGCACCGGTCGCCGTACGACTGCCGAAGATCCAGGGCAAGACGGTTGTCGGCTACACCCTGACGGGAACACCTGGTGCGTGGAACCAGACGGGTCTGACCTTCACCTACCAATGGCTGCGCGACGGCACCCCCGTGGCAGGCGCAACAACCAAGCAATACCGCCTCACAACCGCCGACCTGAACCACCGCCTATCCTTCCGCGTAACCGCCACCCGCCCCCACACCACCCCCGGCACCGCCACCTCCCCGCCCACCACCCTCATCACCCGCCGCTAGCCCTTCCCTCCCACCCCACCCCCTGCGCACGGTCGGACGCCACATTCCACGTCCGACCGTGCGTACTCCTTTCCCACGGTCGGACCCAGAATGCGGGGCCACCCGTAAAAACCTTCCGACGGTCGGACGCGGTATTTCGCGTCCGACCGTCGGTAACCCTCGGCCACGGTCGGACCTGAAATGCCGGGTCCGACCGTAAGAAATTTTCCGACGGTCGGACGCGGTATTTTGCGTCCGACCGTCGCAGGTTCAAGGGCGTGCGACGCCCGTGGTGTCCTGCGGTCGGTAGACGGTCGGTGGGCGGTCGGTGGGCGGTCGGTGGGCGGGTCGGTGGGCGGTCGGTGGGCGACTCGCTGGCGGGGAGCGAAGGGTGGGCCGACAACTTAGGGTCGGGGCATGACGGAGCAGCCGGTTCTCGACATTCCCTTTCCGGACGCCTTCCAGTTCGATCCCTCGCCTACCTTCGAGGAACTGCGCGAGAACCGGCCGGTCGCCCGGGTTCGTACGCTCGCGGGCGCGGAGGTCTGGCTGGTCACCCGGTACGACGACGTACGGCTGGTGCTCGCGGATCCGCGGTTCTCCCGGGCCGCGGTGGTTCGCCAGGGCGCGCCGCGGGTGGCCCTGGCCAAGCCGATGCCGAACAGCCTGACCACCACCGATCCGCCTGAGCACACCCGGTTGCGGCGGCTCGTCTCGTCAACGTTCGCGCACCGGCGGATCGAGCGGACCCGGCCGTGGGTTGCCGAACTGGCCGCCTCCCTGGCCGACGACATCGCCGCCGCCGGGGACGGTGCGGATATCCGCCAGCTGATGGCGTTGCCCTTGCCGATCCAGGTGATCTGCCACCTGCTGGGTGTGCCGTACGAGGACCGCGAGCAGTTCCGCGAATGGACCGAACTCGGCTACAGCATGCGAATGGCCGAGGCCGAACGGGTCGAGCAGGCGATGACCGACCTCACGGCGTACATCGCGAAGCTGGTGGCGGTGAAGGTGGCGAACTCGTCCGGGCCGGCCGAGGATCTGCTGGACGAGCTGGTCCGGGCCCGCGAACAAGGCGATCGGCTCAGCGAGGAAGAACTGATCGCGTTCGGCGTCAACTTGCTGGTGGCCGGACATGAGACCTCCGCGAACCAGATCTCGAGTTGCGTCGCGACGCTGCTGCGCTACCCGGAGAACTGGGCCAAGCTGGTTGCCGACCACTCGCTGGTCGAGACGGCGGTCGAGGAGTTGCTGCGGTATAACCGCTTCAGCGAGGTCGGACAGTTGCGGGTGGCAACCGAGGACGTCGAGTTGCACGGCATCACCATTCGCGCGGGCGAAGGCGTGATGGCGGCGCTCAACTCGGCCAACCGTGATCCCCGGGCCTTCGACGATCCCGACTCGATCGATTTGGCACGCAAGGAAAACAAGCACCTCTCGTTCGGGTTCGGGCCGCACTTCTGCCTCGGGGCGCAGCTGGCCCGGATCGAGCTGCAGGAGTCGCTGCTGGCGCTACTACGGCGATTCCCGGACATGAGCCTCGCCAAGCCCGCACTCGACCTCGAGTGGCGCCGAGTACTTGTAAGCGGCCTAGCCGAGCTGCCGGTCAACCTAGGGCGGTAGCTCGCTAGGACGGCTTGAGCCCTGTAGAACGCAAGCGGCGCTCCAACCCAGGTGAGGTTGGAGCGCCGCTTCTACGGTCTTGCGTCAGTTCTGAGTGGCTACCAGCGTCTCGTCGTCGTACTGCCGGATCAGCGAGGCGGCGAACGCCTCGGTGGTGTTGATCGCGGAAGCCAGCTGAGACGGCGTACGTTCCCGGTCCTCCGGCCAGTCGGCGAGGAGGTTCCAGGCCCGCTCCTTCTTCTTGGCGAGCAGCAACTCGTCACCGCTGCTACTGCTGCGCTGCTCGGCTTCGGCCTTCTTGGCCGCCGCCGTACGACGCTTGGGCTTCGCCGGGGTGCTCGCCTTCGCAGCCGAAGCGGAAGTAGCGGCAGTAGCGGCTGCGGACGAGGTTGCAGCGGCCGAAGCCGGCTCAGGCGTTGCAGGCGTCGCAACCGGAGCAGGAGTTACTACCGGCATAATCGGCTCGATGTCCGGCAGTACCGGCAGTACCGGCTGAACCGTCTGCACGGGCTGTACCGGGTGCTGAGCCATCGCCATCGCGGCCTGAACCGTCGCGGCGGCAGCCTGCGCCTCCGGCGTCTGCGCCGCGGTGGATCCACCCTCGGCCCCCGGCGCGGACTGACCCTGCACCTGGCCCGAACCGGCCTCGATGCTCTGGGTCTCGCGCCGGTCATACGGCAGGTACTCCGCGGGCAGGTTACCCTCGACCGTTGCCTGCCACTGATCGTCGGCACCGCGCAATGGCGTACCGTCCGGGCGCAAACCGCTCGGGGTGGCCGTTACCTGGACGCGGAGCAACCGGCCGCGCACGACGTCCGTGCTCTCGACGGGCTCTTCCTCATCCGCCGCGGGCGCGATGGCCTTGGTGAGCTTGTTGGTGACAACCTCGTAGTCGATCCGCTCCTCCAGCATCGCTGCCAGCCGGTCCGGGTCGTACGTCGTCTCGGCGATCTTCGCGAGCCGCTCGTCCTGCTGCTCCGATCGGATGAACTCCGCGACAGTGCCGGCGATCGCGACCCGCCGGGCCGTGTTCCGCATCTGCTCGCGGGCCTGCCGCAGGCTCTCGTACAACCCGTAGCCGTGCTCGAGCGCCAGCGACCGGGCCAGCCAGGTCACCTTCGGCTCGCGCAACCACTGGACCACGCCGTACACCGGGCCGGTGTTCGCCATCTGACCCGCGTTGCGCAGGGCGTCCCGGCGGCGGGCCGAGCTGTGGATCAGCCAGAGCACATACGCGAACGCCGACAGACCGCCGAAGCCGAAGGCCAGGAACCGCTCCTCCGGACGCCAGTGCCCGACCACGTTGAAGACCAGCGCGACCAGCGCGGCGAACAACGACATCGCCCGGTACGCGTAGGCCTGCTCGCCCTTGCGGCGGCGCAGATCCGCGAGCGCGGCAGTAGCGACGCCACCCAGCTCGATCACGCCGACAGCGGGGGTGACCACCGCGATCCGGGCCCACATCGGGAAGCCCTCTTCGGGCCACGGAATATGGGTGATACCCGCCCAGACCTGACCCACCAGCGCTGCCGTCGCGGCGGTCGCATAGAAGGCGTAGGCGACCTTGTCCGCACCGGTGAGCGGAACATCTTTCAGTTCCACCGGTTTGTTTTCCTCCTGCAAGACTTCTTCTCCTGACCGGTTTGGGCTGTCCGGCTGCGGATTAGTTCCGCTGGGCGTCCGGGTGGCCCGGTTTCGTTCGGTCGTCATCTCATCGGTACCGGCGCTATCGCGCAAGGTGGTGCCGGACATCTGTACCTCTGCCTCCCCAGGTCGCTGGATGAGGCTACCGGTAATTCCACCCCACGATCGAGCTGATCCGGCAACGCTTCGATCAAGCTCTGCCACCCCGCCCAGCATTCCGCGCTTTCCCAACCTCAAACCACCCCAGTACGCAAAACCCCACCCCAGTACTACTCCCCCATCCCGTCCCCCGTTTCCCGACGGTCGGACGCACTATGCGCCCCGCTCCACCACAACTCCCGCCCGACACTTCAAGCCACCTCGCGAAAAAGTTCTCCACAAATTCCCCGCCGCCGTACAAGTCCCACCCCAACCCGGTACGCCGCACAGCGCAGCCCGTACGACGCGAGGTGCAGGCCATCCGGCAACCCGACCCAGCTCGTACGACGACGCCACGCGCGCCGTACGACGACGCCGCCGCGGGCCGTACGACGACGCCGGTGCAGGTCGCGCTACGACGCAACCCGGCCCTGCGACACGACGCGGTTCGCTCGACACGACGCGGGTTGTACGACGACGCCGGGGCAGTTCGTACGACGGCGGTGCAGGTCGTGCCTCGGCGGGGTGCGCGGGGTGGTGCCGACTCCGGGTCGGTCGCACATCATTCGGGAGAATGCGGACAACTTTTTCGCGAGGTGCCTCCAAGTGTTGGCTATTCGCGCGCGATGCCCCTGGCCCCGCCCCCCCCCGGCCCGTACGTCCACCCCTGCCGCCGACCACCGGCTTGCCCGTCCGCCCGCCCTGCTGCCGGCGGCGCCATCAACCTGCGCCGCGACTCGACCCGACCACTCGCGGGACACCGCGTTACCGGGATCGCGGACTCGGTGGTCAATGACAAACCGACGGTCGGACGCGGTTTACTGCGTCCGACCGTCGGTAAAAAACTTACGCGCGGCTCGGCCCGCAGTTAGGGCCGACGTCCCGGCTCGCTGGTGGGCCTCCGCCCGATCCGAGCCGGCTCTCTGCGGGTCCCCCGCGGACCGAGCGCGGACCCGAGCGAGGGCTTGGCACTGGCCGCTCGCGGAACCCCCGTGCCAACCCCGGCCGCTCGCGGAACCCCCGGTGCCAACCCCGGCACTCGCGGAGCCAACCCGGTGGCAACGCCGGCGCCGACGCTGGTGCCGGGAGTCGCGGACTCGGCGGGCAAAAAGATACCGACGGTCGGACGCGGTTTACTGCGTCCGACCGTCGGTAAAAAACGAACGGGTGGGGAGGGGGTGGAGGTTGTGCGGAGGGGGGATTACGGGAGGAGGGATTGGGCTTGGGTGGCTAGGTGGGTGGCGCGGGGGGCGTCGGAGACGGTGTCGGCGATCAGGACGGCGTAGCGGAAGGTGAGGGGTTCGTCGGGGGTGAAGGGGAGTTCCTCGCTGAAGAACGGCGCGGGGCAGACGGCGGCGAAGTCCTCGGAGCGGACGAACCACTGGGGTGGGTGGCACGGGTTGGTCGGGGCGTCGACGAAGAGCACGGTCGAGCCGCGGTCCACCTCGTCGTGGCGGCCGGTGAAGCCCATCCAGGGGGCGCGTTGGCCGCGGAGTTCGTCACCGCCGGGGCCTTGCGGCGCGAGGATGGTGCCGCCGGTGAAGGAACGTGGTCCGCGCCAGAAGAGGCCGCCGTACCCGGCGTTGTCGCGGCCGGCGGTGGTCGGGCTGCCGATCTGGATCACCTCGCCGGAGAGGTTGCTCATCGTCGTCTCGTAGACCAGGGCCCAGCCGTCGTCGGTGAGCCGGGCGGTCAGCGTGCGCAGTTCGTCGACGAGATGTACGCCGGCCTGGGTGTGCCAGGCCAGTTCGTGCTGGAACCGCACGTGGTCGTCGGTCACGTCGAGCTCGACGATGCGCTGGTGGTCCATCGAGCCGTTGTTGTCGAGCTGGCGGTACCCCGTCTCCCGGGAGAAGGTCGGACCACCCCAGAAGTTGTCGTGACCCAGGTGCGGCAGCGACCACGCGATGCCCTTGTGCCAGACGTGGTCGTGCGGGCGCAACGCCGTGACGAGGTCACCGGCGAGGGTGCGGATCGGGTGCAGGTACGGACGCGGCGACTCGAGTTGTACGTCGGTCGGCCGGTACACGTAGGTGAACAGCTCGACCCCGTCGGCGCTGACCTGAATCGATCGGCCGACAGCGTGATTGCATTCCAGTACGGTCATGACGCGAGCTCCCTAGATATCGCCGCGGCCGCTTCCGACGGGATTCCAGCCAGTCAAGGAAAGCGCTTGCCTCGGCGGCTCACGGTAGCCGAAGAGACCAGGGCGGCCAACAGTCCTCCGCTCAGCCTGTCCGGAATCGGCCAACCTGTACCACCGATTGCGCAATCCCTTGACAGGACAAAGTCGGCCGACAACAGTGACGCGGCAGCAAGCGGTTTCCACTCCCCCGGAGGTCTCCATGCAGCGCCGCAGCTTTCTGGCCGGAACACTTACGACTCTCTCCACCGCGGCTCTGGTCCCCACCTCCGCCTTCGCCCAAGACACCGGGCCTCAAAGCAATACGAAGGCAGAGATCGACGAGGCCTTCCTGGCCGTCATAACAACCGCATCCAACACACAGGTACCGGTTGTCCTCGGCAACTACCAGAACCCGGCCGACAGCCCACGAGCCGTGGCCCGGAAGACCCGGCGCCTGGTCTCGGCGTACACCTGGAACCGTTCGGCGTACTACCACGACGACTCGTTGCTCGGCCCGTTGCTGACGATGTGCGAACGCCTCCGCGACGCCCAGCACGAAGACGGCCTGTACGACGTGGGCAACCTGCACTCACCGCCGGACAGCTCGTTCGCGCTGCAGGACCTCTGCCTCGTCTGGACCTTGCTGAACGACGACGGCCGAACCGCGACGAAGCCGCATCGCACGATCCTCGAACGCATCATCAAGCTAGCCGGCCCCAGCCTCGCCACCGGCGGCGTCCACACGCCCAACCACCGGTGGGAGTTGTCGGCCGCGCTGGCCCGGATCCACCACCTGTGGCCGGATCGGCGTTATGCCGCGCGGATCGACGACTGGCTCGCGGAGGGCATCGACGCGACCGGGGACGGGTCGTACAGCGAGCGCAGCTCCACCTACTCGGCCGAGGTGACGAACCCCAGCCTGCTCACGATCGCCTGGCTGCGCCGTCGGCCGGAGCTGGTCGACTATGTACGGCGCAACCTGGCGATGACGCTGTACCTGCTGGAGCCGAACGGCGAGGTGGATACGACGGCCTCGCGCCGCCAGGACCAGGTCCGCATCCGCGAGGTCTGGTGGTACCTGACCCAGTTCCGTGAGCTGGCCCTGCACGACGGCGACGGCCGGTTCGCGGCAGTTGCCAAGAGCATCGAAACCGGGGGTACGGGCGAACTCGGCGACTTCCTGGCCGAGGTGCTGGAACGTCCCGAGCTGGCCGCCGTCCTGCCGAAACCGGCGGCGCTACCGGTCGACTTCACCCAGGCCTATCCACTCCAGGGCCTCGCGCGAATCCGGCGAGGGGATCGAACCGCGACCTTGTTCGGCGGTACGGACTTCCACGATCTGCCGCTGATCGCGTCCGGGCTGTCCACCAACCCGACGTTCTTCAAGTTGCGGCAGGGCGCGGCCATTCTCGACTCGGTCCGGCTGTCCCCGCAGTTCTTCAGCACGGGCCACTTCCGCAGCAACGGCCTGCATCGCCTGGGCCCGAAGGCCTTCCGGCTGGCGGACGAGGTGAACGTTCCGTACCACCTGCCGCTCCCCCGCCGGTATCGCCGCGCTGACGGCGATTACGCCATGACGCCCGACGGGCGGTTCTACTCGAAGATGGACTTCCCGCATCGGCCCAAGCACTACCGGACGCTGCGGACCGAGGTCGTCGTCACCGAATTGCCGGACGGCTTCGATCTCACCTTCGGGCTGGCCGGTTCCGAGGTGCCGTTCGCGATCGAGCTGTGCTTCCGGCCAGGTGGTGAACTCACCGGCGTTGAACAACTCGATGCCAATGGCAACTACCAGCTGACCAGTGGCACCGGCGCGTACGTGGTGGGCAACGACCGGATCGAGTTCGGGCCGGGCAACGGCGCTACCCGGGTCACCATGGATCCCGGCGAGCGCTACACCTACCTGGGTGGCAGTCTCACGCCCGCTGGATTGCGGGTCTATCTCACCGGCAAGTCCCCGACCAAGTACACGCTCAAGCTGAGGACCAGGGCGAACTAGACGGCCTCGATGCGGGTGACCAGGACGCCGGTGTGTGGGATTCGCAGCATGTGCACCCGGCGTCGCTGGTCACGCAAGTAGGTTCGCGTCGTCGCGGTCAACGTGGCTGTCCGGGCCGTGCCCCAGTCGATCCTGATGACGGCACCACCCCGGCGCAGCACCAGCCCGGCGGCGGTCACAGTGCGGCTCTCGTTGTACGGAACGCGCGTGCCGTCGGTGAAGACGACCTCGTCCTCCGGCTGCAGCACCAACGGAATCTGCTCGGTCGCCGCCGGCGCCGCCGTCACCTTGCGGATCAGCACCGACGGCGCGAGAACCAGCTCGGTCCGCACCGACGAGTCGGCCGTGCGGTAGTCCACCGTGGCAACCGATCCGTCGAGGTCGTACGACGCCACCAGGTCACCGTCCGCGTCGGGCCTGCCATTGAGCACGGTGGACCAGCAGCCGGTGGTGGTCTGCTGCGAGTGGATGATCGTGCCGGCCTTGGGATGCCAGAGGAAGCCCGTGCCCGACTTCACCACACCACCCGCGCGGCGGCCGAAGTACGCGCCGAGGTAGTACCCGGTCTTGCGCACGTACAGGTAGTCCTGGTTCTCGACCTCGTCCCGGCGCAGCTCGGCGAAGTCCTTGCGGCGCAGATACGGGAGGCGCTCGATGGCCCGGTCCTTGGCGGCTCGGCTCGGCAGGCGTTCGCCGTACGCGACGTGGGCGATGATGCGTGGGGAGGTGTCCTGTTTCGCGAGCGGCTTCACCGGCGCAGGGTCGGCGGCCCAGGCCGCGCGGGTGGCGGCGCGATCCTCCCGGGTGGTGAAGAAGGCCGCGAGGTCCGGAACCTCCGGTACGAACAGCGAGCCAAGGTTGCTGCGATCCGGATCCGGGATGACATCGTCGTACGCCGCGCTGGCCGTCCGGTCGGAGACCGCGTAGTACGTCAGCCAGCCCGAGCCGTCCGGCTCCCGCAGCAGGTTGTAGCCGAACCAGTCAGTGAACTTCCGGGTCATCGTGACCATCGCGCGGTTCCCGGTGAGCGCGTAGATCTCGGCCAGCTCCGGCAGCATCACCTCGAAGTTGTAGTTGATGTCCATGCCGCGCGGATCGTAGAAGAATCCGGCCGGACTCTGCCCCCAGCGCTGAACCCACCGCTGGCGTTCGGCCAGCCGCCGGGACAACGTTGCGTCCGGCAACAACCGGAGCGTCAGCGCGGCGCCGGCCAGGCCAGCGACGGCCTGATTGCTGTACTGGAACGGGTCATCCCAGACCACGGTGTTCGCCGGGTCCAGGTACCACTCGATGCCCTTGCGCAGGGCAACTTCCAGTTCGGTACGACGCCCTGGCAGCGCGCGAGCCTGACGCAGATTGGCAAGCGTCTTCGCGAGATAGCCGAGGCCGAAACCGCTCGACGCCTTACCGCGTTCACCGGGTGCGTACTCCGGCCAGGAGCCGTCCGGATTCTGCAGTTCGAGGTAGTGCTGGAGCGCGGCGTCGAGCCGTCCGAGCAGAGCGGGATCGCCGGCGTACGGGTTCCAGGGGCGCTTGTTCGCGTAGTGCCAGCTCAGGGTGTAGACGTGCTCCTGCACGCGGGCGTTGAACGGCTGGGCGGGCGTACGCCACCAGCCGCCGCGCATGAACCCGTACGTCGCGGGATCGGTCAGTTCGATGTCGTTCGCCATCGGCGCGAGAATCGCCAGATATCCAGCGAACCGCTGCTCAGCCGGCTGGAACAACCGCCGGTCCGGCGCCCCCGGCGGCAAACCCGCCACCGCCGGAATCCCTTCCGCCCTCGAGACACCCGGCAATCCCGCCACCGCCAGCGCACCAGCACCCGCGAGAAACGCCCTGCGCTTCAGCTTCCCCATCACTCCCACTCCCGTCGAGCCGTAACCGTTGCATCCGTTCTCACTCCGCGTGTGATTGGCGACGATCGGACCCGTTTGCCGCTCGTCCGCTGCCTGTCAGGTGCAGGCTGCCTCGCAGCGGCAAACGGGTCGGATCGTCGCCAAATCAGGGTCCGCACGAAGAACTGGTCGTCGCAGGAGTTTCCGCACGCAAGCTGCTCGCCGTCAAGAAGATGTGCATGCTAATCCGCATTACTAAAGCGATCAGCTCTTGACGATGCGAAACAACCCGGTCTAGCGTTCCGGTCCAATAGTCCGGCAATACGTATTACTCAACGAGGAGGCGAGCGATGCGATTGACCCAGCGCGACATCGCCCGGCTGGCGAACGTCAGCCAGACGACCGTCTCCCTGGTGCTGAACAACCGCACCGCCGCGTCGGCCGCATCCCCGCGCAGACCCGGGCCCGGGTGCTCAAGGTGATCCGCGAGACCGGCTACGTGGCCGATCCGCTGGCCCGCCGGATGCAGCAGCAGCGCAACAAGATCCTCGGCGTCTTCACCTACGAGTCGGTCTTCCCGAGTACCAGCGCGGACTTCTACCACCCGTTCCTCGGCGGTATCGAAGAGTGCGCGGAGGAGGTCGGTTGCGACCTGCTGCTGTTCACCAGCGCGCCGGTGTTCCACGGCCGCCGCCAGGTCTTCCACGAGAACAACCGGCTCCGCCTGGCCGACGGCTGTTTGTTGCTCGGTCGCCGTATTCCGTCGGAAGAGCTGAGCCGCCTCGTTCGCGAGGGTTATCCCTTTGTTTCGGTCGGCCGGCGCGACGACGCCGACGGCCCGGTCCCCTACGTCGGCGCGGACTACGTCACCGCCACCGCCACGCTCGCCGAGCAGGCCATCGCGCTCGGTCATCGCCGGTTGGCTTTCATCGGACCTGGCACCGGCGCGGAGTCGTCGGCCGACCGGCTGAAGGGCTTTCACAGCGTGACCGACGGCCCGCATCTGCAGGCCCGGGGCGACGTACTGGGCGAGCTCCTGGAGCGTGGCATCACGGCGGCGTTCACCGAGGACCTGGCCGACGCCGCCGCCTTGGCCGAGGCCGCCGCGGCGCGGGGGCTCAGCGTGCCGGGGGACCTGTCGCTGGTGGCGCTGGGCGATCCCAGCCGGCCGGTTCCAGGTGACTCCGACTACAGCGGGTTCCACATTCCGCGCAAGCAGATGGGCCGCCAGGCGGTCGAACTGCTCGAAACGATCCTGTCCGGTACGACGGCCGAAACCCAACGGCTGCTGCCCTGCGAACCGGTCAAGGGCAAAACCTTGGCCGCACCTGGAGGAATCTAGTGTCCCTTGTTCGAAGTTCCTTGGCGCTTGCGGCGCCCAGGCACGCAATCACTCAAGCAACCTCGAACGAGGGACACTGAGATGCACACGGATGTACTCGTAGTCGGTGGCGGCCTTGGTGGGGTGGCTGCGGCGCTGGCTGCCCTGCGTGCGGGCCGCTCGGTGATCCTGACCGAGGAGTTCGACTGGCTGGGCGGACAGCTCACGAGCCAGGGCGTGCCGCCGGACGAGCACACCTGGGTGGAGCAGTTCGGCGTAACCGCGTCGTACCGCGCGCTGCGTGACGGGATTCGCGACTACTACCGGCGGCACTACCCACTCACGGCCCGGTCTCGCGCGGCGAAGGAGCTCAACCCGGGCGCCGGGTACGTGTCGAAGCTGTGCCACGAACCGCGAGTGGCCGTCGCCGTCATCGAGTCGCTGCTGGCGCCGTACCGCGCGAGCCGGCGTCTCCAGGTCCTGCAACCGTACAAGCCGGTGAGCGCGACGACCGACGGCGACCGGGTCGCCTCGGTGACGGTGGGCCATCGCGATACCGGGGCAGAACTCACGCTCACCGCGCCGTACATCCTGGACGCGACCGAGACCGGCGAACTGCTGCCACTGACCGGCACGGAGTACGTCACCGGCTTCGAATCGCAGGCCATGACGGGTGAACCGAGTGCCCCGGCCGAGGCACAGCCGCTGAACATGCAGGCCGTTTCGTTCTGCTTCGCGGTGGATCACGTCGACGGTGATCACGTGGGCGACAAGCCCGCGAACTACGCCTTCTGGCGGAACTATCAACCGCCGTTCTGGGGCGACCGGATGCTGTCGTGGCACGCGCCGGATCCGCGCACGCTCGAGCCGTCGGTGCGCACCTTCACCCCGAACCCGGACGACGATCCGCTCACGGTGGTCGCCGATCAGCGCAAGACCGGCGGCGATACCAACCTGTGGACGTTCCGGCGGATCGCGGCCCGGCAGCACTTCGAGCCCGGCGCGTACGAGAGCGACATCTGCCTGGTGAACTGGCCGATGATCGACTATCTGGAAGGCCCGGTCTTCGATGTTCCTGACGCGGCGAAGCACCTCGAAGGTGCGAAGGAACTGTCCCGCTCGGTCTTCTACTGGTTGCAGACCGAGGCCCCTCGACCCGACGGCGGCACGGGATTTCCCGGGCTGCGCCTGCGCGGGGACCTGCTCGGCAGTACGGATGGCCTGGCCCAGGCGCCGTACATCCGGGAGTCGCGCCGGATCGCCGCCGAGTACACGATCGTCGAGCAGGACCTGTCGGTGGCGGTGCGCGGCTCCGCCGGTGCGGTCGAGTACGGCGATACGGTCGGCGTGGGCATGTACCGGATCGACCTGCACCCCTCGACGGGTGGCGACAACTACATCGACGTGGCGAGCAGCCCGTTCCGGATTCCGCTCGGGGCGCTGATCCCGCAGCGAGTGGACAACCTGCTGCCCGCGAGCAAGAACCTGGGCACCACGCACATCACCAACGGCTGTTACCGGCTGCACCCGGTGGAGTGGAACGTCGGCGAGGCCGCCGGACTGCTCGCCGCTTTCTGTCTGGACCGGGGCGCCTCGCCGCGCGCGGTTCGCAATTCCCCTGCCCTGCTCGTTGAGTTCCAGTCCCGGTTGTCGGACCAGGGCGTCGAACTGAGCTGGCCGGACGTGACCGGCTACTGATGGGAGACCTGACCATGTTGTTCCGACTGACCGCTTTAGCCGCCGCTGCGGCGCTGACCTTGACCGCCTGCGGTGGCTCCTCCGATGAAGCGTCGAGCGGTCCGGCCGATCTGCGCATGACCGTGTGGACCGCGAACGAGAAGCACCTGGCGCTGTTCGGCCAGATCGCCGCGGACTACAAAAAGGACCACCCGGAGATCGGCAAGATCACCTTCGAGTCGATCCCGTTCGACAACTACACGACGGCGCTGACCACCCAGATCGGCGGCGGCAACGTGCCCGACCTGGCGTGGATCCTGGAGAGCACGGCGCCGGACTTCCTCTCGTCGGGCGCGCTGGAGCCGATCGAGAAGGACCCGGACTTGTTGCCGAGCACAACGGCCTTGTGGGAGAAGGACGGCGAACTGCTGGCCTATCCGTTCTCCACCTCACCGCTGGGCGTTTTCGTCAACACCGACCTGGTGACGGCGGCCGGACGGCAGACCCCGGCCCAACTCATTGCCGCGGGCAAGTGGACCTGGGATGAGGCCGCCGCGATGGCCGCCGCCGTACAGGCCAGAACCGGTAAGGGTGGCCTGGTGGTCGGCGATTTCGACTTCAAGGGCTGGGACGCGCTGAACTCGATCTGGAGTGGCTGGGGTGCGCGGCCGTGGAGCGAGGACGGCAAGACCTGCGGGTTCGACCAGCCCGAGATGGTGGCCGCGATGACCTTCATCCACAAGATGATCTTCACCGACAAGGCGATGCCCGGTCCCGGTACGACAGCCGACATGTACGCGGGTGACTCGGCGATGATCATCACCCAGATCAGCCGGGCTGCGCTGCTGGAGAAGGCCAAGTTCAAGTGGGACCTCGTACCGCTGCCGAACGGCCCTAAGGGCGAGTACTCGGTTGTCGGCCAAGCCGGCATCGGCGTACTGAAGCGTGGCAAGAACGTCCAAGCCGCGGAGGACTTCCTCACCTTCTTCAGCAACCAGGCCAACTCCGCGAAGCTGGCCCAGTTCTTCCCGCCGCCGCGCAAGTCGCAGCTCAACACCGCGACGCTGGCCAAGGCGAACCCGCTGCTCAAGCCGGCCCAGTTGCAGAGCGTGGTCATCGACGGCATCCAGCGTGGTGACATCAAGACCAGCCACGTCGGTTACGCCGAACTGCAGCAGACCGTACGGGCCGCGCTCGACCCGCTGTGGAAGCCGGGCGCGGACGTGCAGGGCATCCTGAACGGCGTGTGCGCCAAGATCAATCCGCTGCTGAGCAAGTGATGGTGCTGCTCCAAGACCGGGTCGAGGCCGCGCCACCACCGGTACCCGCGCGGCCGTCGTACTGGACCCTGCGCAGGCGCGACGAACTGGCCGGCTGGCTGTTCGTCGCGCCGCAGCTGATCGGCATCGTCGCCTTCGTGCTGATCCCGCTCGTGCTGGTCGTCTGGTACAGCCTGCACGAGTGGAACGTGCTCGCCGGCACCTTCGGTTTTGTTGGCGCGGGCAACTACCAGGCACTCGCGGACGATCCACGACTATGGCCGGCGTTGCGGGCGACCGGGTTGTTCTCGGTCGGTCTGGTGGTACTGAACCTGTCGCTCGCGTTGTTCCTGGCGGTGCTGCTGAACCAGAAGCTGCGCGGCACGGTCTTCTTCCGCACGCTGTTCTTCTCGCCGGTAGTCGTGACGCTGGTGGCCTGGACGATCGTCTGGAGCTTCCTGCTGCAGGACAACGGCGGTGTCAACGGCCTGCTCGACTCGATCGGTATCAACGGCCCGAACTGGCTGCGCGGCGACACCACCGCGATGATCTCGGTCATCGTCGTGCAACTGTTCAAGGGCGTCGGGCTGAACATGGTGCTGTTCCTGGCCGCGCTGCAAGGCGTTCCGGCCGAGCTCTACGAAGCGGCGCGCATCGACGGCGCGAGTGCCTGGGCGCGGTTCCGGCGGGTGACCGTGCCGCTGATCAGCCCGACCATTCTGCTCACCTCGATCCTCACCATCGTGGGATCACTGCAGGTGTTCGCGCAGATCGCCGTACTCACCCAGGGTGGGCCGGGCACGTCCACCACGGTGCTCGTCTACTACCTGTACCAGCAGGCCTTCCAGTTCCATCATTTCGGCTATGGCGCGACGATCTCGCTGCTGTTGTTCGTCATCGTGCTGGCGTTGACCGTGCTGCAGTGGCGGATGCGCAAGAGGTGGGTGTTCCATGAGTCATAGGCTCAAGCTGACGGTCTACGGACTGCTGTTGGTCTGCTGTGTGCCGTTCGTTTTCCCGACCTGGTGGATGGCGACGTCCTCGCTCAAGCCGATCAACGAGATCTTCGCGTTCCCGCCCCGGCTGTGGCCGGCGGATCCGACGCTGGAGGCCTATCGCCGGGTCTTCGAGCTGCAACCGTTCGAACGGCAGTACTTCAACAGCCTCTACATCGCGCTGATCGTCACCGCCGGCACGCTGGTGGTCGCGTCCCTGGCCGGCTACGCCTTCGCCCGGATCAAGTTCCGCGGCTCCGGAGTCGTCTTCATGGTCGTACTGGCCGGGCTGCTGGTGCCGAACGAGGTCACCATCGTGCCGCTGTTCCGGATGTTCGACTCGGCCGGGCTGATCGACACGCACTGGCCGCTGATCCTGGTCCCGATGCTCGGCGCCCCGAGCGTGCTGGCGACGTTCATCATGCGGCAGTTCTTCATCAGCCTGCCGAACGAACTCGAGGAGGCCGGCCGGGTCGACGGCCTCGGGCGGTTCGGGTTGTTCTGGCAGGTGGCTCTGCCGCTGGCCAAACCGGCGATCGGAGCGGTCTCGATCTTCACCTTCCTGCACAGCTGGAATCTCTATCTCGAGCCAATCGTCTTCCTGTCCAGCAAGGAGAAGTTCACCCTGCCGCAGGCCCTCACCCAGTACGTCGACGCGTACGGCGGCTCGATGTGGAACGTACAGCTGGCCGCCGCCACCATGAGCGCCCTGCCGGTGCTGATCGTGTTCATCCTGGCCCAGCGCCAGTTCATCGAAGGCCTCGCCCACACCGGCCTCAAGGGGTAATCGCGCTGCCCCGAGGCCTTTGGCCGCCACGGCACGTCCGCCGGAGCCGAGTGGTCAGCGGTGGAATCGGCGGATTTCGGTGGGCACCCGTCCCCCTGAGTCTTTCGAATGGTCAGGTCGGTCATCAGGGGGACGGGTGAGGTATGGCCGCTCGCCTGAGTGGTCCCGTGGACGCCCGGGCGAACCCGCAGTCGGGTGAGGCCCAACCACCTCGCCACGCGTCGTCTCGTACACGAATCACCAGTGCCTCCGCGCCTGCGAGCGAGCGGGTACTGCCGTACGGCGTGGCCGCGGGTCCTACCTCGTCTACTCGCCGGGTCGACGTGTGAAGTCGGCGGTCGACGTGCGAAATCTGACAGGTCCACCCCCGATTCCGACCGCCGACCCTCGGAATACGAGACGCCCGCCGGCCCGGTACCGACTTTTGGCGCGACTACCTGGCTGCAGAGCCTGTTGAGGAATGGGTTCGGGTGGTGGTGGGGTAGGG
>NZ_JBHLTC010000049.1:0-56733 GCF_042434725.1 Kribbella deserti | reverse complement strand
CACGTCTCCACGCCACGCGTCACCGAGATCTCGTCGTACACCACTCTGCTGGACTCAACTGCTGGGCTCGCGCGGCGCGGCGTGGCGCGGCATCGTGCTGGGTCGCGTGGCGCGGCGTGGCATCGTGCTGGGTCGCGTGGCGTGGCGGCGTTGTCACGGTCGCTGCACGAGGTGGAGCCCGGGGCAGGTCGAGGTCGACGCTAAATCAACGTGGACGCGGCAGCCGGGATGGCCACGAGACCCCGCTACCCAGTTTTTGTGCGACTACCCGGCTGCAACCGGGTAGCCGCACCACAACTCGGTAGTGGGCACACCAAAACCCGGTAGCCGCCCTACAACCCGGTAGCCGGCCGCGGTTCGCGGCGTACCGGGAGCCGAACCCGCGACCTACGGCCAACAGATCGGGCGAAAAACGCGGCGACAGACGGGGTAGCCCACGGGATCGGGATCGGGATCGGGTGGCACGTGCGGATGTCCTCGCTCCGCGGACGCGCGACGGGTCCGTTGCGACGAGTGGACGCGTTTGCCGCTCGTCCGCTACCTGTCACGTGCAGGCAGGCTCGCAGCGGCAAACGCGTCCACTCGTCGCAAAAGACGGTGGGGCGGTACGGCGAAGGGCCTAGAGGGTGAAGGCGGAGTCGTTGTCGAAGGGGCCCATGACGGTTAGGGCAGGCTTGCCGGCGTAGAGCTCGGCGGCCAGGGCGGTGACGTCGTCCAGGGTGACCTCGTCGATGCGGCGGAGGATCTCGTCCACCGTCGGCAGTTCGCCGTACACCAGTTCGGCCTTGGCGATGCGGGTCATCTTGGCGCCGGTGTCCTCGAGCCCCATCACCACCGAGCCACGCATCTGACCCTTGCCCCGCAGCAACTCGTCCGGTGTGACGCCCTTGGTCGCGACGGTCTCGAGCTCCGCACGAATGACGTCGAGCACCTCGGGCGCCTTCTTGGGCAGACAGCCCGCGTAGACCCCGACCATGCCCGCGTCCGCGTAGGCCGAGCCGAAGCTGAAGACGGAGTACGCCAGACCGCGCTTCTCCCGGACCTCCTGGAACAAGCGCGACGACATCCCGCCGCCGACGATGCCGTGCAGCACGCCCGCGACGTACCGCCGCTCGTCGGTACGGACCAGACCTGGCAGTCCGAGGACCAGGTGCGCCTGTTCGACGTCGCGATGGTGGACCTGCACTCCGCCGTACGTCGCGACCTGGCGGTTGCCCGCCGTACGAAGGGGTGCGGGCTCCGCGTCCTCGGTGACCCAGTGGCGTTCGAAGGCCTTGCGCACCAGTCGTACGACGCTCGCGTGGTCGACGTTGCCGGCCACGGAGACGACGATGTTCGACGGCTTGTAGCGGCGGCGGTACCACCCGGCGACCTGGGCACGGGACAGTCCGGCCACGGACTCGGGCGAACCGGTGATGGAACGGCCCAGGGACGAACCGGCCCAGAGCTGTTCGGCGAAGAGATCGTGGATGTGGTCCGACGTTTCGTCGGCGTGCATCGCGATCTCCTCGTCGATGACGCCACGCTCGGACTCGACATCGGCCGTGGTGAGCGTGGCCGAGGTGATCATGTCGCAGATGACGTCGACCGCGAGCGGCAGATCGGTGTCGAGCACCCGCGCGTAGTAGCAGGTGTACTCCTTGCCGGTGAAGGCGTTCATCTCGCCACCGACGGCGTCCAGCGACGCGGAGATCTCCAGGGCGTCCCGGCGGGTGGTGCCCTTGAAGAGCAGGTGCTCGAGGAAGTGGGTCGCGCCCGCGAGCGAGTCAGGCTCGTCGCGGGAACCGACCCCGACCCAGACGCCGAAGCTCACGCTACGGAAGCCGGGGACGGACTGGGAAAGCACGCGGAGCCCGGAGGGCAGGACGGTCCGTGTGACGGGACCGCCCTCCTCCGGGCTCAGCAACGTGCTGGTTTTGGCGCGAGTCACTCGGTGTCGTCGTCGGACGCCGCGTCAGCAGCGTCATCGGACTTCGCGTCCTCGTCCAGAACCGGGATCAGCGACAACTTGCCGCGGTCGTCGATCTCGGCGATCTCGACCTGGAGCTTCTGACCGACGGAGAGAATGTCCTCCACGGCCTCCACTCGCTTGCCACCGGCCAGGCCGCGCAGCTTCGAGATGTGCAGCAGACCGTCCTTGCCCGGCAGCAGGCTGATGAACGCGCCGAAGTTGGTCGTCTTCACGACCGTGCCCAGGTAGCGCTCGCCCTTCTCCGGCATGGTCGGGTTGGCGATCGAGTTGATCATCACCCGGGCGGCCTCGGCCGACGGGCCGTTGGTCGCACCGATGTAAACCGTGCCGTCGTCCTCGATCGAGATGTCGGCGCCGGTCTCGTCGGTGATCTGGTTGATCATCTTGCCCTTCGGGCCGATGACCTCTCCGATCTTGTCCACAGGGACCTTGACCGAAATGACCCGCGGCGCGAACTCGCTCATCTCACCCGGCGCGTCGATGGCCTTGGCCATCACGTCCAGGATCGTCAGGCGGGCTTCCTTGGCCTGGGTCAGCGCACCGGCCAGCACGCTGGCCGGAATGCCGTCGAGCTTCGTGTCCAGCTGCAGAGCCGTGACGAAGTCCTTGGTACCGGCGACCTTGAAGTCCATGTCACCGAACGCGTCCTCGGCACCGAGGATGTCGGTGAGCGCGACGTACTCGGTCTCGCCGTTGACCTCACCGGAGATGAGGCCCATCGCGATACCGGCGACGGGCGCCTTCAGCGGCACACCGGCGGAGAGCAGCGACAGCGTCGAGGCGCAGACCGAGCCCATCGAGGTGGAGCCGTTCGACCCGAGGGCCTCGGACACCTGACGCAGCGCGTACGGGAAGTCCTCACGCGAGGGCAGCACGGGCACCAGGGCCCGCTCGGCCAGCGCGCCGTGACCGATCTCGCGGCGCTTCGGCGAACCGACCCGGCCGGTCTCACCGGTCGAGTAGGGCGGGAAGTTGTAGTTGTGCATGTAGCGCTTGCGCGTCTCCGGGGAGAGCGTGTCGAGCTGCTGCTCCATCCGGAGCATGTTCAGCGTGGTGACACCCAGGATCTGGGTCTCGCCGCGCTCGAACAGCGCCGAGCCGTGCACGCGGGGCAGCACCTTGACCTGCGCCTTGAGCGGCCGGATGTCGGCCAGACCACGGCCGTCCATGCGGACCTTGTCGGTCAGCACGCGCTGGCGAACCAGCTTCTTGGTGAGCGAGCGGAACGCTGCGGACAGCTCCTTCTCGCGACCCTCGAAGCCCTCGGCCAGCTGGCTGACGACGGCGGCCTTGACGGCCTCGATGGCGTCTTCACGGTCGTGCTTACCGGTGATCGCGAGCGCCTGGACGAGCTCGTCGGTCGCGGCCGTCTCGACCGCGGCGAAAGCGTCGTCGGCGTAGTCGGGGAAGACCGGGAACTCGCCGGTCGGCTTGGAGGCCTTCGCCGCCAGCTCCGACTGCGCGTCGATCAGGGTCTTGATGAAGCCCTTGGCGGCCTCGAGGCCCTCGGCGACGACCTCTTCGGTCGGCGCCTGCTTGCCGGCGGCAACGGCGTCGAAGGTGCCCGAGGTGGACTCGGCCTCGACCATCATGATCGCGACCTCACCGGCGTCGGTGACGCGGCCGGCGACCACCATGTCGAAGACGGCGTCCTCGAGCTCGGTGTGCGTCGGGAACGCGACCCACTGGGTGTCGATCAGGGCGACGCGGGTGGCGCCGATCGGGCCCGAGAACGGCAGCCCGGCGATCTGGGTGGACATCGACGCGGCGTTGATGGCCAGGACGTCGTACAGCTTGTCCGGGTTCAGCGCGAGCACGGTGATGACGACCTGGATCTCGTTACGCAGGCCGGACACGAACGACGGCCGCAGCGGGCGGTCGATCAGGCGGCAGGTCAGGATGGCCTCCTCGGAAGGACGGCCCTCCCGGCGGAAGAACGAGCCCGGGATCCGGCCGGCGGCGTACATCCGCTCTTCGACGTCCACCGTCAGCGGGAAGAAGTCGAACTGGTCCTTGGGCTTCTTGCTGGCCGTCGTCGCCGACAGCAGCATGGTGTCGCCGTCAAGGTAGGCGGCGGCCGAACCGGCGGCCTGCTGAGCCAGCCGGCCGGTCTCGAAACGAATGGTGCGGGTACCGAACTTTCCGTTGTCCAGAACGGCTTCGGTGAATTCTGCGCCCTCCATGGGCGCGGTGGTTCCCGTCACGGGATACCCCTCTCTCGCATGCGTTGGACGACCACGAGGCGCGAGCTCTGGGATTCCGGAGCTTTTCTTGAGGGGTGCCGGTCTTCGATCGAGGCCCGCGGGCCCTGTTGCCAGGTCGTCCCGAAGGCCACTACCGAGGACCGGTCGTACTCCCGTCACGCACCGCGTCGTCCCGTTGTCGTCTTGCTTATTCAGTTGTGGGTCATGATGCGGGAGGAGCGGCCACCCGAACGCCGGGGGCCGCTCCTCACCAGGTCATCGGCGAAGGCCGAGCCGCTCGATCAAGGACCGGTAGCGGTTGATGTCCTTCTTCGCCAGGTAGTTCAGCAGCCGGCGGCGCTGGCCGACCAGCAGGAGCAGGCCACGACGGCTGTGGTGGTCGTGCTTGTGCTCCTTCAGGTGCTCGGTGAGGTCCGCGATGCGGTGGGTCAGCAGCGCGACCTGAACCTCGGGGGACCCGGTGTCACCCTCGGTCAGGGCGTACTCACCGATGATCTTCTTCTTCGCAGCAGCGTCAACTGATGACACGCGAGTTCCTCTCGATTTCGTTGCGCGGCGCACCGGGGCTTAGGTCACCCGGGCACTCTCGATCCGCGGCCGTTCAGACGGCAACAGCCAGCGTATCAGTGGGCGGACAGCACAACCCAATCGGGGCTACCGCTCGTGACGCCTCGGGCTACGACGAGAGAACCGTGCGGGCGCCGTCGACGTCGGCCTTCATCTGGACCAGCAGTTCGTCGATCGACTCGAACTTGATCTGACTGCCGCGCAACCGGGTGACGAAGTCCACCGCGATCTTCGAGCCGTACAACTCGAGGTCGTCGCGGTCCAGCACGTACGACTCGACGCGCCGGTCGACGCCGTCGAAGGTCGGGTTCGACCCGACGCTGATCGCGGCCGGCAGAGGCTCGTCGTACACCGGAGCGCCAGGCGCGGGCTCGAGCACCGTCAGCCAGCCGGCGTACACGCCGTCGAGCGGAATGGCCGCGTCGGCCGCCGCCGGGATGTTCGCCGTCGGGTAGCCGAGTTCGCGGCCGCGCTTGTCGCCTTCGATGACCACGCCGGTGACCCGCAGCGGGCGGCCGAGCGCTTCGGCGGCGGCCTCGACATCACCTTCGGCGATCTTGCCCCGGATGTACGTCGACGACCAGGGCTGCTCCGCGCCGGCGAGCGCGAGGCCCTCGACCTCGAAACCCTTCGTCGCGCCGGCCTCGACCAGCGTGTCCACGTGCCCGGCGGCCTTGTGCCCGAAGCGGAAGTTCTCCCCCACCACGACGGCCTTCGCCTTGAGCGCGCCGACCAGGACCCGGTCGATGAACTCCTCCGGCGACCAGGCGGCGACCTCGCGATCGAACGGCAGGACCAGCACCGCGTCGGCTCCCGCCTTCGCGAGCAGTTCGGCCCGCTCGGCCGGTTCCGTGATGGTGGCTGGTCCGTGACCGGGCCGCAGGACCTGCATCGGGTGCGGGTGGAACGTCATGGCGACCACGGGCAGCCCGCCACGCGCCTCGGCCTGCGACCGGGCGTGCGCGAGCACCTCCTGGTGTCCCCGATGAACCCCGTCGAAGTTGCCGATGGTGACGACAGAGGGGCCGAAGTCCGGACCCACCTCGTCCAGGCTGTGCCAGACAAGCATGAAGCAAGGATTCCATGCCACCCCGGCGAGCCGCTGACCAGGATCGCCTAACCGACTATTGTCACTTGTTGTAGTCGCCCGGCTACCGAGTTTCGCCCGGCCGGACGTCCCAGCCCTTCCGGAGGTCTTCGTGAACGTGCGCCGTGTCCTCTCCGTCTTCCTGGGCCTCACCGCCGTGGCGGCCTTCGCCGCTCCAGGTCCGGTGACCGCCGCAGCCACCGACTCCTACCCCGAGAACCCCTACAGCGAGTACGTCGCCCTGGGCGATTCGTACAGCTCGGCGCCGCTGGTGCCGATCGTCGACCTGCTCTCGCTGGGCTGCCTTCGTTCGGGCAGCAACTACCCGAAGCAGCTGGCCGAGTTCCTGGACGTCGACACCTTCCGCGACGTGACGTGCGGTGGCGCCGACACCACCCACATGACCAACTGGCAGAAGACGCCGCTCGGCATCTTCCCGCCGCAGTTCAGCGCGTTGACCGCCGAGACGGACCTCGTCACGGTTGGCATCGGCGGCAACGACTTCGGCGTGTTCGGCACGATCATCGGGACCTGCCCGGGCCTGCGGGCGTCGGACCCGACCGGTGATCCGTGCCGCCGGCACTTCAACTCGACCGGCGTGGATACGCTCAAGGCCAGCATCGACAAGACCCAGGCCCGGATCACGACCGTCGTGAAGGGCATCAAGGCCCGGTCGCCGCAGGCCAAGATCATGCTGATCGGCTATCCGAAGATCGCGCCCGAGACCGGGACCTGCCCGACGATCCTGCCGTTCGCGGATGGCGACTACCGCTATCTGTATGCGATCGAGGAATACCTCAACGCGGCAGTGGCAAAGGCCGCGGCAGCCGGCGGAGCGACGTACGTCGACACCTTCGGCCCCTCCACCGGCCACGACGCCTGCGCGCCCGACGGCCAGGCGTGGATCCAGGGCCAGGACACCGACCTGTTCCGCGCGGCCAGCTACCACCCGCGCTACGAGGGCCAGGCCGCGGTAGCCGAACTGACCTTCGCGAGCGTGGTCGGCGACATCCCGATCCTCGACGCCGCCAAGCAGGCCACCTGGGCCACCAAAGCCCGCCACCTCCGCACCAAGGCGACCCAACTAGCCCAAACCAACCCCAGCTACCGCAACACCCTCAACAAGGCTGCACGCTGAGGCCGGGGCGCGAGTGATTCGTCCTCCGGTCCTCCGGGAGTAGCGACGATGGGGCTGGATTTGACCGCCTGACCGCCGGTAACCGGCGGTTGCCCGCCGCGGTAGCGGGTCGAATCCAGCCCCATCGACGCAGCACGGACAGTGGCCCCGCCCGGCTCGGGCCTACCGGCGCTGGGGCCGCAGGTGACCACCAAGGCCGGAACCAGTCGCGTGGTCCGCGTGGCCTAAGCCCTGCGTCGATTCGCCTGGCTTCGACCCGCTGAACGCTTCACCGGAGCCAGGATCACCCGAGCAGAGCGATCAACTCCCCCAATGCCGCTCCCAAGGGCCGATCGACCCGCGCGGTCGCGTGCACATCCCCGCGAGTCTCGCCCTGGTTGATGATCAGCACCGGCTTCCCGGCCTTCGCGGCATACCGGACGAACCGGAACCCCGACATCACCGTCAACGACGACCCGAGCACCAGCAAGGCATTGCCTTCATCGACCAGCCGATAGCACCGCTCCACCCGCGGCTTCGGCACGTTCTCCCCGAAGAACACCACGTCCGGCTTGAGCAGGTCCGACCCACACGCCTCACACGGCACCAACCGGAACCCCGCGACCGCCTCCGCCGACAGATCGACGTCACCGTCGGGATTGATCCGCGTCGCCTCAGCCTGGAACGACGGGTTGGCCGCCTGCAGCCGACGATGCAACTCGATCCGCGCGGTAGTGGCCTTGCACCGCAGGCAAATCACCCGATCGAGACTGCCGTGCAACTCGATCACGTCGCGAGCGCCCGCCGCCTGGTGCAGCCCATCGACGTTCTGGGTGATGACGCCGCTGAGGTAATCCCGTGCCTGCAAGGCCGCAACCGCCCGGTGCCCGTCATTCGGATCGGCGCGCGCGATCGTCTGCCAACCGAGGTGGCTGCGCGCCCAGTACCGCTGGCGCCCCTCGGCCGTACCGACGAACTCGCCATACGTCATCGGCGTATGCCTGCGCAGACTTCCCGAAGCGCCGCGGTAATCCGGAATCCCCGACTCCGTCGACAACCCGGCCCCACTCAACACGACCACCCCACCGCCGCCCACCACCTCGGCGACACCGTCCACCTCGCGCACCGCATCCACCCGCGCCGTACCAGCCGCCACCTCCCCCGGCGACCAACTCAACGTAGGACGAGAACGCATACCCCAACCCTACGGACCCCGACCACCCCCAGCCCTCCGCCGCGCGCCGCCCACCCCGGCGTACGGCGACGCGGTCAAACCACGCCGCCGCGCTGTCCGGCGGCAGTCACCATCCGCCGACCCTCGCCGGTGCGGGCCCTGGGGGATCCAGTGGGCGAGGTCGTCCGCGGCTACACCCTCCCGAACGGGGCTGGTGCTGCGCGGCGCCGTCCGGCGAGGTGGGTTGGTGGTGGTCGCCACCACCCGCCCAAGCATCGGCCCGCCGGTTATCGCCGCCGCGCCGGTTGGGCGGGTGACGGCAGTGGTGCGTGGTCAGTTGGAGCGCGGTGGACGACGGCGGTGCGTGGTCAGTTGGAGCGCGGTGGACGACGGCGGTGCGTGGTCAGTTGGGGCGGGGTGGGCCGGCTTTGAGGCGGGCCTCGGCGGCGGGGCGGACGACGTCCGGGTCTAGTGAGGACCAATCGGCGTCGATCCACCAGGTGGCGCCGGCGTCGGCCCACTTGCGGACCTCGTCGGCGGCGGTCGGGTCGTCGGCCTTGGTGGTGCCTTCGGCAACGATGTCGTAGCCGTCCATGCCGAGGCCGTGCTTCGCCCGTTCGCGGCGGATCCACTCGACGCCGTCGGCCAGCACCTCCGGAGTCAGTGTGCCCTCCTTCTCGCCTGGCTCGGGACTGATGTGCGGCAGCCAGCCGTCCTGCAAGGCGGCGCGACGCATCGACTTCGGCGCGGGCCACGCACCAACGACCCAGGTCGGGATCCGCGGCTGCTGAACCGGCGCCGGTGGTGGCGGCGGGTCGAGCTCGTCGACCTTCCTGGACTTGAAGTACTTCCCGTTGAACTCGAACGGCTCCTCGCGCCACAGGTGCTGCAACATCTCCAGCGATTCGTCGTACATCTCCGCCCGCACCTTCCGGCCCGGATCGTCCTCGAACAGCCAGAACCGGTCCATCCCCGCCACCCCAAGCCCGGTCGCGAGAATCACCCGCCCGTTGCTCAGATTGTCGACCGTGGACGTCTGGCCCGCCACGTCCCACGGTTTTCGCCGCGGCAACGGCGTCAACATGGTGCCGAGCCTGATCCGCTCAGTCGTCATCGCCGCGGCGGCCAGCATCGCCCACGCGTCGAGACCCCAGATCGACTCCCAGACGAAGAACCCGTCCCAGCCATGCTCCTCGGCCAGGCTCGCCAGCTCCGCCGTCGTCCGCGCATCCCCATAAGGAAGAACAAACCCGTATCTCATGCCGCCGACGCTAAACCCCAGCACCGACACTTTCCGGCCCATCCCAGCGCCACTGTGGACTCCCGCTCTGCCCCACCAGGCCGTTCATCGATTCGAATCCGCCCTCCGCAACGGCATGGTGCCGGCCGCCCGGGCCGTCGAGCACGACCCGCCGTCCTATTCCGAGGGTCGGCCGTCGGAATGGGGGGTGGACGTGGCAGATCTCGCGGGTCCACCCCCTATTCCGACGGTCGACCCTCGGAATAGGACGGCGGCGACGGCAGGCGGAGGGCGAGTTGGCACCGATGAACGCGGATGCCGTGGGGCGCGGCTCGCCGCGGGGATGCGGCTCGCCATGGTGGGCCGGCTTCACCGGCGCAGCCCAGACGCGCCGACCCGGACGAACGGGCCCGGGCAGGGCCGGGCCGAACGAACGGGCCGGGCCGGGCCGGGTGGGGGTCAGATGGCGAAGACGGCGGTGGGTTTGGCGATGGGGCCGTGTTGTTCGTAGAGGGCTAGGAAGGTGCCGTCTGGGGCGAACATCGCCGTCAGACCCGCGTCGAGGCCCAGTCCGGTGAGCGGGCGGCCGGTACGGATGGCGGCTTCCTGCTCGGCGGTCGCGTCGTACCGGGTGAAGGTCGCGGCGGCTACCTCCGCGATGGGGGTCATCGCGAAGTCGTCCGCCAGTTCCTCCAGCGTGGAAGCGCCGGACAGGTCGAAGGGCCCGACTCGAGTACGGCGCAACGCGGTCAAGTGACCGCCCACGCCGAGATCGGTCCCGAGATCACGCGCGAGGGCCCGGATGTACGTACCGCTGGAACACGAAACCGTCACGTCCACATCCACGAACGGCCCAACCACCACGGGCTCGTCCTCGGCAACGCCTCCGCCTTTGCCCTCGGCAACGACCACGGCATCATCCGCGCCGACGACCATGGCTTCGACAGCAGGAACCACCCGAATATCGCGGACGACGTACTCGCTGATGGTGACCTGGCGGGCTTTGAGCGCGACCTCTTCGCCGGCGCGGACGCGTTCGTAGGCCCGGCGGCCGTCGACCTTGATCGCGGAGACCTTGGACGGGATCTGCGAGATCTCGCCACGGTACGCCGGAATGGCGGCCTCGATCGCCTCGGTCGTGAGCGCCTCCACCGAACCAGCCGGGGCCACGTCCACGACGGGGCCTTCGGCGTCGTCGGTGCTGGTCGTGGCGCCGAGGCGGATGGTGGCGTCGTACGACTTGTCGGCCAGTTGGAGATGGCCGAGCAGCCGGGTGGCGCGGTTGAGGCCGGCCACCAGTACGCCGGTCGCCATCGGGTCGAGCGTGCCCGCGTGACCGACCTTGCGGGTACCGGCGAGACGGCGGATCCGGGCCACCACCTGGTGGGAGGTCAAACCTTGCGGCTTGTCCACCACCACGATGCCGTCCTGCACTGCCGTCACGCCGGTCGCCCGGTCACTCGTCGTCGTCATCGTCCTCGCGGCGCTTGTACGGATCGGCGTCGCCGGCCGGCTTGGCGCCCGCGGCGGCCTTGGCCACCTCGGCGTCGGCGGCGCGGGCCTTGGCGAGCAGGTCCTCGATCTGACCGGCACTCTCCGGTACGGCGTCCAGGAAGAACGCCAGGCTCGGGCTATGCCGAAGGCCCAGCACCTTGCCCACCTCGGAGCGGATCATGCCGCGGGCCGACTCCAGCGCGGCGGCGGTCGACGCGCGGTCCTGCTCATCGCCGTAAACGGTGTAGAAAACGCTGGCCTCGCGGAGGTCTCCGGTCAGTCGCGCGTCGGTAATGGTGACGAATCCCAGTCGCGGATCCTTCACCCGGCGCTCCAGCAGCTCGGCCACCAGCACCTGGATCCGATCGGCCAGTTGCTTCGCCCGTGCTTCACCCATCAGGGCTCACTCCCTCATTCATGAGTAACGTCCGGAGAGGCGGGCGGACCCGCCTCTCCGGACGTTACCTGGTCAGAAACCGGCTACAACGGACGGTCAGGTCCGCGGCTTCTCCCGCAGCTCGAACGCCTCGACGACATCGCCCAGCTTGATGTCGTTGAAGTTGTTCACGGTCAGACCACACTCGAAGCCCTCGCGGACCTCGGAGGCGTCGTCCTTGAACCGCTTGAGCGACGACAGGTCACCGTTCTCGACGACAACCGCGCCGTCCCGGATGAGCCGCACCTTCGCGTTGCGCTTGATGACGCCGCTGGTGACCCAGCAACCCGCGATGTTTCCGACCTTGGAGGAGCGGAAGATCTCGCGGATCTCGGCGGTACCGAGCTTGACCTCTTCGTAGATCGGCTTGAGCATGCCCTTCAGAGCAGCCTCGATGTCGTCGATCGCCGAGTAGATGACCGAGTAGTACCGGACATCGACACCCTCGCGCTCGGCCAGATCCCCGGCCTTGCCCGCCGGCCGCACGTTGAAGCCGATGATGACGGCGTTCGACGCGATGGCCAGGTTGATGTCGTTCTCGTTGATCGCACCGACGCCGCGGTCGATGATGCGCAGGTTGACCTCGTCGCCGACCTCGATCCGCACCAGGGCGTCCTCGAGCGCTTCCACCGAACCGGACACGTCGCCCTTGAGGATGAGCAGCAGTTCCTGCGTCTCGCCCTTCTCCATGGAGGCCATGAAGTCCTCGAGCGTACGGCGCACGCGGCGCTTGGCGTTGCTGGCCGCACGGGCCCGCGCCTCACGCTTCTCGGCGATCTGGCGAGCCATCCGGTCGTCGTCGACAACCAGGAAGTTGTCGCCGGCACCCGGAACCCCGGACAGACCCTGCACCAGGACCGGCCGCGAAGGCAGTGCCTCGGTGACGTTGTTGCCGTGCTCGTCGAGCATTGCCCGGACCCGGCCGTACGCCGGACCCGCGACCATCGAGTCGCCGACCCGCAGCGTGCCGCGCTGAACCAGCACGGTCGCGACCGGACCGCGGCCCTTGTCGAGGTGCGCCTCGATCGCCAGACCCTGCGCCGGCTGGTCCGGGTTGGCCCGGAGATCCAGCGAAGCGTCGGCGGTGAGGATGACACCTTCGAGCAGGCCGTCGATGTTGAGCCGGGCCTTCGCGGAGACGTCGATGAACATGGTGTCACCGCCGTACTCCTCGGGGACCAGGCCGTACTCGGTGAGCTGACCGCGCACCTTGGCCGGGTCGGCGTTCGGTACGTCGATCTTGTTCACCGCGACCACGATCGGCACGTTCGCCGCGCGAGCGTGGTTCAGCGCCTCGATCGTCTGCGGCATCACGCCGTCGTCGGCCGCGACCACCAGGATGACGATGTCGGTGGCCTGCGCACCACGAGCACGCATGGCGGTGAACGCCTCGTGACCCGGGGTGTCGACGAAGGTGATGGCGCGCTCGGTGCCGTCGACCTCGGTGGTGACCTGGTAGGCACCGATGTGCTGCGTGATGCCACCGGCCTCCTTGGCGACCACGTTCGCGTGCCGGATCGCGTCCAGCAGCTTGGTCTTACCGTGGTCGACGTGACCCATCACGGTCACGACCGGCGGACGGGCGGCCAGATCGTCGTCGCCGCCGTCGTTGGCGCCGAAGTCGATGCTGAACGACTCGAGCAGCTCACGGTCCTCGTCCTCGGGCGAAACGACCTGAACGTCGTAGTTCAGCTCGGTGCCGAGCACCTGCAGGGTCTCCTCGTTGACCGACTCGGTCGCGGTGACCATCTCGCCCAGGTGGAACAACACCTGGACCAGGGCCGCGGGATCGATACCGACCTTCTCGGCGAAGTCCGTCAGCGACGAGCCACGAGCGAGCTTGATGACCTCACCGTCGCCGTGCTTGACGCGCACGCCGCCGACGGCGGGAGCCTGCATGTTGTCGAATTCCTGGCGCTTGGCGCGCTTCGACTTACGGCCACGACGGGCCGGACCGCCCGGACGCCCGAAGGCACCCTGCGTTCCGCCCCGGCCCCGGTTACCCGGGCCCGGACGACCGCCACCGCCACCACCGGGGGGACCGCTGGGGCCACCACCGCCGGGACGGAAGCCACCGCCACCGCCACCGCCGCCACCCGGACGGCCGCCGGGACCACCGGCACCGCCACCAGGACGGCCACCGGGTCCACCACGACCGCCACCGGGGCCTCCGCCCGGACCGGACGGACGGCCGGTGAAGGTACCGGCGCTGGACTTCGGCATCATCGCCGGGTTCGGCCGGGGCGCGCCAGGCACACCACCGGACGGACGCGGCCGGTCGGACTGACCGCCACGGGCCGCGGGCGGCCGGGGCGCGCCGGGCACGCCACCGGGAGCGCCGCTGCCGGCCGGAGCCGGACGGTCGCCACGGTCGCGCTCACCGGACGGGCCGGGACGGGCGCCACCGCGCTGCATGCCCTGAGTCGAGCTGAAGGGGTTGTTACCCGGGCGAGGAGCACCCGGACGGGGACCCGAACCCGGACCACCCTGACCACCGGGA
The DNA here is from genome assembly GCF_042434725.1 of Kribbella deserti. Taxonomy (NCBI): domain Bacteria; kingdom Bacillati; phylum Actinomycetota; class Actinomycetes; order Propionibacteriales; family Kribbellaceae; genus Kribbella; species Kribbella deserti. The sequence goes on along the minus strand of NZ_JBHLTC010000049.1, from coordinate 42,942 downwards.
CGCGGGGCGCCACCGGGACGAGGTGCACCCGGACGCGGCGCGCCACCCGACGCACCCGGACGCGGGGACGGCGGAGCGGCCGGGCGATCGGCCGCGGCGGGACGCTCAGTGCGCTCCGGGCGGTCGGCCGGACGCTCAGTGCGCTCGGGAGCGGGCTTCGGGCTGGCCGGAGCGGCAGGTGCCGCCGGCGCGGCCGGAGCAGCGGGAGCAGGCGTGGCAGCGGCGGCCGGGGCCTCCGGCTGCGCGACCGGCTCGGGCTTGCGCGGGCCTGGCTTCGGGCCCGGACGCGGACCCGGCTTGATGCCCGGCGTCGCCGGCGCGGCCGGAGCGGCAGGGGTCTCGAAAACCGGCGCGGCAGGCGTTTCCGCCACCGGAGCCGGGGTCTGCGCCACCGGAGCCGCCTCAGCGGCCGGAGCGGTGGTTTCCGGCGCCGCGGGGGCAGCCGGCTTCGGCGCCGCGGGGGCGCTCGTGGTCTCACTGGAACTGGGGGCGGCCTTCTTCGCCGCAGCCCGCTTCTTGGTGGCCGGCGGGTTCTTCTCGAACTCCTCCGCCAGCCGCCGGACGACGGGTGCCTCGATCGTCGAGGACGCCGACCGGACGAACTCACCCATGTCGTTCAGCCTGGTCAGTACGACCTTGCTGGTAACGCCGAGCTCTTTTGCGAGCTCGTAGACTCGGACCTTTGCCACTACTCTCCCTCTGGTCCGAGCCTGATGCCCGGACCGCTAGTAGACGTGCTTGCTCATCGCATAACACTCATCGTTCGACACTCATCGAGTGGTCATGAGTCGATGACCCGCCTTCATGTCTTCGCGGTGGTAACCGCGGGCGGCCGGGCGGCCGCACTTGTACTGCGCTGGATCTCACGCTGTTCGACGAAGTCCCGCACGAGCTGGACGTCCAGCGGGCCGGGGACCTTGAAGGCCCTTGGCCACGCTTTCCGCCGCTCGGCGAGGTCGAGACACTCGGTCACCGGGTGCAGATGCGCCCCGCGGCCTGGTGCCTGATGGTGCTCGTCCGGAAGAACCACTCCTCCGGTGACCACCATCCGCAGCAGGTTGGCCGGACTGTCCCGTTTCCGGCACCCCACACACGTCCGCTCGGGACGCGCGTTTGTACTCACGTTGTCTTGAGTCCTCAGGGTGTCGGGACGGCTCAGTCGGCCGACCGATAACTCAGTCTACCGGTTCGTCGCCACGAGTCACATCCGTATCCGGCCGGATGTCGATTCGCCAGCCGGTCAGGCGGGCGGCGAGGCGGGCATTCTGCCCTTCCTTGCCGATCGCGAGCGACAGCTGGTAGTCGGGCACGATGACGCGTGCCGCGCGTGCGGCGGCGTCGACGACCTCGACAGAGGCAACCTGCGCGGGCGACAGCGCATTCCCGACAAACGTCGCCGGGTCGTCGCTGTGGTCGATGATGTCGATCTTCTCACCGTGCAGCTCGTGCATGATGTTGCGCACGCGCTGGCCCATCGGGCCGATGCACGCACCCTTGGCGTTGACCGAGGGATGCGTGGTGCGAACCGCGATCTTGGTGCGGTGACCGGCCTCGCGGGCGATGGCGGTGATCTCGACGGTGCCGTCGGCGATCTCCGGCACCTCGAGCGCGAACAGCTTCTTGATCAGGTTCGGGTGCGTTCGCGACACGGTGATCTGCGGGCCCTTGAAGCCCTTGCGCACACCGACCACGTAGACCCGGACCCGGGAGCCGTGCTCGTACTTCTCCCCCGGCACCTGCTCCGGCACCGGCAGCACGGCCTCGATCTTGCCCAGGTCGACCATCACCGAGCGCGGGTCGCGACCCTGCTGAATGACACCGGAGACGATGTCGCCTTCCTTCTTGGCGAATTCGCCGTACCGCATGTCGTCCTCGGCGTCGCGCAGCCGCTGCAGGATGATCTGCTTCGCCGTGGTGGCGGCGATCCGGCCGAAGTCGGCCGGGGTGTCCTCCCACTCGCGGGCGACGGTGCCGTCCTCGGCCAGTTCCTGGGCGAAGACCATCACGTGCCCGGTCTTGCGGTCCAGCTCGGCCCGCGCGTGCGACGACGCGCCCTCGCTCTTGTGGTACGCCACCAGCAGCGCCTGTTCGATGGCCTCGACGACCACGTCGAAGGCGATGTCCTTCTCGCGTTCCAGGGAACGCAGTACCGCCATATCGATGTCCATGATCAGTCCTCCTCCACGCCGTCTTCGTCGGCCGTCTCGCCCGCGCCGGCGGGTCGGTTGAACTCGATCTGGATTTTCGCCTTCTCCACGTCGGCGTAGGCCACAGTCCGGATCTGGCCGGCTGCGTCGGTGACCTCCACCTCGGCGGATTCCTCCGCGGCCGCGACGATGCGGCCCTTCACCTTGCCGCCGTCCAGCAGGGACACGGCGACCAGGCGGCTCACGTTGCGGCGCCAGTGCCGGGGCAGCGTCAGCGGCCGGTCGACGCCAGGGCTGGACACCTCCAGCGTGTAGGCGCTACTGCCCATCACGGACTCGTCGGCATCCAGCGCCTTCGAGATCGCCCGGGTGACATCGGCCACGTCATCGAGACTGATCCCGCCATCACGGTCCACCAGGACGCGCAACAACCGGCGCTTTCCGGCCGGTGTCACGTCGGCCGCCTCCAGATCACAGCCGAACTGCGCCACGATCGGCCGGAGGAAGGCTACGAGGCGCTCGTCGTCGATGTGGTCAGACTTCCGGCTCACTTGGGCGACCTGCCTCTCTCCACTTGTTTCACCCGTTGACTACCTGCCCGGCGTTGCCGCCGAGAGCAGTAGCCCACCCTATCGGTCCCGGGCCTGGGATAAGTTCAGGCCGTGCCGACGACCAGTTCCGATCATCCCGCGCGACCGCTCTCCCGCCGTACGGCGCTGGGCGGTGCCGCGCTCGCGGCCGGTACGGCGCTGCTGGTCGCGGCGTGTGACGACAGCCCGGAACCACCGGGCGGGGGCCAGCCCGGCGGCAAGGGCCGCAACCAGCCGACCACCGCGGCGCTGGATCCAGCGGTCGCGGCGGCGGTCTCCACGATCACGGGCCACCTCACTCAGCTCAGCGCGCGTTATGCCGCGGTGATCAAGCGTCATCCCGCGCTGGCGAGCAAACTGGCGTTCGCCACCAAGAACCACGCCACCCAGCTGGCAAAACTCAAAGCGATGAACGCGCCGGCCCCGTCAGCCACGACAGCACCGAAACCCCCGGGCATTCCGGCGACTCCGGCCGCGGCGATCAAGGACCTGGCCACCCGCGAGCAGGCGCTGGCCGTCGCGCACGCGACCACCGCGGCCGGCCTGACCGGTGAACCGGCCAGGCTGATCGCGTCCATCGCGGCCGGTGAGACCCAGCTGGCGCTTGCGCTCGGACCACTGGCCGCACAGCCGAAGGCGAAGGCGGACCGATGAGCGAGGTCGAGGCTCTGCAGGCCTGCCTGGCGGGCGAACACGCTGCCATCTATGCGATCGGCGTCGCGGGCGGACATCTCAAAGGTGCACGTTTCACCGCTGCCCGGGACCTTTACGAACGGCACGAGGTGCGCCGGGACCGGCTGATCGAACTGATCACCGCCGCCGGGGATAAACCGGCCCCGGCCGAACCGGCGTACGACCTGCCGTCGCAGGTCAACGGGCAGCCGCCCGCGATCGCGTTGATCCGGCTGGTCGAGCAACGCCTCGCCGTCGTGTACGGCGATCTGACGGCGGCGGCCGAGACCAAACCGACCCGCACCTTGGCGGTCCAGGCCGGTATCGCGGCAGCCCGCGAGCACATGCTCTGGGGTGGCAGCCCCGCCGCCATGCCGCTCGGCTGACCCAGGTCGCCTGATCAGGGATGCTCCTCTCGAAGCCGACCGGGGATTGGCGGGATCGTGGGTCGAGCATGACCGGCAGGGCCGCTGCGACGGGGCATGCGTCCTCACTCGCGAATCGGCGCGAGTGGTCGCGAGTGCCGCACGAGTGGTCGCGAGGGCGCGCATCCGTTCGCGGGCCAGGATTCTCGTGGTCACCCGTCCCCTGATGAGTCGCGAACTGTCAGGCCGAACCGGCCCGCGTCAAGGGTTGAGAATCGCCTGGCGGCGACGCTGGGCGCCCTGACCCGGGCCGCTTCCGGCCAAGTGCAGCGAGCTGCCAGGGGGACGCGTGAGGTCTGGCCGGTTGCCTCGAGGGGCCCGTACCCGGATGGCCGGTGGTGGCTCCGCGCCTGCGGACGAACGGGTGCCATCTCGCCTGTTCAGCGGGTCGGCCTTTGACATCGGGGGGCGACGTACCAAATCCGACGGGTCCACCCCCGAATCCGACGGTCGACGTACCGAATCCGACGATCGCCCCTCGAACAAGTCACCGCGACGCCACCCTTCACCCGAGACGGTCCACTGCCGAGTATTTGCGCGACTACCTGGCTGCAACCGGGTAGCCGGGCAAAAACTCGGTAGCGGGCACACCACAACCCGGTAGGCGCCCCACAAGCCGGTAGCCGAACCAGCGACCTACGGCCGACAGACCGGGCCAAAGACGGGGCAGCCCACGGGAACCGGGATCGGGCGGCAAGTGTGGATGTGCTCGCTGACCTCAGCTCATCACTGTTGTCGGGCTGACGCTGCGTAACCCCGGCCCGATCGGCCGATGAGGTAGTTCAGTTTCGAACACTCCGCGTCAGCACGTATTAGCTGCCCGGATTCGGTGGCCCTGAGTACCGGGTCAGCCACGTTATGCCACCGTAACGACAATTATCCGGCGAGGTTACGGGCTGAGAAAAATTCGTCGGGTGATTCCCTTTACTCGGACCGTCTCCTTCCCTATATTTCCGGTCAACGGTGGCTGGGGGGCTGCCGGACATTCATCGCCATGGGGGTGGTGATTCCAGCCGTATCGGCTGACCGATCTTCCTTGTATTTCCGCCACTTCTTGAGTCGCGCGCTGCGTTGACTACGGAGGGTAGTGAAGCATGCGTACATTCGATCTCGCGACCGGGTCGGACCAGTTCGTGAAAGACATTCGAGTGGTCCGCTGGGAGCAATACGAACTCGGCAAAGAATTGCCATTCCAGGCAATGTGGTACAGCGTTCCGCCGGGTTCGGAGAGCCCACTGGACCAGCATCCGGAGCTAGAGCTGTCCGTGGTCGTCGCCGGCACCGCGCACGTTTTGTCCGGCGAGAAGGTGCATGCCGTCGAACAGGGTTCGGCCTTCCTGCTGAGCAGTACCGAGACGCACATCGTGCAGAACCGGTCCACCGACGCGACGCTGACGATCTTCAGCGCGTACTGGATGCCCGGCCAGGGCGATGTCTGACGCCGGCCTGACGGATCCGGTCACCGTCATCACCTTTCCGCAGCCGACCGCCAACGGACCGCTGCACGTCGGCCATCTGTCCGGCCCGTACGTCGCGGCCGATCTCGCCGCGCGGGCGGCCCGGGCTCGCGGCGAACGCGTGTTCGTCAGCACTGGTCTCGACGTGCACCAGAACTACGTGCTGACCCGCGCCGAGAACGAAGGCACCGAGGTCGAGCCGATGATGACCGCCTTCCGGGCCGAGATCCAGCACACCTATCAGCTGGCCGGCATCGGGTACGACCACTTCTCAGATCCCTTGCAGGCGGACCATGCGGCTCGGATCGAGGGCATGTTGCGCGGCTTGGTCGACAGCGGCGCCGCGCCGTTGCGCGAGGTCACCCTGCACGCGTGCGCGGACTGCCATCGCACCTTGCACGAGTCGTACCTGACCGGGCTGTGCGGGCACTGCAAGGCCCCGGCCGGAGGTGGCGCGTGCGAGCAGTGCGGCTCCTTCACCCACGTCGCGACCATGGTCGATCCGGTCTGTGGCCGCTGCGGTGGCGAACCGCGTCCGTTCCAGGCCGTCGTACCGGTCTTGGCGATGGCCGACCACCGTGACGCGCTGGTCGATCTGTGGCTGCGGGCCGACCTGCCCCCGGCGGTCCGGGACCTGGTCACTCGCCAGCTGGCCGACGGCCTGCCCGAGGTACCGCTCGCCTATCCGACCAACTGGGGCATCGAGGGCACGGGATCACTGTCCGGCCTGCGGATCGGGCCCTATACCGAGATCGCGCTGACCGACCTGTGCGCCGTGGCCCGCGCGGTCGATCCGCATGCGTCGACATTGCCGGAGTTCGCCGCCGCGGCCGGCCGGGTAGACCGGTTGTGGCACTTCCTCGGCTTGGACAATGCATTCTGGTATGCCCTGTACTGGCCCGCGGTATGGGCCGCCGCCGGAGTTAATCCATTGCCCTTGTCGGGATTGGCGGTGAACGAGTTCTATACCCTGGACGGATCGAAGTTTTCGACCAGCCGAAACCATGCGGTCTGGGCAAACGAAATACTCACGGGTGAAGATCCGTCAATCGTGCGTTTGTTTTTGGCCTGGGATCGGCCCGATCGATATCAGAGTGATTTCACCTGGGCGGGCTTTGCCGCGTTCCGGGACCGGGTCGCGCCGCTGTTCGATCCGGAATTCGACGTTATCCGGCCGCTGGATCCGGTGGCGGCCGCAGCCGAACGCGCCCGCGGTGAGGCGGCGCTGGAGCTGTCCGGATTCGACCCGGCGCTGGCCGCGCGCTGCCTGCTGACCCTGCTCGAGGGTGGCGTCCGCGACGTCGGCACCCTGCGATGTCTCACGGGCGGCTAGCGCCATGAGGATCTGCGTGATCGGCGCGGGTATCGCCGGGGCACTACTGGCCTGGCGGCTGGTGGAACGTCCGGGCGTGTCGGTCGACCTGGTCACCGGCCCGCGTCACGACGACGCCACGGCGGCCTCCGGTGGCGGCGTACGCGCGTTCGAGACCCATCCACTGCAGCGCGGCCTCGCGGTACGGAGTCTGAGCGAACTGCTGGACAGCCCGCGCCTGCTCGATTGGGCCGGTTACACCGAGACCGGTTCGACGTACATCCTGGCGCCGGAGGACGGGCTCGAGGCGGCGGTCGACGAGGTGGACGAGGCCGAGCTGGTCGACGCCGGCGAACTGCGCCGCCGCGGCTGGCACGGATTACCCGACGGCACGGTCGGCGTACTGGAACGGCGGGCGGGCTTCATCCGGCCGGACCTGCTGCGCTCCGCCGTACTGGCCGAACTCGGCGGCGGTCTGCGCAGCCGGGTTCTGGTCGGTCCGGTCATCAAGCTGGCGCCCCACGACGACGGCTCCGTGAGTTGCACCTTGCCGAGCGGCACCACCCGGTACGACGCGGTGGTGGTCGCGGCCGGGCCATGGACCCCCAGCCTGCTGGCGAACAACGCGTTGCCGGCCTCGCCGTACCGGACCAAGTCGATCCAGTACGGCGTCTTCACCACGTACGGCGCCCGCCCGACGATGTTCGTGGACGAGACCACCGGGCTGTTCGGACGGCCCACGGGCAACGACCGGCTGCTGCTCGGCATCGATACCGAGCAGTGGGCGGTACCACCCGGCAGTCGCCCGCATATGCCGGACATGTCGGCGCGGGCGGTCCGGCTGGTCGCCGGGCGGCTGCCACACCTGCGGTTGCTGGCGACGGGACAAACCGTCAACAGCACCGACTGTTATGCCGATCCGCCGGTGCTGACCTTGTGGTCGGTTCTCGGCGGCACCCATCGGCTCTTCACTTTCACCGGTGGCTCGGGCGGCAGCGTGAAAACCGCCCTGGCTGCGAGCCGGACGGCGGCTCGCGACCTGCTGGAACAGGCGGATCCCCAGCAGCAGGCCACCGGGGAGACACCCCGCACCAACCCATCGCGGACGGAGAACAAGCGCATGTCGACAACGGAACAAGCCCCCGACGGACTTCCCCGGTACCACACCATCGGTATCGGCGCCGGACCGGCGAACCTATCCCTGGCGGCGTTGTACCAGTCCGCCACCGACGAGAAGCTGGCGTTGTTCGACAGCCGTCCGGTGGCCGGGTGGCACACGCCGCTGCTCTACCCGGGTGTGCGGATGCAGACCGGCTGGATGAAGGACCTGGTCTCACTGGTCGATCCCAAGCACGAGCTGTCGTTCCTGAACTACCTGGTCACCTCGGGCCGGCTGTACGCGCTGATCAACTCGCAGTTCGACGCGCTGCCCCGGATCGAGTACGAGCGCTACCTGGCCTGGTGCACCGAGAAGCTCGCGGTGGTCTCGTTCGGCGTCACGGTGAACGAGATCTCGATCACCGACGACGGCTTCCTGATCAAGCAGAACGACGAGCCGGTCGCTGTTTCCGAACACCTCGTGCTGGGTCTCGGTACCCGCCCGGTGACGCCGTCGTACTTCACCGAACTGCCGCCGGAGCGAGCGTTCATCGCCGACGATCTGGGCATGCGGCTGCCGTCGATGGACGCGCACAAGGCCGATCCGATCGCCGTGGTGGGTGGCGGCCAGACCGGTGTCGAGTGTGTACTGCGTCTGCTCGGCTCGGGTTTCACCGACATCCGCTGGATCGGCCGGCACCAGTGGTTCCGCAGTATCGACGACTCCCCGATGGCGAACGAGTTCTACCGCCCGTCGCACATCGAGTTCATGCAGGAGCTCGGCCGGGCCAAGCGCCGTGAGCTGATCACCGACCACCGCTACAGCGGCGACGCGCTCACCCCGGGTGCCCTGAAGGCGCTGTACCAGGCGAACTACGACGGTCTGCTCACCCTCGGCCGATTCCCCGTCACGCTGCTTCCGGGTCGTGACGTGACGTCGGCGGAACTGGGCACCGACGGCCGGATCACCGTGCGTTGTACGTCGCACTCGGCGCCCGAGGAGTTCGCGGTCCGGCACCTGGTCGTCGCGGCCGGGCGGGAGCACGTGGCGGCGCCGTTCGACGACGACCTGCGTGAGCGGATCGACTACGACGCCGATGACGAGATGATCGTCGAGCCGGACTACTCCGTGCGCTGGAAGGGCCGCAACGGCCACAAGATGTACACCTTCAATCACAGCCGCTACAGCCACGGTCTGACCAACGCCGGCCTGACGCAGCTGCCGGTGCGGGCCGCGATCGTGCTGAACTCGATGTTCGACCGCGAGATCTACCCGATCCGCGACGAGCTCTGTGCGGTGAAGTGGTGAGCGCTGCCGCCTGGGAACCGCAGCCCGACCTGGATATCGACGGCCGCTGGTTCCGCCTCGTCACCGACGGCGCGGCGCCGTACGGCCAGTACCACTGCGAGAACGACCTGGTCTGGGCCGAGTTCTACGCCGGCGGATCGCTGCGCAGCGGCCGGCTGGTCGGGCACCGGCAGCCCGACGGCTCGATCCGGGCCGCGTACTGCCTGCTCGGCACCGACGGCGAGCTGATCACCGGCGAATGCACCAGCATTCCGGAGGTGGTCCGCGGCACCCTGCGAATCGCCGACCACTGGGAACGGGCCGACGGCACCACCGGCGTGTCCTACATCGAGGAGATCGCGCCACCACTGACGGCGCCCAATGCAAAGAGTGAGGCCTGATCATGTCCGAACGTCCACACCTGCTGGTGGTCGCCACCGGGATGCGCTTGTTCCGCGAGTACATCCTGCGCTCGATCGGGCCGCGGTACCGGATCCACATGTTCCTGCACGCCGAACCGACCTGGGAGAAGGAGTACATCGAGGCCTGGACCGTGCTGGAGACCACGCTGGAGGCCGATCTGCTGGTCGAGGCCGCCCGCGCGCTGCACGAGAAGTCCCCGATCGACGGCGTGCTGTGCTGGGACGAGGCACGCATCCTGCAAACGGCCCACGTCGCCGAGGCGCTCGGCCTGCCCGGTGGTGACGTCGCGATGGTGAACCGCTGCCGCGACAAGCACCTGACCCGGACGGCGCTCGCGGAGTACGGCGTACCGCAGCCCGCGTCGTACCTGGTGGACACGGTCGAGGACGCCCGGGCGATCGCGGCGGACCTCGGCTATCCGGTCATCCTGAAGCCGCGAGCGCTCGCGGCGAGCCTCGGCGTGGTGAAGGTCAACAACCCCGAGGAACTCACCGAGAACTGGGAGTTCGCGCACGACACGACCGTGCCGGAGGCGCCGCACTACGACGTGAAGGTGCTGGTCGAGGAGTTCGCCGACGGGTACGAGATCAGCATCGACTCGGCCGTGTTCCACGGCCAGGTGACGCCGTTCTGCCTGGCCCGCAAGGAGATCGGCTACCCGCCGTACGCGGAGGAGATCGGTCATTACGTCGACGCGCACGACCCGCTGCTGGTGGACCAGGAGCTGATGAAGGTGCTGGCCGACGCGCATGCCGCGATCGCCTTCACCGACGGTGTGACGCACACCGAGATCATGATGACGGCAGACGGCCCGAAGGTGATCGAGATCAACGCCCGCATCGGCGGCGACATGATCCCGTACCTCGGTCTGCAGGCCACTGGCGCCGATCCGGGCCTGGCCGCGGCGGCTGTCGCGTGCGGACAGGCGCCTGAGCTGGTGCCGGACCGCGCGATGTGCGGCGGCGTGCGGTTCTTCTACGTCGACGAGAACGAAACGATCCTGGACTCGGTCGAGTTCGACAAGACGGATCTGCCCGGCACGGTCGACCAACTGGTGGTGCTGATGGAGCCGGGTGCCAACACCAGTCCCCCGCCGGTCGGCACGCTGTGGGGCCGGATCGCCTACGCGACCGCGGTGGCCACCTCGCTCGACGACTGCCGGGCCGGACTGGACGCCGCTGAGAAGGCGCTGACCTGGTCGGGCCACCGGTTGGTCAAGGAGGGGTCGTGAGCACTACCGACACCGGAATCTGGACCACGATCCGGGAAGCCCCGGTAGCGGTCAAAGCCCTGCTTGTCGGCGTTTTCGTCAACAAGCTCGGCTGGTTCCTCCAGGTCTTCCTGGTGCTGTTCCTCACCAGCTCGCAGGGATTCACCGACGTCCAGGCCGGTACGGCGCTGGGCGTGTACGGCGGCGGCTCGGTCATCGGCCTGATCATCGGTGGTTCGTTGTCCGACCGCCTCGGCCCGCGCAACGCCGTCATGATCAGCATGTTCGGTATGGCCGGGTTCGTGCTTGCCATCGCGTATGTGCCGAGTTACGCGGCTGTACTGGTCATGGTCGGTTTGGCCGGCGCTGTCGGGCAGTTCTACCGCCCGGCGTCTGCGGCACTTCTGACCGAGCTCACGCCGGAAAATCGCCAGGTGATGATCTTCGCGGTCTACCGGCTCGCGATGAACCTGGGCACGACCGCGGCACCTCTGATCGGTGCTGCGCTGCTTGCCATCTCGTGGGACTTGCTGTTCATCGGTGAGGCTATTGCCGCGCTTGCCTATGCAGCGGTTGCTGTTGTCGCTCTGCCCCGTCGTAAGACTGCAGAGGTTGCTGAGGCTTCTACCGGCTCGGAGCCGTCTGCTGCGCCTGAGGCCGTCAAGGGTGGTTATGGCGCCGTACTGAAGGACGGCCGGTATGTGCTGTTCCTGCTGTGCATGTTCATCAACGCCGCGATCTACATGCAGTACCTCGCCACGCTTCCCCTGCACATGAAGGCCGAAGGGCTCTCCACCTGGTGGTTCAGCGCGGTGGTCGCGCTGAACGGCTTCATCGTGATCACCTGCGAGTTGCTGGTGACGAAGGTGGTTCAGCACTGGGAGGCGCGTCTGGTCGCCATGACCGGGTTCGTACTGCTGGGCGGCGGTCTGGCGTTCTACGCGTTGCCCGGCGGGGTGGCGATCTTCGTGATCGGCACGCTGATCTGGACCCTCGCGGAGATCATCGGCGGACCCACGATGTTCGCCTACCCGGGGAAGGCCGCGCCGAAGCCACTGCTCGGGCGGTACGTCGGCGCCGCGCACGCGATGTTCGGCCTCGGTTCCGCGCTCGGCCCGTTCATCGGGGTCTGGATCTGGAACACGGCCGGAACCGCCGTCTGGCTCTGGTGCGGTATCGCCGGCGCTGTCGGCGTCGTACTGGCTCACTTCGGCATGAAGCGCGTGGACGTCGAGGAGCCCGTAGTGGACACCACACCGGCCACCGAACCACTACCAAGTGAGAGTGCCTGATGTCGAAATACACGATCATCGTCGACCCATTGTCGACTGGCCAGGAATACGCTGCCGCCTTCAAAGAGGCCGGACAGACGCCTGTCGCCGTACTGAGTGGGCTCGAGCCGGCTCCAGCCTTCACTGGTAGCTGGCACCCGGAGGACTTCGAGCACATCCACTACTTCGAGGGAGACCTTCCGTCGCTTGCGGACGCGTTGAAGGTCTACGAGCCGGAGTACCTGATCGCAGGTTCCGAGGCTGGCGTGGAGCTCTGCGACCAGCTCACGGAACTACTAGTCCCTGGAACGGGCAACGTCTTCGAACTGTCGACAGCCCGTCGCGACAAGTGGCAGATGGCCCAAGCGCTCGCGCGGGCTGGCGTCCCGCACCTGCGTCAACTTTGTACGGCGGACCCGGCCGAGGCCGAGCAGTGGCTGCGGGACAACGATCTACTCGGCAGACGGCTCGTCATTAAGCCGCCGAAGAGTGCCGCGGGCGACGAGGTCTACACCGTGTTCGAAGGTGGCGACTGGCGTGAGCGGTTCGACCGGGTACTGGGCCGGGACAACAAGATGGGCCTTCGCAACGACGCCGTACTGATTCAGGAGTACGCCGAAGGCACGGAGTACCTGGTCGACAGCTACTCGGTCGACGGGCGGCACGAGCTCGTGGACGTCTGCCGCTATACGAAGATCAGCCGGGGCGACAAGATCGGCATCTACCACCGGATCGACTTCCTGGCGGCGGACGATCCCGAGGTGCTCGCGCTCTGGCCGTACACCCAGCAGGTCCTCGACGCCGTTGGCATCCGCGTGGGTTGCGGTCATGCCGAGGTGATGATGACGCCCGACGGCCCGCGCCTGATCGAGGTGGCGGCCCGTCCGTCCGGCGGTGGCCACCAGATGGTCAGCGAGCTGGCCACCGGCGACAACCACATCAAGCGGACCGTCGCGCACCGGGTCCGGGGCGAGTTCCGCGAGAGCTTCGACCTGGTCCAGCACCTGCGCGGCATCTTCATCTCCGCCTACCGCACCGGCTACTTCCGCAACCGCGAGGTCTTCGACGGTATCGACGGCCTGAAGTCGTTCCACTGGATGAAGATCCTGCACGACGAGGACGCCATCGTTCCCGAAACCGTGGACCTGTTCACCTGCCTGGCCTGGGTGATCCTGATCCACAGCGACGCCCAAACCCTCGACGACGACTACCAAAAGGTCCTCGCGATGGAGAAGGCCATCGTCATCGACCAGCCGTAAGCCCGTCCGCAACGGCTGGTCGATCCCCTGCCCAGGGCCCGCTCCAGGTGGAGCGGGCCCTGGCCACGTCCAGCCAGCTCCGGCTGCTGAGTGAGCCGCGCCAACACCGGAGCCACCGGAGCCGATCGAAACACTCAAGCACTGCGTCGATTGGTCTGGATTTGACCCGCTGGAGTGGCGGCCCGCCGTGGTCACTGACGTGCATGCGGTCAAATCCGGACCAATCGACGCTAAACGCCGGCACCGAACCACCCAAGCACCGAGGCCTTCCGCACGGAACGACCCCGGGCCGAAGCGATACCTCGTCCGGGTTAGCGACGATTCGTCAGGATTTGCCCGCATGCACCTTGCTGGACACCTGACCCGCCGCTCGAGCAGGGCAAATCCAGACCAATCGACGCAGAGCTTGAGTGGTTCCGCGTGACGCAGAGCTTGAGTGGCTCCGCGTGACGCAGAGCTTGAGTGGCTCCGCGTGACGTAGGGCTTGGGTGGTGGGCACAACCAGCCCGCCGCCCTGCGGAGGACGCGGGGCGGCGGGGTATGCGTGATCGGGCGTTAGCGGCGGCGGCGCCAGGGGCCGGTGATGGCGTAGGTGATGCCGGGGTTGTAGACGTTGAAGAACATGGTTCGGCCGTCGGCGGAGAAGCCGGCGCCGGCCAGTTCACCGAATTCGGGTTCTTCCGGAGTTCCGATGTTGACGCGGTTCTTGGCGAACTTGAAGACCTCGCCGTCCTCGGTGGTGCCGAGGATGTGCTGGTCGCCGGTGCCGTCCTCGCACATCATCAGACCGCCGTACGGCGACATGGTGATGTTGTCGGGGGCATCGTACAGCGGATTGTCGTTCGGTTCCGGCCGGGTGAAGATGACCTCGAGCGTGAGGGTCTTACGGCGCGGGTCGTACCGCCAGACCTGGCCGTCGTGGTTCTGCTTCGGCCCGAGCTCGGTCCGGGCGAACGACGAGACGAAGTACACGCAGCGGTCGAGCTTGCCCCACCAGCAGCCTTCGAGCTTGTAACCACCGGTGATCGGCTTCTTGTACTCCTGGGCCCGAACCGACACGGTCGTGGCCAGCGGATCCGGCACCTTCACCCACTGCACGTCGTGGAAGACCGCGCCTGCCTCCTGCACGGTCGACATGTCGAGCAGACCCGGCACGTGCATGGCCTGCAGCTCGCCACCCGCGCGGAGACTGCCCCAACCGCCGCACGGACGCTCGGGCAGGAACCGGTAGAACCCGCCCAGCGGCGCGACGAAGGCGTCCTCGGTCTCGTAGACGATGCCCGTCGCCGGGTCGAGCGCGACCGCCTCGTGCTGGAATCGGCCCATCGCCGTCAACGGAGTCGGGTCCACGTTGCGGCGGTTGTCGTACGGGTCGACCTCGAAGATGTAGCCGTGGTCCTTCGTGTAACCGGCGTCGCCCTTGCGGCGTTCGGTCTCCTCGCAGGTGAGCCAGGTCCGCCACGGGGTGGGACCACCCGAGCAGTTGACCGCCGTACCGCCGAGGCTGGTGTATTCGTCCAGCGGCTGGTTGTGCCGGTCGACCACGATCGTGCTGGTACCACCGACGGTGCCGGGGTCGTACGTACGCTCCGGCGGCGCCTTCAGCGGGTTCCGGGCGGTCAGGTTGCACTCGTGGTTGCGGACCAGCCGCGCGCCACCGTGCTTGTCCGGGAAAACGCCCATACCGTCGAAGCGGCTGGCGCTCTTGAGCCCGTCGGGGCGCAACTCGCCCTCGCGGGACACGATCTTGTACTTGAAGCCGTGCGGCAGGTCGAGCATGCCGTCCGGGTCGGGTACGAGCGGCCCGTAGCCGACCTTCGGCCCGGACGTGCCGAGCGCGGGCTGGGCCGAGTACAACGCCTCGACTGACCCGGCCACGCTGACGGCGATACCGGCCGCGGCGGTGCGAGCGATGAGCTGACGGCGAGTCAGGGCGGATGACTGTTCGGTCACTGGACGGCCTCCTTGGGCGGGACGGAACCCGCGGTACATCGGGTGGTCATCAGTGAACGTACGGTGAACAACTGGCAAACGACAAGACCTATCGCCTGCCCTGTGCGGAGCGTGACGACCGCACAGGGCAGGAACGGGAAAGCGGTTACTGATAGCAGGGCTTGCTGAACGAGTAGCCCTCCGCGGTCTTGCCGGTGAAGAACTGCTTCTCCACCTTCACCCCCGTCGGCGACGGCGCGTCGACCTTGGAGATGATGCTCTGCCGGAAGACCCGGTCGTTCGCCTCACCGCCGTACTTGCCGGCCTCGGGCGGCAGCATGCCCTCGTAGTCGACCGTCTCCAGCGACTTGGCTGCGGCGAGCAGTCCCGCACGGGTCAGGTCCTTGCTCTCGACGGCCTTCTGCAGCGCGGCCCGCATCGGGTACGACCAGACCCAGCCGGCCGTGTAGCCGTCGCTCGGCGCCGCCTTGAACATCGCCTCGTCGAGTGTCTCCCGCAGCGCCTGGTGCCCCGGGCTGTCCGTGCCGTACGGCGCCCAGGGGCCCGACTGCAGGTACAACGCGGTGAGCGCGGGAGCAGCCGGCGACTTCAGCAGCGCGGGGTTCCAGGTCGGGCTGGTGCCGATGAACTTGCCCTTGAACCCGGCCTGCGCCGCCCCGCCCACGATCGTCGCGGCCTCGGTCGGACCCGTGCTCAGAATGACCAGATCGGGCTTGGCCGCGACCAGTTTCGCCACCGCTGAGCCCTGGTTCTCCTGCCCGGGCGCGGTCGGGATATCGGTGAAGGTCATGCCGTTGGCCTCGGCCGCGATCTTCGCACCAGCGGCCGCGTCGTCACCGTAGTCACCCGGGAAGTGCACCGCCGCGACGGACTTGGCCTGCAACGTCTCCGCGCCGTAGTCCACCGAGTTCATCGACTCGAAGCAGTAGTTGGTTCCCGACTCCAAGATGACGTCCTCGAAGGCCCAGGCCGACGTCCACGAGGCCGGTACGGCGACCACGCCGCTCGACTTCAGATCGGCCAGGATCGCGGCGGTGGGAGGCGAACCGAGGGTCTGCGCCAGACCGAGTACGTCCGGCTTGATCTCGGAGTAGACCTCGTTGTGGATCTGCGGGTTGTACTTGTTGTCCTTGGTGAACTTGGTGATGTCCACCTCGTAGCCACCGATGCCGCCGGCCGCGTTGACCCGCTTCCAGAATGCCTTCTGCCCTTCGGTGACGGACACGCCGAGCGCCTTGAACGGGCCCTCGGTCAGGTCCGAGATCACCCCGAGGTAGATGCAGCCGCGCGACTTGTCGACCGCCTCCGGGCATGGCTCCTTGGTCACGCCGACGTCGAACTTGACGCCTTCGGTGCCCTGTTGTGTCTCCGGTGCGTCGTTGCGGCACCCCGCGACGGCCAGTACGGCGGCCACCAGGCCCACCGCAATCGCCCTAGTGCTTCTGCGCATGACAACTCCCTCCCGGGATTAGTGCGAGAACGGCCAGGTCTTCCAGTAGTTGCGGATACGGATCCAGATGCCGAACAGCCCGCGGGGTTCGAAGATCAAGAACCCGATGATGAGCAGGCCGTACAGAATCGTCTCGAGCTGGAACACGCTGATCCCGGCGCCGGTGGAGCTCGAGCTCACGAACGGCAGGATGGCGGGAAGTTCGCGGGTGACCCGCGGCAGCAAGGTGATGAACAGCGCGCCCATCACCGAGCCCGAGATGGTCGCGACGCCACCGATCAGGATCATCGCGATGTACTGCACCGACAAGCCGAGGTTGAACGACCCCGGTTCGACGAAGCCGATCATCACGTACAGCAGGGCGCCCGCGACGCCCGCGTAGAACGACGACACCGCGAACGCGATCATCTTGTAGCGGGTCACGTCCACGCCGATCACCTCGGCAGCGAGATCGCGGTCCCGTACGGCGGCCAGCGCGCGCCCGATCCGGGAGCGGACCAGGTTCCGCGCGAGCACGCCGAAGATCACCAGCAGCACGAACATCAGGAGGTAAAGCTTCTGCGCCTTCGTGAAGAACGCGCCGTCCACCGCGAACTGGATGCCGAACAACTCCGGTACGGCGGCCGGCCGGCCTACTCCGACACCACCGGTCAGGCTCTTCCAGTGCTTGAAGACGTGCTCCCCGATGAACACCAGCCCGAGCGTCACCACCGCCAGGTACAACCCGCGCAAGCGCGCGGCCAGCGGTGCCACGATCAGCCCGGCCAGTCCCGCGACCAGTCCGGACGCGAGCAGCCAGACCGGGATCGAGGTGATGCCGAAACCGATCAGCCGCGGGCTGTCCGGATCGCCCGACACGGCCGCGGCGGTATACGCCCCGAGCGCGAGGAAAAACGCGTGCCCGAGCGAAACCTGACCGGCGTACCCGGTGACGAGGTTGAGGCCGATCGCGCCGATGGCCGCCACGAACGCGGTGGCCAGTACGACGAGCAGGTCGTCCTCCAGCAGGAACGGCATCAGCACCGCCACGAGGACGAGTACCACGGTCCAGGCCCGTTTGGTCGGGGTGTTCAGCAACGCCATGTCCTGGGCGTACGACAGGTACAACTGCGGGCGGCCCCTGCTCATATCCGTTCCACCTCCCTGGTGCCGAACAAGCCGTACGGTCTGACCAGCAGGACCGCGAGCATGAGCAGATACGGGACCACCAGGAAGAAGTCGCCGCCGAAGATCGGGCTGACCCGGCCGCCGTACGAGCCGACCAGTGCCTCCACCACGCCGATCGCGAGACCGGCCACCACGGCACCGCCCAGCGAATCGAGACCGCCGAGAATGATGACCGGTAAGGCCTTCAGCGCGGTGAGCCAGAGGTTCTGCTCCAACCCGATGCCGGTGGACAGGAACACTCCGGCGAGCGCGGCCAGCATCGCCGCGAGCGCCCACGACAGCGAGAAGACCCGGCCGACCGAGATGCCCTGGGCGAGCGCCACCTCCTGGTCGTACGACGCGGCGCGCATCGCGAGGCCCATCCGCGAGTACCGGTAGAACGCGAACAGCGCGGCGACCACCAGCAGGGTCGCGACCAGCGTGGCCAGGTGGCGCTGGTCGATCGTCAGGCCGAACACGGTTAGTTGCCGCAGGCCCCAAGGGTCGGCCATCTGGCGGATGTCCAGGCCGATGAACGAGTTGACCACCGTGCGGATCACGATGTCCACGCCAAGGGTGATGATCGCGATCACGAAGACGGGCTTGCCGATCATCGGGCGCAGCGCGAGCCGTTCGACCCCGGCGCCGAGCAGCCCGGTCAGCAGTAACGCGACCAGCAGCGCCAGCCAGAAGTCCATCCGCAGGACCAGATGGCTGACCAGCGTCGCGCCCGCCATCATGAAGGCCGGCTGCGCGAAACTGATCACCCGCATGGACTTGTAGATGATCACGAAGCCCAACGCCAGCAGGGCATAGATCGAGCCACTGCCGAGTCCGCGGATCAGCGTCGCGAGGAAGTCGTTCATCGCCGGCCTCCCGAATACATCGACTCGACCAGGTCGGTGAAGGCCGTCGTCACCGCGCTGCGCTTGACTTTCTGGGTCGCGGTGAGCTCGCCGTCCTCATGGTCCAGCAGCTTCGGCAACAGCCGGAACTGCTTGATCTGCTCGACCGTCGCGAACCGCTCGTTGATCTCGGTGACCACCTCCTGGACGAGTGCGATCACCTCCGGCTTCGACGCGAGATCGTGGTACGTCGAGTAGGCCAGCCGCCGGGTCTGGGCCCAGTGGCCGACCGTGTCCGGCTCGATCCCGATCAGCGCGGTCAGATAGCTGCGCCGGTCCCCGATCACGATGGCCTCCTTGATGTACGGCGAGGCCTTGAGCGCGTTCTCGATCTCCGATGGCGCGATGTTCTTGCCACCGGCGGTGATGATGATGTCCTTCATCCGGTCGGTGATACGCAGGTGCGTGCCGTCGACCCACTCCCCCACGTCGCCGGTGTGCAACCAGCCGTCGGCGTCGATCACCCGCGCGGTCGCCTCCGGGTCCTGCCAGTAACCGGCGAACGTGCCGCCGTGCCGGGTCAGGATCTCGCCGGTCTGCTCGTCCACCTTCAGCTCGACCCCGTCGTGCACCTCGCCGACCGTGCCGAGTTTGACCCGGCCCGGCCGGTTCGCGGTCGCGACGGCGGTGTTCTCGGTCATGCCGTACACCTCGTGCATCGGCACGCCCAGGCCCATGAAGAACCGCAGTACGTCCGGGGCGATCGGCGCCGCGCCACAGGCGGCGTACCGCACCTTGCGCAGGCCGATCCGGTCCAGCAACGCGCGGTAGAAGAACACGTAGCCGATCGCGTACTGCAGCCGCGAGCCGATCGTGTGCCGGCCCTCGTTGGCCACCAGAGTGGTTCCGATCGCGTCGGCCCGGCGCAGCCAGAACCGGCCCATCGCGCGCTTGACCGGGCTGGCGGATTCCGACCTGATCTGGATACCGGCGGCGATCTTCTCCCAGATTCGCGGTACGCCGAACAGGATCGACGGCTGCACCTCGCGCAGGTTGCCCTGCACCGTCTCGATCGACTCGGCGAAGTGCACGCACACCCCGGCGGCGGCGCTGAACCAGCAACTGAAGATCCGCTCCGCGACATGGCACAACGGCAGGTACGAAAGACTGAGGTCCTTCGAGGACGGCGGCGGCGAGGTGAACCCGCCACGTTCGACCAGTTCGACGATCGCGAACTCCACGTTCGCCACCGAAAGCATCGCGCCCTTCGGCGGCCCGGTGGTCCCCGACGTGTAGATCAGCGCCACGATGTCGTCCGGTTGCGCCTCGGCCATCCGAGTGGTCACCGCGTCCGGATGCTGCTCACGGTGTTCGAAGCCGAGGGCAAGGAAATCCGGCCAGGCCAGCAAGCGCTGGTCGTCGTACCGGTTCCGGATGCCGCGTGGTTCCAGGTAGACGATGTACTCGAGCTCGGTGTCCACCGCGAGCGCCTTGTCGACCTGTTCCTGGTCCTCCGCGATCAGCACGCGCGCGCCGGAATGCTTCAGCAGGTAGCCGACCTCCGGAGCCGGGTTGGTCGGATAAAGGCCGACCGTGACCGCGCGGACCGCGACGATGCCGATATCGCTGTAAAGCCACTCGCGCCGGTTCTCCGAGTGGATCGCGATCCGATCGCCCACCTCGACTCCGAGGGCCAGCAACGCGTGCCCGACCAGCTCCGCGGTCTCCCAGTACGCCGACCAGCTGACCTGCTGCCAGACGCCAAGGTCCTTCTCCCGCAGGGCGATCCGCTCGGGTGTCTGCTCAGCCCTGGTCTTGACCCGGCTCGCGACGGTCCTGGTCATGAGGTGATCCGATGCTCTTCGCCGAGGTAGGCCCGGATCACGTCGGGATCCGCCGCGACCTCGCGTGGACGACCCGTACGGATCGGACGGCCGAAGTCGATCACCATGATCCGGTCGGCCAGATCCATCACCAGGCCCATATCGTGTTCGACCATCACCATCGCCAGGCCGAGCTCGTCGCGAATGTCGAGGATGAACCGGGCCATGTCCTCGGTCTCCTCCAGGTTCATCCCGGCCACCGGCTCGTCCAGCAGGAGCAGCCGCGGTTCGGACGCGAGCGCCCGGCCGAGTTCCACCCGCTTCTGCACGCCGTACGGCAACAGGCCGACCGGCAGGCGGCGCCACTGCTCGAGTTCGAGGAAGTCGACGATCTCCTCGACCTTGGCGCGATTGGTCAGCTCGTTCTGCCGGGCGGTACCGAACCACGCGAAGGCCTGCAGCACGCCGTACGGATGGTGGTGATGGCGGCCGAGCATGAGGTTGTCGATCACCGTGAGGTTCGAGAACAACTCGATGTTCTGGAAGGTGCGGGCGATGCCGAGCTTGGCGATCTGGCTGGGCCGTTTCCCCAGTAGATCCACGTCTTCGTCTTCCTCGGCCTTGAACCGGACCTTGCCCTGCTCGGGCCGGTAGACCCCGGAGAGCACGTTGAAGATGGAGGTCTTACCGGCGCCGTTCGGGCCGATGACCGCGAACAGCTCGCCTTCACCGACTTCGAAGCTGACGCCGTTGAGCGCGGTGACGCCGGAGAAGGAGAGCACGACATCCTCGAAGGTCAGGATCACGACAACCACCTCTTGCGGCGCTTGTAGTGCTTGACGTCCCGGAAGGACTTGGACGCGCCTTCGGCACCTAGGCCGAGGTAGAACTCGCGTACGTCCCCGTCGTCGAGCAAGGCCGCCGCGGGCTTGTCCATCACCATGGCGCCGTTCTCCATCACGTAGCCGTGTTCGGCGATCGAGAGCGCCATCGCCGCGTTCTGTTCGACCAGCAGCACGGTCGTGCCTTGTGCGTTGATCTCCACGATCACGTCCCGGATCTGCTGCACGATCATCGGCGCGAGACCCAGGCTCGGTTCGTCCAGCAGCAGGTAGCGCGGATCGGACATCAGCGCACGGCCGATGGCCAGCATCTGCTGTTCGCCACCGGACAGATAGCCCGCGGTTTTACGCCGGCGATCCGCCAGCACCGGGAACAGCTGGTAGGTGCGATCGAGGTTCTGCCGGGTCGCGCGGGGTTTGACGTGCGCCCCGACGCGCAGGTTCTCCTCGACGGTGAGCTCGGCGAAGATCCGCCGGCCCTCCATCACCTGCTTGATGCCGCGCTCGGCGATCCGGCTCGCCTGCAGACCGTGGATCGGCTCGCCGTCGAGCGTGATCCGGCCGCGGCTGACCCGGCCCTCATGGACATCGAGCAGCCCGGACAGCGCACGCAACAGCGTCGACTTACCGGCACCGTTGGCCCCGAGCAGGGCAACGATCCGCCCCTGCTCGACCTGGAGACTCACGCCTCGCAGTACCAGCATCACATCGTCGTACACGACTTCGAGGTTCTGCACAGCCAGCACGTACGGCCTCCTGGAATCCCCGAGATTCCGAAGCGTTTGGCGTGTGAGTGTGACAGCATCGATGTCATCTACGGAAGTGGCCGAAGGCAAAAACCTCGCGTCGATGCCCGAACCGTGACCGGTGTCAGGAGTGAATCAGGCTAGGGAGCTGACCCAGTTCCGTAGCAGGGCGGCGCCGGCGTCCCCGGACTTCTCCGGATGGAACTGCGTCGCCATCAACGGCCCGTTCTCGACGGCCGCGACGAACCGGTCTCCGCCGTACGACGCCCAGGTCACCTTGGGCGTGACGGATTCCCGGGTTTCGGTGAGGCGCCACTCGCGAACGCCGTACGAGTGCACGAAGTAGAACCGCTCGCCCTCGATGCCCTTGAACAGCTCGGTACCGTCGGCGGCCTCGACCGTGTTCCAGCCCATGTGCGGGATCGGCTCGGTGGTCTGCAGGCGCTCGACCACTCCCGGCCACTGGTCGCAGCCGTCGGTCTCGACACCATGCTCAATGCCTTGTCCGAACAAGATCTGCATGCCCACGCAGATCCCGAGCACCGGCCGGCCCCGGGTGAGCCGCTGATCGATCAGCTTGTCACCGCGAACCGCCTTGAGGCCGGTCATGCACGCCTCGAACGCGCCGACGCCCGGAACCAGCAGGCCGTCGGCGTTCAGCGCCTCGTCGAAGTCGGCCGTCACGGTGACGTCGGCGCCAACGCGTTGCAGCGCACGCTCGCCACTGCGGATATTGCCCGAGCCGTAGTCCAGCAGAACGACCTTCGCCGTCACAGGGCTCCCTTGGTGCTGGGAATGCCCGGCTGGCGCGGGTCGAGCTCGGCCGCGGCGCGCAGGGCCCGGGCGAACGCCTTGAACTGGGCCTCGACGATGTGGTGCGGGTCGCGTCCGGAGATCACCCGGATGTGGATGCAGATGGCCGCGTTGAAGGCCAGCGTCTCGAAGACGTGCTGGGTCAGCGAACCGGCGTAGTCGCGACCGATCACGGCGTACACCTGTCCGTCGGGCTCACCGGTGTGCACGCAGTACGGCCGGCCGGACAGGTCCACCGTGCAGTGCACCAGCGCCTCGTCCAGCGGCACGGTCGCGTCGCCGAACCGGCGGATACCGCGCTTGTCGCCGAGGGCTTCCTTGAGCGCCTGACCGAGGCCGATCGCGGTGTCCTCGACGGTGTGGTGGGCGTCGATGTGCAGATCGCCGACCGTGTTCACCTGCAGGTCGAGCAGCGCGTGCTTGGCCAGCGCGTTCAGCATGTGGTCGTAGAAGCCGACGCCGGTCGAGATGTCCGCGCGGCCGGTGCCGTCGAGATCGACCTCGATCACGACCTTCGACTCGCTGGTCTCACGTTCGACCCGGGCAGTCCTGCTCATCGGTTCACCTTTCACTTGCCTTGAGCACCTTCTCGAGGGCGGCCTTGAAGGCGGCCATCTCGGCGGCGGTGCCGATGGAGACGCGGAGCCAGCCGTCCGGCCCGGTCTCCCGGATCAGGACACCGTCGTCGAGCAGCGACTGCCAGACGGCATGCCGCTGCCGGAAGGTGCCGAACAGTACGAAGTTGGCGTCGGAGTCGACCGCCTGCAGACCCTGGCTGTGCAACCAGTGCACGGTCTCGTCCCGCTCCTGCCGGAGCTGGCCGACCCGGCTCAGCAACTCCTCGGAGTGCCTCAGGGCGGCCCGCGCGACGGCCTGTGTCACCGCGGACAGGTGGTACGGCAGCCGGACCACCCGCAGCGCGTTGATCAGGTCGTTGCTCGCGGCAAGATAACCGAGCCTCGCCCCCGCAAGCGCGAAGGCCTTCGACATCGTGCGCGCGACGGCCAGGTTCGGGTACGACGGGAGCAGCGTCGTGGCGCTGGGAGTTCCCTCGCGACGGAATTCGCCGTACGCCTCGTCCACGACCAGGACCGAGCCGAGTTCCGCCGTACGGGCCGCGATCGCCTCGATCAGGTCGATCGGCAGCGCCGTACCGGTGGGGTTGTTCGGTGAGGCGAGCAGCACGACCGACGGGCGATGCCGCGAGATCGCCGCGAGGGCCTTGCTCCGGTCGAGCGTGAAGTCGCCCTCGCGACGCCCGACGATCCACTCGGTGTGGGTGTCGCGCGCGTACTCCGGGTACATCGAGTAGGTCGGGGCGAAGCTCAGCGCCCGCCGGCCCGGACCACCGAAGGCCTGCAGGATGTGCAGCATCACCTCGTTGGACCCGTTGGCGGCCCAGAGCTGCTCCGGCCGGAGGATGGCGCCGGACTCGCGATAGAGGTACGCCGCCAGGTCGGCCCGCAGGTCGAGGAACTCGCGGTCCGGGTACCGGTTGAGGCCCGCCGCTGCCTGCGCGACGGCGTGCGCGATATCAGCGACGACTCGCTCGCTGGGGGGATACGGGTTCTCGTTGACGTTGAGCGCGACGGGCACGTCCAGCTGGGGTGCGCCGTACGGCTCGAGGTGACGGAACTCTTCCCTGATCGGCAGGCTCACTGGGTGAACCTCTGGGTGATCGCCGCACCGTGGGCCGGTAGGTCCTCCGCGTTCGCGAGGGTGACCACGTGACCGGCGACGTCCTCGAGGGCCTCGCGGGTGTAGTTCACCACGTGCATGGCCTTGAGGAAGCTCCGCACCGACAGACCCGACGAGTGGCAGGCACAACCGGCCGTCGGCAGGACGTGGTTCGACCCGGCGCAGTAGTCGCCCAGGCTGACCGGCGACCAGGCCCCGATGAAGACGGCGCCCGCGTTGTTGATCGTTTCGGCCCTTTGTTCGGCGTCGGCGGTCTGGATCTCAAGGTGCTCGGCGCCGTACGCGTCAACGACCGCCGTGCCTTGATCAAGGTCGTCCACCAGCACGATGCCGGATTGCTCACCGCTGAGCGCCTCGGTGATGCGCTCGGCGTGCTTCGTGTTCTGGACTTGCTTGATCAGCTGGGCTTCGACCTCGTCGGCCAGCTTGGTGCTGGGCGTGACGAGCACGCTCGCGGCCATCGGGTCGTGCTCCGCCTGGCTGATCAGGTCGGCCGCGACGTGCCCGGCGTCGGCCGTGTCATCCGCGAGTACGGCGATCTCGGTGGGCCCGGCCTCGGAGTCGATCCCGATCTGGCCCTTCAGCAACCGCTTGGCCGCGACCACATAGATATTGCCCGGGCCGGTGATCATATTGACCTTGCGGCAGCCCTCAAACCCGTACGCGAAACCGGCGATGGCCTGCGCCCCGCCCATCGCGTACACCTCATCGATGCCGAGCAGCTCGCACACGGCCAGGATCGTGGGGTGCGGCAGCCCGTCCTGCTGTGGCGGCGACGCGACAGCCAGTGAAGGCACTCCGGCGACCTGCGCTGGTACGACGTTCATCACGACGCTCGACGACAACGGCGCGCGCCCGCCCGGCACGTACAGCCCGACGCGCTGGACCGGCACCAGGCGCTGGGTGACCCGGCCGCCCTTGGCCGGTTCCGAGTGCACGTCCTCGCCGCGCTCGTCCTCGCTCACCTCGCGGACGCGGCGAATCGACTCCTCGAAGGCGCTCCGGATGGCCGGATCAAGCTCTTCGAGGGCGGTTTTCAGCGCCTCGGCTGGTACGCGCAGATCGGTGACCGCCACATGGTCGAACTTCGCGCCGAACTCACGAATGGCGTCGGCACCCCGATGGCGGACGGCTTCCGTGATGGGTCGGACGACGTCGAGAGCCTTCTCGACATCGAACTCGGCTCGGGGCACAAGGGCCTGAAGGTCAAGGACCTCACCAGCAGCCACGCGGCCCCGCAGGTCAACGCGGCGAATCATGCCCCAAGTTTACCGTCCACCACCCCCACCCCCACCGCCCCGTCCACAACGGCGCGCCCATCCAGATCCTGCCTCCGCATTCATCGGTCTGCATCTGCCCGCCCTCTCCACAACCCGCCACCTCGCCGCCAATCCAAGCGGGCAGATTCGGACCGATGAATGCCACCCCACCGACCGCCACCCACTTCCCACCTCCCCACCCCGGGCGCGTCATCGGACCCTTGTAACCAGGCGTGTCGCCCTTCATCGGACCCTTGTGACCATCCCGTGGCGGGCCGGGGACTTGTAATCGCGGGTGTCGGCGTGGGGCTGGGCACTACGCTCGTGACATGGACTCCCGCCTGCCCCTGCTGACCGTCGACACGGTCCTTTTCCCGGGGCTGGTCATACCGGTACCGGTGCGCGACGCGCAGAGCCGCGCCGTCATCCGCGACCTGGTCGAAAACGGCGGCGAACTCGTCTGCGGCGCGGTGACCATCCGCGACGGCTACGAACTCGGCGACCGCGTCTTCCGTTCCCTGCACGGCATCGGCTGCGCCGCCAGCATCTCCGAGATCACCATGGACGCCGGCAACGGCGCGACCGGGGCCCTCGAAGGCCCGATGGAGGTGACTCTGACGGGCAACCGTCGCTTTCAGGTCGCCGAACTCGATGCCGAAGGCGACTACCTGGTCGCCAACGTCGACTGGCTACCCGAAACCCCCGGCGACGACCCCCTCGGCGCAGCCACCATCGCCGTCAACCGCTTCCGCCGCTACGCCGAAGCCGTCACCGAGATCAGCCAACCGGGCCTCCACATCGGCAGCCTCCCCGACGACCCAAGCACCCTCTCGTACCTCATGTCCGCCGCCATGGTCCTCCTAACCCCGGAACGCCAAAAGCTCCTGGAAGCCACCGACACCACCACCCGCCTAGCCCACCTAGTCGGCCTCCTAGACGCCGAACTAGCCGCCATAACCGCCCTCCCCAGCCTCCCCGCCGTAGACCTCCCCTGGTCCAACATGTCCCCCAACTAACTGCTCGGTAATGGTTACTTACCGCCAGAATGCTCCGTGTCGCGGCGTCGACTTCTTCTAGCGTGGGCACCGTGCGCAACGGTCTCCTCGCCCAGCGAAGGCACATCGCAGTGCCAGTAGTTCCGGCGGATGGCAACTCATCCGCGTATCGCACCCATTGCAGCACACCGAAGACGAGCACCTTTACTGGAGGGCTCAACCGGGTTTCGGCGAAACTATGGCTATTTGCATCTCACGATGGGCCACTAAGCTCAGCCAAGAACACATCCTGGCCATCCAGATTACTCGCGCCGGCTTTGAGGAAGCACTCTCCCTTTCGTGCCTCAGTCATTTCGAGGCTGACGTCTATGCCGATCACGCCACCTGGGCAGCACGTAAAGAGGCGAGTTCGGTCAGGGTTCAGTGGGACCCTGAGCGCAGTATCACCCTCGCGCCACTTCCGTGGCGTTCGATCCAAGTTGGTCTCAGTGGCCCTGCCACCCGCGCCTACGTTAACGATTGGATCGTCCACATCGACGATGTCACCGAGCGGGTGCGTGAGATCCAGTGCGCCATTGCCGGAGGCGCACTGGATACCGCGCGTTCGCTGCTTCCTGCCGAACGGCCCTACCCGTTGCCGGTCGGCCTGGCCCTAACCATAGGTGCGCATTGAATTGGATTAGCCGCCGTCGGCAACCGCCACCGTTGCCGCACCCGCCACTCGAAGCAGCCAGACAAGTGCCCCAAGTGCCGCTGGCCATCCGGTAACTTCTACGAGAATTGCGGCTGAATGCTGGTCCTGCACTACGGCATCCCACCAATACCATTGGCGCTCGGCCGGATTCAGCCAGGCTAGCCAATCGGCGACACTCCATGGCGCCTCGCTAGATGCCTTAGCCCGAGCGTCATCGTCCAAGCCACGCCACCAACTCAGCCATTTCTGAGCTTCATCGACGGACTGTGCCGGCGCGCAGCCGGCTACGAACCACCCAGGCAACCTCAGCGCCACCGCGTCAGCGTCCCATGCTACCGCTGACGACTCAACAACGGCACGGAGAACTTCTGTGACACGCTCGACGACCCTGTCGATCTCGCCATCGCTGGTCACAGTTAGTGAAGCGAGTCCGCTTCCTCCGGGTGTCTCATCGGCGCGGGCACCCGACGCCAAGTGACGAAGCTCATCAAGTATGAGCATCAGCACCCGCTCCCCGGGATGATCGCGCACTGCAGGCCCGGAAACTCCGATGACCGAAGGCCGAACGACCTTGTGGTCTGATTCACGTCGACTTGAACCACTGATCCCATCCTGGCCATCCTTTCGGGCACCGAGCGCGACACCAGGTCATCGTAGTACGACGTAGGCACAGCGAACGACTTAATCGTTGTTCCAGCATGACCCTGAGAAAGCCGGTTCGCCAAGAATCTCTGGGCGCGGGCCTCATCTCCAAAATTCAAAAACAACATACCCCTGCCCTTAATTGATACATCACCTGCAGAATCAATGTCCAAACGCTTATTGCCGGGCCCCTCAACACGGTATACCCGGATCGACGACTCGCCTGCCGCGTTTTTTGCTGCCACCTTTTCGGCTTGCTTGACCGCAACATTCACGACGGGGCGAACAGCAGGCTTGGATACTATGCCTCCACCAGGGACGAGCCAGAAGGCGATACCTGCAGTTCGGATCTTACAAACCGCACTGTTTGACGCGGAGCCGCAGGCAGTCGTCCAGTTAATTATTTCTTCTTTGGTGTCCTCGTAGAATTTTTTTCCGAGCGACGCAGCCATCTGCTGGCCACTCGGATTGTCGGTGATCCAATCTGCGGTGTTTTCGCCGAGCTCACGGGCCTTGCGCTTCACCGTGCGGTCGAAGCTGCTCTTCCAGTTGCCGATCTGCTCCCAATGCGAGTCCGAACTGCCGGTCGGCACCTCGTCAGTGGCGGTGTCCGGCTCGGGATCCGCCGTCGGAGGCGGGTCGGCCGGCAACGGCGGCGGTAGTCCTCCGTCGCCTAACGATTCGTTCTGGGTGCCGGCCGGGTCGGTGTAGACGAGGGGGTTGCTGTTG
The DNA here is from genome assembly GCF_042434725.1 of Kribbella deserti. NCBI lineage: Bacteria > Bacillati > Actinomycetota > Actinomycetes > Propionibacteriales > Kribbellaceae > Kribbella > Kribbella deserti. The sequence goes on along the minus strand of NZ_JBHLTC010000049.1, from coordinate 14,155 downwards.
CCGTAGCTGTAGCCGTTGAGGGATTGCGGGTCGGACAGGTCCATCACCGGGTCTACCGAGATGAAGCGGCCCATCTTCGAGTCGTACTCGCGTGCGCCTAGATGCGTCAGGCGGGTCGAAGCGTCGATGACGCCGTCGACGAAACCGTGATTGGTTGCCCCCCACGGGCCGGCTGTCTGGCGCACGTTGCCGAACAGGTCGGAGCGACGCCGCGAATAGTCCTGCGTATACGCGTTGATGCCGATTTGGCCGGTTCCATGCGGATCTGTGATGACCAGATCAGCCGCTTCGACCCCGGTTCGGACGGCCACCGGAGTGCCGTTGAAGCTGTAGTACTGCGTCGAACTGAGCGAATCCGTCGCCTTAGTCCAGCGAACCTCCGTCGAGGGCAGGTACAGCGTCGCACCCGTCGGATCACGCCGAATGAGACGCTGGCCGTCGGCGGAGTACACCATCGACGTCGCCCCCGACGTAGATGTCACCGACGCTAGACGTCCTTCAACGTCCCAGGCGAAGATGTCTTTCGGCTTACCAACTTCCGTGCGGCCGGTGAGGTTGCCTGCCGCGTCGTACTCGTACGCCTCGAGGAGAATTTCGGCCTCCTAGGCGAATCCCAACTGCATACCAGAGTGGTATGGTTGTGGGATGAGTAAGCAGATTACCGTGCGGTTGCCGGATGAGATTGTGGAGTTCATCGATCGGCTGGTGGACGACAAGTTGGCGCCCAGCCGGGCCACTGTGGTGGCTCGGGCGATGGAGCGTGAGCGGCGGCGGGATCTGGCGGCGAAGGACGCGGCGATTCTGGCGGCGCTGAGCGAGCACCAAGGGCCGGATGGGGCCCGTGACGATCTGGACGAATTGGCGAGTTACGCCGGATCGACGCCGTTGACTGATCTCGACTGATGCGGCCGATTCATATTGCCCGGCTGGACAAGCCGCGGCCGGTGCTGGTGCTTACGCGTGAGCTGGTCCGCCCGCACTTGAACAACGTCACCGTCGCGCCGATCACGAGTACGGTGCGCGGGCTGTCGACCGAGGTGCCGGTCGGCCTTCAGAACGGTCTCGACCACCCGAGCGTGGTGAGTTGCGACAACGTGCAGACCATTCCCCGCAAGCAGCTCGGGCGGGCGATCGGCTATCTGCTGCCGGATCAGGAGCTCGCGTTGTCCGACGCGATCCGGTCCGCCTACGACTTGGACTGACCACCGCTTGCACCGAGCGCAGCCCGTTGGCAAGGTGAAATGATCCATCGCGCTGGCCAGCGGTTCTCCTGTACGGTCCCGAGAGACCCTGCGATGACTCGGAGAAGCCATGCGTTTTGGATCAGCTCTTGCCCTTGCCGGCCTAGCCGCCGCCCCGATGCTCGCCGTACCGGCCACCGCGCAGGCCGACGTACAGGCGTTGCCGCCGTGCACGTTGCTCGTACCAGCGAAAATCCGGGTGGTCACACCCAACACCGCCGTGACGTTCCGGGAGGGCGCGGACTGCAAGCGAGCCGGCGTGGTCTCCTCGAGTTGGCGCGCGTATAACCCCGACAATGTGAAGCCCTTCCCGCCGACGGCTCGGTTCGAGTACGGCTCCACCTCGATGGTGCATCAGTGGCCCGACCACTACTGGGGCCTGTGGCGGTTCAAGCCGCAATGGGCCTGGGACGACGACGTCAACCAAGTCGCAACTCAGAACACCCCCGCTACTTGGGTGAAGATGGGCTCGTGGGCCCAGGTGACGGCCACTCGTGTAGGCAGCAAGGTCACCTTGCGTACGTCGTCCGCCCGCTATGCCCATACGTCCAACAAGTTCGTGGCGTGGGCGGGATCGGTCGGACAGTTGCAGTACAAGGCGCCGGGTACGACGACCTGGAAGCCGCTGAAGTCCGTCAAGTCCAGCAGCCTCGGCAAGTACGCCTACACCTACACGTCGGCTGCAGCCCGGGACTACCGCGTGTACTTCGTGGACGCCACCCTGATCTGGGGTGGGCCCAGCGCAACCGTGCGCAAGTAGACCCAACGGCTTCGCCCGCCCAAAAATTGTCGGCGCCAGGATCTAGCCTGGAGAAATGGCACCCGAGTTCGAGCTTCGCGGTCGCAGCGCCACCCCGGCGCTGCGTCCGTTCGTCGCGGAGCTCGTGGGGTATGCCTACTCCGGCGATCCGCCTGCGCTGCATCGCGGGTTGCCCTCGCAGTTCCTGACCGTGGTGATCAGCCTCGACGAGCCGCTCGGCGTGGCCTGGCCGGGTGCGCCCGTCGACAAGTTCGACATGCTGATCAGCGGGTTGCACTCACGGGCGGTGGCGATCGGTGACTCCCCAAACCGTTCGGGCATCCAGCTCGCGCTCACTCCCGCGGGAGCCCGCGCGCTGTTCGGCGTACCGGCTGGTGAGCTCGGATCGATCGTTGTTGATCTGGACGCGCTCTTGGGTCGGCCAGCGAAGCAGTTGGCGGATCAGCTCCAGGCGATACCGGCCTGGGAGCAACGGTTCGACCGGATCGAAGGCCTCCTGCTCGAGCAAGATCCCGGGCGGGTGTCCGACGGCCTCAGACCGGAATTGGGTTGGGCCTGGCGACGGCTGCGCGAATCAGCCGGCGCCATCAGTGTGCAGGAACTGGCCCAAGAGGTTGGTTGGAGCCGGAGGCACCTGACGGACCGGTTCAGCCAGGAGTTCGGCCTTGCTCCGAAGGTCGCGGCCCGGGTGTTGCGGTTCGAGCGAGCCGTCGTGCGCCTCAAACGAAAACCCCGGACGAAGCTGGCGGACCTCGCGGCCGATCTGGGGTACGCCGATCAGGCCCATCTGACCCGCGAGTGGCATGCGCTGGCGGGGTGTTCGCCGCGCCAGTGGATGATCGAGGAACTCCCATTCGTTCAAGACGATCAAGCCGGAACCGAGCATTCTGGCAGGCATGAGCACTGAAACGAAGCAACAGAAGAACGTGATCGGCGTCTGGCCGACACTCGTGTATCGCGACGGAGCGGCGGCGATCCGCTTCCTGACCGAAGGCCTCGGCTTCCGGCTCATCGCGTCGTACCCCGGGGAGAGCGAGGGGTCGATCGCGCATGCCGAGTTGCACTGGCCGACCGGTGGCGGGGTGATGGTCAGCTCGCTCGACCGTGGCGCGGACAGCGAGTTCGACGTGCTCGCGGACCATCCGGCCTCGAACTACCTCGTGTACGACGACCCGGATGGCCTCTTGTCGCGGGCCCAGGCCGCCGGGGCGAAGCTGGTGCGTGGTTTGCGGGACGAGGATTATGGATCGCGCGGCTTCACGGTGAGCGACCATGAGGGCAATTTCTGGAGCGTGGGCACCTACGCCGGCGAAAAGCCCTGACCAACGAAGCACCAAGCGCACGCATTGCGGGCGGGTTATCCACAGGGGCGGCCTGGTGGCGGGTATTGCCGTCGACGGGCTCGTAGAATCCCGGGGTGGCTGCTGTGGAGAACCCGTCCGAATCGAACGCTCCAACCCTGGAGGAGAAGCCGCCGACGCTTGACGCCTTCAGGCCCGAGATCGCGTCGGAGGTCAGCGAAGCACTGAACGTGCTGAACCGGGTCTTCGGTTACGACGCCTTCCGCGGCGAACAGCAGGAGATCATCGAGCACGTCATCTCCGGTGGCGACGCGCTGGTGCTGATGCCGACCGGCGGCGGGAAGTCCCTTTGTTACCAGATTCCCGCGCTCGTGCGCAGCGGCGTGGGCGTGGTCATCTCGCCGCTGATCGCGTTGATGCAGGACCAGGTCGACGCGCTCACCACGGCCGGCGTCCGGGCCGGATTCCTCAACTCCACACAGGATTTCGAGCAGCGCCGCGAGGTTGAACAGGCGTTCCTCGCGGGTGAGCTCGATCTGCTTTACCTGGCGCCCGAGCGCCTTCGCGTCGAGGCGACCACCAGGCTGCTCGACCAGGGCAAGATCTCGCTGTTCGCGATCGACGAGGCGCACTGCGTTTCGCAATGGGGACACGACTTCCGGCCCGACTACCTGATGTTGTCGGAACTGCACGAGCGCTGGCCCGACGTGCCGAGGATCGCGTTGACCGCGACGGCGACCGAGGCTACGCACGCCGAGATCGCGACCCGGTTGAACCTCACCGAGGCGAAGCACTTCGTCGCCAGCTTCGACCGGCCGAACATCCAGTACCGGATCGTGCCGAAGGACAACCCGCAGAAGCAGTTGCTCGATCTGCTTCGCAATGAGCACGAAGGCGACGCGGGAATCGTCTACTGCCTCTCGCGCAACTCGGTCGAGAAGACCGCGGAATTCCTGGTGAAGAACGGCATTCCGGCCGTGCCGTACCACGCCGGACTCGACAGCCGCGTGCGCGCGAAGAACCAGTCCCGCTTCCTGCGCGAGGACGGGCTCATCGTGGTCGCGACGATCGCCTTCGGCATGGGAATCGACAAGCCGGACGTGCGATTCGTCGCGCATCTGGATCTGCCGAAGTCGGTCGAGGGCTACTACCAGGAGACTGGCCGCGCCGGTCGTGACGGACTGCCCTCGACCGCCTGGTTGGCCTACGGTCTGCAGGACGTCGTTCAGCAGCGCAAGATGATCGACACGTCTGAGGGCGATCTCGCGCACCGGCGACGACTTAGTGCGCATCTGGACGCCATGCTCGCGTTGTGCGAAACGGTGGAGTGCCGACGGGTCCAGCTCCTCAACTACTTCGGTCAAGCCGCTACTCCATGCGGCAACTGCGACACGTGCCTCAACCCGCCGGAGTCGTGGGACGGGACTATCGCCGCGCAGAAGCTGCTCTCAACCGTCTACCGCCTCCAGCACGAACGGCGGCAGAAGTTCGGCGCGGGCCAGATCATCGACATCCTGCTCGGCAAGACCACGCCGAAGGTCACCCAGTTCGACCACGACAAGTTGAGCGTCTTCGGCATCGGAACCGAGCTGCGCGACACCGAATGGCGCGGCGTGATCCGGCAGCTCCTCGCCCGGCAACTGCTCGCGGTCGAAGGTGATTACGGCACGCTCGTGCTCACCGAGGACAGCGCCGAGGTCCTTGGCCGCCGGCGCGAGGTCCCGCTGCGCCGCGAGCCCGAGCGCGCGAGCCGGCCGTCCAGGTCGTCGCGGAAGGCGAGCCCGGCCGCGGATCTGCTGCCCGAGGCGCTGCCGGTGTTCGAGCGGCTGCGTGCTTGGCGTGGCGCCGTCGCCAAGGAACAAGGCGTCCCGGCGTATGTCATCTTCCACGACGCCACCCTGCGCCAGATCGCCACCGAAATACCCGACACGCTCGCCAAACTCGGCACGATCAGCGGCGTCGGTGAGAACAAGCTCGCCAAGTACGGCGAAGGCGTGCTGGCGGCGCTCGCGGCCGACGCCTGATCCAGCCCCGGCAGGCCTGATCCAGCCCCGGCTCGGTCGGTAGGTTGCCGGGATGGACTTTGCGGAGATGCGTGGGCGGGCTCTTGAGGTGCGGGCGTTGTACGCCGACTGGGAGGTACGACGGGACGGGCGTGCGTGGTCCGCGACCGAGCTGATGAACGGTTTCACCGGCGACGTGGGCGACCTGGCGAAACTGGTCGGCGCGCACGCGGGTTCCCGTCCCGGGCCCGAGGATCTGCCCGCCGCCCTCGGACATGAACTAGCCGACTGCCTCTGGAGCGTGCTGGTCATCGCCGACGCGGTCGGCGTGGATCTCGAGCAGGCGTTCACCAGCACGATGAACGACCTCGAGGACCATGTCCGCGCCCAGCTCGCGATCGAAGACCCGGTACGACGTACACCCGGGTCTTCCGACCAGTAGGCCTCAGCCTGCGGAGCGGGAATCAGCCTGCGGAGCGGGCGGAGTCTGCCAGGGCCCGGGCGGCTTCGCAGGCATCGGGGAGGTTGGCCGGAGTGAAATCGGTGAGGATGTCGTCGAGTCCCGAGAGGCCCGCGCGGCTGAGCAGGGTCTTCTCGTTGGTGGTCCATTCGCCCCGGGCGGAGAGGACCGCGTGGGCGGCGTACGACATGGCGACGGTCAACGTGGCAGCGCATTGGGCCAGACGGCCTTGGGCGGCATGGCCGTCGGCGGCATATCCGAAGGTGAGCTCGGCGAGGCTCCACCAGACCTTCGGGGCGTTCTCGCGCAGGGCCTCGGGGTACGACGGCTGTGGCAGGTCGCCGCGGAGGACCTGGTTGATCGCGAGTTCGCCGACGACGATGTAGCTGGGAATCCCGGCCAGGTGGAACATCAGCCGTTCGGTCCGGAACCGCCCTTGCCGAGCTTCGGCCAGTTCGTGCTCGACGGAGTTCAGGTCGCGGTAGTGGATGTCAACCGGCCGGCCCTCGACGTGGACCCAGGCTCCACCGTTGAAGACGCCCCCTCCCCACGCGCCAACTTCGGCCACCTCACCGGGCCAGCCGACATCGCGCAGGTCCTGCGGATCGAAGGTGCCGCGGTAGTAGATCGAGAGGTCCCAGTCGCTGTCCGGGCGATTCGTGCCCTGCGCCCGCGAGCCACCTAGTGAAACGGCTTCTACTCCGGGCAGTCCGGCGAGGCGGTCGGCCAGGCGATCCAGGAAGGCTGAATCGTCAGGGACTTCGCCCGGGCCGAGCGCCGGGTTGGGCGTCTGGCTGAGGGAACCTGGGCGGGACATGCCGTAATTGTTGCCGAGGGCTCGCGCTTAGGCACACGATTTACCAGAGAGTGTGATCGCAGCCTGGGGAAGGATGCATGGAGGATCACCAAGCGCTGGCTCGTTGGGCCGCCGATTGTGCCGAACACGTCCTCCCCCACTTCGAGCAGGCCGAGCCCACCGACGACCGCCCGCGACTCGCGATCGAGGCTGCACATGCCTGGGCCCGAGGGGAGATTTCGGTGACGGCGGCGCGGGATGCCGCATTCGCCGCGCACGAGGCGGCCCGGGAGGTCTCGCAGCCGGCGGCACGTTCCGCCGCGCGCGCCGCCGGGCATGCCGCCGCGACCGCGCACGTGATCACGCACGCGTCACACTCCGCGTCGTACGCCGCCAAGGCCGCCACCCAAGCCGGCGCGGACGAAATCGCCACGGTGGAAGAACGCGACTGGCAATACCGCCAACTACCCGACCACCTCCGCGCAAAGATCTTCCCCGCCAGTACGCGCTGACCTGCCAACCGGAGATGCCTCCGCACGAACCAGCTCGCCAGCCCGGTCAGAAGAGTCCGATGAACCACGACACGCCTGGTCACAAGGGCCCGACGACACGCCGGCAGATGGTCACAAGCGTCCAATGAACGGCGACACACCGCGTCACAAGGGTCCGATGAGCGGGATACGACGCGCGGGGCGGGCTGCGTTGCATGTCGATGGGCCAGGGTCGGCGTCTGGGCCTGGCTGGATGGCCGCCAGCCGCCGGGGCCGGGGGCGCCGACGGCTGGAGGTGGAGTGCTGGTTATTTGGCTACTAGGCGGAGGGTGAAGTCCGATTTGCCGTCGGCGGTTACTTGGCTGACCAGGCCGGCGGAGCGGAGGGCTTTGAGGTCGGGGTTGTCGAGTCGGGATTGCATGGCGGAGACAGCCTCGAAGTCGACGTAGGCCAGCATGATGGCGTTGTCCGTGTTCGGGACGGCTTGTTTGAAGGCTTCGGAATCACCTAGGTTGCCGTCCTTCAGTACCTCGTCCGCGTAGGACTGGGAGGTGCCGAGTACGAGGGTGTCGGAGTCCTGGACCTTGACGACCGGGATCTCCCGGCCTTTGCTGCGGGCGATGCCGAGCAGCTTGTCGGCTACCGCGGCCGCCTTGGCCGGATCGGTGTTGATCTTGGCCGCGACCTTGGGACCGCCGTCGGTCGACTTGTCGAGCGAAACCGCGAGGCTCTTGCCGAAGAGGACCTTGAGGTCGTCGGGCAGGACCAGACCGTACTGCTCGGCAAAGCCCTTGGCCATCTCGGTCGGGTTGAACTTGTCGGACGAGACCTTCTGCATCTGGGTCCAGATCTCACCGATGATCGATTCGCCGCTGCCGATACCGATCGCGGCCGCGGTGGTCGACGGCAGGGTGTTCACCGCGGCCGAGGCGCCACCGGTCATCGGGAGCTTCGCGGTGGACGGATCCACGCGGCCGATGCCCTTCAGCTCGACGAACTTGTCGTCGAACCGCAGCGCGGCAGCGAAACTGCCCGCGGGCACCTTGCCGTCGGGCCGCTGCAACTCCTTGGTGGCCATCGCCGCGATGCCCTTGCCATCGGCCCAGAACGAGGCGAAGCCCGGTTCGCCCAGCTCGTCCATCGTTTTGGTGAACTCGCTGTTCTTGGCCAGCGGGTTTTGCTTGCCGTCGGCAACCGCCTTCTCGGCGAGGGCCTGGTCCTCGGCCAGCAGCACGTAGTCGCCGCTGAAGGCCATGCCCGGCTTGTCCTCGGCATCCTCATTGGCGAAGAGCTTGTCCAGACCTGCCTTGGCCTTGCCTTCGTCCTTGATCTGAACGGCGACCACCGGCTCCGGCTTCTGGTCACCGCCAGGCAGCGCGACAACGCCCGCGCGGTCGCCGAGCCACGGGTCGATGTCCTTCTTGAAGTCGACGTCGGCGAGTTCGCCGCCCGACTCCTTCTTGATGAACTCGAACAGCTTCTGGCGCAGATCGTCCTTGTCGCTGGTGATGCCCATCTTTTCCTTGACCGACGGGAACTTCATCCCGAAACGCAGTGCGGCCACCTTCTGGCCGGCACCCGGGTCGAGGTCGATGCGCGCGTAGGCGATCGCGTTACCGGGCAGGACCGCCTCGGGCTGCTCGCCGCCGCCCGAGATCCTGCTGTACGCAAAGGCTCCACCGGCGCCTGCGACAAGGAAGACGGCCAGTGCCGCGATGAGCGGGACCAGCTTGTTCCGGCGCTTCTGCGGCTCAGGCTGCCACTGTTGCATGTGCACGCCACCAGGGCCGCCGGGACCACCGGGGCCGAAACCACCCGCTCCGTACGTCGACCCCGGCTGCCCGCCGCCGTACTGGCCCGGGCCGTAGTGCCCGGGTCCACCCGGTTGACCGGGAACGCCGTACGGCGGGGCACCACCGGGAACTCCATAAGGCCCCGGACCACCGGGACCAGCAGGAGCCCCGGGTCCACCGGGCCCGTTCGGGGCGCCAGGGCCGCCGGGACCGCTCGGAGCGCCGTACTGGCCGGGTGTGGGTTGGCCCGGAGCGCCTTGTCCGTAAGGCGGTTGGCCAGAGGGAGGACCGTAGGGCCCGGGCTGCGGACGCCCAGCACCGTAAGGCGATTGGCCGGCAGGCCGACCGTAAGGCCCGGGCTGGCCGGCGGGAGGACCGTAAGGCCCGGGCTGGCCGGCGGGAGGACCGTAAGGCCCGGGTTGGCCCGGTGCGCCGCCGTGGGCCGGGCCGGGTTGGCCGCTGTAGGGACCACCGGGATTTCCCCCACCCGGGTGGCCGCCGTACGGCGGGTTGGTGTGGTCAGACATCGAGCCCCCTCCGATCGTCCGGCAGGTCGCCGGGCCGGGTCAGGTTAGTGCATCCACGGCGTCTGTTCCGACGCAGCCGGAGCCGATCCGGTTGCAGGCGCGGGCGCATCGTTCCGCCAAGTCGTCGCGGCGATGATGGCGGCGACAAGAGCTGCCCCGACAACCCAGGAAACAAGGGGGGTCCAGCCATGCAGTTCGAGCGGTGCCGGCAGTAGGTCGCCTGGTTTGGCGGCCTCCAGCCGGGGGTCCAGCGGATCATGGCCGAGCAGCATACCGACGCCCCAGGCCACGACTGAGCCGAGCGCGGAACCGGCCACAACGATCGCGACGGACCACGGACCGTAGCGATTCAGCCACCAGAACAAGGCACCGCCGAGCACCAGGCCGGCGATGAAACCGATCGCGGTGAAGGTGCCGTCGGGACCGAAGACCCGGGTCATCTCCTCTTCCGGTAGGGCGCCACCGTTCGCGTCGACCGTGTACCGGGCGAGGGGCGCGAACTGCTGCCAGGCCCAGCCGCCGATCGCGCCCGCCACCAGATAAACGGCGACGGTGATGCCGAGGGCACGGGCCCAGGGCATCGGCGGCTCAGGCACGACGGGCTGCTGGTAATACGGCTGGGGATACTGGCTCACCTCGCCAGTGTGACCCATCACCGAAGGCCTACCGCACCGCGGTCACGCAGCTGGATCATCAGCTGGCCAGACAGTGCGGGCCGAGCAACGCCTTCAGGTCGGCCATCAACGACGGCGTCGGAGTGACCCGGAACCGGTCACCGATCCGCATCACCGTCGTCTTCTGCCGGGCCTGCAAACGCAACTGCACCTCGGTCATGCCCGGGTGGGACGACAGCACCTCGCGCAACTGCTCGACCACCGGCGGCGTACACCGGTTGACCGGCATCGAGATGACCACGGGTCCGGACGGGCCTTCGGTCAGATCGGGCACGGTGACGTCGGAACCACTCAGCTCGATCCGGTCGTCGCGGCGCCGGATCCGGCCCTTCATCAAGATGATCGCGTCGTTGACCAGTACATGCGCGGCCAGCTGGTACGCCGAGGAGAACATCATCACCTCGATCGAACCCTCCAGGTCCTCGATCGTGACGATGGCGTAGATGTCGCCGCGCTTGTTCACCTTGCGCTGGACCGAGGTGACCAGGCCGCCGATCGTCACCTGAGTGCCGTCGGGGCGCTCGTCGTCGGCAAGCAACTGGCCGATCGTGCAGTCGGTGCCGTTGGTGAGCACGTGCTCGACGCCGAACAGCGGGTGGTCGGACACGTACAGCCCGAGCATGTCCCGTTCGTGGGCGAGCTTGGTCTGCTTGTCCCACTCCTCGATCTCCGGCACCTGCACGGTCAGCCGGCTACCACCCTCGCCGGTGTCGTCGTCGCCCATGCTGAACAGGTCGAACTGGCCGTGTGCCTCGTTGCGCTTGAGGTCGATGGCCTCGTCGACCGCCTGCTCGTGCACGGCGACGACCGCGCGGCGCGCATGTCCCATCGAGTCGAACGAGCCGGCCTTGGCCAGCGACTCGATCACGCGCTTGTTGCAGACCGGCAGCGGCACCTTGTCGATGAAGTCCACGAAGTCGGTGAACCGGCCCTCGGACTCGCGCGCCGAGACGATCTCGGCCACCACGTTGACGCCGACGTTGCGGATCGCGGACAGGCCGAAGCGGATATCGGTGCCGACCGGGGTGAAGTTCGAGTCGGACTCGTTGACGTCGGGCGGCAGCACCTTGATGCCCATCCGGCGGCACTCGTTCAGGTAGATGGCCATCTTGTCCTTGTCGTCCTTGACGGACGTCAGAACGGCGGCCATGTACTCCGCGGGGTAGTTCGCCTTCAGGTAGGCGGTCCAGTACGAAACCAGACCGTACGCCGCGGAGTGCGCCTTGTTGAACGCGTAGTCGGAGAACGGGACCAGGACGTCCCACAGCGCCTTGATCGACTGCTCGGAGAAGCCGTTCGCCTTCATGCCCTCGGAGAAGCCGACATACTCCGCGTCGAGCACCTCGCGCTTCTTCTTACCCATCGCCCGGCGGAGCAGATCCGCTTTACCCAGCGTGTAACCGCCGAGTTTCTGCGCGATCTCCATGACCTGCTCCTGATACACGATCAGGCCGTACGTCGTACCGAGGATGGGCTCCAGCGCGTCCGCGAGCTCGTCGTGCGGGTAGCTGATCTCCTGCTGCTTGTTCTTGCGGAGGGCGTAGTTGGTGTGCGAGTTCGCACCCATCGGGCCCGGGCGGTAGAGCGCGCCGACGGCGGAGATGTCCTCGAAGTTGTCGGGCTTCATCAGCCGCAGCAGCGCCCGCATCGGGCCACCGTCGAACTGGAAGACGCCGAGGGTGTCACCACGGCCGAGCAGCTCATAGGTCTTGGCGTCGTCGAGGGTCTCACCGAGCGCGTCGAGGTCGAGCTCGATGCCGTGCGCCGCCTCCACGTTCTTGACGGCGTCGTCCATGATCGTCAGGTTGCGCAGACCCAGGAAGTCCATCTTGACCAGGCCGAGCGTCTCGCAGCTCGGATAGTCGAACTGGGTGATGATCTGGCCGTCCTGCTCGCGGCGCATGATCGGGATCAGGTCGATCAGCGGCTCGCTGGACATGATCACGCCGGCCGCGTGCACACCCCACTGGCGTTTCAGGTTCTCCAGGCCACGGGCGGTGTCGACGATCTTGCGCACGTCGGCGTCGGACTCGTAGAGCGAGCGGAACTCGGTCGCCTCGCTGTAGCGCTTGTGCGAGGGGTCGAAGATGCCGGACAGCGGGATGTCCTTGCCCATCACCGCGGGCGGCATCGCCTTGGTGATCCGGTCACCCATCGCGAACGGGTAGTCCAGCACCCGGCCGGCGTCCTTGATCGCCTGCTTGGCCTTGATCGTGCCGTAGGTGACGATCATCGCGACCCGGTCATCGCCGTACTTCTCGGTGACGTAGCGGATCACCTCGGGGCGGCGGCGGTCGTCGAAGTCGATATCGAAGTCGGGCATCGACATGCGCTCCGGGTTCAGGAAGCGCTCGAAGATCAGGCCGTGCCGCAGCGGGTCGAGGTCGGTGATGCGCATCGCATACGCGCACATCGAGCCGGCACCGGAACCACGGCCCGGGCCGACCCGGATGCCCTGGTTCTTCGCCCAGTTGATGAAGTCGGCGACGACGAGGAAGTAGCCGGCGTAACCCTTCGAGGTGATGACCTCGATCTCGTATTCCGCCTGCTTGCGGACGTGGTCCGGCACGCCCGCCGGGTAACGCTTGTGCAGGCCGGTCTCCACCTCGGAGACGAACCAGGACTCCTCGTTGTGTCCCTCCGGGCAGGGGAAGCGCGGCATGAACCGGCCCTCCCCCTCGGTGAAGGTGACGTTACAGCGCTCCGCGATCAGCAGCGTGTTGTCGCAGGCCTCGGGGTGGTCGCGGAACAGCTCGCGCATCGCCTCCGACGGCTTCAGGTAGAACTCGTCCGCCTCGAACTTGAACCGCTTCGGGTCGGACAGGGTCGAGCCGGACTGCACGCACAGCAGCGCCGCGTGCGCGACGGCGTCACCCGGGTGGGTGTAGTGCAGGTCGTTCGTCGCGACCAGCGGCAGGCCGAGTTCCTTCGCCAGCTTGAGCAGGTCGGCCTGCACGCCCTTCTCGACGTCGAGGCCGTGGTCCATCAGCTCGCAGTAGAAGTTGTCCGCGCCGAAGATGTCGCGGAACTCCGCCGCGGCCGCGACGGCCTCCTTGTACTGCCCGAGGCGCAGCCGGGTCTGGACCTCGCCACCGGGACAGCCGGTGGTCGCGATCAGGCCGTCGCCATAGGTCTGGAGCAGTTCGCGGTCCATCCGGGGCTTGAAGTAGTAGCCCTCGAGGCTGGCCAGCGAGGCCATCCGGAACAGGTTGTGCATGCCGTTGGTGTTCTTCGCCAGCAGCGTCATATGCGTGTACGACCCGCCGCCGGAGACGTCGTCGCTGCTGTTACCGCCCTCGCTCCACTTCACCCGGCGGCGCTCGGTACGGTGCGTGCCCGGGGTGAGATATGCCTCGACGCCGATGATCGGCTTCACGTCGTACTTCTGGGCGGTCTTCCAGAACTCGTAGGCGCCGAAGACGAACCCGTGGTCGGTCGTCGCCAGCGCGGGCATGCCCATCTGCTCGGCGGTCTTGAACAGCTCATTGATCCGTGCGGCGCCGTCCAGCATGGAGTACTCGGTGTGGTTGTGCAGATGCACGAAACTGTCGGCGGACGGCATGTCTGAACAGACCTCCAGGGGACGCCGGTGAGCGGGATGAACCTCACCCTAAACGCCGCCTCGGACAGTTTCTGAATCGCCAGGCCGAGCGGGACCGAGCCGCCCGATATCCGGGCGCGCGAGTCCGCCCTCAGGATGCGTTCATCCGCCCTCTCAGTGCCCCGCAGACGGCGGGATCCACCGGAGCCGGATTGTTCCGTTGCCACCCGTCCCCCTGAGGAGTCGCGTGGTCAGGCCGCGGGTGAGGTCTGCCGGTCGACTCGAGCGGTCCCGTACCGGGATCACAAGTGGCCACGTCGGCGTGGTTGACGCCGCTCGCGGAGGTGGACCGATCCGCGCCCGCGGACGACCGGGTCCTTATCTCGCCTGTTCACCGGGTCGACCTTTGACGTCGGGGGTCGACGTACCAAATCTGACGGGTCCATCCCCTATTCCGACGGTCGACCCTCGGAACACGTCAGCCGACACAGTCCACTGCCGAGTATTTGCGCGACTACCTGGCTGCAGAGCCTGTTGAGGAATGGGTTCGGGTGGTGGTGGGGTAGGG
>NZ_JBHLTC010000048.1:0-36499 GCF_042434725.1 Kribbella deserti | reverse complement strand
CCCAAACCCGACCAACCACCAAAAACCACCAAACGACTCCACACAGCTTGACAACGTCCGAGCGGCCGAAAATGTTGCCGTCGGCCCGGAATTTGACCCGGGTCGAAATGCTGTCGGCCGTCCCCCGTCTGGAGCACGCCAGTCGCGAAGTGGGCTGTTCGGTGGAGATCGAATCTTGTGGCCGATCCAGCGACCTCGTTGCTACGTTTAGTCACCGGTCGGGCCGCTAGCGCGGTGCGACCGCCGATGAGGCCTCATCACGGAATTCCCTTGCTGGATTGAGGAATCGCCCCGATCGGGAGTGGTGGGCGGCCGTCACCAGCAAGAACTCCAAACTTGATATGTCACTCTGAGAGAAGGCATCGACTATGACCCAAGCAACCCGTAAAGCCGGCCGCGGCCGAGCTCTGGCTCGTGCGGCGGTTCTGACCGCGGTGGTGGCGACCTCGACGCTGACCGGGGCGCAGGCCGCTTCGGCCGGTGGCAACGGCTGCGCGTGGATCGGCTACGACGGCGACCGGATCAAGACCCAGCACCGGACCGGCTGTGTCAGCGGCTACTACCACCAGGACGTCTGGTCGAACGGCCGGCGCGAGTCGACCGGTACGTACTGGTACAACGGCGGCATCATCAACCGCTACTGGTGGACCATTCCCGACGGCGAGGGCGCCTGCACGGAGATCTGGTACCACAAGCCCGAGGGTGGCTACCAGTCCGTCGGCCTGCCGTGCGAGCAGAACTGACCTTCTGAGCCGATACCGGTCAGAGCCCGCCCGTGTCACCCGTCGCGCCTGGCGGCGTGGCACGGGCGGTACCCATCTCCAGGCCCGCCGCAAGCCGGAGGTGATGAGCGAAAGCGGTGACTGACGCGGTGCGCGTGCGGACTCCCCAGCAGAGCAGGTGCCTCCGGCGTGACCACTGGTCCTGCAGCGTGCAGACATCGATCGGCAGGCTGGGATCCACGGCGCGACGCGGTACGACGGCGAGGCCCACGCCACCCGCGGCCAAAGCGACAAGCGTGTGTAGATCGGGCACAAGCGTCCGGTGGCGCGCGACCGGAGCCTGACCCAGACGCAGATCGATCCACTGACGCAGCGAGGACGACAGATCGAGGCCGACAAGAGGATGCTCCGCGATCTCGCGATAGCTCACCTCGGTCCGTCCGGCCAGCAGTCCACCGGCCTGACCGATCACCACCAGCGAGTCGTCGCCCAGCGGCTCGTCAGCTGGCTCGGCATCCGGCGAGGCATCCGGCGAGGCGTTCGGCGAAGCCTCCGGCCCGCGATCGTCCGCGCTCTCCGCGACCACGATGCCGAGATCAGCCGTACCCGCGGCGAGCCGGCGCCGGGTCTCCGGTGTGGGCTGCTCGATCACGGTCACGTCGTGCTCCGGATATGCCAGCAGGAACGACGTCAGCGCGAGAGGCACCAGCCGATGCATGGCTGACGCTCCGGCCAGCAGAACCACCGGCGCTCCGGGAGCCGCGGTATAGCTGGCCACCGCGCTGTCCAGCCGTGCGGTTTGAGCCAGTACGTCGCGCGCGTGCCGGGCCAGCGTCGTACCGGCCGGGGTGGGTCGAACGCCGCGCCGTTCCCGGATCAGCAGGGCCACTCCGGCCTGGGCCTCCAGGGCCCGGACCCGCGCGCTGGCCGAAGGCAGACTCAAGTGCATCAACCGGGCTCCGGCCGTGATCGAGCCCTCTGCAACGATATGTACGAACAGCCGCAGGTCGTCCAGGTCGTAGCGCACGCCCCCAGCCTATGTCCCTGACTAAGGGTGACTGCGTGAATCGCGCATTGTGAGCCGCGCCCGCAGGCGGAATGCTCGAACGGTGACGGACCTCATCGTCGTACTCTTGGCCGGCCTGCTCGCGGGTCTGCTGAACGCCGTCGGCGGCGGTGGCACCTTCGTCGCGCTGCCGGCGCTGGTCGCGGCCGGGATGCCGTCCGTCACGGCCAACGCCGCCACCACGGTCGCTTTGTTGCCTGCGGCAACGGCCAGTGTGTGGGTACTGCGGCGCGACCTCACGCCGTTGCAGAAGGTGCCGACCCGGGCGTTGACGGCGATCAGCGTGCTCGGGGGAGCGGCCGGAGCGGTGCTACTGCTCGCGCTACCCGCGCTGGCCTTCGACGCGGTGGTGCCTTGGTTGCTTGCCTTCGCCACGTTGGTGCTCGCGTTCGGGCGAAGGCTGACCCGCCTGTTCCGTACGTCGTTCTCGCTGAGTCCGGGGATCATGCTGACGGGTCAGTTCGTACTCGCCTTGTACGGCGGCTACTTCGGTGGTGCCGTCGGCATGCTGATGGTGGCGTTCTGGACGGTCGGCCTCGGCCACGAGCTCGCGGCGCTCAACCCTATGCGGGTAGCCCAGCTCGCGGCCATCTACCTCACCGCGGCGGTCATCTTCCTGTTCGGCTCGGATGTCGTCGAGTCGCCGTTGCTGCTCGGCGTACTGGTGGTAGGCGCGGTCGCCGGAGGCTTCGGTGGTGGGCACGTCGCTCGCCGCCTCCCGGCCTGGTCCCTGCGCGTGTTCGTGCTGACCTCGGCCATCGTCGCGACGACCTTGTACTTCGTGCAGGGGCCGGGCTGATGGATTCACAAGGGCGGGCGCGACTGGCGATGTCGTACGAAGCGTGCGAACTCGCCGAGCTGGCTCGCCGTCTCGTCCCACCGAAAGCAACCGGGGCCGAGGCGGGGACGGCAGCCATCGAGGATGCGGCGACAGTGCTCGACAGCGCGCATCGCTTGGTCGAAGCCGCTGTGGTCTTCGCCCGCCTGCAAGGAGCCAATTGGCAAGCCGTCGGCGACTCGATCGGGCTTGCAGCCGATGCGGCACAGGAGCGATTCGCAGCAGCCGAGGCCCGCTTCCGGCAGGAGCTGGACACGCCTTCGATAGGGCCTGCCGATTGGCGGCAGTTCCTCGTCTGCGAGCCGTGGGAAGCCGCGCTCGATCTCGACGAGTGGGTCCTTCGCCACGCGGATGGTGATGAGCACCCAGGCGTGGCTCCGGTATCCGGTCCGCTCACCTCGCGAGCCCGAGAAAGCTCAGGTGATGATCGCGAAGGTGGTGTGGTCCGTCGGGTCGACGAGAACCGGTAGCCGGTCGCCGATCTCCTGGCCGGGCTTGGCCTCGGTCCGGTGCACGGTCTGGAACGGCTCGATTCCCGGCCCGGTGATGCGCAGCGTGAGGACGGCACCGCGCTGCTCGTTCACGATGCCCCAGTGCGACGCCACGACCTCGGCGCTGGCTCGGATACCGGTCTCCGCGAGGCGCTTGGCGCGCTGCTGTTCCCGGCTGATGCCGATCCACGCGATGGTGTAGTACCCGCTGATACCCACGGTCATCGCGATGCTCACCGTCACCGCGAGCCGGCCCCAGTCGTCGAAGTACGCGATGAACGCCAGGATCGGCGATACCGCGATGGTGAGCAGCAACGCGCCGTACACGAGCAGGTTGGCCACCGGCCCGCGCCGTGGCCAGGGCACCGCGTTGGCGTCGTCGACGAAGCGCATAGCCGGTCAGACGTTGCGCAGCACCGAGACGACGATGCCGAGAATGACCGCGCGATCGCCGTCGATCACCTCGTAGGCGGGATTGCGCGGCTCGAGGTACACGTGGCCGTTACTGCGGCGATAGACCTTGACCGTGGCCTCTTCGTCGATCATGGCGGCGACGATCTGACCGGTGTAGGCCTCGGACTGCTGCCGGACCACCACCAGGTCGCCGTCGCAGATGGCGGCGTCGATCATCGAGTCACCGCGCACGCGCAGGCCGAAGACCGTGCCGCGACCGGTGAGATCGCGCGGCAGCTTCATCACGTCGTCGACATGCTCGATCGCCGAGATCGGCGTACCCGCGGCGATGTCGCCGACCACCGGCACGCTGACCGAGTCGTCGGCGGGCGCCTGCGGCGCGGATTCCGTCAGGAACATGCGTACGTCGATGGCGCGCGACATCGACGAACTGCGGCGCAGGAAGCCGTTCTCCTCCAGGCTGGCCAGGTGCTTCGACACCGAGGACGCGGAGCGCAGGCCGACGGCGTCACCGATCTGCCGCGTGCTCGGGGAGTAGCCGTACCGAACGACCCAGTCCCGGATCGCGACCAGGATCCGCTGCTGCCGTTCCGGAAGAGCGGAGGTATCCAGGTGCCCGAAGAAGTCGAGCTCATCGAAGGTGGTCACCGCGGAATCGTAGTGCCAATCGCGCCAGGGAAAGACGCGACAGCCCGGTACGACGTACCGGGCTGTCGCGGTGGGCGGGATTACGGCGCGCTCGGGCCCACGTCGGCTGTCGTGAGCGGGCGGCGAACCGGCGCCAGCGTGGAGAACTCGTCGGCGCCGACGTCGAACGGCGTGCTCCGGGCATGTCCGTCGAGATCGTCGGTCACGCTCGACAGGCTGAGCGTGCCACCGTTGATGGCGGCGCTACCGGTGCTGATGCGGTAGACGCCGTCGGAGCCGGCCACCAGTTTCGGATCCGCGCGACGATAGCCCGACGACGGGATGTTGCCGGTCGAGGCCGAGCCCCAGGCGATGTTGCCGGACCAGGTGATGCCCTGCAGGTACGGCATCGAGACCAGCGTGCCGGAGTCGGCCACCAGCAGGTTGTCCGAGATCTTGCACGCCAGCGGCGGCAGCGACCGCTGGCTCTCGCCGACGATGGCCTCCTTGTTGTTGCGCAGGGTGTTCAGGGCGATCGTGACCCGGTCAGGGGCGTCGTTGCCCTTGCGCGAGGTGTCGCTCTCGCCGCTGTAATGGTCCCGGACCGAGCCGCTGCCGAGCACGATGCCCGCGCCGCCGACACCGTCGAGCTCGTCGAGATCGGCCACGTAGTTGTTCACGATCAGGTGGTCGTTGCCGTAGATCCGGATGCCGTTGACGCCGGCAAGGATGTAGTTGCCGTCGACCCGGTTGTTGTTGCCGTGGCGCAACACGATGCCGCCGAGGCTGTCGCGCACGGTGTTGTACCGGATGGTGCTGCCGGAGGCCTTCACCGAGATGGCCTCGGGATCGCCGTTCACGCGCTCGAGCAGGTTGTACTCGATGGTGGCATTGGCCGAGCTCAGCGCCCGGCTGCCGACCCCGAGCCGGATCGGCTCGCCGCCGTTGGTGCCGCTGAAGCTGTGGTCGCGGAAGTGGTTGCGCAGGATGTGCGTGCGCTGTGCCATCGCCGTACCACTCGGTCCGTCGACGACCAGGTAGCAGCCGGACGTGGTCTTGTCCCGGAAGACGTTCCGGTCGACCTTCGCGTCGTTGCCGCGGACAACCACCGAGTGCGACACGGTGGACGCCATCGCGAAGTCGTTGCGGGTCAGCCTGATGCGCGCGCACTCGGCCGGAATGTTCAGCGTGCTGCTCTGGCGGAAGGAGAACCCGCTGATGGTGATGTTGGACGAGCTCGAGAAAAGGAAGCTGTGCGGACCGGTGAGGATCACCCCGCCGCGGGTCTCGGCGGAGATGGTGATCGGCGAGGTGCTGGTGCCGTTGCGGCCGCTGATCGTGATCGGCGAGCCCGACGGTACGGCGTACGTGCCGTTGGCGAGCACGATCTGGGCGCCCGCGGTGGCCCGGTTGATCGCCGACTGCAGGGCGGACAGCGACGTCACCACCTCGGTGGTCCTGGACGGCAGGGCCGCCACGGGTCTGTTACTGGACAGCTGCAGGGCGAGTGCTCCGGCTCCCACCACTCCGGTGGTCAAGAAGCTACGACGATCCATTGACGACCTCCTCCTCGAGGCAGTGCTCTCCGCGACGGCGGTCGCCGCCGCGGAGTCGTACTGGAATGCCCGATGCGCTTAGGCGGTTGGGCGGTACATGCGGCGGTACTCACTAGGGGTCACCGAGGTGATCTGGCGGAACACCTTGGAGAAGTACGACTGCTCCATCCCGACGGCCGCGGCGATCTCCTCCATCGGCCGGCGGGTGGTTGCGAGCTCACGCTGGGCACGTTCGATCCGGGCGCGCTTGATGTACTGCTTGGGGGACAGGCCGAACTGCGACCGGAAGTACCGCGCGAACTGGTTCGGCTCGTAGTTGAAGGCGGCGGCGAGCGCGTCCAGCGTCAACGGCGTGGTCAGGTTGATCTCGATGTACTGCACGATCTCCAGCAGGGCGCCGCTCTTCTGCTCCGACGTGAGCCGAACGGACCCGGCCGGTGCGCTGTCCAGGTAGTGCGCGAACAGCGCGGCCAGGGCGGACCGGATCCGCAGGGGAGTGGCCAGGCCGGGTGGGTCCCGGTCCGCCGCGCCCACCTGCTCGAACAGTGCGGCGGCCTCCTCCGGCGCCCGGCTGCGTACGACGTTCGGCAGGATCAGCACCTCGCTGATATCCCAGTCGCCGATCAACGCGGAGAAGTGCAGCCAGTGCTTCCGGAACGTGTTGTCGCTGATCGTCGCGTACGACACCGGGGTGTCCGCCGGCAGGTAACAGAGATCACCCGGCTGCGGATAGAACTCCTCGTCGCCGACAACAAGCCGGCCCTCGCCTTCGAGGATCAGGTACAACCGGGAGAACGGGTCCGGCTGCGCCGGCCGGGCCCAGCCGCGATGCACCTTGGTGATCCGGCTGGCCACGACCAGATCGAGCCGGCAACGGTCCAGGTGGCACCGGATCAGCTCGCTGTCGGGTGGCGCCGAGACTGTCAGTGGCGTCGTCATGAGGAGTACGGACCCACGTCGGCCGCCGTCAGCGGGCGGAACCTGATCTTGTGCGACGAGAACTCGTCCGCGCCGGTGTCGGCCGTCCGCGGGCGCGGGTGGCCGTCGAGGTCGAGACCGACGCCGGGGTAGCGGGCGGTCGCGGCGTCGATCGCCGGGCTGCCCGCGGTGAGGCGGCGAACGCCGTCGGCACCGGCGGCCAGCAGGGGATCGACCCGGGTGAATCCACCGGTGGGCAGGTTGCCGTCGGCGGCCCGTCCCCACAAGATGTTGCCGCGCCAGGTGATGCCCTGCTGGAACGGCATGTTCACCAGGTTCCCGCTCTCGCCGATGAACAGGTTGTCGGCGATCGTGCAGGCCAGCGGCGGCAGCACCCGATGGCTCTCGCCACTGATCGCCGTACCGCAGTCGAGCACGGTGTTGAGGGCGATCAGCACCCGGTCCGGCGCGTCGTTGCCGCGGCGCGAGGGCGCCGACTCACCGACGAAGTGGTCGCGGACGTTGCCGCTGCCGAGCACGATGCCCGAGCCTTTGATCCGCTCGATGTAGTTGTTCGCGATCCGGTGGTCGTCGCCGTAGATCCGGATGCCGTTGGCGCCGGAGACGATGAAGTTGGCCTCGACCCGGTTCGCGTTGCCGTGGCGCAGCACGATGCCGCCGAGGCTGTTGCGGATCGTGTTGTGCCGGATCAGGTTGCCCGACGACTTCACCGAGATCGCCTCGGGGTCGCCGTTGGCCCGCTCGAACAGGTTCAGCTCGATCACGGCGCCGGCGGTGGTCAGCGCGCGCGGGCTGACCCCGAGCCGGATCGGCTCACCGCCGTTGTCGCCGGGAAAGGTGTGATCCGAGAAGTGGTTCCGGGTGACGTGCACGCCCTGGGCCATGCCGTCGTCACCGGCCCCCTCGATACCGAGGTAGATGCCCAGCGTGGACTTGCCGTGGAAGGCGTTGCGATCGATCGTCGAGTGGTCCGCGCGCACCATCAGCCAGTGCAGGCCGGCGATATCGGCCAGCTGGAAGTCGTTGCGGGTGAGCCGGATCCGCTGGCAGTCCGGCGGCAGGTCCAGCGTCGTGCGCTGGCGGAACGCGAAGCCGCTGATGGTGATGTCCGACGACGCGGTGAAAACGAAGCTGCGCTCGCCGGTCAGTACCACGCCGGCCGGTGACTGCGACCGTACGACGATCGGCTTCGACGACGTTCCGTGCTTGGCGGTCACCAGGATCGGCGTTTCGACCGGGTAGGTGCCATTGGCAACGGTGATGACGTCACCGGCCACGGCCTTGTCGATCGCCTGTTGCAGTTCGGCGAGGCTGGTCACCAGCACCTCGGCGGCCCCCTCGAGCCGGGCCACGGCCGGGACGGCGCCGAGCAGCCCCAGCCCGGTCAGTCCCGCGGCTGTGCCGGCGGTGAGAAACGTACGGCGGTCCATGTTGTCCTCCGGGTCGGGGCGGATCGGATGAGAGGAAGTTGCTCAGCCCTTGAGGGCACCCGAGGTGAGACCCCGGGCGAACGAGCGCTGGAACAGCAGGAAGACCAGAACCGACGGGAGCAGCGCCAGCAGCGACGCGGCCATCACCACGCCAGGTGTGACGACCGGATCGATGCGCAGCGTGCGCAGCGCCAGCGGCAGGGTGTAGGCCGAGGAGTCGGTTGCCACCAGCAACGGCAACAGGTACTGGTCCCAGATCATGGTGAAGCCGAACACCCCGATCACGCCGAGGGCCGGCTTGCACAGCGGCAGTACGATCTGCGCGAAGATCCGGAACTCGCCGGCGCCGTCGATGCGCGCCGCCTCCTCGAGCTCGCGCGGCACGTCCTTCATGAACTCGGTCATCACCAGGATCGAGAAGGCCCAGGCGCCCAGCGGCACGATCATGCCGGCCAGCGTGCCCATCAGGTTGAGGTGGATCAGCGGCAGGTCCGCGAGGATCAGCGTCAGCGGCAGGGCCAGGATCTCCTCGGGCAGCATCATCGTGGCGAGGATAGCGACCATCGCCAGCGTCATGCCCGGGAAGATCTTGCGAGCCAGCGCGTAGCCCGCGAGCACGGACACGGCGACCTGCAGCAGCAGGCCGAACCCGACCACGAAGAACGAGTTCAGCAGGTACCGCAGTACTCCGTGGTCGAAGGCGATCCGGAAGTTGTCCAGCGTCGGCCGGGTCGGAATGATGCTGAGCTGGGTCGGGTCCGAGACGTGATTGAACGAGCTGACCAGCAGTGCCAGCAGCGGCCCGGCGAACACGATGAAGAGCCCGGCGTAGATGATCGCCTTGAACGATTTGGCGATCAGCCCTTTGCGCTCGGTGAGACCCAGTGCGGTCTCGGTGGCGGCACTCATGCGGATCTCCTCCGTCGGAGCAGCTGGACGCAGATGGTCAGGACCAAGGTGGCGAGGAAGAGCAGAACCGCGCCGGCCGATCCGACGCCGAGCCTGTTCTGTTCCAGGCCGAGCTTGTAGATCAGGGTCATCACGACTTCGGTGGAGCCGTTCGGCCCGCCGTTGGTGAGCAGGAAGACCTCGGTGAAGCTGCGGAAGCCGCGCACCGCGGCCAGCACGAACAAGATCGCGAACACCGGCCGGAGACCGGGCAGCGTGACGTGCAGAATGCGCTTGCGGGTCGAGGCGCCGTCAACGGTGGCGGCCTCGTACAGACCACGATCGATGCCGGCCAGACCGGCCAGGAAGATCATCATGTCGTACGGCGCGCCCCGCCAGATCCCGGTCAGCATGATCGAGCCGAGCGACGTGTCCGGGTGATTGATGAAGCCTGACGGGCCGAGCCCCACCAGGCCGATGATCTGGTTGAGCAGACCCTCGCTGGTCGGGTGGTACATGATCCGCCACAGCTCGGCGACCACGGCCATCGGTACGACGACCGGCAGGAACGCCGCCGAGCGGATGAAGCTCAGCTTGCGGGTCTGGCCTTCGACCAGCAGCGCGAGGCCGAAGCCGAGTGCCATCGAGCCGCCGGTCTGCCCGATGGCCAGCAGGATGGTGTTCCAGGTGGCGGAGCGGAAGCTTTCGGAGCTGAGGATCTCGCCGTAGTTCGCGGTGCCGACCCAGGTACTGCCGAGATAGGGCTTCACGTCCTGTACCGACATCACGATGGCCTGACCCATCGGGATGAACTTGAAGTACAGGAAGAGCACCAGTGCCGGGGCGAGGAACAGCCACGGGACCCACCACTGGCCACCCCGCCGCCGGCGGCTCCGGGCCGAAGCCCGGAGCGCCGGTGGTGGGGGTTCCGTGGACGCCGTCACCGGCGTCGCCTCACGAACACTCACGACGAGGCGCCGATACCCTGCTGGCTAAGGGTTTCCCCCAGCTGCTTGTCGAGCTTGGTGAGCTCGGCGTTCAGGTCCAGGCCGCAGTCGGCGATCAGGGCGTTGATCGTGTCGGCGGACTGCTGGCGAACGGGCGTCCAGTTCGGAATGGACGGCGCGTAGCGACCGCTCAGGCGGTACGCGTCGGCGTACACCTTCCAGCGCGGGTCGTTGCGAACGGTGGCGATGTCGACGGTCTTGTTCACCGGAAGCTGCACGATGTAGGCCTTCTGGCCTTCCATGCCGATCTTCTGGCCCTCGGCCGAGATCGCGAAGGCGGCGAACGCGTTCTGACCGGCCTCGTTGGGGGAGCCCGCCATCAGGTAGACGCTGCCACCCTCGGCCAGCACGGTCGCGTCCTTCGGGCCCTTGGGTGCGGGCACCACCTCGTACTTGTCCTTGCCGAGGGCATCGTCGAACCGCGGCAGCAGGTACGGGCCGACCACGTACATGCCGGTCTTACCCGCCTCGAACGACTCGTTGGTGGGCGGCGTGTCCATCGTCGCCGCGCCAGGCTGGACCACCTTCGTCGTACAGGCCAGGTCGCGGAACCACTTGGTGGCGGCTACCGACTCGGGCGTCGACATGGCGGGCTTGTACTTGCCGTCAGCCTGCTTGGCGATGAAGTCACCGCCGGCGGCCCAGAGGAAGTTCGAGAAGTACCACGAGGCGTAGCCGCGCTTGGTCGAGCCCGGTACGGCGAGACCGTGCGTGTCGGCCTTGCCGTTGCCGTCGGGGTCCTGAGTGGTGAAGGCCTTCGCGAGGGCGACGAACTGGTCCCAGTTCGTGGGCACGGGCAGGCCGACCTTCTGGCGCCAGTCCTTGCGGATCAGCAGGGCGGCGGCCTGGGCCGAATACGGCAGGCCGTAGGTCTTACCGTCGCCTGACTTCGCCGCGTCCAGCGCGGGCTGCAGCAGCTGGTCGCTGCCCTTGACCGAAGCCAGGTCGACCTCGCGCACGATGCCCTGGGTGACCATGGTGCCGAGCTGCGACGAGTCGTTCATCACGATGTCCGGCAGGTCCTTCTGCGCGGCGCGCTGGGCCAGCTTGGTCTCGAAGTCGTCGAAGATCGCGGTGACCTCGACCTTCTGACCGGAGGCCCGCTCGAAGGCGGCGGCAAGCTTCTGCATGCCCTTCTCGCCGTCACCGCCGGGCGTCGTCCGGGCCCACAGCTCCAGCGGCTTGGACGGATCCTGGGCGACCTTCTCGGCGGCACCCGAACTACAGCCCGCGACTAACAATGCCGTCGTCCCGGCGATCGCGGCGATCAACTTGGGTGACCTAGACATCCCAGCTCTCCTATCCGAACACCGGGATTGGTGGTTTTCCGGTGCCATTTCGTCGCAAGATAGCGCTTTCCAAGCCTTGAGGTCAATGACTCATCGGACCTCTGCGGCTGGAAGTCACCTTGTGACGGTGTGTAGCGAATCCGGGCCGGCGTCAGGAGAGCGCGGTCACTCCGCAGCGATGCACGCGTTGTGCGCGGTAATGCTCGAAATATTGACGTACGAGCAGTACTGGACTATTTATGAAGCGTCCAATCTTAATCCGCCGCGAGGAAAGCCGAGGCCCGCCGATGCCCCTGAAGCGTCTTCGAACATGTCTGATCGCCGGAATAGTGACCGCTTTGGCCCTGCCGGCCGGCGCGAGCGCCGTTGCCGACGATCGCTCTGACGGGGCCGAGGCCGCCTGGAGATGGGATGTCTCCGGCGTTCGGGCGGTGATCGACCGGCTTTTGCCGACCACCCAAGCCCGTCAGTTCGAGCTGCTTCCGCTCGATTCCGACGGCCGGGAGACCTTCCGGGTCGGCGCGGCTCGCGGCAAGGTGCGGATCGCCGCGTCCGGGCCCAGCGCGATGCTCGCCGGGTTCAACGCGTACCTCGACCGGGTGGCCCGCGTCGACCTCTCGTGGAACGGCGACTCGCTGGACCGCCTGCCGGCCGAACTCCCGAAGCCGCGCCGCGAGTTCAGCCAGGACGCCACCGTCGCGAACCGGTTCGCCCTGAACGACACCGATGACGGATACACCGGCGCCTACCGGACCTGGGCCGAGTGGCAGCGCGAGATCGATGTGCTCGCGGTGCACGGGATCAACCAGATGTTCGTTCCGATCGGCACGGAGGCGGTGTACCTGGAGACGTTCCGCCAGTTCGGCTACTCCGAAGCCGAGCTGCTGCAGTGGATTCCGCAACCGAGCCACCAGCCGTGGTGGTTGCTCCAGAACATGAGCTCGTTCCCGGCCCCGGTGACGGCCGCGCAGGTTCGCGACCGGGCCGAGCTCGGAGCCAAGATCGTTCGCCGGCTGCGGGAACTCGGCATCACCCCGGTGCTTCCGGGCTACTTCGGCACGGTGCCACCGGGGTTCGCCGCCAAGGCGCCCGGCGCGCGGATCGTGCCGCAGGGCGGTTGGGTCGGCTTCACCCGGCCGGACTGGCTGGACCCCACCAGTGCTCCGTTCGCCGAAGTCGCGAAGGCCTTCTACGCCGCATCGGCCCGGATCCTGGGTGCGACGAGCCATTACAAGATGGACTTACTGCACGAGGGTGGAAGTCCTGGACCGGTTCCGGTTGGCGCGGCCAGTATCGCCGTACAGGACGCGCTTGAGCGGGCTCATCCTGGCGCGATCTGGGTGTTCCTCGGCTGGCAGCACAATCCCCGGCCGGACACCTTGGCGGCGATCGACCGGACCCGCGTGCTGATCGTCGACGGCCTGTCCGACCGTTATGCCGATACCGATCGCAATGCGACCTGGCCGGATACGACGTACGCCTTCGGTTCGATCTGGAACTTCGGCGGGCACACC
Source organism: Kribbella deserti (assembly GCF_042434725.1). Taxonomy (NCBI): domain Bacteria; kingdom Bacillati; phylum Actinomycetota; class Actinomycetes; order Propionibacteriales; family Kribbellaceae; genus Kribbella; species Kribbella deserti. Next base: position 23,718 of record NZ_JBHLTC010000048.1, on the reverse strand, counting down.
ACGATCGGCGCGAACACCCGGGTCTGGGAAGACCGCTTCTGGCGTTGGCGCGCCGCTTCGGGGAGCACCCTGGACGGCATCGCGGTGATGCCCGAGGCCGGCGACAACAACCCGGCCGCGTTCGACTACCTGACCGGGTTGGCCTGGCGTGATGGGGCGATCGACCCGGACGCGTGGTTCGCGGACTGGTCGGCTCGCCGGTACGGCGGTGCGGACGGGGCGTCGGCGAAGGCCTGGACAACGATCGGCCGAACGGCATACGCGATGCCCGCGGACGGCTGGAGCGAGGCCCACGACGGGTTGTTCTCGATGGTGCCTTCGCTTACCCGGCGGAACGCGGCCGCGTGGTCGCCGACGGACCTTCGGTACGACGCCACCGAGTTCGCCGCCGCACTTCCCGCGTTGTTGCGGGTGGACCGGAAGCTGCGCGGTACCTCGGCGTACCGCTATGACCTGATGGACGTGACCCGTCAGGTCTTGTCGAACCGGAGCCGGACGTTGCTGCCGCGGATCAAGGCGGCGTACGACGCGAAGGACCGCGCCGAGTTCGACCGGTTGGCCGGGCTGTGGATGCGATACCTCCGCCTGCTCGACGAGATCACCGCCACGAACCGGCAGACGATGCTCGGGCCATGGCTGGCGGACGCCCGCGCGTGGGGTGGGGAGACCGCGGTGCACAGCGCTCGAACGTTGATCACCGTTTGGGGCCATCGCGCCGGCTACAACGCGGGACTCGGCGACTACGCGAACCGCGAATGGTCCGGCCTCATCAGCGGCTACTACGCTCCGCGCTGGAAGGCCTACCTGGACGAATTGTCCGCGGCACTGCGGGAAAACCGCGCCCCGGCCGCCTTCGACTGGTACCAGCGTGGCGCCGACTGGGCCGCGAGCACCGCATCGTTGCCGACAGCCCCGATCGGCGATGTGCACGCCGTCGCGAGCCGGGTGTTCGACGTACTGCGCTCCGAACCGGAACCCGTGGCCACAACCGCGACGGCCAACCCAGCCAATGTTCCCGACGGGGCGACCACGACCGTGTCGGTCCACCTCCGCAACACCGACCCATACGACGCGGCCATGCGGGTGCGGGTATCGCTCGAAGCCCCAAGCGGATCCGGCCTGACCGTCGACGATCCGGTTGTCCGAGTGGCCGACCTGGCACCGGGCGCGGCGGCCACCGCGACGTTCGGTGTGCGGGCTACGGGCACTACGAGCGAGTTCTTCGCGGGCCTGACGGCAACGGTCTCGGCCACGACAGCAGGTCGGGCCGCTCGGCAGGTGGCGTCCGTAAGGCTACTGCGGGCAAGCCCGGTGCAGGCGCCGAACCGTACGCGCACCAGCAACGCGGCGGTCTTCGGTCAACGCGGCGACCGCTATCTGATCGAGGGAGCGGGCAACGATCTGTGGGGTCCAACCAAGCACTTCGGCTCGATCTATCGGGATGACGCGTTGGCGGCGGGGCGGTCGGTGACGACTCAGGTAGTCAAGCAGGACTCGACTGGTCCCTGGGCGCGCGCGGGTCTGATCGCGAGCACCGAGCTGGCCGGTCAGGACGGCCGCGGCTTGCTCAACATCGCGGTGACGCCGTCCAACGGCTGCGTGTTTTCGTATGACTCCAATCACGATGGCACCCTGGACCGATTCAGCCAGGTGACGGGCTTGACCGCGCCGCTGTGGGTGCGCCTCAGCCGGGTAGGGAACACGGTCACCGGTTCGTGCAGTCGCGACGGCATCAGCTGGCAAACCGCCGGTACGACGGCGATTTCGGTGGATACGGCGCTTGACGCGGGTCTGTTCATGACGGCTGCCAACGCTGGTTCGGGCACGCGTGGTGCGGTGGAGTTCAGCACTTTCGAACTCGGCTGACGGCTTCGGGCAATGGTTGCCGGAGGCCACTGAATGCGTGTCAGAGGCCTTCGGCGCCAGCGCGTCGGGCCGAACGGGTTCGGCCGGCACGGCACACTAGAGACTCGTGCCGGGCGAGCAGGAGGCAGCTGTGCTGGAGATCAGCGGACTGACGTGGGCGATCACCATCGGTCTGATCATCGTGTTACTGGCGGTGGATCTGGTGCTGGCGGCGCTGCGGCCGCACCGGGTCGGTTTCCGTGAGGCCGCGCTGTGGTCGGTGTTCTACGTCCTGGTCGCCGTCGGGTTCGGCCTGTGGTTCATGAACGTCTACGGCGGTTCGTTCGGCGCGGAGTACTTCGCCGGCTACATCGTCGAGAAGAGTCTGTCGGTCGACAACCTGTTCGTATTCGTCATCATCATGACCACGTTCGCGGTTCCGGAGGAACACCAGCACAAGGTGCTCACCTTCGGCATCATCCTGGCGCTGGTGATGCGGGCGGTCTTCATCGCGCTCGGCGCCACCTTGCTGGCGTTGTTCTCGTTCATGTTCCTGCTGTTCGGCCTGCTGCTGATCTACACCGCGGTACAGCTGTTCCGGCATCGCAACGAGGACCCGGACGTCGAGAACAACCTGGTGGTCCGGGCCGCGCGCCGGTTCGTGCCGGTGACCGACGAATACGTTGGCGGCAAGCTGTTCAGCAAGGTCGACGGCCGAAAGCTGGCCACGCCGCTGTTCGTCGTACTGGTGGCCATCGGGGGAGTCGACCTGCTGTTCGCGCTGGACTCGATTCCGGCCGTCTTCGGTATCACCGACGAGCCGTTCATCGTGTTCACGGCCAACGCGTTTGCGCTGCTCGGGCTGCGGGCGCTGTTCTTCCTGGTCAAGGGCCTGCTGGACCGGCTGGTGTACCTCTCGGCCGGACTCGCGATCATCTTGGCGTTCATCGGCGTGAAGCTGATCCTGCACTGGGCCCACGTGGACATCGACAAGCGCGTCCCCGAGGTGTCGACCGCGGTCAGCCTCAGCGTGATCGTGGGCATCCTGGCCGTCGTCGTGGTGGCAAGCCTGATCAAGACCAGCCGCGACCCAGAAGCAAAGGCCCACGCCGGCTCCCTACACGCCACCGCACCCCGCGACCACGACACCAACCACTAACAGTGATGAGCTGAGGTCCGCGAGGATATCCACCCTTGCCGCCCGATCCCGATCCCCTGGGCTGCCCGTCTTTCGCCCCGTTTCGCTCCGGCTTGTCGCCGTAGGTCGCTGGTTCCGGCCCGGTGCGCCTCTTCGCCTTGGCGCTCAGCTGGGTCCGTCGAACAGGCCCAGGTACGGCGCGCGCCCGGGCCGGCTACCGGGTTGTGGGCCGACTACCGGCTTTTGGTAGGCCCGCTACCGACTTTTTGCGCGACTACCCGGTTCCAACCAGGTAGTCGCGCAGATACTCGGCAGCCGACCTCGGGACCACCCCGACCACCCCGACCACCCCGACCACCCCGACCACCCCGACCACCCCGACCACCCCGACCACCACGTCCACCGTCGACCTCGACCCGCCACGCGAACCCAGCATGTCGCACCACGCGAACCCGGCGCGATGACCCCGGCCCGGCGCGGAGCATGCGGAACCACCCGAGTCGACCGGCCATACCCCACCCGTCCCCCTGATAGCCCGCTGCACTTGGCCGGGTCGGACCGGGTCAAGGGCGCGCACGCGTCGCCGCAGGCGATTCCCAACCCTTGACGCGGGCCGACCCGGCCCCACAATCCGCGACTCCTCAGGGGGACGGGTGACCACGCAATATCCCGGCCCCGGTGAGGTGGTGCACTCGCGACACTCGCGACCACTCACGCGCACTCACGCGCACTCGCGACCACTCGCGAGTGACGACGCATGCCCTCATCACACCGGCCCTGCCGATCGTGCCCGGCCACAATCCCGCCGACCACCGGTCGGCCTCCATAGCAGCATCCCGAACCTTGCCGAAACCACCCAAGTCCTGACGCAGAGCAGGGGCCTACGGCACGGCTCGGGTGGTCCCGGGGTTGGCGTGGCTTACGGGGGTCAGCTCTTGTCGGGGGAGGCGGAGGAGTGGTGTTCGACGATTAGCCAGCGGTTGTCGATCTTCTTGTAGACATAGGTGAAGCGGGCGTCCACCGTGTCGGTCGAGCCGTCCTTGCTGGTGAGCGTGAAGCGATAGGTGCCGCTGTGGGCCGCGCTTTCGTCATCGATGATCCGGATGTGCGACTCGGTGATCGTGCCCTGCGGCTTCTTGGGCAGGAAGTCGGTGGCGAAGTATTGCGCGATCTGCTCTCGATTTCCCCGCACGACCGGGCTCAAGGTCGGCAGCAGCACGCCGTCGGCGGCGTACAGATCGGCCATGGCGTTGGCGTCACCTTCGGCCAGCGTCGCGTTCCACTCGTCGAACAGCCCGGCGATCTGTTGCTCGGTCGGGCGATTGTTGTTGTGGCCGCAGCCGGCGAGGGCGAGCGTCGCGATGGCCAGGCTGCCGAGTAGGGCGGTCCCGATGCGGGTGCCGAGGGCGGTGGTGCGGGTACTGAGGGCGGTGGTCATTTCCGTCTCCTTCGGGAGAAGGCCGGCGGCCGGATGCCGCTGGGAACAAGACCAATCCTGCTGTTGCCGACAGCAACGGCCTGGCAGCACAACAGCAGCACCGCGACAGCTTTCCGTCAGCGTTTGGCAGCGGCCTTCGCCGCCCGGATGGTGAGGTGTACGGCGAGGCCGCCGCCGGGCGCCGGGCGCAACTCGACCTGGCCGCCATCGTGCTCGACCAGCTGTTTCACAATGGCCAGGCCGAGGCCCGTTCCCGTACCAGGCGGGCCCGATCGCCAGAACCGGTCGAAGGCCCGTCCCCGTTGCTCGTCGGTCATCCCCGGGCCTTGGTCCCGGACGACAAGTTCCACCGACGAGCCGGTCCGCTGCGCTTGCACGGTGACCTGGCTCGACGAAGGTGACGCTGCCAACGCGTTGCTGAGCACGTTGTCCAGCACTTGCTCCATCGCACCCGGTGTCGCCGTGATCCAGCACGGCCGCTCGAGATCGACGACCAGCTCAACGCCGGTCTCGCGCAGCGCCGCGGACCAGGTGGAGACGCGCTGGTCCACGATCGCCGCCAGATCGATCGGCTGCGGGGCCGAGGTCGCTTCCGCCCGCGCCAGCGCCAGCAATCCCTCCACCATCCGGCTCATCCGGTGGATTTCGGCGTCCACGGTCGCGATTCGCTGACTGAGGGCCGGGTCCTCGGTGGTGTCGCGCATATTGTCGAGGGTGAGCCGCATGGCCGCGAGCGGCGTACGCAACTGGTGGGACGCGTCGGCGACGAAGGCGCGTTGCGAGGTCAGCAGCGCGTGGGTCTGCCGTGCGCTGTCGTTGAGGGTCCGGGCCAGAGTCGCGATCTCCGGCGGTCCGTTCGTCGACGCCCGCGCCGAGTAGTCGCCGGTCCCGATCCGCCGGGCGACGGCGTCCAGATCGCGCAACGGCTTGGCCAACGTACTCGCCACGATGACCGCGAGGCCCGAGGCGGCAAGCAGTACGACGGCTCCGGCGAGCAACCGGAACCGCCAGATCTGCGTGATCTGGGCATTCACCTCCGCGGCGGGGGAGACGATCTGCACGACGGCGACCGTACGGCCCTGGTCCTTGACCGGCAGCACCACGCTGACGGCGTCGGCCCCGACCAGCGGATGCCGGCCCCACCGGGGCGCCGGGTTTCCGCCCGCCAGCGCGTCCCGGACCTGTTCGTCGGCGGTCGGCTCGGCGGCCTCGATCAGCCGGACGAGCGAGCCGGTCGCGCTTTCGAAGTCGCGGGTCCGATCCGCCCTCGCCTGGTGGGCGGCGTCGTCATCGCGCAGTACCAGGGGAGCGAACAGGCGGGCTTCGCGTTGAGCGGTCTGTTCCAGCGTCGAGCGCAGGATTTTCGACGAGCTGACCGCGACCGGGATGGTGAACAACGCCAGCGCGATCGCGACGAGCAGCACGTAGCTCGCGACCAGCCGGAGCTTCACGGCTGTGCGCTCAGCGGTTCGAGCCGGAAGCCGACGCCGCGAACCGTGTGGATCTCGATGGCCGCGCCGAGCTTCTTCCGCAGCGCACCGACATGCACGTCGAGCGTCCGGGTGGAACCGAACCAGTTGCTGTCCCACACCTGCTCGATCAACTGCTCACGCGTGTGTACGACGCCCGGCGAGGTCGCGAGCAGGCTGAGCAGATCGAATTCTTTCGGCGCCAGCGCGATTTCCGTGTCGCCCACGAAGGCCTGCCGGGCGGCGCGATCCAGCCGTAGTAGTCCCAGGCTTTGCGCCGCACGTGTCTCGACCGGTTCGGTTGTGCTCGAGCGCGGCGTCGTACGGCGCGTGACCGCGCGCATGCGCGCGACCAGTTCGCGCAGTCCGAACGGCTTGGACACGTAGTCGTCGGCGCCCAGCTCCAAACCGACCACGCGCTCGATCTCGTCGGATCGCGCCGTGATGATGATCAGCGGTACGTCGCTGACAGCCCGGATCCGCCGGCAGACATCGATGCCGTCGGCATCGGGCAGGCCGAGGTCGAGCAGGACCAGCTCCGCGTCGGCGAATCCGGCCAGCGCCTCGGCGCCGGTGGTGACATGGCCGACCACGAACCCGTACCGGGGAAGCCCGTCGAGTAGTGCGCCGGCGATCGATGGATCGTCCTCAACCAGAAGAACCCGCATGCTGATCCTGTTCTCTTCGGAGTCCGCCCGGCCTCGTCCACATGTGCCTTCATGCTAAGTCGGCGCGCGCGGCCGAGGTCACACCCGATGGCAAGAGCAGGTCAACGTTGTGACAAGAATCCGCTGGAACAGTGCTGAGCACACGCCGCTGTTGGGCGGTACGGCGCCGGCCGCCTGCTGGCGGCGTAATCTCAGGGCACTCTGCACGAGCGGCCGCGTGGTGATGGGAGAAGGCATTGGCTGGTTTGCCGTCCGAAGAGGTCTTGCGGACTCGCCAGAAGGTGGTGCTCGATCACTTCCGGGACGAGGTGCGCCAGGAGTGGGATGACGTACTGGCGACTTTCCCGCATCCGCATTACGAGTTGATCCCGCAGATGACCGTGCACGACGGGCACGGCGCGGTGCGCGCGTACTACCACGAGACCCGCGTGGCCTTTCCCGATCAGCACCACGAGATCATCTCGCTGCGGCACAGCGAGGACGCCGTGATCGTGGAGTTCTGGCTGATCGGCACGCAACTCGGTCCGCTGGGCAAGGTGCCACCGACCGGTGGCCGCCATCGCACCCGGATGACGGCGTTCTTCATCTTTGACGGGGGCAACAACCTTGTCACCGAACGGGTGTACTTCGACCAGCTCAGCATTCTCAAGCAGCTGGTCGGTGGTCTGAACAAGAAGAATCCGCGCGATCTGCTCAAGCTCGGCCGCGCGGTGATCGGACTGCTTGCCATGAGCAACAACGAGCCGGATCCGCGGCTGACCGGCAGCACCGAACCGGATCTCGCCGGCTGATCCGACGTACTCAGTCCTCGGCGAGTTTGGGCAAGATGCGGAACAAGGCCCGCTGTTCGTCGGCGGTCAACGGACTGAGGAACTCGTTCTCCATGGCCGTGACGTCAGCCCGGGCGTCGGCCAGCCGCTGCTGCCCGGCCGGCGTGAGACGAACGATGCGGGCCCGGCGATCGGCCGGGTCCGGCTCGCGACCGATCAGCCCGGCCTGTTCGAGCTCGTCCAGCATCGGGATCAACCGCGACTTGTCGTAGCCGATGGCCTTGGCCAGTGCCAGCTGCGTATCGGCGGGCCGCTCGGCGAGATCGGCCAGTACGGCGTACTCCCACATCGAGAGGTTGTGCCCGGTCAGCACGGGTCGTTCGGCCGCGATCAGACGACGGGTGATGCGACCGAACAGCGCGCCGAGCTCTTCGCGTTCCATGGGTGAATGGTAGGAGTTGCGCAATAGTAAGCAGATGCATATGATCTACATATGCATACTAACCCGCTATCTCGCGCCGTAACTCGTTCGATTTCGATCCAGGCAGCGCCCGAGGCCGTGTTCGGCTTCGTGGCCGATCCGAACACTCTTCCGCTCTGGGCTCCCGGTGCCGCGAAGTCGGTCCGTCCCGATGGTGACCAGTGGGTTCTGCACAGCGGTGAAGGGGAGACGCGGGTGATCGTTCGGGCTTCGGAGGAGCTTGGCACGGTCGACTTGCTGATGGCTGAGGACCCGAGCCGGGGCGTGTTCACCCGGGTGCTGCCCAATGGTGGTGGCTCCGAATACCAGTTCACCCTGTTCTTCCCAGACGGCACTCCGGAGGACGCCGTCGCGACGCAGGTGGCGGTCATTGATGACGAACTCGAGGCCGTGCGGGACCACTGCGAGGCCACTCGCGAAAGCTGATCTGCTGGCCGCCGCGTGAGGTCTGCGCTAGCAGGCGGGTGGGTGGTTGGCAAGGGTGGCTGCTGGAGGACTGAGTGGCCCGGCTGCGGGATCGTGCGGCGCGGCCGTACTGGCGATGCTGGTGGGGTCCGAAGAACAGATCGCTCAGCAGGGAGATTCCCGTGTTCCATCCGCAGCAGTCCTGGCGTTTATCGCTGTTCGCCCGTCGTCGGCTGGCCACCGCCGCCATCGCGGTGTCCGTCGCGAGTGGTCTGCTCGTCGCGACGCCGGCCGGCTCGGCGGCCACCGCGACCGCCGGAGCCACCGCCGCGACGATCGATACCGCGGCCGGAATGCAGGCAGGCGCCGGACGAGCTGGTGGGGTGCGGCCGGGGGTCGTGCAGGCGGAGTTGAACGCGCTGGTTCGCGATGAGGAGTTCCCTGCGGCCCTGGCCGCCGTACGGCAGCGCGACGGCCGGGTGGGGAACTACGCCGCCGGAGTCGCTGATCTGACCACCGAGGCCAAGGCCCCGGTTGACGGCAAGGTGCGTATGGCCAGCAACACCAAGACCTACGTGGCCACGGTCGTGCTGCAGTTGGTCGGCGAGGGCAAGGTCGCGCTGGACGCGCCGATCGACAAGTACCTGCCTAACCTGCTTCGCGGCGAAGGCATCGACGGACGCAACATCACTGTCCGGCAGGTGCTTCAGCACACTAGCGGCCTGCCGGAGTACACCGGACTGCTGTTCTCCGGAGGTGTGCTCAAGAACCTCCACAGGCACTACGAGCCGCACGAGCTGCTGAACGTCGCGCTGACGCAGAAGGCCGACTTCGCCCCGGGAGACCGGTGGAACTACAGCAACACCAACTACGTCGTCGCCGGGCTCCTGGTTCAGAAGGTGACGGGTCGGCCTCTCGGCGAAGAGATCACCAAGAGGGTGATCGAACGCGCGCGCCTGCGCAACACGTATTGGCCGGCTGTAGGCGAGCAGAAGATCCGTGGACGCCACCCGCGCGGCTACTACGCGGAGAGCTCTGACGGGCCGCTGGTCGATGTCACCGAGCTGGATCCGTCAATGGCGTGGGCAGCTGGTGCCCTGGTCTCGACGCCCAGCGACCTGCTTAAGTTCTTCACGGCGCTGATCGGCGGCAAGTTGCTCAAGCCGGAGCAGCTCGCACAGATGATGACTACCGTCGAGGCCCCGGGAGCGAACGCGACTGGCGACGCCCGCTACGGCCTCGGATTGGCCACTTTCCCACTTACCTGTGGGGGATTCGCCTGGACCCACGGCGGCGACATCTTCGGCTACGAAACCCGCAACGCCGTGACCACGGACGGCCGCGGCGCCGCAATCGCCGTCACCGCTCTACCCCGCTCGTTGCCCCAGGCGAAACGAGTGGAGAAGGCTCTGGACACCACCCTCTGCCGCTGACCACCGCAACTGCGGAGCGCCAACCCGGTGCAGCGCCAAGCCACCCCGGTGCTGCCCGGTGCTGCACCGGGGCCACGTTGAGGCGGCGCCACGAGGTGGCGGTTCGCCTTCCTAGCAGGGGGAAACGGCGGCTTCGCAGGGGTAGCGGTTTCCTGGCGCGGGTTATTACCCCTGCCAGGAAACCGTTTAGGGTGCTCGCCTCCCACACGGTGTCCCCGGTGCGACGACGCGGCGCCACGTCCGGAACGTCATACCGCCGATATCACCCGCCACCCCGCGCCGGCACCGCCCAATCAACCGTCCACGCCGCCGGCCGACCGAAGCCCCCGTCACCTCGCCGCAACCTCCGCCTGGGTCGTACGACGGCAACCTCCGTCTGGTCGTACGGCGACCCGGGCGGGAGCGCCGTACCGGTTTGGGGTTAGCGATCCCAGTCGGGAGGTGGGGTGTATTGCCAGCCGCCTACGCACCAGGAGGGGTCCCAGCCGTGCCGTTTGCAGTAGGCGCGGGCCAGCTCCTCCGACGTTGGTGGGGTGGGCGAGGCCGTGGGGCGGGGCGTGCTGGGACGTGGGGTGGGCGTGGGGGTTTTGGCGGCACGGGTTTTGGATCGGGTGGGTTTGTCGACTGATACCCGGCTCGGTTTGGGTGCGGCACGGCCTAGGGAGGTCTCGGGGAGAGGCTTTGGCGTGGGGATGACGGGGACCGATCGTCGGGGCGTCGGCCTTGGGGTGGGCGAGGTTTGGCTTTGCCCGATCGTCTGCTCTGCTTGAAGTTCTGGGCGATCGGTGCCAACGATGCCGAGGGCCATCAGCGCCCAGACGTTCACGCCGACGAATAGGGCGGCGGCGCCGGTCCAGGCGGATACCGCTCGCCGGGTTGGAGCGCCGTAGTAGCCGAGAGGGCCGGTGACGGGGCGACCTTCGCCGTTCACCCAGAACCGGTGATCGGCGGAAGGTGGTGGCCACTCGGGATTGGGACGCCAATCCCTCGCAGGTGCCCAGCCGCGCTCCGGTGGCGGCCACTCGGGCGGAACCACGAATCGCTTCACGCCACCTTCTCCTCGCCAGTTCCAGGCCTAGTGGATGCAGGATACCTACGAAACCGCCCGCTCGGGTCTCACCATCGTTTCAGTCCGACGCGGCTTGCGCCTTTTGATCCGAGGGTGGTGGTCGGGATAGGGGGTGAGTGCGCGGAATTTCCTGCGTGGGCTCTCTGGTTCGAAGGTGAACATTAGAGTTTCTGCAGCCAGGTCAGCGTTGGGCCGCCGGGGTGCGGTGGGGTGCGGTGGGGGAGGGGTGTGGCGTGCGGGATTAGCGTCGATTGGTCAGGATTTGCCCGCATGGCCGTTGCTGGATGAGCGACCCGCCGCAGGAGCTGGGCAAATCCAGACCAATCGACGCAGGGCTTAGGCGGATCGTCTCGACGCAGGGCTTAGGGGCGTGGTCTCGAGGTGGCGGTGGGTGGTTAGGAAGGTGGTGAGGATTACCACGAGGCCGCAGGTGGTGATTATCAGCCAGGCGGGGCGGGCGGCGGTGGTGAAGCCGGTTTCCAGCGGGCCGGTCAGGTTGCTGGTGAGGACTGAGCCGACGACGGCTACACCTAGGGCGGCTCCTACCTGGCGGCTGGTGGAGGCGATTGCGGCGGCTACGCCGGCTTGGGATGGGGGCATGCCGGATACGGCGGCGTTGGTGATCGGGGCGTTGAGCATGCCGAAGCCCAGACCGAAGTCGAGATACGCCACCAGCAAGATGATCGTCGGCGTCTCGACCGTCGCCTGCGACAGCAAGAACCCGCTCACCGCGATACCGGTACCAGCTACCAGCAAGGGCAATCGCGTGCCGCGCGTGCTGACAATCCATCCGGACAAGGGCGCGAAGATGACGGTCATCGCCGCCATCGGCAACGTCAGCAGGCCTGCCTCGAACGCGCTAAGCCCGCGCGCCTGTTGCAAGAACAGCGAGTTCAGAAAGAGAAACCCGCCCAACGCGAAGAACCCGCTCGCGGCGATCAAGGCCGCGCCCGAGAACGGCGGACTTCGGAAGAACCGCAGGTCGATCAGCGGTTCCACCCGGCGCCGTTCGTACACCACGAGCCCGACACCCGCCAGCAGCGCGACATCGAAGCAGGCCAGGATCAACGCCGAGCTCCAGCCCTTGGCCGTGCCCTCGATGATCCCGTAGATCAGGCCGACCAGGAACAGCATCATCAGCACCTGCCCGACCGGGTCCATCCGGCGGGGCCTGGCCGCGCGCGACTCCGGTACGAAGACGGCGGTCAGTACCAGTGCGGCCAAACCGACCGGCACGTTGATCCAGAAGATGGCACGCCAGCCCGCCGAGTCCACCAGCGTGCCACCGAGAACCGGCCCGATCGCCATGCTGAGCCCGACGACGCCACCCCACACACCGATCGCCCGGGCTCGTTGCCGGGGTTCGGTGAAGGTGTTCGTGATGATCGACAACGCGGCGGGGTTCAGCATCGATCCGCCGACGGCCTGCAGAACGCGGGCCGCGATCAGCAGTTCGACGGTCGGGGCGAGACCGCACAGGGCCGAGCCGAGGCTGAAGATGATCAGGCCGGACTGGAACGTTCGCCGCCGCCCGATCCGGTCGGCCATCGAGCCGGCCACCAGGAACAGACTGGCCAGCACCAGCGTGTACGCGTCGATGGTCCACTGCAGCCGCGACAACGGGGCGTCGAACTCGCGCCGGATGGACGGCAGCGCGAGGTGCACGATGCTGGTGTCCAGGCCGACGATGAACAGGCTCAGGCAGCAGACTGCCAGGATCACCCCACGACGGGGCTGGCTGCTGTTCATACCGATCCTCAGGGCGGGCCCCGGTTCACCCGAACCATCAGGTGAACCGGGAACGAGGTCAGGTCAGAGGCCGGACTCCAGCGCGGCGATGATCTTCGGGCGCAGGTCCGATCCCGCGATCACCTCGTCGACCGAACCGACGGCGACCGCGCGATGGATGTTGTGAACGCGGTCGAACTCGGTCGCGACCTCACCGAGCTTCTCGCTGCGTACGTCGCGCCGGGTTTCGGCGAGTTGCGTGGCGAGCGAGGCCCGTTCCGCGCCGGAGGCCTCCGCGAGCCGGTGCTCGATCTCGCTGACGCGCGGGTCCTTCGCCGTACGGGCGTCCACGTCGCGGGTGAAGACGACGGCCGCGGCCGGGGCGCCACCGATGACCGAGGCGTACGACCCCTCGACCGCGAGTACGGTCATGCGCGGGTTGAGCGCCTTCGAGAAGACCACGAACGCGCCACCGTGGTAACGCGACACCACGCAGAACACGATCGGCCCGTCGAAGTTCACGATCGCCCGGCCGATCTCCGCGCCGTACTCCAGCTGGAGGTTGCGCATCGACTCGGGGGATCCGTCGAAACCGGACAGGTTCGCGATCACCACGACCGGCCGGTTGCCGCTCGCGGCGTTGATCGCGCGCGCGGTCTTCTTCGACGACTTCGGGAACAACGTGCCGGCCGTGTAGAGGTCGGGTCCGTCGGTGGGAGGGAATCCCCGGCGCGGTACGGACTTCGACTCGATGCCGATCAGCGCGACGGGAATACCGCCGACGTGCGCGTCGTACACCACCGAGGTCTCGGCGTCGGCCATACCGGACCAGCGTTCGAGCGTCGCGTGGTCCTGGTCCGCGACGGCGGCCATCACCGTACGGATGTCGAAGGCCTTCTTGCGGTCCGGGTTCGTCTCGGCGGAGAAGATGTCGCCGACCGTGGTGAAGCCCGAATCGACCGGGTCGTGCGGGTACGCGGTGATGTCGCGATCGAACGGGTCGTTCGTCGCCGCGCGGCGCGGACCAGCCTCGCCGGGCGCGACGTACGTGTGGTCGTAGTGCGTCATCAGGATGCCGATCGCGCCGGCCAGGTTCGGGGCCCAGTACTGCGCTTGGCCGTTCGGACCCATCACGCGGTCGTAACCACCGATGCCGAAGTTGTCCTCGGCCGAGACGCCACCGGAGAAGTCCAGCGACTGCTTACCGGTGAGCACCATCGCACTGTCCGGTGTCATCACCAGAATGCCCTTGGTGTGCATCAGCATCGTGGCTTCGGCGTTCCAGTAGGGCTGGGCGCCGACATTGATGCCCGCGACAACGATGTTGATCTCGCCGCCGCCCTGGGTGAACTCGACGATGCGCTTGAGCGCCTTGGCGACCCAGTCCATGTTCTCGGTACCGGAGTCCATCGAGATCCGGGCACCGGCGGACACGGCGAACCACTCGACCGGAACGCCCATCTCGTCGGCCAGATCCAGCGCCGCGATGATCCGCGCGCACTCGGCCTCGGATACCGCGCCCAGCGCGCGCAGCGGGTCACCGCAGAGCAGCACGCGCGTCACGCCTTCGGGGTAGCGCTCGGTCGGCGTCGAGATGACACCCGCGATGATGCCGGCCTTGTTGTGACCGTACGGCCGGTCGACCGGTGCGAGCCTGCCGGTGTCGTCCAGGTCGTACTCGGTCGCCGTACCGCCGCTACCGGCGATCATCGCCTGCAGCTCGTACGGGTAAACGACGCCACGGCGGCGCGCGAGCACAACCTTCTGGCGGTAGTCGTCGAGCGGTTTGAGGTGCTCCGTCGGCGGGCCCTCGAGCGAGGTGACGACGCCCGAGCCCGGCTGGTAGTGGAACCGCGCGGCCATCGGTACCTCGGCACCGTCCGGCGACGCGATCGTGCCGGCGACCAGGACTTCCTCGATACCGGCTCCGGCCGTTACCGGCGCGATCTTGTCCTTGAGCGAGGTGAGCTGCTCGATATCGGCCTCGATCGACGGCCAGATGTGCACCCACACGTAGTTCATGTCGAGCCGCGCACCGGCGGTTCCGCTGGCGGCCCGGGCCCGGCGGATCGCCTCCAGGCAGTTCGCGATGGCGCGTTCCGCGTGCGGCAGGCCGACCACCCGGCCGTCGTCGTCGCGCACCACGGCCAGCTGGCGGATCTGCGCGAGCGCGACCAGCCGCTGATCGGATTCGTTGCCCGGGGCGACGCAACGGAACAGCAGCACGTCCTCGGGTGCTTCCAGCCGCGTCACGTCGAACTCGCGCAGGCGCCACAGGTTGAGCCGTCGGCCGACCATCGGGTGTACGCCGCGCACGAGGGAGTCCTCGGCGAGCGTCTTGTCGGGCTGCGGGCGGAACGTGTAATAGCCGACCGGTCGATCACCGCCCGGGCAGACCGCCACGGCGACGCGACGTACGTCGTGCGCGAAGCCGATCCGGGCCAGCCGCTCGGCCAGCGCAGCCGACGCATCGTCCGCGGATTCGGGCGCGTCCGGCCATGCGAGGTAGAGGTCGACCACGCTCTGGTGATCCGCCGGCGCGTTCGCGATCTGCGTGGTGACTGCTTCGACCAGACCGCTGTCCGGTATCAGCTCGTCCATCCGGCCGATCGTGGTGACGAGGTGGGTGAGCCGGTTGTCGAGGGTGTAGTCGGCGACGGCGAAGGGCCGTCCGTTCACACCCGGTTCGCGCAGGTCGCGCAACGCGTGCTCGCGGTAGTGCCGCTTGATCAGGATGGCCAGCATCGGCTCCCAGGTGGGCAGCTCGCCGTCCTCGATCCGCTCGGCGAGGAACCGCACGATCTGTTCCGGAATGGCCGCCAGCGCGTCGATATGCGCGTCGCGATCCGGACCGGCCGGCATCGCCGCGATCGCGACGAGCTCATCCCGGACGCCGCCGAGCACGCTCTCGCGTTCGGCGTCCACGAGCGGCTGGTCGAACCACCGGAACCGGACGCTGCGCGCGAGATCGCCGACCACGGGGAAGCGGAGCTGCGTCGCGGTGACCAGTCGATCGAGTACGTCGTGGGCGGTCCCGTCGAGCGGGGATTCCGGCGGCGCCTCGCTGATCCAGCGCTGCAGCAGAGCCGTCACCAGCTGAACCTCGGGCGCCGACCGCTGCTGGGCCAGGAACACCCGGAAGACGGCCTGTTCGAGCTCGGGCGTCCGGTCCAGATCGGTCACACCGTAATGGCGCAGCACCCGGCCGAGCTTCGCGCGGAAGTCCTCCGGCAACGCCCCACGCTCGGGGTCGAAGCTCTGCAGGTAGGTGTGGAAGTGCTCGCGCGGGCTGTGGATCCGGTTCTCCAGGTGGAGGTCCTCACCCACCGGGCGGTTACGGGACAGCTCCGCGAAGTCGGCGAAGGCTTCCAGCAGTTCGAGCTCGGCCCGCAGCGGCGAAACCCCTTCGGCGACGAGTTCATCGCGCTCGGTCAGGTACGCCTTGAGCGTGCGGCCTTCGTCGCGCGGGTCCACGTCGTACCCGAGCAGCATCGCGGTCAGGTCGCCGCGGTTCCGCTCGGCGCGGGCCGCGAGGTCATGGGGGAGCGAGCGACCGTTCGGCAGATCGAGGTCGACGGCGTCCTCGGCCACCTCGGCCGCGACCGCGCCGTCGCCGACAGGCTCGAGGCGGACCAGCGGAGCGCCGGTCTCGACCTGGCTGCCGATCGAGACGAGCAGTTCCTTCACCCGGGCGGCAAACGGCGCCGAAAGAGCCGTCTCCATCTTCATCGACTCGAGCACCAGCACGGGCGAACCGGCGGCCACCTCAGCGCCAACGGCGGCCGGGGTCGCCACCACGAGCGCGGGCGACGGCGAACGCAGCACGCCACCTTCGTCGAGGCTCACCCGGTGGGTCACGCCGTCGACCTCGACCAGCTGGATCGAACCGTGGGTCGCGGTGACCAGGCGATGCGTCCGGCCGCCGATCGTGATGCGGCTCTTGTACTCGTCGATGCGGTCGATCTCGGCGTCCACGGTCTGCTCGGTCGCGCCGACGGCGATGACCACCCGGAACCGGTGCGACCCGATCCGGGACACGGTCAGCTTGTACGCCGTACCGCGCAGCTTGAGGTCGACGGTCCGGCCGGTGCGGTGCTGGACCTGGGGACGGCCACCGCGGGCGGTCTCGATCAGGCGCGTGCGCTCGACCGCCTCCTCGGTCTCGTACTCCTCGATGCCCGCGGCAACCAGGGCAACGCCGGAATGCCGGTGAGCGATCAGCCGGCCTTCGGTGCGGACGCGGTCGATCCAGCCGGTGTCGGCGCTGCCGTCGATGACCTCCGGCGCGTCGAGCAGGTCGAGCACAAAGCTCTTGTTGGTCGAGCCACCCTCGATCACGACAGTGGTCTCGGTCATCGCGCGGCGCAGGCGGGCGAGGGCCTCGTCGCGGTTGCGGCCGTACGCGATGATCTTGGCGATCATCGAGTCGAAGTCGGCCGGGATCGAGTCACCCTCGCCGACGCCGGTATCGACCCGGATACCAGGGCCGGACGGCAGGTCGAGCAGGGCGATCCGGCCCGCGGAGGGGGCGAAGTCGCGGTCCGGATCCTCTGCGTTGAGCCGGGCCTCCACGGCGTGGCCGGTCTCGACCGGGCGCTCGCCTTCGAGGCGTCCGCCGGAGGCCACATGGATCTGGAGCTTGACCAGGTCGGTACCAGTGGTCGCCTCGGTGATCGGGTGCTCCACCTGCAGGCGGGTGTTGACCTCCAGGAAGGCGAAAAGCCGTTCCTGCGGGTGGTAGAGGAACTCGACGGTTCCTGCTCCCGCGTAGCCGACGGCCACGGCGAGGCGCTCGGCGCTGGCCTTGACCTCTTCGGCCTGGGCGGCGTCCAGAACCGGTGACGCGGACTCCTCGATCACCTTCTGGTTGCGTCGCTGGATCGAGCAGTCCCGCACGCCGATGGCCCAGGCGGTGCCCTGGCCGTCGGCGATGACCTGGACCTCAACGTGCCGGGCGCCGGTGACGAGCCGTTCCAGGAAGACGACACCGGAGCCGAAGGCCCGTTCCGCCTCGGCCCGGGTGCGCTCGTACGCCTCGGTCAGATCGGCGTCGGAGGCGACCATCCGGATACCGCGGCCGCCACCACCGGCCGTTGCCTTGAGCATCAACGGGTAGCCGATCCGCGCGGCCGCCGCCTTCGCGTCCTCGAGGGTGTCCACCCCGCCCCGGCTCCACGGCGCGACCGGTACGCCGACCTCTTCGGCGATCAGCTTGGAGCCGATCTTGTCGCCGAGTTTGCGCATCGCCTCGGGGCTGGGACCGATGAAGGTCACCCCGATCCGGGCGCACAGCTCGGCGAAGTTCGGGTCCTCGGCGACAAAGCCCCAGCCGACCCAGGCCGCGTCGGCCTTGGTCTCGACCAGCGCGCGCTCGAGCACGGCGTAGTCCAGGTACGGCCGGTTGGCCGCCGGTCCGAGGTCGTAGGCGTGATCCGCCTCGCGCACGAACATCGCCCGCCGCTCGCCTTCGGTGTGCAACGCCACCGTCTCGATGCGGTGTCCGCCGGGTCCCGCCTGCGCGTTGAGGTCGCGGACCGCGTGAATGAGGCGCATCGCGGCCTCACCCCGGTTGACGATGGCAATGCGCGCGAACACGGGTGTTCCAACCTCCGACGGCGTCGACAATGAAGCCCTGGGCGTGGGCATCCTTGCGTAGCCTGCCACCTTTGACCGCGAACTAGCGAGTAAGGGCCGCTTCTCCGGCCGCGCCACGCGGCGGCATGACTGACCTGCGCCCCGGCTCTGTGTGGTCCAGGCCTCCGCGGCAGATCTGCGGCGCAGGTATTGACGTGCGCAATGTTAGCGGTAACACTCGCTAACCAGCACCCGTGCGGCGAAGTTTTCGACAGGAGAAATCGATGCGATTCAGACGTTCGGCCACCGTGGTGGCGGCGGCGACCTTGACCGCTGTGCTGGCGGCCTGCGGATCATCCGCGAAGACCGCCGATCAGCCCGCGGCCGACACCGGCGCCGCGCTGGTCGGTGTCACGATGCCGACCAAGTCGTCGGAGCGGTGGATCAGCGACGGCCAGAACATCAAGCAGGCGCTGGAGAAGTCCGGTTACCGCGTCGACCTGCAGTATGCGGAAAACGACATCCCGACACAGGCCAACCAGATCGAGAACCAGATCACCAAGGGCGCCAAGCTGCTGATCGTGGCCTCGATCGACGGCACCGCGCTGACCACTCAGTTGCAGCAGGCGGCGGACAGCAAGATCCCGGTGATCTCGTACGACCGGTTGATCCGCAACAGCCCGAACGTCGACTACTACGCGTCGTTCGACAACTTCAAGGTCGGTGTACAGCAGGCGACGTCGCTGCTGGTCGGGCTGAAGCTGAAGAACGCCGACGGCAGTGAGGGTTCGGCCAAGGGCCCGTTCAACGTCGAGCTGTTCGCCGGTTCACCCGACGACAACAACGCGACGTTCTTCTTCAACGGTGCGATGTCGGTGCTCAAGCCCTACCTGGACAAGGGCACGCTGGTGGTCCGTAGCAAGCAGACCGACTTCAAGACCGTCGCCATTCTCCGCTGGGACGCCGCCACCGCGCAGAAGCGCATGGAAGACGTGCTCACCGCGTCGTACGGCGGTGGCGCGAAGGTGCACGGCGTGCTGTCGCCGTACGACGGCATCTCGATCGGCATCCTCTCCGCGCTGAAGAGCAACGGCTACGGCACCGCGGGCCAGCCGTATCCGGTGGTCACCGGTCAGGACGCCGAGGTCGCCTCGGTGAAGTCGATCGTGGCCAACGAGCAGTACTCCACGATCTTCAAGGACACCCGCGAACTGGCGGCGGTCACGGCGAAGATGGCCGACGCCGTACTCAAGGGCGAGAAGCCGGAGATCAACAACGACCAGGACTACGAGAACGGCGTCAAGGTCGTACCGGCGCACCTGCTGCAGCCGGTGATCGTTGATAAGGGCAACTACCAGAAGGTTCTGGTCGACTCCGGCTACTACCAGCCGGCGCAGCTGTCGTAACCATGACCGACCAGATTCTCCGGATGAGCGGGATCACCAAGGCCTTTCCCGGGGTGGTCGCGCTCGCCGGGGTGGACCTGTCCGTCCGGCGCGGTGAGATCCACGCGATCTGTGGGGAGAACGGCGCCGGCAAGTCCACCTTGATGAAGGTGCTGTCCGGCGTCTATCCGCACGACTCGTTCTCGGGGCAGATCGAGTTCGACGGCGAGCCGTGCGAGTTCTCCTCGATCCGCGACAGTGAGAACCGCGGCATCGTGATCATTCACCAGGAGCTGGCGTTGTGCCCGCAACTGTCGATCGCGGAGAACCTGTTCCTCGGCAACGAGCGATCGCGCAAGGGCTGGATCGACTGGAACCGGACCAATCACGAGGCGGCCGAGCTGATGCGCCGGGTCGGCCTGCGGGAGAACCCGACCACGCAGGTCCTCGACATCGGGGTCGGCAAACAGCAGCTGGTCGAGATCGCGAAGGCCTTGTCCAAAGAGGTCAAGCTGCTGATCCTCGACGAGCCGACCGCCGCGCTGAACGACGAGGACTCCGCGCATCTGCTCGACCTGCTGCGCGGTCTGCGGGCGGAGGGCATCACCTCGGTGATCATTTCGCACAAGCTCAACGAGATCGTGGCGATCGCCGACCGGGTGACGATCGTTCGCGACGGCAGCACGGTGGAAACGCTGGACCTGGCCTCGGAGCAAGTCAGCGAGGACCGGATCATCTCCGGCATGGTCGGCCGGGACCTGTCCAGCCGCTTCCCGCCGCGCGATCCGGTGATCGGCGCGGAGGTACTGCGGATCGAGAACTGGACCGTGCACAGCCCGGCGCAGCGTGGCCGGGTCGTGGTGTCCGACGCCAGTCTCTCGGTACGACGCGGCGAGATCGTGGGCCTGGCCGGACTGATGGGCGCGGGCCGCACCGAGCTGGCGATGAGCGTGTTCGGCCGGTCGTACGGCGTGGACATCTCGGGGCGGATCCGCAAGGACGGCGAGGTGATCCAGACCCGGACCGTGCGGGAGGCGATCGGGCACGGGCTCGCGTACGTCACCGAGGATCGCAAGCGCTACGGCCTCAACCTGATCGAGGACGTCAAGCGCAACGTGTCCGCCGCGGGCCTGAAGAAGTTCGCGCCTCGCGGCTGGGTGAACGACAACGAGGAGTTCCGGGTCGCCGAGGACTTCCGCCGCAGTATGGCGATCCGGGCGCCGAGCGTGCTGACCAGCACTGGCACGTTGTCGGGCGGCAACCAGCAGAAGGTCGTGCTGTCGAAGTGGATCCTGACCGATCCCGACGTACTGATCCTGGATGAGCCGACCCGTGGCATCGACGTGGGTGCCAAGTACGAGATCTACACGATCATCAACGAGCTGGCCGACCAGGGGAAGGCGGTGCTGCTGATCTCGTCGGAACTGCCCGAGCTGCTCGGGCTGTGCGACCGGATCTACGCGTTGTCCGCGGGCCGGATCACCGGTGAGGTCAGCCGCGCGGAGGCCACCGAGGAGCGGTTGATGCACTACATGACCAGGGGACAGGAGCGGTCCGCATGACCAGTACGACAGCCACCGGTGGAACCCTCGAGGTGACGACCACCTCGGCCTTACCACCGGATCGCCGGCGACGGCCGTCGATCAACCCGCGGCAAAGCGGTATCTACGTCGCTTTCGCGCTGATCGTCGCGCTCTTCGCCGTCCTGACCGATGGCGCGCTGCTGGAACCGCAGAACATCTCGAACATCATCGTGCAGAACTCGTACATCCTGATCCTCGCGATCGGCATGATCCTGATCATCATCTCGGGTCATATCGATCTGTCGGCCGGTTCGCTGGTCGCGGTGACGGGCGCGATCTGCGCGGTGCTGACGGTCAACCTGAACGTGCCGTGGCCCCTCGCCGTACTCGCCACCATCGCCGCGGGCGCGGTGATCGGTGCCTGGCAGGGCTACTGGGTCGCGTACTTCGGTATTCCGGCGTTCATCGTCACGCTGGCCGGCATGCTGGTGTTCCGGGCGTTGACGTTGATGGTGCTCGGCAACCAGGGCATCGGGCCGTTCCCGGAGGAGATCCGCACACTGTCCAACGGCTTCCTCGGTGGACACCTCGGCAACATCGGCCTCGGTCCGCTGGGTGGTGCCGATCTGCTGACGCTGCTGCTCGGTCTGGCTGTGGTGGCCGCTGCGACGCTGACGCAATGGCGGGCCCGGAAGGCGCGGCTCGGATACAACCAGAGCGTTGAGCCGATCGGCCTGTTCGCGCTGAAGGTGGGCGCGGCCGGGGTCGTGGTGCTGTTCGTGGTGGTGCAGCTGGCCCGGTTCAAGAACCTGCCGTGGGTGCTCGTGTTGTTGACGGTGCTGGTGGTCGGCTATTCGCTGCTCAGCAAGGGCTCCGTATTCGGGCGTCACATCTACGCCATCGGCGGTAACCGCGAGGCGGCGGCGTTGTCGGGCGTCAAGGTCAGTTCGGTGACGTTCTGGATCTTCGTCAACATGGGTGTGCTCGCGGCCATCGCCGGCATCATCTTCGCGGGCCGGCTGAACCAGGCCGGGCCGACGGCCGGTTACAACTTCGAGTTGGACGCGATCGCCGCCGCCTTCATCGGTGGCGCCGCGGTACAAGGCGGCGTGGGCAAGGTGATCGGCGCGATTACCGGTGGCCTGATCATGGCGGTGATCAACAACGGCATGTCCCTGATCGGTTCGCCCAGTGACCGGGTGATGCTGGTGAAGGGCCTGGTCCTGCTGGCCGCCGTCGCTTACGACATCTGGACCAAACGCCGCGCTAGCACCGCTTAGGTTGTCGGTATCCAGACTCGCATCGTGGGGCCCCGGTTCGCCCAGCGTGGTGGTTGATCGTGGCTGAGGCGTTGACCGTCTGGCGACGTACGGCGGGAATTGTTGTGGCTGATGGCGGGTACTGGGCTCGCATGGAACCAGCAGATCTGCAGCCCGACCTGGAAGTCGACAGCCCGCAGCCGCCGCCGGAGTTGCCGGCCGATCACCAGCGTCCCGACGGACTGGACGACACCACCGTCGCCGCGCTCGGCACCCTGACCGACGCGCTGGAGACGGTGATCCGGGCCCGCGGCCACCTTTATGCGTTTCACCAACTGACCGGGCGCGCGGACCACCGCCTCGACGACGCGGTAGAGCTGCTGCGGGAGGCCGGTCACAGCGAACTCGCCGATCAGATCGAAACCGACCTGATCGGGCGAAACGTCATCCCCGGGCGGTGGACCTTCCAGATCATCGAGGGGTACGACGACAACTACTACGACCGTTTGGTCGAGATGGAACGAAAGGCCCGAGAGCAACTGGCCGACGGCAAGCGCCACCTCAACGAGGCGGAAATGAAACAGCGCCGCACAACCCCCGGCCGCCCCGGCCACGAAATGGAACCGTGACGGGGTTCTCGCCGGACGCGGTTTCGCCAGACGCGGTTCTGCGGCCGTGAGGAGGCGGTGTCAGTCGAGCCGTGGGGCGGGTTTGAGCTGGGCCGAAACCATTGGCGGTCTTGGTGAGGTCTGGCCAGGATGTGGGGCATGACTGAGCCGAATCTCGCTGACCTGGTCGTCAACCGTGCTGATGGGCGCGATGACGGCGAGGACTGGACCGAGGACTACGAGGAACTACCCGGCGGCGCCGGCATCTCGATCATCCTCGAGTCCACGTCGAAAGCCGGTGCGGGCCCTCGCCTGCACCAGCACCCGTACGCCGAAACGTTCATCATCCGCCGCGGCTCCGCCACCTTCACCATCAACGGCCACGAGGTGATCGGCCGAGCCGGCCAGGTCCTGGTAGTCCCGGCCAACACGCCCCACAAGTTCACCACCAACCCCGGCGGCTACGAAGCCATCCACATCCACGCCAACCCCACCTTCCTCACCACCTGGCTCGAATAGCCTCCGCGCCCACACTTGCGCGCCACCGGCGACCACGGGACGCTGAACCAGCCCGGGTTCAGCGGACCGGCTGATCGTGCGAGTGGCTGGCCATCGGCGTGGTGGGTTACCACCTCGGAATCCGGGGTGGTAACCCACCGGCGCGATGGCCAGCCACTCGCACGACCACGGTCATGTTGCTCACCACCGCCGCGGCGCGCGGCGACGCAGGTGTTGGGCGGTGCGGTCGGCGGCTCTAGGAACGGGCCACTTGCTTCAGTCGTGGCGGAAGGGCGGGGTGGTCGCGTGGTGACGGGGCGTGGTGCTGGGGTGGGGATCGTCGTATGGTCGTCGCAAGGTGGCGGTCTGAGCCGCCCCGGCGTGTCTGGAGACTTCATTCGTTGGAAGGATGAAGTCCATGTCACGT
>NZ_JBHLTC010000047.1:0-48446 GCF_042434725.1 Kribbella deserti | reverse complement strand
CACACCCAAAACGCAACAGGCTCTGCAACCGGGTAGCGGTCAAACAACTCGGCAGCGGGCACGCCAAAACCCGGTAGTCAGCCCGAAACCCGGTAGTCGTGCAAAACCCGGGCACTCGGGTCCGTCCGGACCCGAAGCGCGACGGTTCCAACTCCACGCCGGTCCTGCGGGTGGCCAGCCATTGAGCCGGTGGGTTACCACCCCGGAATCCCAGGTGGTAACCCACCACGCGAGTGGCCAGCCACCCTGAGATTTCGGGCCGCGCGTAAGGGTCGCCCCGGCGCGCTCGACCGGCCGGCTCGTGGGTGGGACCAGGCGTGGGTGAGCGGGCGGGGTTAGTTGGGTTGGCGGTCTACGGCGGTGGCTAGGGCGGCGATTACGTCGGGTTTGCGGGGTTGGCCGCTGGCGCGGGTGACGATGGCGCCGGTGCTGTCGAGGACCAGGGTGGTCGGTGTGCGCAGGATGTCGAGGCGGCGGACCAGGTCCAGGTGGGATTCGGCGTCGAGTTCGATGTGGCGGACGCCGTCGACCATGTCCGCGACTTCGGCGAGGGTGCGGCGGGTGGCGCGGCAGGGCGCGCAGAAGGCGGAGGAGAACTGCAGCAAGGTGGCCCGTTCGCCCAGTTCACCGTCGACGTCCGCCTCGGTCAGGCGGTTCGCCAGCTGCTGCTCGGACCCCACGGCCGCACTCCCGATCGGTTCTGCCTGGCTGGATTCGGTGGCCTTCGGGCCGGCGCCGCTCGACTCGCTGCCCCGGATGGCCCGGGTGCCGCGGAAGCGGCCGTCGTACCGGGTCTTGAGCAGGCTCAGTACGCCGCCGAGGGCGACCGCACCGATGAGCACGCTGATCCCGAGTGTCACAACTATCGAATGTACGCCGCCGGCAAAGCCCGTTCGTTGCCCTGATCACCCACTGGACGGCGCTAGCGATAGGCCTTGACCGCGTCCGCCAGCCGGCCGACGAATTGGCGTCCGAACGCCGAGGCCCCGTCGACCGCGATGACGGCGAGGTATCCGTGGAGCCGCCACAGTTCGCGTCGTTCCGCAAAGCCCGCGTCGATCTCCCTGCGTTCGCGGTAGGCCTCGAAGACCACGGCCGGGATCGGCTCGAAGTAGTCGAGCAGGGCCAGGTCGATCTCGGGATGACCGAAGTACGGCGCGGTGTCGATCAGCACCGCCTCCGTGCCGGTGGTGAGCCAGTTGTTCTGCTGGGCGTCGCCGTGCAGCAGCGACGGACGCGGATCCGGCCCGCCCAACGACGGCAGACGGCGGATCAGGTGCTCGACTCCGCTCGCCAGGTCCGCCGGCAGATTCCCTTCGTCCACGGCTTCGCGGAGGCGCGGCACGAGCCGTCGTTCCGCGTAGAAGTCGGCCCAGGTACCGGAGGCCACCGGCCGGTTGTCCTGAGGCAACGGTCCGAAGAACCCGTCGAACGCCGCGTTGCCGAAGGTCTCGGCCTGTACGTCGTGCAGCGTGGCGAGCGCCGTTCCGATCGAGCGCCAGTGCTGCTCGGTTCGGGCCGCTGCCGGGATTTCGGGAATCGCCTCCAGCAGGAGCACCGCTCCACTCGAGGTCTCGGTGATCCCGCTCGCTATCGCCGACGGGACCGGCACATGCCGGCGCAACAGGTCCAGTCCGAGCAGCTCGGCCCGGAACTGCTCGCCATCGCCGAGCTTGGCGAATACCGAGAAGGCCTCGCCGGGGAACAACCCGCAGGGGTGCGAAGCCAGGTCATCGAGCTTGGTGAAACCCGACGCCTGCCAGGGCCGGCCGTGGTACGCCGAGGCCGCTCGTTCGATGGCGTGGACGGCCTCGGGGCTCTGCAGCGGGTGCACCCGGTCGAGCGTACTGATCACGCGGGCGACGCGGGGTTGCTTGAATGGAGGCATGGAGGACGGGCTGGAGGTGCGCAGCGGGGTCGTCGTACCCGAGGCTGAGTTGAGCTGGCGGTTCTCGCGGTCCAGCGGGCCCGGCGGCCAGTCGGTCAACACCACCGACAGCCGGGTCGAGCTCAGTTTCGATGTGGCGAACACCACTGCGTTCAGCCCGATGCTCAAAGCCAGGGCGCTCGAACGGCTCGCCACCCGGCTGGTCGACGGCGTGATCACGATCGCCGCCTCCGAACAGCGATCGCAGTGGCGAAACCGGGAGGCCGCGCGCGATCGGCTGACCTTGCTGCTGCGGGAGGCCATCGCCGCACCGCCCAGGCCGCGCCGCCCGACCAAACCGAGTAAAGGCGCGGTACGGCGCCGGATCGAGGCCAAGCAGCGCCGCAGCGAGACCAAGCGCCTCCGCGGACGCCCCACCGACTGACCCGTCCGCCACCGACTGACCCGCCACCAGCTGCTCCGCTCGCGACCGCCAGTCGGCCGTCACCGGCGGCAGCCTCAGTGGACAACGGCCGGCGGTGGCCGAGGAAGGACCTGTCGCTGGTTAGGCTTCGGTCGTGGCCGACGAGAAGACGCCCTCCCCGCGCGGCTCCTCCGCCCCGGAGCAGGACAAGCAGCCGGAATCGCTGGAGGAGATCAAACTCCGCGGACGCCCGATCCGTACCTGGGCACTCGGTATCGGCGCCGTCGGGCTCGCCATCTCCGCCGCCTTCGGTGGTCTGCAGAAAGCCCCGGCGGAAGTGCCGGACGTGCAGCCCGGTACGGCGATCGCGGCCGGGCAGTTCGAGGTGACGGTCGACCGGGTGGTCGCGGTGAAGGACCTGGACCCCGTCTTCAAGCCGGACCCGGGCGGCGCGTTGCTCGTGGTGGTGGCCAAGATCAAGGTCACCGACGACCGCGGCGACTTCCCCGACTCCTCCCTGCTGCAACTGGTCGATGTGCCCGGGATTCCCGCCGGGGAACGGCCGCTGGGCATCGCCAATATGCGCGACAACACCACCAACCCGATGCTGCAGCCGGAACAGCCCGAGCAGGTCATCTATGTGTGGAAGTTGCCCAAGGCCACTGAAGTGCCCAGCGAGGTGAAGCTCGAGGTGGAGAAGACCACGTTGGAGAAGGAATCCAAGCTCACGCACAACCGGATCTGGCTGACCGAGGGTGTCGCCGGGAAGCTCACCGTCAAGGTGAAGAACAACCTCAAGGCACGTCGATGAACCGGCGGGTGGTGAACGTCGCCCTGACCGTCGTGGTGCTCGTCGCGATCGTCGGCCTTTACCGGGTGACCCCGACGCAGGGCGACTTCCAGCAGCCGGTCCAGGTCAACGGCGCCTTCGGCAAGGTGGTCGAGACGCCGCGTTTCACCCTCAACGTCGAGGCGGTCCGGATCGGCAAGCGGCTCAAGGTTCCGCGCAGTAGACCCGATCGTGAGACCTCGACCTCCTGGGTGGCGGTGGACACGATCGTGACGGCCCGGCGCGAGCCGATGTACCTCGGCACAGTGCGGATCCGGACCAAGGACGGCCTGCAGTACAACGCGACCAACCGCAAGAGCATCAGCCGATACGATCTGACCGGATTCGAGTTCCAGCCGGACATCCCCATCCGTGGCTCGTTCGTGGTCGAGATGCCCGCTGACCAGGTCGCGGGCGCACAGCTCGAGGTGATCGAGAGCAAAACCTTCACCGCGTTCGAACCGCAGGCCACCGTGCCGCTGGAGAACGTGCCGTCGGAACAGCCCGTCGTCGAGTTGAAGGAGGCGGCGGTCGCATGAGGTACGGCTGGTTCCGCAGGAACGCGGCCGCCCTGGCCTCGCTCGTACTGGTGATCCCGGTCACGGGCTGGTGGGTGACCCGCCCCGACTACAAATCCTGGTACGACGCCGAGCCGCGTGACCCGGTCACCGTCGCGGCGGGCGGTACGTCGTACGCGGGTGCCACTTGGTACGCCGCCAGTGTCGAGGTTGATCCCGCGCCGAAGCGGGTGGGCGCCGACGAGCCGACTCCGCCCGGTACGACGCGGGTGCGGGTCTATCTCCGGCTGCAGGTCGACGACCTCGCGAAGCTCAAGGGGCTCGAGGGCTGCCGGGTCCACCTGCGGGCGCCGGACGGCCGGATCTGGTCCGACGACATCGCGTCCGGGAGCTACCTCGACCGGCCGACGGGCTGCGCGGGCGGTACCGACGACAAGCCGGCCACCTGGCGACCGAAGGGCACTGCGGAGTACTACCTCAAACCGCGCGTGGGGAAGCCGTTCGAGACCGTCGCGGTGTTCGTCGTACCGACTGAGGACGCGAAGACGGCCCAGCCGATCGTGACCTGGGCTACCCGGATTCCTCAGTACTTGGCATTCCCGAGGTAGCCGCGCTCAGGTCCGTCGCGCCCTTGTCGACGGTCAACGGCTTCTGCGGCGCGAGATAACCGGCGAGGCCACCGATCATCCGGTCGTACGCCGCCGCCAGCAGGCAGATCTGCAGCATCAGGCGCAGCGCCTCGACCACCAGCGCCAGCGGCTCGTCGAAGACCAGCCAGGCCTCCAGCGAGCGCGGGCCGACCACGTAGTCCCGGACGACGATCCCGATGGCGCCCGCGCACCAGGTGATGATGGCCCAGGCCAGGAAGTAGCCCAGCATCGGCCGGATTCCGGATCGCGCGACCAGGCGGAACGCGTCCGCGACCGGGGTCCAGCGGTCCTTCCAGTCGGCGAACATGGTGTTACCGGCCACCCGCACGATGTGTGGCGTCTGCTGCCAGCGGCGCGTGACCCCGTCGAACCGCCACCGCAGCGGCAGCGTGCGCTCGGGCTTGTGCAGCACCCGCCCGTAGATCACCGCGGTGATGGTGATCCACATCAACGGCAGTACCGCCGCCGTCCACAGGTCCGCGACACCGGCCGCGATGAACCCCGTCACCGTGTCCCACACCTCGCGCACGGTCGCCACGCCGAGCACGTGGTCGAGCACCCAGGTGTAGGAGTCCTTGATCCAGGCGAAGACCTGCCGCTCCTCCAGCCAGTCCTTGGGAGCCGGAATGAACGCCAAGGCCTGGTAGGCCACTACGAACAGCCAGAGCGCTTCCAAGTACGCGACGAACAACCGCTGGAGTGGGCCGGACTTGCTGCGCGTACCCCGCTTCTTGAACAGCAGGCGCAGTAAGTAGGCCGTAGCACCCAAGCCGATGAATAGCCAGGTTGAGAGGGCAGCAAGACCTTCAGGCCGTTGCGCGACCGTGCCGCCAGTGAAGATCGTCGCGGCGTCCTCGTTGATACCGAAGACCAACAGGCGGTACTCGTAGTCGAGCGCCTCCTGCTGGAGGAACTGGTACGCCGCGTAGAACGCCAGGAACGGCAGCAAGGCCGCCGTAAGCGCATCGAGCGGGCGACTCTCTTCACCGACGGGCTGACCGTCTGGCGCGAGCTTGCCCTCTTCGACGGCCCGGCGATGGAACGGCAACTCCCCGCGTAGTACGAGGAACATCGCGACGTACATCGCGAGCGTGATCAGGGCCAGCAGAGCGAGCAGGGCGATACCGCCCGCCTCGACCCGGTGCCCGACCCGGACCGCGACCCATTGAACGGCGCGATGCGCCAGTTCCGCGATCAGGAAAACCGCGAGCAGCCGCGGCCACGCCTTCGCGAACAGACCACCAGCCCGCCCGACAGTGGTGAGCAGCGTCCCCGAGTCCTGTGCCACGGGAGGAAATGTACCCGCAGGCCAGGGTCTCCTCAGGCTGGGTCGGCCGGTTCCGGACTAACCGGCCTAGCCGCCGGCGAAGGGGGGCAGGATGTCGACGACGGAGCCGTCGGCCAGGGCGGCGTCACCTTCCACCCGGTCCCCGTCCAGCAGGAACGAGCTGATGCCGAGAACCCGCGCCAGGTCCGGACGGCCCTTGCCGAGCGCTGCGACCAGCTCCGCGACCGAGGCCGCCTCGGCCTGCTCGACCGGTTCGCCGGCGGCCGCCCGGGCCGCCGCGAAGTACCGCACCGTGACCGTCGCCACTGGGACACCTGCCTCCATTGTCGGGACTTGGAGTATCCTTTCAGAACCTTTACCTGCTGTTTCAGCCAGTGTGTCTCGGGCCCAGGGCAATGACGCCCCGGGCTCGACGTGCATCAGGACCGGACCACACCGTGCCGGTGACAGGGTCCGACGACCAGCACAAGGAGACAGCGTGAGCACGTTGCTTCTGCTGACGAACGCGCTGCAGGCCTCGACCGAGGTGCTGCCCTCGCTCGCCCTGCTGCCCCACCAGATCCGGATTCTGCCGTCGGAGGTCGCCGCGCTGGTGGACGCCCCGGACGCCGACGCGGTGCTGCTGGACGCGCGCCGCGATCTGGTCAACGTCCGATCGGTGTCGCGGCTGATCCGCACCACCGGTATCGATGTACCGCTGATCCTGGTGGTCACCGAGGGCGGCCTGACCGCGGTGAACGCCGACTGGGGTGCCGACGACGTTCTGCTCGACACGGCCGGCCCCGCCGAGATCGAGGCCCGCCTGCGACTGGTGATCGGCCGGCTCGCCGCGGTGCGCAACGAGGACCCGGACACCAGCCTGATCCGCAGCGGCGACGTCGTCATCGACGAGGCCTCGTACACGGCCAAGCTGAACGGCCGCGCGCTCGACCTGACCTACAAGGAGTTCGAGCTGTTCAAGTTCCTCGCGCAGCACCCGGGCCGGGTGTTCACCCGCGAGCAGCTGCTCCAGGAGGTCTGGGGGTACGACTACTTCGGTGGTACCCGGACGGTCGACGTCCACGTGCGGCGGCTGCGCGCCAAGCTCGGCCCGGAGCACGAGGCCCTGATCGGCACCGTGCGTAACGTCGGCTACCGCTTTGTCATCCCACCGAGCAAACAGGACCGCGAGACCGCCGACTCGAACGCCTGACCCGCGTCGATCCGGCGGTTTTCACCAGCTCGGGCGCGTCTAGATGCTGTGATTATTCCGCTGCTGTACGTACACGCGGCTGGTGCTACCGTGCTTGTTCGGTCACTGCCTGATGGTGTCCGCGTACGGAAGGTGTCCGATGGCTCACGCAGCCCATGCCCGAAGTAGTACCCCTCGCACCGGTCCGGTGCTGACCGCGACCTGGCTCGGCCTGACGCTCGGTCTGCTGGTCGGCGCGATCGCGGTCGGCCAGACGCACGTCGGCGTTCGCGCGGGTGCCGCCACCTTGCTGGTGATGATCGCCCCGCTCACCATCGCCATCTTCGTGCACGCCATCCGCCACGGCTTCGGCTCCAAGGCCGCCGCCCTGCTCACCGCCCTCACCTTCGTAGCCACCGCCTTCCGCCTAGCCCTGCTCTAACCCCTCCCCCTCCCCCGACACACCCCTCCTCCGTTCATCGGACCCTTCTGACGCGGCGTGTCGCCACTCATCGGACCCTTCTGACGCGGCGCGTCGCCATTCATCGGACCCTGCTGACCGGCGGAACGGCGAACGGCCCAGCCGCTCCGTGGAGGAGGGCCGGGCCGTTCGGGGTTCGTGGGTCAGCCGACGGTGATGCGGTCGGTCGGGCCCGGGGTGTACGGGTCGTGCGCGGTCAGGTAGTTCGCGAAGGCGTCGATGTCGAGGCCGCCGAAGAACTTGTTCGTACCGGTGGCGAAAGCTCCGAACCCGTCGCCGCCGTCGGAGAGGAAGTTGTTCGTGACGATCCGGTAGGTGGTGGTGTCCACCAGCGGCTGGCCGGCGATCTTCACCGAGTCGGCCACTACCTCCTTCGTGCCCGGCGTCGCGCCCGCCTTCCAGGTGTAGGTGATGCCCGAGACCTGCAGGACCTTGTTCGACACCTGGTTGACGCCGGTGAACTGCTGGGCCAGCAGGCTCCGGATCTGGGTGCCGGTCAGGTCCATCGAGACCAGGTAGTTGTTGAACGGCTGCACCGTGAAGGCCGCGCCGAACGTCACCGCGCCGTTGACCGCGACCAGGTCGGACCGGATACCGCCGGGGTTCATGAACGCGGCGACCGGGGTCTTGCCACCGGTCACCGTCGACGGATCCGCCAGCTGCGCGTCCGCGATCAGGTTGCCGAGCGGGGATTCACCCGACGCGTCCGCCGTACGGCTGACCATGTCGGTGGTGATGTGGCCGATCACCTTCGACTCGATCGGGGCCACCAGCGCCTTGTACTTGTCGATCAGCTGGGTGAGCTTCCGCGCCTTCGGCACGTCCTGGGTGACGATCAGGTTGTTCGCGATCGTGTTCGCCCGGTCGACGTCGTTCGTCAAGTTGTCGATGCTCATCCGCAGGTCGGTGACAAGCCGGCCGAACGAGAACGCGCTCGTGACCAGTCGCGGCGCACCGGCCGGGTCGGCGATCGAGCAGTTGTAGCCCTGGTGGGTGTGACCGGTGATGACGGCGTCGATCTCGGCGTCGAGGTTCTTCGCGATGTCGACGATCGGGCCGGAGATACCCGGGCAGCTGTTGTAGGCCTTCGGGTCGGCCGGAATACCGCCCTCATGCAGCAGTACGACGATCGCCTCGACGCCCTTCTTCTTCAGCTCCGGGACCAGCGCGTTGGCGGTCTCGACCTCGTCGGTGAACTTCAGACCCTCGATACCGGACTTCGTGACGATGTTCGGCGTGTTCTCCAGCGTCATGCCGATGAAGCCGATCTTGCGGCCGTCCTTCAGCTTCTTGATCGTGTACGGCGCCAGCAGCGTCTTCTGGTTCTTCTCGAAGAACACGTTCGCGGAAAGGAAGTCGAAGTCCGCGCCCTTGAACTTCTGCTTCGGGTCCGGGCAGGAGTTCTGGTTGTTCGCGCCGTCGCCGTCGGGCAGGCAGCCGCCCTTCTGCATCCGGAGCAGCTCGCGCCAGCCCTCGTCGAACTCGTGGTTGCCGACCGAGGTGGCCTCCAGGCCGATCAGGTTCATCGCCTCGATCGTCGGCTCGTCGTGGAACGCGGCCGACAGCAGCGGCGAGCCGCCGATCAGGTCACCCGCGGCGACCGTGATGCTCTCCTGGCCGTTGGCCCGGGCCGCGGCACGCAACTGCTCCAGGTGGGTCGCGAGGTACTCCGCACCACCGGCCGGGGTGCCGTTCACGTGGCCCGACGAGCTGGTCGGCGCGTTCGGCACCAGGTTGCCGTGGAAGTCGTTGATCGACAGCAGGTGCACCTGCGTGTGCGTCG
Source organism: Kribbella deserti (assembly GCF_042434725.1). NCBI lineage: Bacteria > Bacillati > Actinomycetota > Actinomycetes > Propionibacteriales > Kribbellaceae > Kribbella > Kribbella deserti. The sequence continues at coordinate 39,435 of NZ_JBHLTC010000047.1, read as the reverse complement.
GCTTCGGCTTGTGCGAATCCGGCGCGGCCTGGGTCACGGTTCCCCCCGTGGCCAAGCCGAGCGTCACGGCCGCCGCAGCCGCCACCAGGGCCGTCGCCCGGCGACCGCGCGACCGGTTCTTGTCTCGTGCTGGAAAGGCCATCTCTAACTCCGTCGTCTGTGCGATGTCCGCCTACGGCCCGGGTGTGGGCGGCCCGTCTCGGTGTGGGTGTCTGCCCGGGTGCGGGCGGCCAGCCCGGGTGTGGGCGGCGAACACGCGCAAATTACCCGACGGTTCGAGCCACTCCAAGGCCTCGGCGGAACCGAAGGGGAAACTCGCACCCAACGCGTTATGACGGCCAAAGCTCCGGCCGAACTACGGTGGTCCCGTGACTGTCGAAGCCGTACCCGCACCGTTGCCCGAGGCCACCATCGCCGCCGTCACCGAACTCGCACGAGCCGCTTCGCACAGCGACGGCGTGGCACCCCTGAACGAGGCCACCCGACTCGACCTGGCCACCGGCGGCGCGGGTGGCATCCACCTGCTGCAGTACGACGGTGAGGCCCTCGCGGGGTACGCGCATCTCGACCCGGACGGCTCTGCCGAACTCGTCGTGGCTCCCAACGCAAGGCGCCAGGGCGTCGGCACCGCGCTCGGGCAGGCTCTGCTCGCCGAGGCGGGCGAGTCCCTGCGGATCTGGGCGCACGGCCGACTCCCCGGCGCCGACGAACTGGCCGCGCGGCTGGGCCTCGAACCGGCGCGCGAGTTGTTCTTCCTCGCCCGGGACGCCTCAACCGCCGTACCGCTGCCAGAGGTGGTTCTTGCCCCGGCGTACGAGCTGCGGACGTTCGTACCAGGCCAGGACGACAAGGCCTGGCTGGCGGTCAACGCCCGGGCCTTCGCGACCCACCCGGAGCAGGGCTCGTGGACCCAGGCCGACCTGGACGAACGCCTCGGCCAGGAGTGGTTCGACCCGGCGGCATTCTTTCTCGCGGTCGAACGTGGCTCGGGCCGCCTGGGCGGATACCACTGGACCAAGGTGGAAGACGGCGTCGGCGAGGTCTACGTGGTCGGCGTCGATCCGTCCCACCAGGGCACCGGCCTCGGCAAGGCCCTCACGTTGGCGGGCCTCCACCACCTTCACGGCAAGGGCCTCGACCGGATCGTGTTGTACGTCGACGGCACGAATACCGCGGCCCGGCGGCTCTACGAGTCCCTCGGCTTCACCACCGCCGCCCTCGACGTCCAATACGCGCCCGCGACTTCTGGCTGAATCCGCAGCGTGAGGGGCGTCACACAACGTGAAGCCAGAACCGCGTCATGAACCACCCCCGCGGGCGTCTCACCAGTAGCCAGGAGCTGCACGGCCTCTACCCCCCAGTCGGGCGGCTCCTGGCCCAACCCCCCTGTGTCGCGTCCGGCGAGCGCCTCCCCGCTCTCCGGACGCGATCGGTTTATCCAGCCCAATCCCGCAGTTTGTCCCTGATCGGGCAGACCAGCCGCCTGCCCCAGATTGCCCTAGGGGTGTGCGGTGCCGGGGTTACGTCGGTGGGCGGAGGGTGGTGCGGATGGCGGTGGTTATGCGGCGGCGGGCTTGGTGGGTTTCGCCGGTCAGGACGAGGATGTTGGCGAAGCCGTGGACCATCGAGGCCTCGCAGTGGTGTTCCACCTCGACGCCGGCGGCCTTGAGCTTTTCGGCGTACTCGTTGCCCTCGTCGCGCAGCGGATCGAACCCGGCGGTGACGACGTACGCCGGGCAAAGCCCCGAGAGGTCCTCGGCCAGCAGAGGCGAGACCATCGGATCGGCGCGGATGGCCGGATCCGGGGTGTAGTGGTCGCGGTACCAGTTGATGTCCTCGTCGGTCAGGAAGAACCCCTCGGCGAAGAGATCCCGGCTGGGACGGCGGCCGACCAGGTCCAGCGCCGGGTAGATCAGCACCTGGAGGGCGGGCGCCGGCAGACCGCGGCGCACGCACTGCTGGGCTACCACCGCCGCGAGGTTGCCGCCGGCACTGTCACCGCCTACACCGACGTACGACGGGTTGGCGCCGAGGTCTTCGGCGTGTTCGACGGCCCAGCCGAACGCGGCGATCGCGTCCTCGGCGGCTACCGGAGCCTCGGCCTCGGGAGCCAGCCGGTAGTCGACCGACAGCACCCGTACGCCGGCCTCTTCGGCCGCGTCGCGGCAGAACGCGTCATGGCTGTCGAGATCGCCGGCGACCCAGCCACCACCGTGGAAGAAGACCAGCAGGCCACCGTTCGACATCGGGGCCGACCGCGGCACGTACAACCGGGCGCCCAGCTGACCGTCGGCGCCGCGCACGGTGAGATCGGTCACGCGGGGTAGTTCCCGCCGCGGGCCGGAGACCAGCTTGGCCGAGGTGAGCAGGTTGGCCCGGGCCGTCGCGACCGAGGTTTTGTCCTTGGATTTGCCCGGCAGCAGGCCCTCCAGGCGCAGCAGCAGCTGGATATCGGCGTCCAGCACGTTGCCGTCGATCTGGATCGGAGCGCCGGCCAGGCGGTGCCGCAGCGAGGCCGGCAGCGCGGTGACGGGCCGCAGGGCGCCTCCCTGGACCGTGTCCAGCGCGGTCCGTAACAGGGTGTCGACTCGTCGGTTCACAAGGAGTGACGCTAGCAAGAACGGCCCGGCCCGCGCTTTGGCAACCTGCTGTTCATCGGAGGATGACATGCTGGGACATGTGGCAGAGGACTTGCTGGCTTCGCACAACCGTGAGTACGACGTCGAGCCTCCGTATGACATCGCGGAGGCCGGCGATCTACCCGCGGACCGATTCTCCGACCGCGAACTGAGCTGGCTGGCGTTCAATCAGCGCGTGCTCGAGCTCGCGGAGAACGATCGGGTCCCACTGCTGGAACGAGCCAAGTTCCTGGCCATCTTCGCCAGCAACCTGGACGAGTTCTTCATGGTCCGGGTGGCCGGGCTCAAGCGCCGGATCGCCGCGGGTGTCGCCGTTCGGGCCGCCAGCGGATTGTTGCCGCGCGAGGTGCTCGACCGCAGCCTGACCCGTAGCCGCGAGCTGATGGACCGGCAGGCCTCGACCTGGCGCAAGGTGGTACTGCCCGCGCTGGTCGAGAAGGGCATCGACATCCTGCGCTGGGACGAGCTGAACAGCTCCGAGCGCGAGGACATGAGCCGCTTCTTCGCCGAGCGCATCTTCCCGGTGCTGACGCCGCTGGCCGTCGACCCGTCGCACCCGTTCCCGTACATCTCGGGCCTGTCGCTGAACCTCGCGGTCGTCGTACGGAACCCCACTACCGGTGGCGAGCACTTCGCCCGGGTGAAGGTGCCGCCGCTGCTGCCGCGGTTCGTGAAGGTGGCCGAGGGGCGGTACGTGCCGCTCGAGGACGTGATGGCCGAGCACCTCCACCAGCTCTTCCCGGGCATGGAGGTGACCCAGCACCACACCTTCCGCGTCACCCGGAACGAGGACCTCGAGGTCGAAGAGGACGACGCGGAGAACCTGCTCGCCGCGCTCGAGAAGGAGTTGCTGCGGCGCAAGTTCGGCCCGCCGGTCCGGCTCGAGGTGGAGGAGTCGATCGACCCGCAGGTGCGGGCGTTGCTGCTGTCGGAACTCGGCGTGACCGAGGCCGAGGTGTTCGAGCTGCCCGGGCCGCTGGATCTGCGCGGGCTGTTCGCGATCGCCGGCCTGGATCGGGCCGAGCTGAAGTTCCCCGGGTTCGTGCCGTCGACGCACCCGCACCTGGCCGAGGTCGAGACCGCGAACCCGGCCGACATGTTCCACGCGCTCAAGCAGCGCGACGTACTCGTGCATCATCCGTACGACTCGTTCTCCACCTCGGTGCAGCGCTTCATCGAGCAGGCGGCGGCCGATCCGCAGGTGCTCGCGATCAAGCAGACGCTGTACCGGACCTCGGGTGACTCCCCGATCGTGGACGCGCTGATCGACGCCGCCGAGGCCGGTAAGCAGGTACTGGTCCTGGTCGAGATCCAGGCGCGCTTCGACGAACAGGCCAACATCAAATGGGCCCGGCAGCTCGAGCACGCCGGCTGCCATGTGGTGTACGGCGTGATCGGGCTGAAGACCCACTGCAAGCTGTCGATGGTGGTTCGCGACGAACCGGACGGCCTGCGCCGCTACGCGCATCTCGGTACCGGCAACTACCACCCGAAGACCGCCCGGCTGTACGAGGACCTCGGTCTGCTGACCTCCGACCCGGTGGTCACTGAGGACGTCGCGCACCTGTTCAACCACCTGTCCGGGTTCTCCCTGCGCAGCGGCTACCGGCGGTTGCTGGTCGCGCCGCAGGGCGTTCGGACCGGCTTGCTGCAGCGGATCGAGCGCGAGGTGCAGCATCACCTGGCGGGCCGTCCCGCGCGGGTCCGGATCAAGGTCAACTCGCTGGTCGACGAGGCCCTCTCGGACGCGTTGTACCGGGCCTCGCAGGCGGGCGTTCCGGTCGATCTGTGGATCCGCGGCATCTGTACGATCCGGCCGGGTATTCCGGGCCTTTCGGACAACATCCGGGTCCGCAGCGTGCTCGGGCGGTTCCTGGAGCACAGCCGGATCTTCTGGTTCGAGAACGGCGGTGAGCCGGAGGTCGCGATCGGCTCGGCCGACCTGATGCACCGCAACCTGGATCGCCGGGTGGAGACGCTGGTCTGGCTGAAGGAGCCGGACCACCTGACCGAACTGGGCGACCTGTTCGACCTCGGTTTCGACGAGGCCACCGGGTCCTGGTGGCTGCAGTCCGACGACACCTGGGTCGCGCATCTGACCGACGAGCAGGGTCGTCCGCTGCGCGATCTCCAGGAGCGGCTGATCGCCACCCGCGGCCGGCGCCGCCAGACTGAGAGTTAAGGCTTCGCGCATGAACGAGGCGGCGACAGTGATCGCTGCGGGCGGGGTCGTCTGGCGCGAGGCCGACGGCCGACGTGAGGTCCTGCTGGTGCATCGCCCGCGGTACGACGACTGGTCCCTCCCCAAGGGCAAGGTCGACGGCAACGAGCATGTCCTCGCCGCAGCCCGCCGGGAGATCCAGGAGGAGACCGGCCAGCTCGTGACGCTCGGACCACCTCTAGGCATCCAGCGGTACGACGTCCGCAAGAACGGCGGTACGGCGCCCAAGCTGGTCCACTACTGGGCGGCAGGTCTGACCGGCGAGGCGGTTCCCTTCGAGCCGAACGACGAGGTCGACGGGCTGGAGTGGCTGCCCATTCCGAAGGCCCGCAAGCGGTTGAGCTATCCCCGCGACATGGAGATCCTCGACGCGCTGGACGCCGCCATACCGGTCGAATCGTCCCTGGTGGTCATCCGGCATACCAGCGCGGTGAAACGCAAGGAGTGGACCGGCAAGGACCGGGACAGGCCCCTAACGGCTGAAGGCACTCAGGACGCCCACGACCTCATCGACGTACTAGGCGCGCTTGGGGTCAATCGGGTCATCACTAGTGACGCCGAGAGGTGCTACGCCACGATCGCGCCGTACGCCGCTGCTGCCGGACTGACTATCCACGAGCACCCGGAGATCTCCGAGCGGGGCTACGAGAAGAACCCGGAGGCCCTGAACGGCTTGCGCGCCTGGAAGCCCGGCAAGGTTACGGTCGTCTGTTCCCATCGGCCGGTACTTCCCGCTTTGGCGCGGGCGCTCGACCTTCCGGTGGGCAAGTACTCCCCCGGCGCGTTCGTGGTCGCCCACCGCACTCCGGCCGGCCTGTTCCACGAACGCTTTCCTGGGCCCTGAAGCGCGGTGTGCACCGAGCGGCAGGCACGATGCGGATATGGACGACCTGATGCCGCCCGTGACCTCGAAGCACCGGGACGCGACCCGCAGCCCCGCGATCCGCCCGGCCGAACCAGCCGATACCGAGACCCTGCACCGCTTCATCGTCGAACTCGCCGAAGCCGAGGACTTCCCCGGCACGGTGACCGCGCGGCCCGAGGACGTCGCGAACGCCCTGTTCGGGCCGAACCCGATGGCCGAGGCTGTCGTCGCCACGGTCGATGACCAGCCGGCCGGATTCGCCTTGTACTACTCGACGTACAGCACGATCGTCGGCCGCGGCGGCATCCACCTGGAGGACCTGTACGTCGCGCCGGAACATCGCGGCGCCGGCCTCGGCAGGATCCTGCTGGCCCATCTCGCCCAGCTGGCGATGGATCGCGGCTGCGCGCGGCTCGAGTGGTGGGTACTGCGGACGAACGAGCCGGCGCTGCGCTTCTACCGGCGACTCAACGCCCGCGGACTGGAGGAGATCGAGGTCATGCGCCTGGACGGTTCCGCCCTCACGGCGGTCGCGGCCTTGTCCTAGGAGGCGAGGCGTTCGCGGGCGGGGCGGCCGGGGGTGGTCGGTTCGCCGTCTCGCTCGGGCTGGGTGATCTCGGTCCAGACCGCGTCGAGGGACAGGCCGAGCACGTTCGCGATCGCCGCGATGGTCGGAAAGGCCGGGGTCGCGACGCGGCCTGACTCGATCTTGCGCAGGGTCTCCGGTGAGACGCCCGCATCGAGCGCGGTTTCGAGCATCGAGCGATCTCCCCGGGCGCGGCGCAACAGGGCGCCGAGACGCTGCCCGCGCTCGACCTCAGCGGATGTGAGCGGCAACCTGACCATGGCCCGATTCTAATACCGGGATAATATGGCCGGGATAGTTATTGGTACGCATGGAAGGCGCCGCATGATCGAGATCCTCACCCCCACCGAGCTACCGCGAGCCAGACAGGCCGGCGCCCTGGTCGCCAACATCCTGCAGACGATGAAGAGCCGCACCAAGGTCGGTACGAATCTGCTGGACATCGACGCGTGGACCAAGGCCATGATCGCCGAGGCCGGGGCCGAGTCCTGCTACGTCGACTACGCACCCTCCTTCGGGCGCGGGCCGTTCGGTCACTACATCTGCACGGCCGTCAACGACGCGGTGCTGCACGGACTTCCCCACGACTACTCGCTGGCCGACGGCGACCTGCTGACGCTGGATCTCGCCGTCTCGAAGGACGGCATCGCCGCGGACTCGGCGATCAGCTTCATCGTGGGCGAGTCGAAGCCGCCGGAGAGCCTCGCGCTGATCGAAGCGACCGAACGTGCACTTGCCGCCGGGATCGCCGCCGCAGGACCCGGCGCCCGCATCGGCGATATCTCCCACGCCATCGGCTCGGTCCTCAGCGCCGCGGGATACCGGATCAACACCGAGTTCGGTGGTCACGGCATCGGCTCGACAATGCACCAGGACCCGCACGTCGCGAACACCGGACGACCAGGCCGCGGCTACACGTTGCGCCCTGGACTGCTGCTCGCCCTGGAGCCCTGGGTGATGGCGGACACCGATCAGCTCGTCGTCGATGCCGACGGGTGGACGCTGCGCAGCGCGACCGGTTGCCGGACGGCGCACAGCGAGCACACCATCGCCATCACCCCGGATGGCGCCGACATCCTCACCCTGCCGAAGCAGGCTTGACCACGCGGTTCTTGAGGGCGGTTGCGGCGTCACGGGCGACTTGCTCGACGGCCGGATTGAGCGCGGCGAACTCGGCAGCGTACCGTTCGACGATCTCCTGCTGGATCCGCGGTTGTTGCCGGTCCAATTCGGCGAACAACCCGGTTCGCGTGCCACATCGGACGAACGCGACCGCGAATTTCACCTCCGCCACGGTTGGCAGGTATTTCCGCGCGGGAGCGCCCGGGGCTACACCGCTGGGGACCCGAACGGCCCGCACTTTTTCGTGGGTGCCTTTCTGAATACCGAATTGGCGTAGATCGCCACGCGGGGAGAATTGTTCGCCGAGTTTCAGTCGATAACCCTCGGCAGCGAAACACCCGGTCAACGCGGCGCTTTTACCCGCGACGATTTCGGTGGTTCGCGCGCCGCGTTCCCGGACCAGCTTGTTGCCGAGATCGGCGTACAGTCCGCGGACCCGGCCGACCTCGTCGGGTGCGCCGAACTTCGCCCGGGCCGATCGTTCGCAGTTCTGCGCGGTGGTGTGGAAGGCCGCGTCTTTCCGGATCACCTGCGCGGGCTGCGGCGGCAGCGGTTCGCCGAAGCCGTACTTGCGGGCGTCGGCCTCGGTTCGCGGCGTGAGCGGCGCGGCGGCGAGCGCGGGCAGAACGGGCGGCGGGCCGACGCTGAACTCGCGCTCCTGCGGATAGCCCGCGTCGGCCAGACAATCGTGGAAAAAGGTCAGGTCGGCCTTCTCGATCGTGGTCAGCGCGTCGCGCCGGAAGTGATCGAACGGCTGGTCGGCACCAGCCGGCAGCGGCGGCAACTCAGCAACGGCGGCCGGGCCGGGCGTCGTACCGCAGCCAGTGAGCAGTACGGCCAGCAGGCCGAGACCGGCCAGGTAGCGTCCGCGCTTGCGCATCGATTCACCTCTGTTTCTGCAGCGGAGCTCGCATTTCGGGTCCGACCGTCGGAAGGTTTTTTACGGACGTGCGGCGGGTTGGACCCGGGTGGAGCGGGTGAAGCCGGGTGGAGCGGATTGACGGCCGCTCCACCCGGATCGGTCTGACCTGGATCGGTCCGACCTGGATCGGTCGGATCCGGGTCCGACCTGGATCGGTCGGACTTCGGTCAGCAGTTGCCGCGGACGTGCTTGGCGTTCTCGTCGTTCAGGTCGCTGGCGAAGTTCGACCAGGTGGTCGACCGGGACGGGAACTGCCAGCTGTCGTTGGACCAGTCGCCGGACTCGGTCACGCACACGTTGCTCGCGGTGTCGCGGTTCTTGATCGAGCTGGCGTTGTGGTAGAACGGCGTGCCGCTGGAGAAGTTGCCTTCGTTCGCGTGGTTCGACGAGCCGTAGAAGAAGTGCCGCTGGCCGCCGCTGCCGTTCGAGTGCTCGGCGAAGCAGATCTCGCCGGAGTTGCAGGCCAGCTGGCCGTCGCCACGGTCCGCGCTCGCCGCCACGGTGCCGGCCACCGCCAGACCGGCCACCATCGAAAACCCGCCGATCATCTTCATAACCTTGCTCATCGCTGTCTCCTCACGGTTGGAAATGCTTGTCGCAGCGTCCGCGACAAGCACAATTCAACCGGTGGAATCAGTTCCCGTCCCGGGTCGAATGGACAAGTTTGCCCTGTCCGTTCAACCCCTGTCCGACCGCGCAATCCGCAGCGAGTAAACCTGTCCGAATGGCCAGGTAAACGGCATGCGCGCGGTTTTTCGCCTGGAATTTCGTGAGCAGGTTCGACACGTGGTATTTCACCACCCGCTCACTGCGGCGAAGCCGGCCGGCGATCTCGCGATCCGTGTAGCCGTCCGCGACCAGCAACAGCACGGCCCGCTCGCTCGCCGTCACCTGGCCGCAGACGGGCCGACGTGCCGACGGATGTGGTCCGTGGTCGACGGCCTTGGCCGGCGTCGCCAGCCAGTTGCCGTCCCGCAACAGCGCCGCGCCGAGTGCCGGGCTGACCCAGCCACCGTCGGCCCCGCCGGAGCAGACGGCCAGTACGGCGGTGCCGATGTCGTCGGTGGTCGAGACGATCGCGTCCACCTCGGCCAGCGCGTAGGCCCGCAGATCCGCGACGGCGGGTACCTCCCCGGTGACCAGCGCCACGATCGGCACCTTCGGAATTCGCGCCTCCGCCCGGCCGAGGGCCAGCGCGACCACCCCTTCGCGCAGCACGGTGTCCACCAGCAGCACGTCCGGGCGGACCACCAGCGAACCGAGACCACTCTCATCCGCCACGGTGGCGGCTATCTGCAAAGCCGGCTCGCGGCCGATCAGCGTCGCCACTCCGGCCCGGATGACCGGATTCGGCGCCACGATCACCACCCGCACCGGTCTACCGCCAGGCTCTCCCAGCGCGAACATGCCCCGGGTGACCTTCATCCACGACCCCCAAGCTGCGCCCGCCACCGACAGCGGCCACGTCGCGGCCTCTCCGCGATGATCACGGAAAATGACCGGCTGATACTGGACGGTGACATCCTTGGCGGGCGGTTCAGCGCTGACAACGCTTTCGGTCTCGGCGAAAACCCTCTCGCAACAGCTGGTCACCGCCAGCAGGTAAGGTCGGGGCCGAGCGTTACCTGGCGGCTCAGCGGACGCCAGCTCACGGAGAGGCCCGGCTCGGATGACCACGTTGCGAGACCTCACCCTGATCGGGATCCGGATGGAATCACCGGGCCACGCGCCCGTGATGATGCTCCGCGAAACCGACGGGTACCGGTACCTGCCGATCTCCATCGGCTCGGTGGAGGCCACGGCGATCGCCTACGAGGAACAGGGCCTGCGCCCGTCCCGGCCGCTCACCCACGACCTCATGCGCGACATCCTGCTGGCTCTGGACACCACCGTGCTGGCGGTCGAGATCGTCGAGCTGCGCGATTCCGTCTTCTACGCCGAACTCGTGCTGGCCAACGGCGCCCGTGTCTCCGCCCGCCCAAGCGATTCGGTCGCGCTCGCGATCCGCCTCGGCACCCCGATGCGCTGCCGCGAGGAGGTCCTGGCCCAGGCCGGTGTCGCCACCCCCGAGGCCGAACAAGCCGAGCTCGAGCGTTTCCGCCAGTTCCTCGACGGCGTTGCCCCCGAGGACTTCACCAGCTGAAGTTGCAGCAACCTGCAACCACGCTTCACTTCTCGAACCGGCCCGGTTGCGCTAAGTTCAGCCGACGCCGGCGTGGGGGATCGATCAGCCGGGCCCGGGGAACGGGAATCCAGATGAACGTAGCGGGCAGCGTCATGCCCAAGGCCGGTCTTGTCCTGCTCGCGAGCGGAGTTCTCGCGGCCGTACTCAGCGCCGGAACCGCCACGGCCGCGCCGGCGAACGTCGGACTGGCCTGGGCCGACGGTGGCGTCCGGGTGACCTGGCCCGCCGATTCGGCGCCGAACTTGCTGCGCGTCACCGACGTACAAGGGCACGGCCTTCGAGCAGCTCGTGCCGGCGGCCTCGGTGGACACGATCGTGCTTCCCGCCAGCCGGTTCCCGGTGTTCCGTGAGCTGACGATCACCGTCTACACCCGGGCGTCCGATGCCGCGACCACCCGGCCGCCACCGTCGGGCAGTCGCCGGTCTTCGACACCGACCGCCGCTTCGCGCCCACCGTGACGAAGCGCCTGCCCAACGGCAACGGCACGCTGAGTCTCGGCTGGAGCGTCAGCACCGTGCCCGACCACACCCCGAACGACCCGCTGGACGTCGAAGCCCTCGTCGTGGCAACGCGTACGTGAGCAACCGGATCGGCTGCGGCTGGACCGCCCTGCCACCCACGGGCGGCGCCACCGGTACGACGACGATCCCGGCCAGGCCCCGGCCCTACCGGGTGTTCCTGCGCTCCGCCGGCGAGTGGGGCCCTGTCGACACGACGGCGTTCGAGGTGGTCGACTAGGCCGTGGCCAGCAAGGTGCCCCGGCAACGACTTACGGAACATCCATCGCGATCAGCGGCCGGGTCCAGGTGATCCGGCCGAGCCGTTGTGTCGAGGGGAAGACGCAGGCCGGCTATTCGACGACGCCAACGCCCAGCTCCCGGGTCTGGGGGATGCGGCCGTGTTCGTCTCCGGCTCCGCCGCGGCGACCTCGACCACCCGGTACGCCGTCCGCACCGCGCGGATCGACTATCCGCAGGCGACGTACGGCCGCAAGGTGACCGCCCTGCTGACCGTTGCTCCTGGCACCAATGTTCGCGCCACCCTGCAGCGCTGGAACGGCACCGCCTGGGCGAACGCGAAGTGGATCTATACCCAGAACGGCTCCGGCTCGTACTCCTTCACGGCCGCGCCCCGGGGCGTGAGCGCCTTCCGGTACGTCGTACCGGGCGGGTACTTCGCGGGCCGCTACATCACCGGGGTCACCACCCAGCCTTCCGAATGACGGTGCGCTGACATGAGAACCCCACTACTGCTCGCGACCTGCCTGACGGCGGCCCTGCTCACCGCGGCGCCCGCCACCGCCACTGTCGCCGAACTGCCCGCGGCGCCGACCGGCGTACGCATCGACTGGGCCGACAGCAGCCGCGAACGCATCCGGGTCACCTGGAGCGACGCCGGCACCGCCAACCGCATCGCCGTCAAGACGCTCAGCGGCAGCACCAGCGACGACGCGACCATCGAGATGCTCCCGGCCACGGCGGCCAACCAGCTGGTGTTCAGCAAGTACCAGCTGCCGGCGAACCGGGAGGCCGTCGAGCTTCAGGTGACGGCGACGTCCGCGGCGGGCTCCAGCACGCCGGCTCGGTCGGTCCGCTTCGACACCACCCACGCCCCGTTTACCCGGATCGTCTACGCAATCCCGCAGACGGACGGCAGGCTCCGGCTCAGCTGGACGCGCGCGGCCATGCCGGTCGACCGCAATCCCGGCGACCCGCTCGACGTCGCGTTCGACCCGGATCGGCTCACGCCGACGGGCCTGGGCGACGGGGCCTATCCCGTTCCGTCCGGCACCCGGTCCGTTCACCGGGGGCGCCGGTCGTCTCGCTGCACCGCCGTCACCCGCTGTGCCCGGCGCCGCCGAAACCGGCCCGATCGAGGCACCAACCGAGCCTGGAATATTACAGAGAGTTACGACTCTTAACTCTGTTCACCTACTGTCCGCCTAGTGGCACGCCGGGTGACGCTATTCCTACTGGAACCGTTCACCGCTCGTTCACCCGGGACCGGTCACCACGTCATCTGGTCTCCCTACCTTCTGGAGGAGTTAGAGGTCATATTCCCGCAGAAGGGCAACACACTCGTGTCCGTCAACCGTGTGCTCCGCGCCGGCGTTGTCGCCGTGGCCACTCTCGGTGTCCTGGCGCTCAGCGCCTGTGGCAGCGACCCTGAGCCGACTGGCTCCTCGAACCCCTCGACGTCGACCGGCGCCGACGGCGACTGCCCGTCGGGCACCCTGAACGCTGAGGGATCCTCGGCGCAGAAGAACGCGATCGAAGAGGTCATCGCCCAGTACAACGGCAAGTGCGCCGACGTCACGGTGAACTACAACCCGACCGGTTCCGGCGCGGGTATCAAGCAGTTCAACGCGGCCCAGGTCGACTTCGCCGGTTCCGACTCGGCCCTGAAGACCGAGGAGAAGGACGGTGTCGTCGAGGCCGACGCCGCCGCCAAGCGCTGCGAGAACAACCCGGCGCTGAACCTGCCGATGGTGATCGGCCCGGTCGCCCTGGCCTACAACGTGGCCGGCCTGGACAAGCTGGTGCTGGACGGCCCGACCGCCGCCAAGATCTTCCAGGGCACCGTCAAGACCTGGAACGCACCGGAGGTCGCCAAGCTGAACCCGGGCGCCAAGCTGCCGAGCGCGCCGATCTCGGTGTTCTTCCGCTCCGACGAGTCGGGCACCACGGAGAACTTCGCCAAGTACCTGAAGGCCGCCGGTGGTGGCGCCTGGAAGGGTGAGCCGGCCAAGAAGTGGACCGGCACCGGCGCGGGCAAGGACAAGTCGGCCGGTGTCGCCGAGGCGACCAAGTCGACCCCGAACTCGCTGACGTACGTCGAGTGGTCCTACGCCGTCGACAACAAGCTCGGCGTGGCGCAGATCGACACCGGCGCCGGCCCGATCGAGCTCACCCCGGAGTCGGCCGCCAAGGCCCTCGCCGAAGCGAAGATCAAGGGCTCGGGCAACGACCTGGCGCTGTCGGTCGACTACGGCACCAAGGCGGCGGGCGCTTACCCGATCATCCTGGTGACGTACGAGATCGCCTGCAGCAAGGGCCTGCCGGCCGAGAAGACCGCGCTGGTGAAGAGCTTCCTGGGCTACTTCGCGAGCACCGAGGGACAGTCCAGCCTGAGCAAGCTGAACTACGCGCCGCTGCCCGAGGAAATGCGTACCAAGGTCGAAGCCGCCATCAAGGCCATCAGCTGAGATCTGCCATGACCGTCGCCCTGGCCCCGCTCGCTTCGCCGAGCGGTGGTCAGGGCGCAGTCGCGCCGCAGGACGCAGCACCCGCCCCCTCGCCCTTGTCGCCAGCCGCCAGGAGTCGGCTACCTCATGAGTGATCCCACCAGCCCGCCAAGCTCCGCTCCGGACGCGGGTAGTACCAAGCTCGACCTCGGACCCGTCGGCCATCTGGGCGATCGGCTGTTCGCCGGTCTGGCCCGCGGTTCCGGCGCCCTGGTGGTCGCCATCGTCGCGTTTGTCGGCATCTTCCTGCTGGCGCTGGCAATTCCGGCGCTGGCCGACAACGAGGGCAACTTCCTGTTCTCCCGCACCTGGCTGCCGGGCGGTGAGCACCCCAACTTCGGTATCGCGGCGCTGTTCTACACCACGCTGATCAGCTCGATCATCGCGATGCTGGTCGCGGTGCCGATCGCCGTCGGTGTCGCCCTCTACATCACCTACTACGCTCCGCCGCGGCTGGCCAAGCCGGTCGCGCACGTGATCGATCTGCTGGCCGCCGTGCCGTCGATCATCTACGGCCTGTGGGGCATCATCTTCTTCGCGCCGGTGGTCGTGCCGGTCGCCAACGCGATCTCCGGCGCGCTCGGCTGGATCCCCTTGTTCAACAAGGCTCCGGGCACCGACCGCGGCATGGTGTTCACCGCCGGCCTGGTGCTGGCGATCATGATCCTGCCGGTGATCACCGCGATCAGCCGGGAGATCTTCGCGCAGACCCCGGTCACCCATCGCGAAGGCGCGCTCGCGCTCGGATCCACCAAGTGGGAGATGATCCGGATGGCCGTGCTGCCGTACGGCCGCTCCGGTGTGGTCAGCGCCGCGATGCTCGGCCTCGGCCGGGCCCTTGGTGAGACCGTCGCCGTGATGATCATCTTGTCCCAGACGTCCTCGCTGGACGACTGGACCTCGTCGATTTTCGCCGGTGGCGAGACGTTCGCCTCCAAGATCGCTTCCAGCGCTGCCGAACTGGACACCCCGGCCAAGACCGGCGCGTTCATCTCGGCCGGTCTGGTGCTGTTCGTCGTGACCTTCATCGTCAACTCCACCGCCCGCCTGATCGTCGCGCGCAGCGGACCGGGTAACCGCCGCCCCCGCCGGAACAGGGCCTCGAAGCAGGGAGCCGCCGCGTGACCACTCTCGCCGCGAACAAGCCGGCGTACGACGGCACGACGCTCGACCTGAGCGGCAAGTCCGGCGCCCGGGCCATTCGTAACGGACTCGCCACCGTACTGATCACGTTGTGCTTCCTGATCGCGGTGATTCCGCTGATCTGGATCCTGTGGACCGTGGTCAGCAAGGGTTATTCGCTGGTGCTGGACGCCAGCTGGTGGAGCCAGTCGCAGCGCGGTATCACCTCGCGGCGCGAAGGCGGCGGCGCGTACCACGCGATCATGGGCAGCATCATCATGGCGTTGATGTGCGCCGCGATCGCCGTACCGCTGGGTGTGCTCGGCGCGATCTACCTGATCGAGTACGGCAAGGGCAGCAAGGCCGCGCGCGCGGTCAGCTTCATGGTCGACATCCTCACCGGTGTGCCCTCGATCGTCGCGGCGCTGTTCGTGTACGCCGTCTGGATCACCATGCTGGGGCAGAACCGGATCGGCTTCGCCGTCTCGCTGTCGCTGGTACTGCTGATGATGCCGGTGGTACTGCGGTCCACCGAGGAGATGCTGAAGCTGGTCCCGGACGAGCTGCGCGAAGCGGCGTACGCGCTGGGTGTGCCGAAGTGGAAGACGATCCTCAAGGTGGTCGTACCGACGGCCTTCGGTGGCATCGTCACCGGCATCATGCTGGGCCTCGCCCGCGTGATCGGTGAGACCGCTCCGCTGCTGATCCTGGTCGGCTACTCCAAGGTGATCAACATGAACCCGTTCGAGGGCTTCATGGGCGCCCTGCCGACGATGATCAACAACGACCGTGGGGATATGGCCCTGCCGGCCGCGGAGGCCCGGGTCTGGTCGACCGCGCTGACGCTGATCCTGCTGGTCCTGGCCCTCAACCTGATCGCGCGACTGATCGCGCGGTTCAGCACCATCAAGTCCAAGTAGAGTGAGGAACTGAGTCGATCATGGCGAAACGCATCGAGGTCAGCGGCCTCAACGTCTACTACGGCGACTTCAAGGCCGTCGAGGACGTGTCGATGACCATCGAGCCGCGGTCCGTGACGGCCTTCATCGGCCCGTCCGGTTGTGGCAAGTCCACCTATTTGCGCACGCTGAACCGCATGCACGAGGTGCTGCCGGGCGCGCGCGTCGAGGGCAAGGTGCTGCTGGACGACCAGGACCTGTACGGGCCGGGCATCGACCCGGTGGCGGTCCGGCGCGTGGTGGGCATGGTGTTCCAGCGCCCGAACCCGTTCCCGACCATGTCGATCTTCGACAACGTCGCGTCCGGTCTGAAGCTGAACGGCGTGAAGGACCGCAAGAAGCTCGCCGAGGTGGTGGAGAGCTCGCTCAAGGGCGCCAACCTCTGGAACGAGGTGAAGGACCGGCTGGACAAGCCCGGCGCGGGTCTTTCCGGCGGTCAGCAGCAGCGGCTGTGCATCGCCCGGGCGATCGCGGTCGAGCCGCAGGTCATCTTGATGGACGAGCCCTGCTCCGCGCTGGACCCGATCTCCACGCTGGCGATCGAGGACCTGATCGAGAAGCTGAAGGATCGGTTCACCGTCGTCATCGTCACGCACAACATGCAGCAGGCGGCGCGGGTGTCCGACCAGACGGCGTTCTTCAACCTGGCCGCGACCGGTAAGCCCGGCCGGCTGGTCGAGATGGGCCCGACCAAGCAGATCTTCTCCAACCCTGCGGAGAAGGCCACCGAGGACTACATCACCGGCCGCTTCGGCTAAGCCCTGTTCCGGCCCGTCATTTGGGCCCTGGGCAACGAGGTTGTCGCGAGCGCCGAGCGGGTGATCATGGGCCTGCTCGGCGCGGAGGCGTGACCAGTGGGCCTTCGACTCGCTAACCTTCGGTGATTCCTCAACAGCTTATGAAGGGACTGCGGTGAGCACTCCGACGCCACCAGGCGACGACCCGAACACCCCGGACGAGCCTGGGTACACCCCGGGTCAGCCGGGCCAGTACGGCCAGCCCGGTCAGTACGGGCAGCCCCCGCAGCCGGGCACGCCCTACGGCGGCCAGCCTGGCCAGCCCGGGCAATACGGCCAGAACCCCGGTTACCCGGGTCAGCCGGGTCAGCCCGGCCCCGGGCAGTACCCAGGCCAGCCCGGCTCGTACCCCGGCCAGCCCGGTCAGTACCCGGGTGGACCGGGTGGCGGCGGCTACGGCTACGGCACGCCGGGCCAGCAGCCGCCCAGCAACACCCCGATGATCCTGTCGATCATCGGCATCGTGTTCTGGTTCTGCTGCGGCATCCTGTCGATCGTGCTGGGTCTGATCGCGCAGAAGCAGTACCGCGAGCAGGGACAGCCCGACACGCTGGCGAAGGTCGCCTGGATCGGTGGCGTCGTGTCACTGGCCCTGGGCGTGATCCTGCAGCTCACCGGCGCGCTGGCGGGTATCACCAACCAGTAGCTGGATTCAGCATCGACCGTGGGCCTCGGAGCAATCCGGGGCCCGCAGTCGTTTCCGGTGCCGTTGGTGGGAACCGGTAGGCCCTGGGTGGAGTCGGAGGGCTGTGTCAGAAGTTCCGCAGCACGCCGAACAGGATCAGGCCCACGATGCCCACCTTGATCAGTACGTCGATCGTCCGGCGGCTCGGGCGCAACCTGGGCAGCCGAACCAGCCGCGACCGCTCCAGCAGCCAAGCCAGCACTTGGTAGCCGACGGCAACACCGATGATCGGTGTCAGCAGCAACACAACCGCGTTGTAGTCCCAGGCCGCGGCCAGATCGCCACGCAACAGGGCAGCGCCCATCCGGGTCGACCCGCACAACGGGCAGTCCAATCCGGTGAGCTTGTGCAGCAAACAAGGAATGCCGAATCGGCCGTCCGACAGCTGATACACCGCGGCAAGTGCGAGGCCACCCACGCCTACCCAGGCGACACTGGCCACGCGGCCGTCCAGCGGCTCGACCGGGCCTTGCGGACGGAACTCGATCCTGGCGGCTGTCATTGACACTCGTCTACGGTAACCCGCCGGGTGCCGTTCCGGCTCTGAGCTACGTACTGGCTAGTCTGCTGTCCACTCCTCAACCTTTAAGAAGGGAACGTCGTGAGCACTCCGACGCCGCCTGGCTCCGATCCACAGGACAACCCGCCGAACCACGCGGGTCGGCCCGGGCAGCCGGAACCGTACAACCAGCCAGGGCAGTACGGCCAGCCGAGCCAGCCCAACCAGTACGGCCAGCCCGGCCCCAACCAGGGCCCGTACGGCCAGCCGGGACAACCCGGTCAGCCTGGGCAGTTCGGTCAGCCGGGTCAGTTCGGTCAGCCGGGTCAGTACGGGCAGCCGGCTCAGCAGGGTGGGCCCTACGGCCAGCCCGGCTACGGCCAGGTCCCGGGTCAGCCGGGACAACCGGGTCAGCCCGGTTCGTACGGTGGCCAGCCGTCCTACGGTCAGTACGGCGGGCAGCCGGCTGATCCGTATGGCTACGGCTACGGCGGTCCCGCCGGCATGGGCAAGCTCGCCGAGTACCTGCCGCGGGTCGGCGCGTACTTGATCGACAGCGTCATCACCGGTCTGCCGGTCCTGATCGGCTACATCATCTTCTTCGTCGCCCTGGCGGCCGCCACCACCGACGGCACCTACGAAAGCGCGGACGCCGAGTTCCCGGTCCTGGGCTTCATCGCCTTGCTGCTGGGCTTCCTGGTCTCCTTCGGCCTCGCACTGTGGACACGCGTGTTCCAGCAGGGCCGGACCGGCCAGAGCATCGGCAAGAAGGTGCTGAACATCAAGCTGGTCGACGCCAACTCCGGCCAGCCGATCGGCGCCGGTAAGGCATTCCTGCGCGAGATCTGCCACGCGGCTGACTCCGCCATCTGCATCCTCGGCTACCTGTGGCCGTTGTGGGACGTCAAGAAGCAGACCTGGGCCGACAAGATCTGCGACACCCTCGTAGTCGAAGCCTGAGTTAATCCCTGGAAAGGCCCTGTCGGCTCACTCCGGCAGGGCCTTCGCCATGTCGGTGAACCGGCCGTCACGAAGTACAGGCACCACCTGCGTCGCGTCGTACCCGGCGGCGAGCTCCACATCCTGCTGGTAGCCCAGGGCAACCAACTCGCGCCCACTCGCACTACCGAGCAAGGCCTCTCGTACATCGTCTACCGCCTCAAAGGCCCCTACAGCCGCTGAAGCCTCCGGAGACAGGCCGTCCGCCTCAAGCGCCGCCAAGAACGCTCCAGCACCCCATAGATCCTCAACCGCTGGGCGCAACTCTCCCCCGGGCCACTTCTCGCCACCGGCTATAACCGTCACCACGCCCTCCTGCGCCCGCACCCACCTCGCGGCGGCCGAAGCGTTCCGAAGTGACACGGCGACCACAACGCTTCCAAGCCCAGCAACGTACTGCGAGATGGTGGACCCGTTAGGCGACGGCAGTACGACGCGGCGAATCCCTTGTGCGGCTTGAAGCGTCACCGGCGACAGGCTGATCTGCCCCGGCCCAGCCTGGGACCTCCCGACCGCAAGCTCCGCCTGGTTCTCAACCGCGTAAGCGATGGCGGACTCGTCCCGCCACCGATAGGGCAGTACGTCGATGCCGTGTTCGACCGCCACGGTCGTCGCGGTCGTGAACGACAGCACGTCCACCACAGCCACTACCGATGACCCGGGAGCGCATTCCTCAGCTCCGCGCAGGCCCCAGTCGAACCGAACGGCGTACCCGTGCTGGGCGTACACACTCATCTGAGCAGCAG
Source organism: Kribbella deserti (assembly GCF_042434725.1). Taxonomy (NCBI): domain Bacteria; kingdom Bacillati; phylum Actinomycetota; class Actinomycetes; order Propionibacteriales; family Kribbellaceae; genus Kribbella; species Kribbella deserti. The sequence goes on along the minus strand of NZ_JBHLTC010000047.1, from coordinate 19,843 downwards.
GCCCGCACAGCCGGCAGCCCAGAGCACACTGGTGAACGTCCCGATGATGAACCGCTCTGCGACGGCCCGCGCGGCTCGTGGGTCCGGCTTGTCCGGGTCGGCCCGGTCCGGATCGCTCAGTTCCGGGTACCGCGCGAGGCCCTTGATGGCCAGGGTGATCGCGACACCCTCGGGCCATCCCGACACCAGTGCGGCGAAGACCGCGCCACGCTCGAGCGCGCCGATCAACGCGCCCCCACGAAGGATTTCACCGGCTTGCTGGGTGGCGAGCGATCCGCGGTCGACCAAGGCCAGCACCGACGTCGTCAGCGGGCCGCCTCCGACCACCGCGAGAGCCCCGGCGACAAGGATCAACCACGCCCGGGCGTTCCAGCTCCAGTCCGCCGTACCCTCCGGGCGGAACAGCAACAAGCCGCCCACCGTCGCCAGCGCCGCGAGCATCGCCGCGCTCAGCGCGCCCTGGAACGGCGAGCCCGACCGCGGCCACCAGGCGAACCCGGCCAGCACCAGGCCAACGCCGGTCACCACCAGCACCACAACGGTCATCGGCCCCTGTCCCCTCTGTCGACACCAGCACTCTGCCCTGCCCGCACCGACGACTCAGGAAGGCACGCCCACGTCGGCCACACTCAGCAGCTCCGTCGCCAGGGCCCTGCCACGCACTTCCTCGGCTATCCCCGCCGCCTGGGCCCGTTGTGTGACCGCCGACTGGCTGATGCCGAGCTTCGCGCCGACCTCGCTGCGGGACATCCCCGCGGCCAGCAGATCAGCCACTTCCCAGCCGCGCTGGCTCCGGCGGCGCAATACCGAGGCCAGCAACCAGAGCACGGTCTCGACCTGTTCCGCCTGCCGGGCATCGCTGCCCTCGACGTTCACGTGGTGCGGGCTCGACTTGGCCTTGGTGACGGCGTCCCGCGCATGCACAAACGCAGGCCCTTGCCCGGCCCGGGTACTTCGCGGCAGCGGTTCCAGCACCGGCCCGGCGCCCACCCCTATGTTCCACCGGTCTGTCCGGAGAAGCTCCACGACAACGTCGATCGCGGGCCCGGCCGCGGAGAACACTCCCTGAACCTCGTCCCCAGCGGTACGCTCGAAGCGCCGCAACAATCCGGGCCGTCGTGGGGAGGCATTGAGGCGCGCGAGCAACTCCGGCACCAGATCAGCAGTACGCCGGCTGTCCCGCTGGTCAACGGTCAACACGTAGACCACGCGCACTCCCTTCATTCCCCGCCGTTAAGCCTACAACCTTCCCCCCCGTCATTGAAGCCCTGAGCCTTAACCTCCCCCCAGTGACACACCGTGCACACCGTTCATCGGACCCTTGTGACCAGGCGTGTCGCCGTTCATCGGACTCTTAGGACCAACGATGGCCGGGGCCCGCCGTGTTGTCACGGCGAGGCCCCGGCTGTGGTCGTGCGAGCGCTACTGGACTACGGGGAGGTAGACCTGGGACTTGTTGGCTACGAAGGTTTCGGACATTTCCTGGAAGCCCGCCTCGATCGCCTCGGTGGAGGTGAGTCCGCGCTCCTCGGCGTACTTGCGAATGTCCGCGGTGATCCGCATCGAGCAGAACTTCGGCCCGCACATCGAGCAGAAGTGCGCGGTTTTCGCCGCCTCGACCGGCAACGTCTCGTCATGGTACGAGCGGGCCGTGTCCGGATCCAGCGAGAGGTTGAACTGGTCCTCCCAGCGGAATTCGAACCGCGCCCGGGACAAGGCGTCGTCCCAGGCTTGCGCGTTCGGATGGCCCTTCGCCAGATCGGCGGCGTGGGCGGCGATCTTGTACGTGATCACGCCGGTTTTCACGTCGTCGCGATCCGGGAGGCCGAGGTGTTCCTTCGGCGTGACGTAGCAGAGCATCGCCGTACCGAGCCAGCCGATCTGGGCCGCGCCGATCGCGCTGGTGATGTGGTCGTACGCCGGCGCGACATCCGTTGCCAACGGCCCCAATGTGTAGAACGGCGCTTCGCCGCAGAGCTCTTCCTCCAGCCGCACGTTCTCCGCGATCTTGTGCATCGGAACATGCCCCGGGCCTTCGATCATCACCTGGACGTCATGTTCCCAGGCGATCTTGGTCAATTCGCCCAGCGTGCGCAGTTCGGCGAACTGGGCCGCGTCGTTCGCGTCGGCGATACACCCCGGCCGGAGTCCGTCGCCGAGGGAGAAGGTCACGTCGTACTCGCGCAGGATCTCGCACAGCTCGGCGAAATGCGTGTACAGGAAGGATTCCTGGTGATGCGCGAGACACCAGGCGGCCATGATCGAACCACCGCGCGAGACGATCCCGGTGATGCGCTGGGCGGTCAGCGGCACGTACCGCAGCAGTACGCCGGCGTGCACCGTCATGTAGTCGACGCCCTGCTCGCACTGCTCGATCACCGTGTCGCGATAGACCTCCCAGGACAGCTGGGCCGGATCGCCGTTCACCTTCTCCAGGGCCTGGTAAAGCGGCACGGTGCCGATCGGCACGGGCGAGTTGCGCAGGATCCACTCGCGCGTCTCGTGGATGTTCTTGCCGGTGGACAGGTCCATCACCGTGTCGGCGCCCCAGCGAGTGGCCCAGACGAGCTTCTCCACCTCTTCCGCGATCGACGAGGTGACCGCGGAGTTGCCGATGTTGGCGTTGACCTTCACCAGGAATTTCTTGCCGATGATCATCGGTTCGGACTCGGGATGGTTGTGGTTCACCGGAATGACCGCGCGACCGCGGGCCACCTCCGCCCGGACGAACTCGGGATCGAAGCCCTCCCGGGCCGCGATGTACCGCATCTCCTCGGTGATGGTGCCGGCCCGCGCGTGCGCAAGCTGGGTGAGCCGCGGACGGCCCGCCACCCAGTCCGCCCGCAGCGGCGGAAGGCCCTTCTGGACGTCGATCTCGGCGTTCTCGTCGGTGTACGGCCCGGAGGTGTCGTACAGGTCGAAGTGTTCGCCGTTGGTCAGGTTGACCCGTCGCGACGGGACTTTGAGGCCGTCGTACTCGGTGTAGATCTTGCTCGATCCCGAGATCGGGCCGGTGGTGACGGACGGCTGGACAGGCTGCTGAACTGATGTCACGATTCGTGCTCCCTACGCCGGAATTACCCGGACAGGTTCGGCGGTCGGCGGCGCCGGTTCGCCTCCCGCCCGGCGGCCCGTACTGCCTTGGCCGTCCGACGAGAGCGCGCAGTCCAGCCGCCCTCTCAGCCCGCTTCGGTGCGAGCTCCCGCGTATCAACTTGTCGCCGTCGACTGTATCCCGCGTCGCCGCTGTCCGGAGCCGTGTCCGCGCGTCGCCGGACTGTGACGGCGCTGACAGTGGCGGGATTCCCCGCGGCAGGTAACGTCAGGTCATGCGCGACATCGTGTACCCACCAGTGGTCCTTACCGCCAAGACCCTGTTCAAGGTGCTGAACTTCAAGTTCCAGATGACCGGTACCGAGCACATTCCGCGTTCCGGTGCCGCCGTCCTGGCGGTCAACCACGTCAGCTATATCGATTTCGTGCTCGGCGGTTTCGGCGCCCAGCCGAGTAAGCGGCTGGTCCGGTTCATGGCCAAGGAGGCCATCTTCCGCAACCGCATCGCCGGTCCGCTGATGCGCGGTATGCACCACGTCGCGGTGGACCGCGGCGCCGGTTCCGCCTCGTACCGCGAGGCGTTGCGCCTGCTCGGCGAGGGCGAGGTGGTCGGCGTGTTCCCCGAAGCCACCATCAGCCGCTCGTTCGAGCTGAAGGAGTTCAAGACCGGCACCGTACGGATGGCCGCGGCCGCCGGGGTGCCGGTGATCCCGATGGTGTTGTGGGGCACACAGCGCATCATGACGAAGGACCACCCGCGCGACTTCTCCCGCGGCAAGACCATCGCGATCACCGTCGGCGAGCCGATCACGGTGACCCGCGAGGACGATCCGACCGAGGCCACGACCCACCTGCGCACCACGATGGCAGGCATGCTCGACCGGACCATCCGGGCCTACCCCGAGATCGAGCAACCCCCGGGCTCATGGTGGCTGCCCGCGTCGTACGGCGGTAGCGCACCTACACCCGAGCAGGCCGAGATCCTCGACCAGGAAGAACTCCGCCGTCGTACCGAGAGAGGCTAGTGCCCTGCGGGGATGACTCGATCCAGCCGTCAACCCGCAGATAGCCGGACTCATACTCGGCCACCGCTGCACGGATGCTCTTCGCCCTGCGATCGGGAAGAGCCGCGGTCTGGTTCTCAGTGATCCGCCGCCGGCCAGCCGCCATCCATGGCACCGCCGCGCGATGCCGAGGATTGTTCTGCGCAAGTCCGGTCGAGGTTCGCAGGCCCATTGGGCGGCGCGGCGACTCAATCGTCCCCAGGACGGTCGGCGGCGAGGCGCTGAGCGCAAACTGTATGCGCTCGTTGCGTGACTCCGCGTGCTCTGCGGCGTTGATCAGTACTGCGGGCTCCATTCCGTTCCGTTGGCATGCTGATCGACCTTCTGCCCCGGCTGTGGGGAAAGAAGGCTCCGGTCGACAAGTCCCGGTCGGCCGAACCCGCAACGCGAGTAACCAGCCCCGATGACCCCCGCCAGGTCTCGGGGCAGGTTGATTTCTATGGCGGGCCTATCTCCATCGGGTCAGCTGACGGGTACGACGTGTCAGCCTCGGCCGGTCCCCACCGGCCGGTTCTGTCGTGTCCACCCGGACTCGCGGCCCGGTGCCCAGCGCCGTGTCGCGAGAACGAACGGCAACCACTTTGGTTCTGAACTGGGAAGGTCTACATGCGATTGTCACGGGGTCCAGGGATCGGCGCGTTCTCAGCGCGCGCGGTCCGCTCGAGCGGACCGTCAGGCTCACGGCGAAGCCGTCGATTCGCGGGTGCGACGGCTGCACTGGCCGTAGTAGCGGCACTCTTCACCACAACGGCACAACCGGCCGCCGCCGGCGGCCAGCGGGCGACGGCGGCGACGATCACGGTGAACGTGGTCAACGAGCTGACCGGAAATGGCTCGCTCGACGAGGCGATCGAGAAGGGCGTGGCCGGCATCCCGGTCACCGTCCGGAACGACAGCGGAGCAACGACCACCACGAACACCAACGCGGACGGTACGGCGACCTTCGCCGATCTCGCGGCCGGCAACTGGCGGGTCTCGGCCGAGATCCCGGCCGCGCTGAAGCACCTACTGCCGGCGCCGGCTCACGGCGATCTGGCCAGCCTCACCGAGTTCGTCAACGTCGCAGACGGCGCGACCAGCACCGTCACGATGGGAGTCTGGAACCCGGCCGACTATGCCCAGGAGAACCCTGGACTCGTGCTGCCCATCCAGGCCAACCCGGAGCGTGCGACGGACGACCGCGCGCTGGTCACCTTCCCGTACAACTCTCGTGACCAGGCAGCTCCCAAAACGCTGGCAACCCAGGCCCAGATCGGCGCGACGTATGGTGTCGCGTTCGACAAGGCCCGCAAGCGGATCTTCGTCGGCGCGCTGACCAAGCGGCACACGCTGTACGGCCCGGGTGGCCAGGGCGCGATCTACGTTGTGCCCGCGGACGGTTCGTCGGCGCCGAAGCTGTTCGCGACGGTTCCCGGCGTCGGTGGCACGGCCCACGACACCGCGAACATCAACAAGGACGCCGGGATGCTGGACGCACCCGGCAAGGAGGGTCTCGGTGACCTCGAGATCTCCGAGGACGGCAAGACGCTGTACGCGGTCAATCTCGCCACCAAGAGCTTGGTGACGTTCGACGCGACCGGCGAGTCGGCCACCCAGACCAGCACGACGCCCATCCCCGCGCCGGACTGCAAGGCCGCGGTGGACTGGCGTCCGTTCGGCCTCGGCTACCAAGACGGTCAGTTGTACGTCGGCGGGGTCTGCTCGGCCGAGACGACCGGAGCCCGTGCGGACCTGAAGGCGGTCGTGTACGCCTCGGCGAACGGTACGTCGTTCACCCAGAAGCTGGTCACGCCACTGGACTTCGAGCGTGGCATGCCGCAGACCGGCAACGCGCGGCCGGACGTCATCTCGCACTGGAACCCCTGGCTTTCCACCTTCTCGCCGGAGAAGTGGGGTGGCGAGAAGACACCGCCGGTCGGCAACGTGGTATACCCGTCGCCGATGCTGTCGGACATCGCCTTCGACCGGGACGGGTCGATGATCCTGGGCTTCCGGGATCGTTTCGCCGACCAATACGGCGCCAACGCCTTCAGCCCGGTGGAAGGTGACTACCGCTGGATCGACGCGGTCAGTGGTGGCGATATCTACCGCGCCTGTAAGGAGGGCGACGCGTACGTCTTCGAGTGCCGGAACAACGCCACCCCGGCCAACAGCGGTAACCAGGCGGAGACGGTCCGCGAGTTCTTCCCTGGTGAGTTCTGGAACAAGGATTCGCCGCATCAGGAGACCGCGCTCGGTGGTCTGGCCTACGCGAAACAGCAGCCGGACATCGCTTCGACGGTCTTCGACCCGATCCATGTCTACAGCGCTGGTGTCAGCTGGTTCGACCGGGTGAACGGCAAGGGGGCCGGCAACGACGGCCGCGGCCGCGGTCTGGAGATCGCCTATCGCGGTACGGATGACAATCGCTACAACAGCACCAACGGCCTCGGTAAGTCCGGTGGTCTCGGTGATCTGGAGGTGCTGGCCGATCTAGCGCCCATCCAGATCGGCAACCGGGTCTGGTTCGACCAGAACAAGGACGGCACGCAGGGCCCCGGCGAGGCCTGCCTGCCAGGTACCGGTGTCTCGCTGGTCGACGCTTCGGGCGCGACCGTTGGTTCGACCACGACGGATGCCAAGTGCGAGTACTACTTCGGTGGTATCGGGCGGTCCGAGCAGATCACGCCGGGTGCGAAGTACACGGTGAAGTTCAACGCCTGTTCGGCTGACACCTCGAAGGTTCCCGGCACGCCCGACGCGAGCACCTTGGTGTTCACCCAGGCGGATGCCGGTGACGACACAACGATCGACTCCGACGTGACGCCGGGCAGCGGCGCACGGGGATGTGAGGGATCGGCCAAGGTCACCGCACCAACGGTGAACGGCGAGAGTGACCACACCATCGACGCCGGCCTCACCGCGCTCTGCTCGGTCGGCGACTTCGTCTGGCTGGACGCGGATCGCGATGGCGTCCAAGACGATGGCGAAGCCGGTGTCGAAGGCGTCAAGGTGAGCCTGCGCAACCCCGACGGCACCCCGGCCACCGGAGCCGACGGTCAACCGGTGCCCGAGGCAACCACTGGTGCCGACGGCGCCTACCGATTCGCCCAGGTGCCGTGCGCCGAGTACATCGTCAGGTTCGTCCTGCCGGCCGGCTCGGGCTACTCCTTCACCACCGTGGAGTCCGGCGACGACAGCGCGAAGGACTCGAACCCGACTCCCTCGTTGCTCGACCCGCTGACCGCTGACACCGCGCCGTTCACGGTGTCCGGCGACAACCCGTCGGACGTCACCATCGACGCCGGGGTGGTGACCCAGCAGCTGTGCGCCATGGGTGACTACGTCTGGCGTGACCTGGATCGCGATGGCGTCCAGGACGAGGGTGAGCCCGCGGTCAGTGGCGTGAAGGTCGAGCTGCTGAACCCGGACGGCACGCCCGCGAAGGGTGCCGACGGCTCCGCCGTACCGGCGACGACGACCGGCGACGACGGCAAGTACGCCTTCGGAAGCCTGCCGTGCCAGCAGTACATCGTCCGGTTCACGTTGCCGGACGGCACCAAGGACGGGTTCACCAAGCCGTTGGCCGGTACGGATCGTGCCGTCGACTCGAACCCGAAGCCGGCGCAGGACAACCCGAAGATCGGGACCACGCCGGTCTTCACGCTGAACCCGGAGTCGAACCAGCAGGATCTGACGATCGATGCCGGCGTGACGGTTCAGCCGGAGTGCGCCACCGGTGACTTCGTCTGGCGTGACCGCGATCGCGACGGCGTACAAGATGCCGGCGAGCCTGGCGTCGGTGGCGTCAAGGTCGAGCTGCTGAACCCGGACGGATCGCCCGCGAAGCGACCGGACGGCTCGGTGGTGCCGGCCGCGACCACTGGTACCGACGGCAAGTACCTGTTCACGGGTGTGCCGTGCAAGCAGTACATCGTCCGGTTCACACTGCCGGCGAGTGGCGATGACGACTTCACCAAGCCGCGGGCCGGAACGGATCGGGCGAAGGACTCAAATGTGAACACGCCGCGGGAGGACCCGAAGATCGGGACCACTCCGGTCTTCACGCTGGACCCCGGCACCAACCCGAAGGACCTGTCGATCGACGCCGGTGTGGTCGTCGCGACGAACAAGCTCGGTGACTACGTGTGGATCGATTCCGACGGTGACGGCGTTCAGGACCCGAAGGAGAAGGGCGTCAGCGGTGTCCGGGTCTGCCTGCTCGACAAGGAAGGCGAGTCGGTCGACCTGAACGGCGATGGCAAGCGTGACTGTGTGACCACGGCTCGCGACGGCCGGTACCTGTTCGACAACCTGCCGGACGGCGAGTACAAGGTGCGGTTCAACATCTCCAAGATCGCGCTGCCGTACCGGCGCTGTGGACTGACGGTGGCCGACGCGGGGAACGACGACAAGGTCGACTCCGATGCCGACCTGCTGTCGAAGACCACGCCGGTGACCAAGCTCGGAGTGGGCCGCCGGGCCGATCTCACCCTCGACGCCGGCGTCTGCGTCGGCAACCAGCTCGGTGATCGGGTCTGGGTCGACAAGGACCGGGACGGCATCCAGGACGACGGTGAGCCAGGGCTGCCCAAGGTCCGGGTCTGCCTGCTCGACAGCTCGGGCCGGCCGGTCGATGCCGACCGTGACGGACTGCCCGACTGCCGCGTGACGGACAAGGAGGGTGAGTACCTGTTCAGCGGTCTGCGGGACGGCAGCTACCGGGTGGAGTTCGACCTGGGCGACCTGTCCGGCCAGTACACCGACTGTGGCCTCACGAAGGTGGACGCCGGGGACGACGATTCGGTCGACTCCGACGCTCACCGGGACACGATGAGGACCGCCGCGGTGAAGGTCGGGCCGGGTCACCGTTCCGTCCGCACGGTGGATGCCGGCGTGTGCACGGTGGCGACAGTGCCTGGAGACGACGACCTCGCCGACACGGGCACGTCGGTGACGTGGCCGCTGGCCGGGCTGGGTCTCCTGCTGCTCCTCGCGGGAGCGGTGGCGCTGCTGCTGGCTCGTCGCCGGGCAGGGGAGTCACTCCAGGAGTGATGTTGTGAGCCGGCCGTGACCGCGGCGACTTGGCCGGGACGAGGACGTCCCGGCCAAGACCGAGCCGCCGTGGTCACGGCCACTGCCGCGGTCGTGCGTCCGCCTGGACGCACGATGGCGGGAGTGGTCAGCGCGAGAAGAGAGTGGAACCGAGCGAATGGGTGCTGTCGAAGCCCGGCAGGATGAGGAACGTCCCGGAGGCCGTCGTGGTGGCGAAGGCCATCAGCGCGTCCTGCTCGTCCAGCCGCTGCTGGGTGCGGATGAACGTCCGCAGAGTCCGCTGGAACGAGATGAAGATCAGGCCCTGGTCGCCGGCCCCGTGGGCATAGGAGTAGCTGCGGCGCAGCATCAAGCCGTCCGCGCCACTCGGCAGCGGATGTGCCCGGCGCACATGAGCGTCGACCGGAATCAGATAACGACCGTCGTCGGTTTTGGCATTCAGGTCGGGGGCGGTCCCAATGGTGCCACCGGACAGTGGCGCACCGTCCGAGCGACGGCGGCCGATGGCCCGTTCCTGAGCGACGACGGGCTGCCGGGTGAATCGGTCGATATCCAGCCGAATCAGCCGGACGACGGCGATCGTACCGCCGCGGACGGCCGCCGGGCCGTCGAGCCAGACGTCGTGATCGAGCTCCGGCTGGGTGCGCGGAACGTTGACGCCGTCGTAGAAGCCGAGCAGGTTCCGCGCGCCGGAAGCGTCGACGAAACCGCGGACACCGTTGGACTGCCATCGGGTGGTCGCGGCCGTCCCAAGGACGGCGGCGATGCTCTGGTCGGCGAGTGTGGCGATCGCGGGATCGTCGGCACAGATCTGGATGAGCAGATCGCCGCCGCGGTGCTCAGCGGGAATCTCCTCGCGGCCGAAGCGTGGCAAGTCCTGGGCGCCGGGCGCGGCCGGCCCGAGCAGATCGCGGACGACGGCTGGTCCGAGGCCGACGGTCACCGTCAGGCGGCTGACCGGGAGGCCGGCCAGGTGCGCATCGGTGCCCGCTGTCAGCGACAGGATTCGCCGGCCGAGTCGGGCCAGCGTCGTGGCGAGGCCGGGCCGGCTGGTCAGGTCGGCGATCCGGATCGTCACGTGCGCCTGCTGATCGGGCGGCGACGCGATACCGGCCTGATGTCTGCCTGCGGCCGCGACGGTCGCCGTACCGGGGTGGTCAACCGGAGCGGCCACCTGAGTTCGGTCGACCGAACAGCCGGCGGCGCCGGCGGCCAATCCACCGGCGAGCAACAGCCGTCGGCTGAGTAATCGATCAACTTCACTCTGTGATGGGAGCTCCATGCCGAGATCGTATAGAGACCTGGTCCGCCTGACGGCAACCGGTGTCGTGCTGGGGCTGGTGATGGCATCGTGTGCGTCGCCGGGAGAGCCCGAGGGCGGCGGCCCGGTGACGATCGAGGTCCCCGGCCGGGCCGCGACCATCGGCGATGCCCTCGCCGCGGCACGGCCTGGCGACACGGTTCTGGTGTCGCCAGGCGTGTATCGCGAATCGGTTCAGGTCGACAAGGCCGGCGTCACCGTGCGCGGCACAGATCGCAACTCCGTCGTCATCGATGGTGAAGGTCTGCGCAGCAACGGCATCGTGGTCACCGCCGATCGGGTGGTCGTCGAGAACCTGACCGTCCGCGGTCACAACCTCAACGGCGTACTGGTGACGGGGATGCGAGACGACAGTGGCGGGCTGGCACGCGGTAGCGACGGTTACCACCGGCTCGATCCGGCGAAGTTCCCTCCGGTCAAAGGCTTCGCGGTGCGATACGTCACCGCGGCGAACAACGGTCTGTACGGCGTCTACGCCTTCGACGCCTTCGACGGCGTGATCGAGCAGAGCTACGCCTCCGGCCACGCCGACTCCGGGTTCTACGTCGGCCAGTGCAAGCCTTGCCGGATCGTGGTCCGCGACAACGTCGGCGAGTTCAACGCCGTCGGCTACGAACAGGCCAACGCGAGCCAGGAGGTGTACGTCGTGCGGAACCGCTTCTCCCACAACCGGGTCGGGCTGACGATTCTTTCGGACTACCAGGAGGCGTTTGTGCCGCAGCAGGACGCCGTTATCGCCGGCAACCTGGTGACGGCCAACAGCGAGCCGAAGACTCCCGCGCAGGCCGACGGCGCATTCGGGGTCGGCATCGGAGTCGCCGGGGGGCAGCGGAATCAGGTTCGCAACAACCGTGTCACGGCCCACCCGGCCGCCGGCATCGCGATCGGGTCGTCGGAGGACATCGCGCCGATCCGGAACCGGCTGACCGGCAACGTTGCCGAGGGCAACGCGCTCGATCTGGCCTATACGGCGACCAAGCGGGCGCCGGGGGTGGGGAACTGCTTGGAGACGGCCGGATCCTGGCGAACGCTGCCGGCCGGGCTGGTGTCGCAGTGGCGGTGCTCCGCAGGTACGGCGGCCGTGGCGCGGGCTGGTGTGCGGATGCCACCGGTGGTCGAACCGGCGGGAATCTCGTTCCGCGCGGTGGGGACGCCACCGCGGCAGCCCGGGATGCCGGAAGGGGAGCTGGGCAGGCCGGCGGCCCAGACGCCGGACTGGCTGCGGTTGCCGGTGCCTGCGGCCACGCTGTTCGCGGAACGGGTGCGAGCGCGATGAGCAGATCGAACCGTGGGGTGGCGGCGATTCTGGCCTGCTTGCTGGTGTGCCTCGGGCTGGCCGGCTGTGGCCGTGCGGCCGAACCGGAGCCGGCGCCGGCTTCGAGGCCGGTCAGCGTGGCCGAGGCCGAGCGGCTCGCGGTCGTCCGGTTCAACAACTACGACCGGCGGTGGGCCGCGTTCCGGATGACCGTTCCGGGCGACCCGCGGTTCGAGTTGGACGGCCGGGTCGACTGGGGTGGGCACCTTGGTTATGCCCGGATCAGTTCGCCGACGGCCGGTACCGGCCTGATCAAGTGGAGCCTGGGTTCGCTGGCGATCCGGACCGGCGCGGTGGCCGGGCTGCCCGGGCGAGCACCGGCGGACGGATGGCGGGTTCGCCCGCTGCAGGCCAGCCGGTCGAGCTTGGACGTGGCGCTGGCGCTGGTTCTCAACCTGGCGGCCGACCGTCCGGAGAACCCGTTGCTGCTAAGGCAGAACGGCGCACGCTGGGTCGGTACGACGACGACCGGCGGACAGTCGTTGGACATCTTCACCGGACCAGCCGAAGGGGGCCGGGAGAGCAAGCTGAAGTACTACGTGGATGCGACCGGCCGGCTCCACCGGTTCGATGCCGCCCTCGTCGGCAGCATCGAACCGGTCACGGTCCAACTGACCGACACCACGGCGATGGCCATCCCGCCGTTGCCTGCTCTTCCCACCCCGTCGGCGGTCCCGCGGTCCGGTTAGCTGTCGCGTACTGCGTCGATCCGGCGGCTGGTTCGTCGTCCATGCCGGCGCCGCCGCGGCACGTCGTCGTACGGACGTGGCGCGGCGGTGCCGGGATGAACTGGGTATTACTCCAAGAACAGGTGTGCGATGAAATAGGTGACCGCGGCCACCGCACCTGCCGCCGGGATCGTCAGCACCCAGGCGGTGACGATGCCGCGGGCAACACCCCAGCGAACGGCCGAGACGCGCTTGGTGGCGCCCGCGCCCATGATCGACGTGGTGATGGTGTGGGTGGTCGAGACCGGGGCGTGCAGCGCGATCGCCATCACGTACAGCACCGAGGCAGCGGTGGCCTCCGCGGCGAATCCGCGCGGCGGGTCGAGGGCGATGATGCGACGGCCCAGCGTGCGCATGATCCGCCAGCCACCCGAGTACGTGCCGAGCGAGATCGCGCCGGCTGCCGCGAGCACGACCCACAGCGGGATCGGGTCCTCGGGCCGGACATGTCCGGCGGTCAGCAGCGCCAGGAAGATGACGCCCATGGTCTTCTGCGCGTCCTGCAGACCGTGCCCGAAAGCCATCGCCGCCGCAGAGACCGACTGCGCGATCCGGAAGCCGCGGGTGACCCGGCCGGGGTTCCGCCGCCGGAAGAACCACAGAATGGCGGTCATCAGCACGAAGGCGCCGAGGAAACCGACCAGCGGTGACACCACCATCGGGATGACGACCTTGTCCAGGATGCCCTGCCACAGCACGGTGCTGGACGAGGCGATACCCGCGCCGGTCAGACCACCGATCAGCGCGTGCGAGGACGAGGACGGCAGGCCGTAGTACCAGGTGATCAGGTTCCAGACGATGGCGCCGATCAGCGCCGACAACACGATCACCAGGCCGTGCGTACCGGTCGGGGCGGTGATGATGCCCTTGCCGACCGTGGCGGCGACGCCGGTACCGACGATGCCACCGGCGAAGTTCGCCACCGCGGCCATGATCAGCGCGACCCGCGGCGTCAGCGCCCGGGTCGACACCGAGGTGGCGATCGCGTTGGCCGCGTCGTGGAAGCCGTTCGTGTAGTCGAACGCCAGGGCGATCACGATGACCGCCACGACGAGTGCGAGCTCCACCCGTCAGCTCTCCTTGACGGCGATCTGCTCGACCGTGTTCGCGACGTGCTCGAACGCGTCGATGGCGGCCTCGAACAGATCGACCACGGACTTGACCTTCATCACGGTCAGCGCGTCGAACTCGCCGCTGAACAGCTTCGCGATGATGCGGCGGTGGACCTGGTCACCGGTGTTCTCCAGCCGGTTGATCTCGATCCAGTACTCCGCCAGGTCCTTCATCGTGCGCAGCCGCGGCATCGTCTCGGCGGTGAGCGAGGCGGCCCGCTGCAGCACCTCGATCTGCTCGGCCACCTCGGCCGGCAGGTTCTCGAGGCCGAAGAGGTGGATCGAGTCGACCGCCTCTTCCATGTAGTCCATGACATCGTCGAGGTCCGACGCGAGGCGATAGATGTCCTCGCGGTCGAACGGCGTGACGAAGGTCGAGTTCACCCGTTTGATGATCGCGTGGGTGGTCTCATCAGCCGCGTGTTCGGCATCCTTCATCTGGCGGGCGATCTCACCGCTGGCGTCGAGGCCGGAGCCCGCGCTGGTGTCCAGCAGATCGGCGAGGATCCGGGAACCATCAACCAGATGGTTCGCGGATTCGGCGAAGAGATCGTAGAACGTCGGGTCGTTCGGACGCAGACGTAACGGCACTTCAAACTCCGGATGAACGAGGGACAAGCCAGGAACATGCTAGGGGCAACTGACCCCTGACGATGCATCTGCCCGGTCAAATTACTCCGGGTGGTTGAATTCCCCGCCTGAGACCGACTTAAGCGTGACAGCGCCGTCTCAGCGTGTTACTACCGCGTACAGATCGAAAAGGCCCACCATGAGCACGATTCCGGCCGCGAGCCGCAGTACCCGCTCCGATCCGAGGTTGGGTGCCTGCGACGACCTGTGCAGGTTGCGATAGACGGCGCCGACCGCCGCCCAGCAGCAGAGCGCGACCACCGCCACCACGATGCCGAGGCCGAGCCGCACCGGCGAAGTCCCTGCGCCGGAAGCGATCAGCAGGACGGCGTTCGCCATCAGGCCGAGCGCGGTACGGCGCCAGGCGAGCAACGTGCGCTCGGGTTGCAGGCCCGGATCCCTGGTCATGCCGCTGTGCCGCGCTGAATGGGCGTGGGCCTTCCGCCGTGGCCGACGGGCATTGACGCGATGGTTGCCGTGGTCATCGAAGCAGGCTGAAGAGCAGGCCGGCCAGCCCGACGAGACCGAGGGTCACCGCGAACAGCAGCGGCAATCGGCTGGCCGGCAACGGCGCATCCTGACGCATCGCGGCCGTGTTCCGCCGCCAGCGCTGCCAGGCGCCGAGCGTGGCGACCATGCCGGTGAGTACCAGCACCACGCCGATCACCTTGGATAGCGTTCGCTCCCCGTCGACCTCAAGGAACTGAACCGCCGACAATCCACCGGCGTAGCAGGCCAGCGCCGTACGCAGGTACGCGAGATAGGTCCGCTCGTTGGCCAGCGTGAAGCGGTAGTCGGGTTCGTGCTCAGGTTGGGTCATTGATCACATTTGACCAGGTCACGGCGTTCCTTCAGCGCAAGCACCCGCTGAACGCTCTGCCCGAGTTGCCGGGCGAAAACCGGATCGGCATCGGCCTTCGCGACCAGCGCGTCCACCATCGGCCGCACCAGCCCGGCGTCCGCCGTGATCACGATGTCCCCGCCCGCGGCGACGAACCGGGTGGCCCGCTGCCCGACCGGGACGGCCTTGACCTCGGCGGCGACCCCCAGGTCGTCCGAGATGACCACACCGCCGTACCCGAGATCCCCACGGAGCAGGTCCCGGATCACGATCGGGGAGAACACGGCCCGCTGTTGCGGGTCGATCCGCGTGTAGGTGGCTGTGGCGATCATCACCATGTCGGTCCCGGCCGCGATACCTGCCGCGAACGGTTTGAGCAGCGGATCGTTCCGCGTGGTGACGCCGTCGACCACCCCGGCGGAGAAGTCGGTGTTGCCGCGGACCCGCCCGAGGCCCGGGAAGTGCTTGACCGAGGTCATCACGCCTGCCGAGCTCATCCCCCGCACGAAGGCGGCGACGGGCCCGCTGACGGTGTCCGGCGTACTGCCGAAGTTCCGGTCGAGAGCCCCGATCGGCTCGTTCCGGTCGCCCACTGAAGCCGGTACGACGTCCGCGACGGGCGCCAGGTCGACGTTCACCCCGACGCCGGCGAGTTCGCGCGCCCAGGCGGCGGCTTTCGCGGTCAGGCGCGCGCTGGTCCAGGTGCCCTGCTCCCGCGCGGAGGGGATCCGCTCGAACCCGCTGCCGCGAAGGCGTTGCACCTTGCCGCCTTCCTGGTCCGCCGCCACCAAGGGCTGGACGCCGTACTCCCGGCCGACCGCACCAACCGCGTCATGGACAACGTCCCGGACCTCCGCGACGCTGCCACCCGCGCCCATCAGCAGTACGCCGCCAGGCTGCTCGGCGCGCAGGGTGGACCGCTCAGACGAGCGCACGCCGGTGGCGCGTACGCCGCTCATGACCAGTTGGGCGGCCTGCTCCCGCAACGACATGGCCGAAATCACCTTGCGGATGCAGTTGCTACCCGGGGTGGTCGGCTTCGTCGAGGTGGTCGGCGTGCTGGTCTGGCCGGACGGCTTGGGCAGCGTCGTACTCGTTGGGCCGCTTGAACTCTGCAGCGGTGGCGGCGTGGGCGACGGACCCGCCGTGGGGTTGTCGGCGCATCCGGCGGTTACCAGGGCCAGGGACAAGAGCAGGACCGGTACGGCCGGCCGACGACGCCACGCGGGGATATTCATCACTGCACATTCTCACCAACGGCTCCAAGCCGTCGCGGTGGCCTCACTCCGCCGGTACGACGCCTGGGCTGTTCTCCCACTGGGCCTTGTCGTACGTGCCCCCGGCATGATCGGCCAAGGTGGCGCAGATGTCGTACAACTGGGCGACCTGTTCCGGCGACAGGGCGTCGAAGACCAACTGGCGAACCGTCTCGACATGACCGGGTGCCGCGTCCCGAAGCACCTCGCGGCCCTTCTCGGTCAGCACCGCCTCCTGGCCACGCCGATCGCTCTCCACGTCCTGACGGCGAACCCAGCCGTTCTTCTCCAGCCGGTCGACCGCATGCGACAACCGGCTGCGCGAACCGAGCGTGGCCAGCGCGAGCTCACTCATCCGCAACCGCCCGTCGGGAGCATCCGAAAGCCGCACCAGGATTTCGAAGTAGGTATGCGGCATACCGGAGTCGCGCTGCAACTGCTGCTCGATCTTGCCGTTGATCACCCGCTGCGCCGCGATAAACGCACGCCAGGCCCTCTGCTCGTTCTCATCCAGCCAACGCGGTTCCGCCATCCCCGAAGCCTAACCACTTATCGACACCTAGTGGCCCGTGTCCGAGGATCCTTGAGTGATTGAGGTGGTCAGGAACCTCGGACACGGGCCACTTCGCCGGTCTTTGGCTTGTTACTTCTTTCGATGGCGCGTCTGGTCAGGGTGAGGCAGACGAGACGGGAGACCACCATGGCGACGTAGCCCAAGCCTGCAAGCTGTTCCAGCATCACCACGGATCGTCCGTACGGGCTGACCGGTACGACGTCGCTGAGCCACGTACTCGACAGAGTGGTGAAGCTGAGGAACAGCAGCTCCATCCAGGTGCGATCGGCGGTCGGATGTGGCGAACAGCTCGTCCGTACTGACGTCGTGGTCGGACAGCATGTACCGCAAGAGGCTGTAAGCGGCGTATCAACGACAGCACTACGGCTGGAAGGCCGAGGCAGACGCTGACCCAGGTCAATCCAGGTGTCGCCAGACCGAGAACACCGCCAGCGTGAGCACGATGATGCCGAGGATTTCGAACGCCACCCGCCCGATACCACTGCCGCTGGTCGCCATGGCCGGATAAACCAGCACTCCGAGAAGCTGCACCACCAGCAGAACCGCCGATGGATGCCTACGCGCACTAGAGACAATCAGCATGCCAGCGGACCCTGCCCACCCAACGCCCCCACACCCCGCACAACTGCGGCGCCGGAAGGCACTTCTAGGCGCTCACGGTGCCTACGGCGCCGGCCGTCTCCGGAGTGCTGGGCGTCTCCGGAGTGCTGGTGGCTTCCTGGGCGCGGGAGGCGACGATCGCGGCGCGGCGGGCCAGCCGGTGCTCACGGCGGATTTCGGCCTCGCGATGACGCCGGCGATCGTTCTCGGTCTCCGGCAGAACCGGCGGCACCCGCCGCGGTTTACCTTCAGCGTCCACCGCGACGAACACCAGGTAGGCCGTAGCCACATGCACCTGCGGCGTCACCGAATCCCATCGATCCGCCGTGATCCGGACGCCCACCTCCATCGAACTCGACCCGGTCCAGTTCACCTGCGCGCTGAAATGCACCACATCCCCGACCCGAACCGGCACCAGAAATGTCATCTCATCCATCGAAACCGTCACCGCCGGCCCCTCCGAATGCCGCGCGGCCACCACGCCCGCGACCGAGTCCACCAGCGTCATGATCACGCCGCCGTGCACCGTGCCGACCAGGTTCGTCTCGTTCTGAGCGGTGATATGCGACAACGACAACCGGGCCGCCGACGTAGGCCGCGGCTCCAAAACCTCAGACATCCACATTCCTTCCAGTCCCCCGCAACCCACCACCATCGATGCCGGCCCACCTTCAACCACCACCACGCCGCACGATACGTGCCGCCCCACGCGCTCCAACCACCCCACCTCCAGCAACCCAATCCGCGCGTCTCCTGACCGCAAGAAGCCGCATTTGCCGCGACGGCGGTTATCCACAGCGGCTGAACTCGACCCGAATTCGGGCATCCGCGCTCGTACCTTCCCTGCCAAGAGGAGGTGGACATCATGTTCTCCAAGGGAAGTTCGACAACATCACTGGATCCGGTGCTCGCGCCGCTGTCCAGAGCGGCGGCCGAGCGCCTGGTGCGACTTGCGCAGGCGGCTGCCGCGACGCGCGGGCTGCGCGTGCGGTACGACGGCGCCGGCGCGTTGATCACCGCCGACGGCGCGGTGGCCGGCCTGACAAATCTGGCCCGGTCCGTCGCTGGGCAGCCATCGCAGCACTGGCAGGAGCTCGTCGAGGATCATTTCGACCGACTCGTGCGCTGGGTGGGCCATCCCCCACTGCCACCGGCGAATCCGCTGGGCGAGGTCTACCTGCGCCTTGTCACAGCGCAGAACATTCCGGCCGACTGGTGTGACCAGCTGCCGCAGTTCCTGCCTGGCGTGCACATGATGGCCGCGACCCAAGTCGACGGCGCCATCGCCCTGCATCTCGAACCAGACCGCCTCGGCATGAGCAAAAGCGAGGTGCTCACCGCAGGCCTTGCGAACCTGCGCCGCCTAACCGACACCGTGGAGTACCTGATGTTCGACGACGCCGTCGTCGCGCAAATCGGCGATTCCCCCTTCGCCGCCTCCCGCGCACTCGTGCTCGACACAGTGCTCCGCGAGACCTTGTTCACCGAAAACCCGTCGTACGGCGTGCTCGCCTCGATCCCCACGCGAGATCGTCTGCTGCTGCACGTCATCCGCGACGAAAGCCTGGTCGCGGCACTGGCCCTCATGAGCACCCTCGCCGTCGATGCCTACACGAACCACCCCGGCCCAATCAGCCCACACGTCTACTTCGTGCACGACAACGACTGGGAGCGCCTCACCGACACCGACGGCACCACCCTCCGCCCCGACCTGAGCCCCCAAGTCCTGCAAACCATCCACCCCCTCCTGGAATAACACCCTCGAACCAGTCGACGCAGCCACGCCGGCAGACCCAGAACAGCCGGTCAGTCCGCGCGGAACGCGAACGGGTTGGGCGGCGCCAGGCGGTCGTGCGGCGCCGGGCGGTATTGCGGGCCGGTGGTATTGCGGGACCGGGTTGTACGGCGCTTCGCGGCGAGCCGCTGACTGGAAGGACCCTTCGGACGGAGGGGACGTTCCCGGACCGGTGGCTGGCTACAACCCCAGGTCAGCCAACCGGCTTCACCCCGCCCGCTACCTCGCTCGGCTCACCCCGCGCCGTTCGCCCGCCCGCTTCCCCCGGCGCGGTTCGATCTGCGCGTTGATCCACGAATAGAGGAGGCAGAGCATGGCCGTTATCGCTTCGGCCGGGGATCGCGATCGGGCGGCACCCCGGTGGAGTGCCGCCCGATCAGGTGGTTCGGCTATGGCGTCGTACGTCGGCGCCCTAGCGGGTCCTCCCGTACGGCGGGAGGGGTTGGCGCGTCGGTCAGGACGCCGGCATCAGCACGGAGTCGATCAGGTAGACCGTGGCGTTGGAGGTCTTGACGCCGCC
>NZ_JBHLTC010000046.1:0-3339 GCF_042434725.1 Kribbella deserti | reverse complement strand
CCCAACGGACGCGACACCGACTTCAACAAATTCGTCCGACCAGTCTTATTCTCCTTCACCGTCATCGCCGCGTCGCTGCTGGAGGTGATGTGGTCCAGGTAGCCGTCACCGTTGATATCGCGCAGCCCCAGTTCCGAGCGGCCGACCCCGGTCACGGTGGCGTGGGTGCCGGGATTGACCACGGCCACACACGCCGGGACACAAATCGGGATCTCCACATACGCCCCGCCGCCCAGGCTGGCGTTACGGTCGGCGGCAACACCGGTGAACCCGCCACCGAACGGCACCGCCTCAGCGAACCCCGCACCGGTGTTCAGCGCGACCCGGATCGGGCCACTGCCCTGACCGGAAAACACCCGGTCGGTCAGCCCGTCACCGTTGACATCGGCCAGCGACGCGCTCGTGTTCGACTTGTCGTTCTCGAACGAGGCGCCACCGGCGAAACCATAGGCCCCGGTGTTGAATCCGAAGTTCTTGCCTTTGCTGACACCAGAGCCGTCATTGAGGTCACCGGCACCAGGCCACACTTCAGGCTTGCCGAACCGGTAGCCCAGGTTCAGCCGCACCTCACCGTTGTCATAGACCCGGTCCGGCAACCCGTCACCATTGACATCGGCCAGATCCCACTTCAGATCGGACAGGCTGCCACTCAGGCTGCCCTGCACCGACGGCGCGACCCCCAGCGGTGGCATGTCACCACCAGCGTGTGCGGTCTGCGCCGAGGTGCCGGCATGGGGATCAGAGACCGCTTTGCCGTTCTGCTTCGTCCGGGCCGCGCTGCCGATATGGGCGTTCCCGGTCACGCTGTAACTCTTCCGCGCTCCCGGGCTGTCACCTGGCAGCAGACCCTCATGGATACCGAACGCGCCGCTGCCCAACCCACCGGTCGGGTCGGTGTACTGGATCCCGTTGCTCCCGACCACGTCGGGGAACCCGTCCCCGTTCATGTCCAGGTAGTCCACCGACGACTCCGAATCCCCGACGCCGAGACCCAAACCCGCAGAAACCACGTCCGCAACGAGGGTGCCTCCCACCGACAGCTGCCGCGACACCGACACCCGCGACACCGCCGTGCCCGCGTAATCGGCCCCGTTCGGCAGATCGATCGAATCGGTGCCCAGCCGTGAACTGCTCGCGCGGTCCTTCGAGACCCACGAATGCTGCCCGGTGCCCCACCGGTTGTGCTGCGGGGACGCGACGAACGCCACCGACTTCGGCGGGGTCACCCGCGGATCGTTCTTGAAATCGTCGCGCTGCTGCGGATCGGCCGGATCGACCTCCTCGGGCAGATCATCGACCCAGTCCTCATCCACAACCAGATCACTTTGCGTGATCGGCTGGTTCGCCTTGTCCCCGTTCCCGTTGTAACCGATCGCGCCCCAGCCCCGGTACGGCTGCGGGAACGCGCCAGGCTCCGCCGAGGAATGAAACATCGACGGCACCGGGCTCAGCGCACCATCAATAGTCACCTGGTGGTGGGACAAAAACAGCCGCAGCTGAGGATTCGTGGTCGAGAAATCGAAAAACAGCCTGTCCCCGCCCCACACGAACGGCGTCACGATCGGACCCGGCTGAGAGACCACCTCACCGTTCACGATCTCGAAATGCGCCTTCGCCAGCAACTCCGACGGCGCCCACTGCGTCCCGGCCCGCTTCACCGTGAACGTCACCCGCCCCGACGGCGTCTGCCCATCGAAATTGAACTGCAAACTCGGCCGCACCCTCCACGGGCTGCCATCAGCACCCTCCACCGTCCACGCCTGCTGCGGTGCCGACAACCCGTTGACCGGATACATGTCCACCTCATACGGCACGAACACCTCGATCAACGGCTTACCATCTGGACCGATCACCCGATCCACCCCCTCCGCAGCGGTGTAATGCAACCTCGGCACCTCGTCCCACCGGGTCGCACCAAGATCGATCGGCGAATCCGTCTTCACCCGAACCTTCAGCTCCTGCCCCTGAGTCACCGGCACCTCGGCATCCACCGGCACCGCCCCAGTAGCAGCACCCGCGATCACCTGCTCGAACACGGCCGCCCCGTCCCGGGTGATCAGCACCGTCACGTCATCAGTGGTCGTCGCGGTCTTGTTGAACACACCCCCCAGCCGCACCGTTCCCGTCAGCGGCGCCTTCACCGCACCCGGCCGGCCACCCAACGTGAAATCACGCCCCGCCTCATAGGAGTAGTTCGGCAAACCGTTCACATCCACCGACTGCGCGTTCAGATACGTGATCTTCGGGTTCCACTCCACCGCATCCAGCGACGCATCAGCCCGCGACTGAACCCGGAAATACACCGCCTGCCCCTTCGAAACATTCACCGACGACACGCCCCCCGGCGACTTCGACGAGTTGTCCTTCGCACCGATCAGCGCCGACCACAACTCCGAATTGTTCCGCTGGATCGCCACCCGCACACCATCAGCCTTCACCGAATCCGCCCGGGCCGAAGCCGTGGCCGGATCCAGCCGGACGGCCCCCTCGATCTTCACCGTCCCCGTATACGGCGCCACCCAGCGCCGCACCGTGTCCAGCAACGGGAACGACGCCGCCAACCGCTCCTGCTCGGCCGCGAAATCACCGAACAACTTCGACGTATCCACCGCACCCTGCGTAATCGGCGCCGGCGTGCCCGCACTCGACAACCCATACACCGGCACCCCACCAGCACCCAGCCGGCCGAACAACACACTCTTACCAGCCACCACATCAGTGATGCCATCACCATTCACATCACTGAAATACCGGTCCGTCTCCGACCTCGTCGTCACAAAATTCAGCTGCCCCGACACGGCGCCCTGATAAGTCTCCGGCCCCACCGTCCAGCTCTTACTACTCTCCGACAAGAACCCCCCACCCGGCACCACCAGCTCCCGCACCACATCATCAAAGGCCGCCTGCCCACCCGGCCTCGACAAATTCTTGCGGTACTTCACCACCCCACCAGACCGGAACACCTTATCCGGCAAACTATCGCCATCAACATCCATCAACGCCAAAACACCATCATTCGACGTCTCCGACGACCCCACCTTCACCCCCGTCGAACTACCCTTCGACGGCCCCGCACCCACATACACATGCACCCCGCCCCCGGAACTCTTACTACTCCCCAGCACACTCGATTCCCCCACACGCCGACCCGCCACATCAAGCGGATCGTCCAAGAAACCCAGCACATTCAGCGCCGTATTCCCCAAACCATCCCCCGGCACCGTCCACGCCTTCGAACCAAACACATCATAATTACCCGCACCATCACGAACATCATCAAAATACGAGAACTCATGCTTCGCGAACTCGTTACCATCCGAATCAGTCTGCACCAACTTA
>NZ_JBHLTC010000045.1:0-3270 GCF_042434725.1 Kribbella deserti | reverse complement strand
CCCAACGGACGCGACACCGACTTCAACAAATTCGTCCGACCAGTCTTATTCTCCTTCACCACCAATTCGTCATCGGCACTGGACTCGACGTGGTCGACGTAACCGTCACCGTTGATATCACGCAGCGCTTGTTCGGCACGGCCCGTCCCGGCCACGGTCTTGTGCGCACCGGGGTTGAGCACCACGCAGACGGCCAGGAAACACACCGGGGTCTCCACATACGCGCCACTGCCGAAGCTGGTGTTGAGGTCGCGGGCGATCCCGGACAGGCTACCGTGGAAAGGTACCGGGGCCTCGAACCCGTTACCAGTGTTGAACCCAACCCTGATCGGCTGGCCCGATTCCCCTGCCAGTACCCGGTCGGTCAGGCCGTCACCGTTCATATCGGTCAAGGTCGCGTCCGTGCTGGTCTTGGATTCCTGGAACGATGCACCACCGGCGAACCCGTAGAGGAAGTTGAAGCCCAGGTTCATCCCGGTGTTCTTGCCACCGCCATCGTTGAGCGCTGCAGGATTGCGCCACTGTTCCTTGTTCCCGAACCGGTAACCCAGGTTCAGCGCGACCTTCCCATCGGCATAGACCCGGTCCGGCAGCCCATCACCGTTGACCTCGACCAGATCGAACACGGCATCGGAATCACTGCCCCCCAGCTCGCCACCCACCCCGAACGGCGGCATGTCGTTACCGGCCTGCGACGTGGCGGCCGATCTGTTGCCCTTCGGCGCGGCGTCACCACGGCCGCTGCCGATCGTGCGCCCTGCACTCCCGGCACTGGCATTGCCCGACTCGTTGTCACTGACCCGCACCGCACCATCAGGCATCGTCGCGGTATCGGCACCCAGCCCGCCATCAGGATCGGTGTACTGGATCCCCCGCGAACTCACCACATCAGGAAACCCGTCACCGTTCATGTCCACGAAATCCAGCAGCCCGGTCGACTCACCGGTGGCGATACTGCCGCCTGCGGACCCGACCCCGCCACCGACCGAACCCGTCACGGAGAACTGCGTTGACCGCGACATCCGCGGCACCGCTATCCCGGCGAAATCACCATCGCCGGGCACATTGATCGATTCCGCACCCAGCCGCGAGCTGCTCATCCGATCACCGGTCACCCACGACCGCTGCCCCGTACCCCAGCGTCGCGCCGGAGGCAGGTTCCCATCACGCGAAGCGTCAGTAACATCAGCCAGCAGCGTGAACGGCACCATCCGCCGCGCGGCCACCTTCGGATCGTTCTCGAACGTCTCGCGCTGCTGCGGATCCTGCGGATCCACCTCCTCAGGCAGACCATCATCATAGGACTCATCCAGCACCAAATCCGATTGAACGATCGGCTGACCAGCCTTAGCTCGGTTTCCGTTATAGCCGATCGCACCCCACCCCCGGTACGGCTGCGGGAACGCCCCTGCCACAGCAGCACTGTGGAACCCACTTTGCACCGCGAACCCGTTCACCGTCACCGAACGGCTGGTGAGGAACGTGCGCAACGCCGGATCGGAGGTGGAGAAGTCGACCGCCAGCCGCGCCACCCCAGGACCGCAATGCTCCCAGCTCACCGGACCGGGCGCAGTGACATGACCGTTCACAATGGTGAAATAGCGTTTCGCGACCAGCGCCCCCGCCACACCGGTCGCCGCCTTCTTCACCGTGAACGCAACCCGGCCGTTCACCGACTGGCCGGCGAAATTGAACGCTAACTGCGGAACGATACTCACCAAATCACACGTGTCCTCCTCCACCGGCGCCGGAATCTGGCGGAACGCCTGCGGACCGGTCAGATCATTGACCGGATACATGTCCACCTCATACGGCGCCGCGAACACGATCGACGGCTTACCGTCGCCATCAACAACCCGCTCCACACCCTCCGCCGCGGTGTAATGCGCCTTCGGCAACCAGTCGATCGCGCTCAGATCGATCGGTGAATCGGTCTTCACCCGCCACGTCAAAACCTGCCCCTGTGCCACCGGAATGCCCAGATTCACCGGCACCGTGCCCGTCGTTCCCGCCGCGATGGTGTGCTGCAGCACAGGCGCCCCGGCCTTGCTGATCACCACCGTCACGTCATCAGACACAACCCGCGACAACACGAAATCGCCCGACAGATGCAACGAGCCCGTCAACGGCGCCTTCACCTGCGCTGCCCGGCCACCGACGGTGAAATCACGGCCCGCCTCATACCGGTACACCGCCAGATCATTGACATCCACCGTTGCCGAGCTCACGTTCAGATACGTCACTACCGGATTCCACTCAACCTCGTCCAGCGAACCGTCCGACACCGACTGCACCCGGAAATACAGCCGCTGCCCCTTCGTCACCGCCACACTCGATACCCCTGACGGAGTCCGTGACGTGTTGTCCTTCGCGCCGATCTGCGCCGACCACAACTGCGACTCCTCCCGCTGGATCGCGACCTTCACCCCATCAGCGGTCGTCGAGGCAGCCCGCGCCGCCGCTGTGTCCTCGGCCAGCTTCACCGGCCCCTCGATCTTCACCGTGCCGTTCAACGGCGCCACCCACCGGCGCACCGTGTCCAGCAACGGGAACGAGTCAATCAACCGCTCCCGCTGCGCGGAGTAGTCACCGAACAATTTGGACGTGTCCACCTGCCTCGAATCCACCGGCACCGGCGTGTCCCCGCTCACCCCATACACCGGCACACCCGCAGCATTCAGCCGGCCGAACAACACCCCGCCATCAGCCACCACATCAGTTATGCCATCACCATTCACATCATGGAAATACGTCCCCGTCTCCGACGTCGTCTCCACATAATTCAACTGCGCGGCCACACCGCCGGCATAACCCTCTGGCCCCACCGTGAAAGTCTTACTACGTTCGCCCAAGAACCCGCCCGGCAAACCCAGCACCCGCGCCGTGTCCTCAAACGCCAACTGCCCACCCGGCTTCGCCAGATTCTTGCGGTACTTCACCACCCCACCAGACCGGAACACCTTATCCGGCAACCCATCACCATCAACATCGGTCAACGCCACAACACCCTCGCTCGAGGAGTTCGCCGAACCGACCTTCGCCCCCACCGACTGCGCCTTCCGCGGATTCGACACCTGCGCCACACCCACATACGCATGCACACCCGACCCACGACTGACACTGCCATCTAACGTCAAACCATCACCCGGCACCGCCCACTGCGCCGAACCAAATCCCTGGTACGCACCTTGCCCATCGCGAACATCGTCGAAATACGAGAACTCATGCTTCGCGAACTCGTTACCATCCGAATCAGTCTGCACCAACTTA
>NZ_JBHLTC010000044.1:0-3011 GCF_042434725.1 Kribbella deserti | reverse complement strand
GAGCCTCGAGACCCCGACGGCTGGCAAGCAACAGATGCGCCACACCGTGCTCGGCCACCAAATGCCTCGCAGCGAGCGAGCCGAGCACCCCGGTGCCTCCAGTAATGAGAACAGTGCCACCATCAGCCAGCGCCTGCGGACCCCGTGGCTGTACCCCACCCGCCGACGAGCGCGGCCCAGCACCGGCCAATCGGTCCAGACGCGGGACCAGGAACTCGCCTGCCCGCAAAGCCAGCTGTGGTTCCGCCATACCCAAGACCGCGCCAATCCAGCCTTCCGGCAACTCGCTCTCGTCCCAGTCGACCAAAATGATGCGATCAGGATTTTCGCTCTGCGCCGTCCCGAGCAAACCCCATACCGCAGACAGCGCCGGGTCAACGAGCCCGCCCATAACACCAGCCACGTTCGGCGCAAGGACAACAAGGCGGCTGGCTGACAATCTCGCATCGCCAAGAACACCTTGAATCAGCCGAACCGCTTCGGCGATCGCAGAATGCGTGGCGTCCGGATGCATCCCCTGCCCAGGGGCGAGCCCAGCAACGATCACCGCAGGAACTGGCCCACCACCATCGAGTGACGACAATAGGCCAGCCAAACTCTCATATCGATTAGACGAGTTGCCCGCACTGCCCCAGCCCACACCAACCTCGGCCACGAGGCCAGGAGCCTGCGCAACAGCCGGCAACGTCTCCTTTTCTATCGCCGCCGGAGTCCACCGCACCGTGAAGAGCTGATGGGCCCCTTGACGGCCGGCCTGGCGCAAAGCCTCAAGCGCAACCGGCCTAGTTGTCATCATCTCAGCACTGAAGATGGCCCGGCCGGCTGCATCGGCAGCCCGCACCGCCCAAGCGTTTTCTCCCACCGGACTCAATTCGACCCGCAGCGCATCCACACTCGCGGCGTCGGCACAGACCTGCACACCCGCCCAGGAGAAAGGCAAAGCCACCTCGCCACCACGGTCAAGCAGCCCTGCCAGCAACGCATGCAACGCCGAATCCAACAACTCCGGACGGAACGCGAACGAGTCCCGCTCACCGCCCTCGTAGAAGCTGAGCGCGACCTCAGCAAAGACCGAGCCATCCAAAGTCCAGCATCGCTGAAGCCCCTGAAACGCCGGGCCATAGTCATAGCCGAACTCGGTCAAGCGCTCATAAAGATCCTCGCAACCAACAGCCATAGCCCCAACTGGAGGCCAGCTCCCCGCCGGCTCCGAAATGCCGCCAGCGGCACCAAGGCCCACAACCCCAGTAGCATGCTCAGTCCACTCACCAGACTCCGCCTCAGCCACGGCAAGCCGACTATGAACAGCCACATCCCGCAGCCCTCCATCACCAGCGGCACCAACCGTGACCCGCAACTGAAGCCCCCCCTGCTCGGGAACGACCAGCGGCGCCAGCAAATTCAACTCAACCAAACGTGAACAACCCGCCCGGTCCCCAGCAGTCAACGCCAAGTCCACCAAAGCCGTCCCAGGCAACAAAACCATCCCGAACACCACGTGGTCCGCAACCCAAGGCAGGCAGTCAATAGACAACCGACCCGCAAAAACCATCGATCCATCAGGCATCTCCACCACGGCCGCCAACAACGGATGCGCCCCCGCACCCAAACCCGCACTTCCCAAATCGCCACCACCGACCACCTCGAGCCAGTAGCGCTCATGCTGGAAGGCGTAGGTAGGGATATCACCAGCCTCGGCGTTGGGGCGGTCCCCGAAGAATTCTTGCCACCGAATGTACGCGCCATTGCAGTGAGCACGGGAAAGGGCAGCAACGACCTCGGCTGTCTCAGGGCGGTCGCGGCGGACCGTGCTGATCACGCTGCCTTCACCGACCGGCAAGATCTGCTCAGCCAGTGGCGCAAGGACAGCGTCGGGACCGATCTCCACAAAGGTGGTGACGCCGTGCGAGTGCAGGGCGGTAATCCCGTCAGCGAAACGAACAGCTTGACGAAGGTGGTCTGTCCAATAGTCAGCGTTGTAGTCAGAATGTGGCTGACCAGTGAGATTAGAGATGATCGGAATCGACGGCCGATCGTAGACAAGTTGCTGGGCTGCGTTTCTGAATTCCTCCAGTATCGGATCCATATGAGTCGAGTGGAAAGCGTGGCTCACTCGCAACTGCTGAGTCTTACGACCGTTATCACTCCACTGCCGGGCAAGAACATCAGCAGCGTCACGATCACCTGCGATGACAACGGACGTCGGACTATTGACGGCCGCGATAGTCAATCCCTCGATCAATGTGGGACGCACCTCATCCTCACTGGCCTGAATGGCCACCATGGCCCCGCCTGATTGCGCGGCCTGCATGAGACGAGCCCGGGTCGTGACCAGGGCGGCAGCGTCATCCAAACCGATGACCCCGGCCAGGTGAGCGGCGGTGAGCTCACCGATGGAATGGCCCATCAGGTAGTCAGGGATCAGCCCCCACGCCTCCAAGAGGCGATAGAGAGCAACTTGGAAAGCGAACAGAGCCGGCTGCGCATACTGGGTTTGGTTGAGAAGGTCAGCCTCCTGGCCCCACATCACATCCCTGAGGGCCGGGTCAAGGTACTCGAGGACCGTATCGAACGCGGTCGCAAAGTTGGGATACGCGTCATACAACTCCTGCCCCATCCCCAGGCGCTGCGATCCCTGCCCGGAGAACAGATACGCAATCGTCCCAGAGCCAGCCACTGAGCCCTCGACCGCCAAGGGCGACGACTGGCCCCCCGCTAACACCTTCAGGCCTGCCAGCAGCTCCTCACGATCGCCACCAACGACCGCTGCACGACGGTCGAAGCTGGCCCTACTCGTCGCTAACAAGTAGCCGACATCTGCCCCGGAAAGGTCCGGCCGAGCATTCGCGAAGTCGAGCAGCTTACGGGCCTGGTCACGCAAGGCGTTTCCGGTCTTGGCTGACAAGACCCATGGTACGACTGCTGGTTCAACAACAGGCGCTGACTTTTCGTCTTCGGGGGCTTGTTCCACAATCACATGCGCATTAGTGCCACTAATACCGAACGAGGAA
>NZ_JBHLTC010000043.1:0-959 GCF_042434725.1 Kribbella deserti | reverse complement strand
CCAGAATTTTTTAATCTTGAGATGCTGCTTCAACCATTTGAAGAACAGCTCGATTTGCCATCGATTGTGGTACAGTTCAGCGACCATCACAGGACTGATATCCAACCTGTCATCCTCTGAGAAGGCGTTCGTAAAGAAGATAAACTTTCTCTTGCTTTCCTCATTCCAGTAGATGACTCTCCTGATCTTGTCCGGATACTTTCCCATGGTCAGTTGGCCATCCATATAGCCGATTGCATCAGACAAGATACCTGAACCCGGCGGAAAGCGCCTCTTCCATTTCATGGGCCTGAAGTCATTGTTCTTCTTGCCTCTGACCACGAAATAAGCTCCGATTGATTCGATTGCATATAGCCTTTTGAAGTCGTTGTATCCTCTGTCGAAGATGTAGAACGAGTTTTCCTCGTATGGAATGGCATCCATGGCTCTCATATCATTCACACGGGCTTCCGTTATGTGGAAGAATGTCGGAATCGATGTTTCAATATCATACAGAGTATGAACCTTGATACCGCCTTTCCTCTGATTCTTTCTGTACACGGCCCATTTGAATGCATTTAGGCAAAGCTCTATCGTTGTTGAATCAAACGCATAAACGTGTCCGTTCAGCTTGAAGATATCAGTTGCACGACATTCTCTGGCTTCTGCGATAACACGGTATGCAAACTCTTCAAAGATGTGGTAATCTCGGCCATTATTCGCCTTAGAGAGATTACTTTTGGTGGCATACTTTCCAAAGCCGAGATGAAAGGCTTTACGCGATAGCGCTTGCGTAGCAAGTGCAAGGTCACGAAGACTTTCACGGTTGGAAAGTTGACCGAACATCAAGACTGCGAGCTGATTCCAGCACGTAAAAAACTTGACGTACCGATTTCCGTTGTATTTATTTGATATTCTGAGGAATATATCCTTATCAAGGAAATCTAAAAGCTGAGAGAACACGAATTTTCCGTTATGCA
>NZ_JBHLTC010000042.1:0-3988 GCF_042434725.1 Kribbella deserti | reverse complement strand
GCCCGACCAGGTCCGACATCGGGTCGGCCATGGTCGGCTCCGAGGACGGGGCGGACGAGGCAGCGGACGACGGCGCCGAGGAGGGGGCCGCGTCGGCGGCCGGGCTGTCGTTGTCGCTGCCACAGGCGACGGTGACGAAGAGCAGGGCTACAGCAGAGGCGGCAAGACCGGCGCGACGGATGGTGTTCGACATGATGGTTGTTCTCCTTGGATTAGGAATGGTTCGAAACTCAGAAAGAGGAAGGCGAGATTGCGGGCGTTCAGCGCTCGCGGACGTCGCCACGTCCTGGTTCACCGGTTCGCGGTGTCGGTCACTCGACCATCACCACCACGTTGTGCCAGCCGCTGGAACCGTTCGGGCGAGGCCGGGCCCGGTCGGCGGTCTGCACCTGGCCGTCGCCATCAGTGGCGCGGACGGTGAGTTTGTGATTGCCCGGGGTGGCGTTCCACTGGAAGGTCCACTGGCGCCAGGTGTCGATCGAGTCCTCGGCCGCCAACTTGGCCGGCTGCCACTCGCCGTCGTCCACCTGGACCTCGATCTTGGTGATCCCCCGGCGCTGCGACCAGGCGACACCCGCCGCGACCGCGGGACCGGCTTTCACCGTCGCGAACGCCTTGGGTACGTCGATTCGCGAGGAGGTTTTGATCGGGGCTTCGACGGCCCAGTCCCGTTCGGTCCAGTAGGCGGTGAAGTCGGCGAAGCGGGTGACCTCGAAGTCCACGATCCACTTGGTCGCCGAGACATATCCGTACAGGCCGGGCACCACCATCCGGACCGGGAAGCCGTGGTCGAAGGGCAGCGGTTCGCCGTTCATCGCAAGTGCGAACAGCGCGTCCCGGCCGTCGGTCAAGGCGGCGAGCGGAGTGCCGATGGTCAGGCCGTCCACGCTGGTCGACTTGATCGCGTCGGCTCCGGAGCGAACGCCGGCCTCGGCCAGGATCGCGGCGATCGGTACGCCGATCCAGCGAGCGTTGCCGACGTACGGGCCGCCGACCTCGTTCGAGACACAGGTGAGGGTGATATCGCGTTCGACCAGCGGGCGGCCGAGCAGATCGGCGAAGGACAACCGCAGTTCGCGATCGACCATGCCGTGCACGCGCAACTCCCAGTCGCGGGGATCGACCTTGGGCACGGTGAGCAAAGTGTCGACGCGGTAGAAGGACTTGTTCGGGGTGACGAACCGGCTCACGCCCTCGACATCGACCGAAACACCCGCGGGCAAAGGCGGCGCGGCACTGGCGGGCTGGGGAATCCGGATACCGGCTCGAACCGATTCGTCCGTGCCACCGCCCACCAACCGCGAGGCTCCGAAGCCACCCACGCCGGCCACACCAAGCGCCATCGTCGTTGCCAGGAATCCCCGTCGATCGAAGCCTTCCGGCGCGGCGGCTTCCACCGGGGCGTCGTCGAGATCAGCCGTATCAGGCCGAGTGGGACGGTCCTCAGCTACCGAAGGAGACTCAGCCGGAGGCGAGTGCTTGCCAAAGGCAAGGACCCGGCGATGGCCAAGTGCTCGCAGTACCAGCAGGATGCCGATCGAAGCGACCAGCAAGGTCACGAACCCAGGGAGCAGGCGAGTGAACAAACTACCCGCGAGGCTCCGGCCGGATGCCGCCGCCAGGATCGCGGCGAGGCCGAGGACCACCGTCATGGCAAAGGCCAGCCGAGGGCGCCGTACGCCGAAAGAGCCTGCCAGCAAGGCGAAAACCGCCACCGCGAGCAGAACCGTGCCGATCAGGATCGGCTTGTCGGCGGTGCCGAGATTCTTGACCGCCCAGTCTTTCGCGGCACTGGGCGCTCGGTCGATCAACTGGGTGCCGACGCCAACTACCGGTGAAGTGCCACCGGCAAGGGCCGCGGTCAGTTCACCGAGACCGAGGCCCGCACCGGCTGCCAGCAAACCACCCAGGGCACCCTGGGCAACTCGCCGGCGCGAGTGGCCCGCCGTGGCCGCCTGCCGTGCTCTCGTCTTGGTCATGTGGGTGCTTCGGAGCGCCCTGGTGACCGGATGGGCCAGATCTCAGAAAAGAATCCGGCCCAGCTTCCAAAAGAGAACCGCCTTACCCGTCAGCAGAAAAGTGCCCGGGCCAATCGCCGTACCGGATCCGGCTGATCGAGCGGACGTCGCCGATCGTGCTCCACTCGTCCTTGCCGAGCCGGGCCAGTGGGCGCAACAGCCCGATCGCCGGGTGGTCTCCCTCGAGAACGGTGGAGTCCACCGCGATGTGCCGGACTCGCCCGATCACCACGGTCGAATCACCCAGCTCCAACGTGGTGTGCAGCCCGCATTCGATCGCGACGGGCGATTCGGCCACTCGCGGTACGGCGACGGTCAGCCCCGGCTCCGGCGTCAGGCCTGCGGCGGCGAACTCGTCCACCGAGGGCGGAAAGTCGGTCGCCGTGGCGTTGATCCGCTCGAACAAGGGCTCGGCGGCGAAGTTCACCACGAACTCACCGGTGGCCTCGGCGTTCGTCAGGCTGTCCTTGCGCCCCACCGAGGTGAACTGGACCATCGGCGGATCCACGCAGGACACGGTGAAGAACGAGTGCGGCGCCACGTTCGCGATACCGTCGGCCGACATCGTCGAGACCCAGGCGATCGGTCTCGGCACCACCACCGAGTTCAGCAGGCCGTAGAACGCCCGGACTCCGAGTTGGCCGGGGGAATAGTCGACACGCACCTGCCCAGGTTGTCACGGACTCCGCCTGAGGCGCGGCCGGTCCACCTGGTGGTTCGATACTAAACCGGTTGAGCGCAGCCGGGGTGGAGGTGGCAGACTCAGTGGACGTGACTGACTACGTAGCCGCTCCCGACCGGTACGACGACCAGATGACCTATCGCCGGACGGGCCGCAGCGGCCTGCAGCTGCCGGCGATCTCGCTGGGGCTCTGGCACAACTTCGGAGACGACAAGCCGAACGGCGTGCAGCGGGACATCCTGCGCCGGGCGTTCGACCTGGGCGTCACGCACTTCGACCTGGCGAACAACTACGGTCCGCCGTACGGTTCGGCAGAGACGAACTTCGGCACCCACTTCGCGCGGGACTTCCGCCCGTACCGGGACGAGCTGATCATCTCGACGAAGGCCGGTTACGACATGTGGCCCGGGCCGTACGGTCAGGGCGGCGGCTCGCGCAAGTACCTGCTGTCCTCGCTCGACCAGTCGCTGGGCCGCATGGGCCTGGACTACGTGGACATCTTCTACTCACACCGGTTCGACCCGGACACCCCGCTCGAGGAGACGATGGGCGCGCTGGATACGGCCGTCCGCTCCGGCAAGGCCCTGTACGCCGGCATCTCGTCGTACAGCGCTGAGCGGACCGCGGAGGCGGCCGCCATCCTCAAGGAGCTCGGCACGCCGCTGCTGATCCACCAGCCCTCGTACTCGATGCTGAACCGCTGGATCGAGGAGGACCTGCTCGACACCGTCGGAGAACTCGGCGTCGGCGTGATCGCTTTCTCCCCGTTGGCGCAGGGACTGCTGACGAACCGCTACCTGGACGGCGTGCCGGCGGATTCCCGCGCGGCACAGGGCAAGTCGCTCAGCACCGACATGCTGACCGAGCAGACCCTCAAGCACGTCCGGGCGCTGAACGAGATCGCCAAGCAGCGCGGCCAGTCGGTCGCGCAGCTCGCGCTCGCGTGGACCTTGCGCGACGACCGGGTCACCAGCGCGCTGATCGGTGCCTCGAGCGTGGCTCAGCTCGAGGACAACCTCGCCACGGTCAAGAACCTCGGCTTCAGCGCCGACGAACTGGCCGCGATCGACGCCGACGCGGTCGAGGCCGGCATCAACCTGTGGAAGAAGAGCTCGGAGGCTTAGGGCTTGGTTACGGACGGTGCTTGCGTGCTTGCGCCAGTACCGCCCGTCGGCGCACTCTGAGGATGTCCCCATTCCTCAGGAGGTACCGGACATGTCGGTCTCCACGGACGTTGTCAAGCTGTGTGGAGTCGTTTGGTGGTTTTTGGTGGTTGGTCGGGTTTGGG
>NZ_JBHLTC010000041.1:0-245229 GCF_042434725.1 Kribbella deserti | reverse complement strand
ATCCTTCCGGAGCAACCGCTCCTGATCCGGGATGTCCGCCAAAACGGGTCAAGTTCACTGGAACTACCAGCTAAATTGCGCTAGTTACAGTGGCGGCACCTATTACAAGGTCAGGGGGAAGAACAAGACCATGGCCACCGGTGTCGACATCGGTCCGATCAGTGTCTCGGCTCAGTCTGGCTGGAACAGCGAGTCGACGATTAGCTGGACGTTGAAGAGACCTGAGAAGATCTGTGGCAGCTCCCAGCGAGGCTGGGCCGACTCAGCAGAGGCACAGGCTAATCCGTGATTGTAACCAAACATGTCACCCTGTCTCGTCAGTCCACTTGGGGCTGGCGGGGCGGGTGGCCCTCTATAGCTCCGGTTTGCGCAGCGGCCTTGGTGTTGCTGCTCACCGCTTGTTCTGCCAGTGGTAGTGGTGAACTCACTCAGCAAGGTGACGGAGAGGCAGCCGGCGCCACTATCCCGAATGTTCCACATGGCAAGCCGTACACGTTCGGAGCCAACTTTGTCTGCATCATCGGCGCGAAGCCCGGCGCGGCCCCGATCGTCATTGAGTCGGCTGAACCGTCCGGTGGTTCTGGTGGACTTCAGATCACCCGGGTGGCGACCAGGCCCGCACCCACAGCTAAAGAACCGGTTCGAACCGGGGCGGCGCTAGGCACTTTGGAAACCCTGAAGTTCGACGCCTCGAAACCCCCGGCCGTCAGCACGCCCTGCCGCGGAAAGGACGACCCGCCGGCGCCGGATTCCTCGCAGCATCTGACGGAGCTGGGGTTCCAGTTCGTTCGGACTCAGCAGGCTACGGCTTCGGCAGAGTCGATCCTGGTGAAGTACAAATCCGGTGACTCGGAGGAGGAAATGACGATCCCATTTGGGGTCACGCTGTGTGCGCCAGGAGATAAGACAACTCAGTACTGCCAAGAAGGCTGATACCGCCGACTGACGGCCGTCCGTGCGACCGCCCCTGGCACCTCGAGTGGTGTTAGGGGAGGGTTTTGTAGCGGTAGCGGTAGGCCTCGGTGTAGCCGAGGGTGGTGTAGGTGGCCATGGCGGGCTGGTTGTCCTCCAGGACCTCTAGGTAGGTGCGGCGTCCGCCGAGGGGGCCGGCCCAGCGGGCGAGGCCTCGCAGCATGGCGGTGGCCAGGCCGCGGCGGCGATAGGGCTCGCGGACGTGGATCGCGTCGACGCCGAGCCAGTGCCCGGTGAGCGCGCCACGGCCGACGGCGGCGATCTGGCCGTCGACGCGGATCGAGGCGAACGCCACCGGTGGCGCAGCCCCTTCGAGCATCTTCCGGCCGACCGGGGGAACGCCCTCGGCAGTGGCGTCGTACCACGGCTCGCTGGGCTTGTCGTCGATGACGATCTCAACGCCGGGATCGGCGTTCACCAGGTCGATCGACGTGTGCAGCAGCAGTACGTCGGATTGCTCGGGCCGGGCCTCCACCCAGCCTTCGGCGCGCAGTACTTCCTCCAGCGGGCTGCCGAGGACCGTCAGCGCCAGCGGCGGGAGGTCCCGGACGCGGTAGAAGTCGGCCACCTCGGCAAGGGCCTTCTCGAGCGGCAGACCCGGGTCGCCGTACGGCAGTAGGGAGTTACCGCGGCCGGTCCAGCCACCGGATGCCCGGAGCAACCACTCGCCGAGCTGGACCGTCTCGATGGCTGGACGATTCAGGCCGGTGGCGAGCAGGATCTGTTCGCGATCGACCTTGCGCAGGGGGATCGGCTGGATCGGCTTGGCGGCCTGTACCGCGTCCAGCGGAACCGCCTGCAGGGAGGCGTCTGAGCGCCGTACGACGAGTTGGCGGGCGTCGTAGGCCTGCAGGACGCCGAGCACGTCCGTGAGGTGGTGGCCGTTGATGGGCTCCGGAAGGCGATAGCGGACCACGACACGGTGGCCGATATCACGGGCGGAGAGGCCTGACACGATACGGACTCCTGGCAGAGTGGGGTGAGTATTACCGTGATACTAAGAGTGTCAGCACCACCCCAGTGACAGCTGTACCCGCGATCGCCGTCCGAACCCGTGCGATCGCTGGCCATAGGAGGAGTACCAGTGACCTACGTCATCGCGCAGCCGTGTGTTGACCTCAAGGACCTCGCCTGCGTCGAAGAGTGTCCCGTCGACTGCATCTACGAGGGCAACCGGATGCTCTACATCCACCCGGACGAGTGTGTCGACTGCGGTGCGTGCGAGCCGGTCTGCCCGGTGGAGGCCATCTACTACGAGGACGACACCCCGGAGCAGTGGAAGGACTTCTACACCGCGAACGTCGACTTCTTCAACGATCTCGGCAGCCCCGGTGGCGCGTCCAAGATGGGCAAGATCGACAAGGACCACCCGTTCGTCGCCGCCCTGCCGCCGCAGGAACACGACGAGTAAGCAGTAGCTCAGTCCTCGGCCACGTCCACGTGCACGTGGTCCAAGTGCCGCAGCGTGTCGGTGTTTCCGGCACGCTGCGGTGCTTTGTAGTCCCGCCAGCCGGCGCTGGAACGGGTACCGGAAGTCCAGATCCGGTCGCTGAAGATCACCGTGGTGATGCCCAGTTGCTCCGCGTGTGCCACTAGATAGTTCGCGTAGGCCCACCCCTTGCGGGTGTTCGCCGTGTTGATCGGGCGGACGAACACGTCGACCGCCCGGCCCTCGTAGTGCGCCGAGCCCTCCATGTGGCCGGTCCGCACGCCGCCGGCCGCGAAGCCGCCGGTCGGTACCTTGCCGAAGGTCTCGATCAAGTTCTTGCGCACGGCCTCCGCGCGCGGGGTCAGCCCGTTGGCGCCGAGCTGCTCCGGCGCATATCCACTGTGCCGTACGACGCAGCTGAACGCCGCCGGCGTCTGCCCGGTCAGGGCCGCCGAGATCACCGCCGCGTCGTCCGCGTGGTCCGCGTACGCGTTCGGGAAGGCGCTGCGCTGAACCTTGTCGGCGGCGACGGTGATGGCGAGCTTCTCGTAGTTCTTGATCTTCACCAGGGCGTCGTAGAACTTGCCGGCCGCGTAGTGCGGATCGCGCACCTGGGCCGCCGTACCCCAGCCCTGTGAGGGGCGTTGCTGGAACAGCCCGAGGGAGTCGCGGTCGCCGTGGTTGAGGTTGCGCAGATCGGATTCCTGGTACGCCGTGGCGAGCGCGATCGTGACGGCCCGGACCGGCAGTCCGCGCCGGGTCGCGATACCCGCGATGACGGCAGCGTTCCGGGCCTGGTCCAGGTCCAGCTCGACCTCGGCCGAGGCGGACTTGGCCAGGCACTGTTCGCGTAGCGGCACCGGACCGATGCCCTCGCTACCGAGCCAGGCCATCGCGCCCGCGGCGGCGACGGCCGTCACGGTGAGCAGTCCGGTGACCACGAGGACGTGGCGTCCGTTCATCGGCATACCTCGCTCAACGTGCGGACGGCGTACCAGGGTTCCTTCATGCGTTGGCGTGCAGGGCCTCATTCAGGGTGATGCCCTGACCCTTGCGTGGTTTGGCCTCGACCGCGCCCGTCACCGAGTTGCGGATGAACAGCAGGCCGGGCTGACCCGATAGCTCGCGGGCCTTCACGACGTTGCCGTCGGGCAGCGTGACCTTGGTACCCGCGGTGACGTAGAGGCCGGCCTCGACCACGCAGTCGTCGCCCAGCGAGATCCCGGTGCCCCCGTTGGCGCCGAGCAGGCAGCGCTCGCCGATCGAGATGACCTGCTTACCGCCACCCGACAGCGTGCCCATGATCGAGGCGCCCGCGCCGATGTCGCTGCCGTCGCCGACGACGACCCCGGCGACGATGCGGCCCTCCACCATCGACGTACCGAGGGTGCCGGCGTTGAAGTTCACGAAGCCCTCGTGCATCACGGTGGTGCCCTCGGCCAGGTGCGCGCCGAGCCGGACCCGGTCCGCGTCGGCGATCCGCACCCCGCCCGGTACGACGTAGTCGGTCATCCGCGGGAACTTGTCCACGCTCGTCACGGACAGGTGCAGTCCGGCGGCGCGGGCCCGCAGCCGGACCTGCTCCAGCTCGTCGACCGGAACCGGGCCGTGCGAAGTCCAGGCGTTGTTCGGCAGGGCGCCGAAGATGCCGTCCAGGTTCAGGCCGTGCGGCCGGACCAGGCGGTGCGAGAGCAGGTGCAGGCGCAGGTAGGCGTCGGCCGTACCGGCGGGGGCCTCGCCCAAGGTGATGACCGTCTGTACCACCTCGCGGCGGACCTGGCGCAGCTCGTCCTTGCCCTCGGCGGCCACCAGCTCGGCCGGGGCCTTCGCGTCGGCGGGCGCCTCACCGAGCTCGGGTGCGGGGTACCAGACGTCGAGAACCGCGCCGCTCTGGGTCACGGTGGCGAGGCCGAAGCCCCACGCGCGGGAGTGCTGCTCGAGCGGGAGGTTGTCAGTCATGCCGGAAAGCCTGCCAGATGGGTGGTCGACAGTAGAATCCCGGTGGAGGCTACCTGATGGCTCAACTGGCTCAACCGCTCGTGCTGGACACGGATCTGGGTACCGACGTCGACGATGTACTCGCGCTGGCGCTGCTGCTCGGATCACCGGAGCTGCGGCTCGACGGCATCACCACGGTGTACGGCGATGTGCTGCACCGGGCCAAGATGGCCAGCCGGGTGGCCGCGATCGCGGGCCGTTCGGTCGGGCCGATCGTGCCCGGTCTCGGCACACCCCGATCCGGCCGGGAGGTCTACTGGCCCGGCCACGAAGGCGCGCTGCTGGACGACCTGCATCGCGAACAGGTCAGCGCGTCGTACGATGCCGCCCGGGTCCTCGCGGCCGCGGGCACGGTGCTGGCCATCGGCCCGTTGACCAATGTGGCCGCGGCCCTGGAGCGGGACGACTGCGTGCCCAAGCAGCTGGTCCTGATGGGCGGCGAGTTCGTCGACGGCAAGGTCGAGCACAACATCCGCTGCGACGTCGATTCGGCCGTGGTGGTGTTCGGTTCGGGCCAGCCCGTCACGATCATCGGCCTGGATCAGACCCGGCGGCTGCGTTTCGGCCTGCCCTTGGCCGAGCAACTCGCTGCCGCGGGTGGTCTGGGTGAACTGCTCGCCGCCGAAATGCGCCAGTACTGGGACTTCCGCGGCGAAAGCCACAACGTGCCCCACGATCCGGCGGCCGCGCTGATGCTGGTGGAACCCGATCTCTTCGTCTTCCAGACCGGACACATCACGGTGGTTCCCGGCGGTCCCGACGCAGGTCTCACCGGCTTCAAGCCCGACCCGGACGGCCCGCACCGCATCGTCACCGATCTGGACCCGCTCCGCGTCACCCGCGCCCTCATCACCCGCATCACCGCCGCATGCACGGTCTGACCGGCGTCAGCGGGTTCGTGGGGTTGAGGTGGCGCGGATGTTGAGTTCGGTGGGCAGGATGACGGTCGACGGGGGACGGCTGGGATCGGCGATGCGCTCGCGGAGCAGGACGCCCGCGCGGCGGCCCAGCTCGTACGTCGGCTGAGCGACGGTGGTCAGTGGCGGGACGACGAGGTTCGCCCAGGGCAGGTCGTCGAAACCGACCACGGCGATATCGTCCGGCGCGCGCAGACCCCGCTCGGCCAGGCATTCGAGGGCGCCGACGGTCATCAGGTTGTTCGTGACGAAGAGTGCCTCGGGTGGTTCCGCCAGCCCGAGCAGACTGGCCATCGCGGCGAAACCGCCCGCCTCACGGAAATCGGCGTGCCGGACCAGGTCCGCGTCGTAACTCACGCCCGCGCCGCTCAGGGCCGCGCGATAGCCCGCCAGCCGGTCCATCGCCGTACTGACCTGGGGCGGTCCGGTGATGCAGGCGATCCGCCGATAACCGCCGTCGAGCAGGTGGCGAACGGCCTCCGTGGCGCCGTGCTCGTTGTCCACCAGCACGCTGTCC
This sequence comes from Kribbella deserti, assembly GCF_042434725.1. Taxonomy (NCBI): domain Bacteria; kingdom Bacillati; phylum Actinomycetota; class Actinomycetes; order Propionibacteriales; family Kribbellaceae; genus Kribbella; species Kribbella deserti. The sequence continues at coordinate 239,396 of NZ_JBHLTC010000041.1, read as the reverse complement.
GCCTCGACGCCCGCCACCTTGCGGTCGATCAGCACCATCGGGGTCTTTGCCTCATGCAACTGAAGCACGCCGTCGGCCGTACTGCTCGGGGAGATCACCACCCCGGCCATCTGCTCGGTCAGCACGGCCGAGGCGTACGCCGCCTCCTTGGCCGGGTCTTCGTCGCTGTTGCAGAGCACAACGTGGTAGCCCTCGGTCTGGGCGACATCTTCCAGCCCGCGCACGAGCGAGGTGAAGAACGGATTCTCGATATCGGAGATCACCGCGGCCCACAGATTGGTGCTGGAGCGGCGCAGGTTCCGGGCGACGCCGTTCGGGCGGTAGCCGAGTTCGGCCACGGCGGCCTGGACCTTCTCCGCCAGGGCCGGATCGACGTTGCGGCGGCCACTGAGCACGCGGGAGACGGTCGCGGGCGAAACGCCCGATCTACGCGCCACGTCGTAGATCGTCGTCATGGTCACTCCCGCGCTCGGTCCGGATCGGTCGGCATCCAGAATCTCACGCTGGCGGACATGGCCAAGGTGCGGTTCCCCAGGAGCTCAGGGCCAGGGCAGCAGCTCGGGATAATCCGGCCGGGGTGCGGTGCGTCCCGCCAGCCAGGCAGCGTCGGCCGGCTGCAGTTCGAGTTGTACGCCGGCCGGGATCCGCGGGCCGAGGAAATCGAGCAGGTGCAGGCGGAATTCGTCCGTCCACTCGTCCGGGGACGGGCCGACATCCAAATCGGTCAGGTGGATCTCGAACTCCCGCCACGCGCAGTACGCCGTACCGAGCAGGTCGCCGTCGCGGTAGGCCACCGGCCTGGCCCAATCGTCCGGACCCACCTGCTCCCAGACGCGCAACAGGTCGGCCGTGTCGGTGCGAACGGCCTTCACCAGGACGTCGACGGGTCGGCCCGCGCCCGCCTCGATCCCGGCATCGCGCCCGGACCGGCCGCCGTCGTACACCTCGATGGTCTTGCCGGCCAGGGCGTACTCGGCTTGCCGGGTCATCGCCCGGCTGAAGTCCGAGAGGTGGGTCAGCACGTGACCGCGGGTCCAACCGGGCAGCGCGGACGCGCCGCGGACAGCGTGCTCGTCCAGCTGGCCGAGCACTTCGTGCAGGCGATCAACCGATCGGCGTACGGCTTCGACAGGAACACGCACGGCTGGCTCCTAATATCAGTAACGGAATCTGCCGTTAGACCGTAACCGTTCCGCCCTTACGCCAGCAAGGTGTTTTCGCATTAGACTGATCAATCGTGAGCACGGGGATCCTGGCCTTCAGCCTGGCCGCCACCATTCGGCATGACGGCCATGGTGGTGTGCTCGACGAGCTCGATACGCCCGCGAAGGTTGATGCCTGGATCGCGGCCAACCAGTCCCAGGCGGCGGAAGTGATCGGGCCGCTGCCTGGTTTCGAGGTGGACGACGAAGCGGTCGGGCGGATTGTCGCGGTGCGGCAGGCGGTCCGTTCGCTGTTCGCCGAGGTTGTGAGTCCGGCGCCGCCGAGCCGGGCCGACGCGCACCGCCTGATGGAGCCGGCGCGGGCGGTCAACGAGTTGAACCAGGCGGCAGTGGGATTGCGCGGGCCACTGCTGGGCTGGGAGGGCAATGAGCCGGTGCTCCGGTGGGAACCGCGCGAAGATCTCGACGATCCGCTCGACCGATGGATCGCGGTGCTGGGGCGTTCGGGTATCGACTTCCTGGCTGGACCCGAGCGTGCGCGGTTGCGGGCCTGTCCGGCGGCTCGCTGCGTGAAGTACTTCCTGCAGGAGGACCCGCGGCAAACCTGGTGCTCGCCCACCTGCGGAAATCGCGAACGCGTGAACCGCTACTACCGCAAGCACCACGGTTAGCCTGATCGGATGACGGTAGCCCGCTTCAAGGACCTGTGCGTCGACGTGACCTGTCCGTTGGCGATGACCGATTTCTGGGGTCACCTGCTCGGGCTCACCTCGCCGGCGGACAATCCCGAGGTGCTGATCGGTGATCGGCCGGAGAAGACGGTCTGGATCAACCGGGTGCCCGAGGTCCGAACGGTCAAGCAGCGGGTCCACCTGGACGTGGTCACGTCCTCGATCGAGGCGCTGGAGAAGCTCGGTGCCAAGGTGCTCAGCCCGATCAGCGACGAGCAGCAGTGGGCGGTGCTGGCCGATCCCGAAGGGGGCGAGTTCTGTGGGTTCGTTCGCGAGAGCGTGCCGTCGTACAAGCTGATGGAGCTGGTGGTCGACTCGGCCGATCCGGAGGCGCAGGCGCGCTGGTGGGCCGGCGTGGTCGGCGGCGACGTCAAGACCAAGCCGGACGTGCCGTACCACTGGCTGGAGAACGTGCCGGGTCTGCCGTTCAGTTATTGGGTTTTTGTGCCGGTGCCCGAGCCGAAGACGATCAAGAACCGGATCCACTGGGACGTCTCGGCCGACGAACTGCGGCCGGTGCTCGACGCCGGTGCGACGCTGCTGCGGGCCAAGGACGACGAGATCGGCTGGCATGTCTGCGCCGATCCCGAGGGTAACGAGTTCTGCGTGTTCCTGCCCCGTCCGGCCGAGGGTGAAGGCGTCGCCTGACCCGATCCGCCCGGCCGCCTGAGCCGAAGTGACCGCGATCGTCGACGTACGTCGAAAGGCGGCCGCGGGCTCTTGCTCCGCTTCGGCCTGCCCCCGTATCCTCGTATATGAGGAAACGTTTTCGAAATACTGAAGATAGCATCCGTCCACTTTTGGAGATCCGATGCCGGAGATCGCCCGTAGGCACTTCCTCTCGCTGTCCGGGGGCGTGGTTGCCGCCGGTTTGCTGACCGGTCAGGCCGGCTCGGCCTTCGCGACGCCTGCCGCGGTGAACGCGGCGCCGCCGCCGACGATCCCGGCGTTGCAGAGCTGGACGGCCGCCGCGACCGGTTCGTTCAGCCTCGGCGCCGACGCGCGGATCCGGATCGACTCCGCCGCGGCCGCCGAGCTCCAGGTAACCGGCGAGGTATTCAGCGCCGACCTGCGCAGTTTCGGGCGTACCACGACAGTTGTGGTCGAGGCCGCGCCCGTCGCGAACGCGGGCGACATTCGCCTGAAGCTCGCGTCGATTCCCGGCCTGGGCGCCGAGGGGTACGAGATCCAGGTGGGATCCGCGATCGAGATCCGCGGTAGCCGCAAGGGCATCTTCAACGGCACTCGCACGGTGCTGCAGTGGTTGCGCAACGGCACGCAGGTCCCGGCCGGGCTCGCGCGCGACTGGCCACGCTTCGCCGAGCGGGGTTTCCTGGTCGCCAACGCGCCGAAGACCTACAGCCGAGCCTGGTGGTCCGGTCAGATCCGCGAGATGTCCTACCTGAAGCTCAACATGCTCTGGCTGTACGTCGGCTACGACACGACGCCACTGGCGCTGATGAAGGACATCGCCGCCGAGGCCGCGCGGTACAACATCACGGTCATTCCGCAGTCGAACATGCCGGGTCACATGACCAAACTCCTGGTGGGACACGAGAACTACGCCCTACCGGGCCGCGCGGACGCCCTCGATCTCAGCAACCAGGCGGCCTGGGACTACGCGAAGGGCATCGTGACCGGGCTCACCGCGGAGTTCGATACGCCGTACTGGCATCTCGGTTCCGACGAGTACCTCGTCGACTTCGTACCGCCGAACTTCGACGTGCGGTACGACCTGTTTCCGCAGCTCGGCCAACGGGCCAAGGCGTTGTACGGCGCGTCGGCCGTGCCGCCGGACCTGTTCTACGGGTTCATCAACGACGTCAACGCGTCCGTCCGCGCCGGTGGTAAGACGATGCGGGTCTGGAACGACGGCTTGCTGGTTCAGGGCACTCGGCCGATCAGTAAGGACATCGTCGTCGAGCACTGGGTGCACTGGCCCAACCGGAAGACGCCGCAGCAACTGGCCGACGAAGGCTACAAGCTGTCGAACTCCAACGGCGACTACCTGTACTACGACCCGGGTACCCGCCGGCCGGAGCCCAAGCCGATCTACGAGAGCTTCCGGGTCGGGCTGTTCGCCAACGGGCAAGCGGTGGCCGAGAACAACCCAGCCCTGCTCGGCGCGAAGATCAGCCTCTGGACGTTGCCGGACGTCGAGGAGGAGGAATACCAGGCGTACCGGCTGGTGGAGCCGTTCCGGGCGTTCTCGCAAGTGCTGTGGGGATCGCCGAAGCCTGCCGCGACGTACGAGGGGTTCGAGCCGTTGATCCGTCAGCTCGGTCGCGCGCCCGGCTTCCCGGCGTTGCAGCACTCCATCTCCCCAGTAGCCGGTGCCACCAGCGTCTGGCCACACCGGGTGATCAGTGTGCGGTTCTACGATGACGTGGACCCGGCGTCGATCCAGCTCGGCGTGAGTCGCAACCAGGCGCCGACGCCCGGCACCACCCGGTACGACGCCGCGACCAAAACCGCCACCTTCACGCCGTCCCAGCCCTGGCCGTACGACGCGACCATCGACGTACGGCTGGTTGCCAAGGACACCTCCGGGCGGGCGATGGCACCGCGGTCCTGGAGCTTCCAGGCCGCTAAGGCGCCTTCTACCGACTACCCGCGGTCGATCTGGCCTGACGAGGCTGGACCGGCGGTGGAGAGCTACACCCAGGCAGGGGCCGTCGAACTGGGCGTGAAGTTCCGTAGCGACCGGGACGGCCTGGTGCGCGGCATTCGTTTCTTCAAGGGTCCCAAGGACACAGCAACCCATACCGGCACCTTGTGGAGCCCGGCTGGCGCAGTACTTGCCACAGGCACCTTTACGAACGAGAGCCCGGCCGGATGGCAGGAACTGCGTTTCGGCACTCCCGTTCGTATCAGCGCCAACACGACTTACACCGCCTCCAGGAAGTCCCCGAACGGGACCTACGGCTACAACTACGACTACTTCGCCGGGCGCGAAGCGCACAACGGCGTACTGCACGGATCGATGGGCGTTTTCGGCCAGGGCGCTGGTATGCCCACGGAATCCTTCCGAGCCACCAACTACTGGACAGACGTGGTGTTCGAGCCGGACGTCCACACAGTGTGGGACAACGCCGACGTGCCCGCCATCCGTCAGGACGACGTGCACACGCTGGAGCTGGGGATGAAGTTCCAAGTGGTCTCGGCCGGGGTGATCGTGGGTCTGCGCTTCTACAAGGCGGAAGGCGACACCGGTACGCACGTTGGCAAGCTCTGGTCGGCTACGGGCGCTCTGCTCGCGCAAGCCACCTTTACCGGCGAGAGGGCCTACGGCTGGCACGAGGTCCGTCTGGCCACTCCGGTGCGACTAACCCCCGGTACGACGTACGTTGCCTCGTACAACACGCCGAACGGCATCTACGGCGCTACTGCCGGCGCCTTCGCCACTACCAAGCAGAACGGGGCACTACGTGGGCAAGACAGCGTCTTCCGGATCGGCGAGGGTGGTTTCCCCACGGAGTCGTACAACCGGACGAACTACTTCGCGGATGTCCTGTTCGACAAGGATTGACCGATGACCGTCATCACCGAGGTCGAGGCGCTGGTACTCGATGGGCAGGTGGAATACGGCACCCGCCTCGACGACGGAGAGATGGCCGGGCCGCGATACAGCAGTCTGATCAAGGTCAGCACGGATGCGGGTGTCACCGGTTACGCGGACGTCGACTCGCATCCGTGGATCGTGCAGGCGCTGGTCAACGCCCGGACGCAGATCCCGGAGTTCTGCGCCGGACTACGCGACGCCGTGGTCGGGCAGAGCGTCTGGAACCGCTCGGCCCTGTGGGAACGGATGTACCGGCACTCCTGGTACCACGGCCGCCGTGGTCCCGCCTTGCATGCGATGAGTGGGATCGACCTCGCGGTGTGGGATATCGCCGGCAGGCTGGCCGGACGGCCTGTGCACGATCTGCTCGGCGGGGCCCGTCGGGACCGGGTGCTCGCGTACGCCAGCACGTTGTTCCGGGAAACCCCCGAGGAGATGCGCAAGGCCACCCGGTCGTACCTGGATCGAGGGTTTCGGGCGATCAAGTTCGGCTGGGGCGCTTGGGGCATCAACCCGGCGCGGGACCGCGAACTACTTGCAGCGGTTCGGGACGAGGCCGGGCCCGACGTACACCTGATGGTGGATGGGCATCTCCCGGGCGATCTGACCGCCGTACGGCGTGTGCTCGACGGGTTGGCGGAATTCGGCCTGCAGTGGGTGGAAGAGCCTTTGCCCGCGGATCGTCCGGGAGACCTTGCTGCGCTCGGTAGGGCCACGAACGTACGTGTGGCGACGGGAGAACAGCTAGGTGGCGTGGGGGAGTTCGAGGAACTACTGGCGGCTGAGGGTGTCTCGGTCGTTCAGCCCGACTTGTCCCGGTGTGGCGGCTTCACGGCGATCCAGACCATCGCGCCGCTCGCACTGGCTCGAGGCGCTCTGGTGGTCCCGCACGCCTGGACGTCTCAGTTGCTGACTGCAGCCTCCTTGCACGTCAATGCTTGGTTACCGGGCCCGGTCTTCCAGGAGTACAACGTGTCCTCTGCGCCGCTCGCATCCACTCTTGCGACGGGCCTCCAACTAGTCGACGGCTATGCCCTTGTACCGACTGGACCCGGCCTGGGCGTCACTGTCGACGAGAACGTGGTCGAGGCACATCGGATCGCCTAGACGAGCCCAAGGGTGAGAGTCGCGACTGCCAGCGCCAAGTACGCGACCGGTGCTCCGATAGTGCTGATGGCTTTTGCCCGGATATGGGTCAGCACGGCCCCGATGAAGAACACGACGAGTCCGACGGCTGCGGCTGTGCCTACGTAGGGGACACCTAGCAGACCGAGTAGGAGCCCAGTGGCGCCTGCGGCTTTGAGAGCGGCGAGCCACGGTATCCACGACTCTGGAACGTCCACGGCGGCCGAGTTCTGCAGGACGAAGTTGGCCTTGCAGAAGTCGAGAATGGCGATCACCGCGTTGGCGAGAATCGTAAGCACAGCGACGATCTGGTAGGCCTCGTACATTCGTTCCCCTTCAGTGGCGGTCCTGGCCTCTAGCCTCGGCTCACCCTCCGCGGGCGTCTAATACCTGCATCTATAACCTGCTGGCATGGATGTGGACACCCGGCTGTTGCGGTACTTCAGCGCCGTCGCCGAAGACGGCAGCGTCACCCGCGCCGCAGAACGGCTGTACGTGTCGCAGCCGGCTTTGACCAAGCAGATCAAGCAACTGGAGTCTCTACTGGGTGTAAGGCTCTTTATCCGGTCCAAGGCGGGTATGACTCTCACGGACGCTGGCAGAGCTCTTGCGGCACGAGCGCCCGTAGTGACGGCGGAGTGGGACCGGGCGCTCCGCGAGACCCGGACCGCCTCGAGCCGGGCTGCCCGCGTACTACGCGTTGGATTCATCGCCAGTGCGGCGAATGAGGCAACTCAGGCGATCGTTGCGGCCTATACGAAGCGCAGACCAGGCTGGCGGATCGAGATGCGGCAGGCTTCCTGGTCCACTCCAGCCGCGGGACTCGTCGAGGGCGAGGTGGACGTGGCTCTACTGCGCTTGCCGTTTCCGGGCCAGGAGAAGTTCCGGGTGGAGGTGCTGTTGAGCGAGCCCCGGTACGTCGCCTTGCCCGCCGCGCACCGGTTGGCAGGCCAGGAGCGGATCTCGTTTCGCGACCTGTGGGATGAGCCGGTTGTGGCGGCTCCAGCCGAAACGGGCGCGTGGCGGGACTACTGGCTGGCTCGGGACGAGCGAGACGGGCGAGAGGTGCGAATCGGAGCTGTGACCGATCAGCCGGACGAGTGGCTCAGCGCGATCGCCAACGGGTACGGCATCGCACTGGCGCCGGAGTCCGCCGCCCGGTTCTATGCCCGCCCTGGGGTGACGTACCGGCCGGTCGACGGTGTTAGCCCGAGCCAGGTGGCACTAGCCTGGGCCGTGGCGGACGATGCCAATCCGGTGGTGCGGGACTTCGTTGAGGTGTGCCTAGCGGTTCTGAGCCTGGATCCGTCAGAGACGGCCGGGGAGGTCGGAGGGCCAGGGGATGCGGCGTTCGGCTAGGCAGGGCCGGAAGGCTTCGGTGGGGCCGGCCATCAGGCGGTTGCCGGTGACGCGATCGAGGTCGGCCAGCTGGTCGGCGTAGTCGGTGCCGCTCAACTGCCGCATCACATCCATCTGGCTGCGGTGGTACCGGATCAGCTCAGCCTTGCGGTCGGCGTGCGCCGGGCCGAGTTCGACGAAGTGTGTGGCCTCGAAGCCGTAGCCCGGGCCGGGAGCGACGTACCAGATCCGCGGTACGGCGGGCAGCGGCGCGGGCGTGGTCTCGAACGAGGCCAGGTTCGCGAACAGCGCCGCATCCGTGACGGCCTTCGCCGTGACGACGTGGTCCGCGTTGTAGTCCGTAGTCCAGTGCGTGAGCAGTACGTCGGCTCGGGTGGTCCGGATCGCCGCAAGCAGGTCACGCCGCAGTTCCGGGTCGTCGTACGTGTAGCCGTCCTCGCGACCTAGGCACAGGTACTCCGCGTCGAAGGCCTGCGCGACGGTTCGCATCTCCTTGTCGCGTACTGCGGTGGCATCCTCGTCAGGCGCATACGGCAGGCCCTTGTCGCCGTTCGTCACGGCCACGAACGCGATCTCGTGTCCAGCCTCGTGGAGCCGCAACAACGTGCCGAGGCAGCGCATCTCGTCATCTTGGTGGGCGAAGACGCACACGTACCTCATCGGGGTTCACCCGGCAGCCGCGCCAGCGACACCGACAAGGCGCCATCAACGGTGACGAACGAGCCCGACATGTACGACGCGCCTGCCACAAAGGCGACGGCCTCCGCGACTTGTTCGGGCGTTCCCAGCTTGCCGAAGGGCAGACCGGCTGAGGCCTTCGCGAGGTGCTCGGCGCCGTACAAGTCTCGCTCGCCTGGGGTTTCGATCCACCCGGGTACGACGGCGTTGACCCGAATGCCGCGCGGGGCCCACTCGTGCGCGAGGCTGCGAACCACCTGGCCTAGTGCGCCGTGGGCTGCGTTGTAGCCGAGGCAGTTCCGGAAGGCCGCGTGCTCGTGCAACGAGCCGATCGCGATCAAAGCGGCTCCATCCGTTGCGCACGCCTGGAACAGGGAGAACGCCGCCACCGGACCAAGGGTGAGGCTGCGCATCATCGATTCCCGGGTGAGCTCGGTGGCCGACGCGTGTTCCTCGTAGGCGAGGGCGTGTACGACGACGGCGGTGCGTCCGTGCCGGGCGACCTCCGCGGCGACGAGTGGACCGAATTCGGGATCGCCCGCATCCGCCTGGAGGACCAGGCCGCGCGGGCCGATGGCGTGGGCGGTCGCCTGGGCTCTCGCGATATCCCGGTCCACGCACAACGTCACGTCGTACTGCCCCGCGAGCGCGATCGCGCAGGCCGCGCCGATACCGCCACCCGCGCCGGTGACGACGGCGATCCGTTGATGTTCTCCCATACTGGAGATAGTTTCAGAATCCCGGGTCTTCGCCCGGCCCTGAAAGGGGTTCGAGCCGCCCGGATGGGGTTTCGGCCGGCCCGGATAGGGTTTCGGCCATGACTCTCGACCTGACTGTGCCCGGGCCGGATCTGGCCGCCGCGTTGATCGACATCGAGTCGGTCAGCCTGAACGAGCAGCGGCTGGCGGACGAGGTCGAGACCGCCCTGCGGGCGTACGCGCATCTCCAGGTCGAGCGATTCGGCAACACCGTGGTCGCGCGCACGGACCTCGGCCGGGACGAGCGCATCGTGGTGGCGGGCCACCTCGACACCGTGCCGCTGAACGACAACCTGCCGTCGCGGCGTGCGGACGGCCTGATCCACGGGCTCGGCGCCTGCGATATGAAGGGCGGCGTCGCCGTCGGCCTGCGCCTGGCCGCCAACCTGCCCGCGCCGAACCGGGACATCACCTTTGTCTTCTACGACGGCGAGGAGATCGCCGCGGAGCACAACGGCCTGGGCAAGCTGGTCGCGAACCGGCCGGACCTGCTCGAAGGCGTGTTCGCCGTCGTGATGGAGCCCTCGAACGCCGTGGTCGAGGCCGGTTGCCAAGGAACCCTGCGAGCCGAGATCACCCTGCGCGGCGAGCGGGCGCACACCGCCCGCAGCTGGATGGGCGTCAACGCCGTGCACGCCGCGGGCGACGTACTCGCGCGCCTGACGGCGTACGAACCGCGCCGGGTGATCATCGACGGCCTGGAGTACCGCGAAGGCCTGAACGCGGTCGCGATTTCCGGCGGCGTCGCGGGCAACGTCGTACCGGATCTGTGCACGGTGTCGGTCAACTACCGCTTCGCGCCGAACCGGACGGCTGCCGAGGCCGAGGCGCACGTGCGAGAGGTGTTCGAGGGGTACGACTTGGTCATCAGCGACTCCGCGCCTGGCGGCATGCCCGGGCTGGATCGCCCTGCCGCGGCAGCGTTCGTGCAGCTCGTCGGGGGTAAGCCGATGCCGAAGTTCGGCTGGACCGACGTGGCCCGCTTCACCGAGCTCGGCGTACCGGCGGTCAACTACGGTCCGGGGGATCCGCTGCTGGCGCACACGCAGAAGGAGTTCGTGCCCGAGGCCGAGATCCTGCGCTGCGAGGAAGTGCTCACCGCCTGGCTGTCCGCCTAGTGTCCTGAGTCGGACGGTGGAGTTCGCCACCACGCCACTTTCCCGCCAGGCCCCGGACAGGGCGGGCGACTAACCTGGGACTATGACGGATCCCTCCATCCACCCTGACCGGCCGGCCCAATCGCAGCGTGGGCCCGTCGTGATGCGGCGCAACCAGGTCCAGCAGTCCACCTCGGAGCAACGCCTCCTGGACAGCCGCGGGCCGTCGGACTGGGTCCACACCGATCCGTGGCGCGTCCTGCGGATCCAGTCGGAGTTCGTCGAGGGGTTCGGCATGCTCGCGGAACTCGGCCCGGCGATCAGTGTGTTCGGCTCCGCGCGTACCAAGCCCACCGACCCGATGTACGCCGCGGCGGAGAAGGTCGGCCAGAAGCTGGTCGGCGCCGGCTACGCGGTGATCACCGGTGGCGGCCCGGGCGTGATGGAGGCCGCGAACAAGGGTGCCTCCGAGGCGGGCGGTATCTCGGTCGGCCTGGGCATCGAACTGCCCTTCGAGAACGGCCTGAACGAGTGGGTCGACATCGGCATGAACTTCCGCTACTTCTTCACCCGCAAGACCATGTTCGTGAAGTACGCGCAGGGCTTTGTGGTGATGCCCGGCGGATTCGGCACGCTGGACGAGTTGTTCGAGGCGCTCACGCTGGCGCAGACCCGCAAGGTCACGTCGTTCCCGGTGGTGCTGTTCGGTACGTCGTACTGGGGCGGGCTGGTCGACTGGCTGCGCGAGACGATGCTGGCCGACGGCAAGATCTCCGCGCCGGACCTGGACATGTTCACGGTGACCGATGACGTCGACGAGGCGATCAGCTACATCGTGAAGGCCGGTGAGATGGCCGACTCCGCCGCGGAGGCCGCCGCCGCCGAGGCCGCCCAGGACGTCGCCGACGCCGACAACCCCGAGGCGAGAGCCCGTCGCGAGGCCCACCGGCTGGGCTCCGACGGCAGCTGAAACACCGTCCGTCAGGGCCGCTGAGGTCGTTCGGCGAGCTTCTCGGCCGCGCCGGTTGTGCGGCTGACCGGTCCGGCGTGGCACGATCAGGGCGTGATGTGGTTCTTCGCCCTCGTAATCGTCGTACTGATCGGCGCGGTTGCCGTGGTCGCCTCCGGGCGCTGGGGTGGCATGGCCGAGGTCTACGACGACCGCCCTGACGTGCTCGTTCCCGCTCGCCGCGCCCTCACCGCCGACGACATCGAGTCGTCGCGCTTCGGTGTCGGCGTCCGCGGCTACCGGATGGACGAGGTGGACACGCTGCTCGAACGCGTCGCCCGCGAGGTGGCCGAGCGCGACCGCCGGATCGAGGCGCTCGAACGAGCCCACCAGACCCCGGCCTACGCCTACCCCGAAGACGAGCCGCTGCCAACGCCTGCGGCCGCGTCGGCTGAGGTCGCGGCCGGTCCCGTGGCCGAGACCCCGGAGCCTGAGCTTCCGGCCGAGACGCCGCACGCCGAGGCGGGCGAACCGGGAGAGCCGGCCGCGCCGGAGTCGTCCGAGCCGTCCACGGTCACGCCGGTGATGGACGAGGCCGGTACGGTCTCGACCGAGGTGTACGACGCGGGCAGCATCTTCGCGGCCGAGCCCGAGCCCGAGCCCCGGCGTGAGCCCGGTTCCGAGCGTGCGGCCAACGGCGCCGAGGCCGACGCTGGTCCCGAGCGCGCGGCCGAGGGCGTTCAGGCCGGCGACGACGAGCCCGCGAGCCGGCGGCACTGACATGGCCAACTCGCCGGAGCCGAAGCCCCCGTGTCACGCGGAGGTCTCCGTCGAGGTGGAGGCCGGCGCGCACGAGGTCTGGAACGCCGTCGTGAACTGGGACATCCAGTCCACCTGGATGCTGTTCACCAAGGTCTGGCCGACCGAGAACAACGGTGAAGGCATCGGCGGCAAGATCGCGGCCCGCACGGGCATCGGTCCGGTCGGGTTCATCGACGACATGGTCATCACCCACTGGGAACCACCGCTGCGCTGCCGGGTCGAACACCTCGGCAAGATCGTCCGCGGTACCGGCGACTTCATCGTCGCCCCGATGGCCGCGGGCACCCGCTTCACCTGGGCGGAGGACGTCATCCCGCCGTTCGGCCGCTTCGGCGTAGCCGCCTGGCCAGCCGTACGACCGGTCTTCGAGCTGATGATGCGCATCTCCGTAGCCCGGCTCGCCGCCCGCGTCACCCCGAAATAACCTTTCCCCAAATGACTGTTCTCGAAGTGGCTGTGCTCGGATGACCGCGCCTGGACCCGATGGGCTGCCCCGCTGCGTCTGGGCGTCGTCCAGCCCGGACTACATCGCGTACCACGACAACGAGTGGGGCAAGCCGATCCGCGACGACCACGGCCTGTACGAACGCGTCAGCCTCGAGTCGTTCCAGTCCGGCCTTTCCTGGATCACCATCCTGCGCAAACGCCCGGCCTTCCGTCAGGCCTTCGCCGATTTCGATCCGCGAGTGGTCGCGAAGTACGGCCAAAAGGACTTCGACCGCCTAATGGCCGACGCCGGCATCGTCCGCAACCGCGCCAAGATCAACGCCGCGATCACCAACGCGAAGGCGTTGCTGGCGATGAAGCCGGGGGAGTTCACGGAATTCCTGTGGTCTTTCGCCCCGGAAGAACGGCCGGCGCCGAAGACCAGCGAGGATGTTCCGGCCATTACGCCCGAGTCGATCGCGATGTCCAAGGCACTGAAGAAGAACGGCTTCGTGTTCGTCGGGCCTACTACGTGCTACGCGCTCATGCAGGCGACCGGAATGGTCAACGACCACTTGGCGGACTGCATTTCGCGTTAGGTTCTGTCTGGCCTTTTCGCGGGTTGGTCCCGGGATTTGCTGACCCGCTGCCGAGTTGTTTGACCGCTACCCGGCTGCAGCCAGGTAGTCGTACAAAAAGTCGGTAGTCGGCTCAGGTGGACCGCCATCCGGCTCCATCGGGACCGCCGTACGGAAGGGGCGAGCGAATGCAGACCAATCAACGCCAGCGATGGGAGGTGGTCGCCACAAACCGGCACGCTCAAGGGGCTGGGTTATCTGCCGGTGAAGGTGGGGCGTTGTTTGGCTACGAAGGAGGCGACGGCGTTTTTGTGGTCTTGGGTGTCGCCGGTTAGGCGCATCATGTCGGCTTCGAAGGCCAGGGCCTCGTCGAAGGTGTGGGTGGCTGAGTACGCCAGCGAGAGGCGGACAGCGCCATAAGCGGCGGTAGGACCGTTGGCCAGCTTGGTCGCCAACGCGCTGACCTCCGTGGCGAAGTCGGCGGCCGGGACCACCCGGGTGGCGAGGCCGAGTTCCAGCGCCTCGGCGGCCGGGACCGTACGCGGGAAGTAGAGCAACTCCGTCGCCTTCGCCTGGCCGATCAGCCGGGGCAACGTCCACGAGATCCCCGTGTCACACGACAACGCGATCCCGGTGAAGGCCAGGTTGAACCCCGCCGTGTCCGCCAGCACCCGGAAGTCGCACGCGAAGGCCAGTGAGGCGCCCGCGCCGGCGGCGACCCCGTTCACCGCGGCGATGACCGGCTTCGGCATTTCCGCCAGGGCCTTGGCGATCGGCGCGAAGTGGTCCGGCACGGTGTTCCAGAGGGCGTCCATATCGTTGGCCTCGAGCAACTGGATGTGCTCCTTGAGGTCCTGGCCGACGCAGAACGCGCGGCCCGTGCCGGTCAGTACGACACACCGGACGGCGTCGTCCTCGGCCGCGAGTTGTACGGCGGCCTTGAGCTGCTCCTTGGTGGGCGTGTTCAGCGAGTTCATCGCCTCGGCCCGGTCCAGGGTGATGGTGCCGATGCCGTCGGCGACCTCGTACCGGACAGAGATGTCACTCATCGTGGCGAACCCCAAGCTTTCAGTGAGAAATGGACAGGCAGTGGTCCACGAAACGCCCGGCCGCGGGGCCGAGCCGATTCGCGTGATGATCGAAGAACGCGGCCGCGCGTGTCCCGGCCCAATCCGGCGGTAACAGCTCCGCCGGCAGGCCCGGATCGCGGAAGAGGAACTTACGCCACTCGTGCACGAGGTTCGACCGGGCGGCGAAGGCCTGCTCGTCGTCGGCTTCGGGGCCGGCGGCATCGACCAGGACTTTCGCCTCGTTCAGCCATGCGTCGTACGACGCGCCGAGCTCGTCGAGTTTCCAGACCCGCCGGGCGAAGGCCACCGCGTCGCCGTCGATCGGGGCGCGGAAGCGGTCCGCGGGCAGGCCTTCGATCTCCAGTACCTGGTCCACTTCGCTGTCGTGGCGCAGGCCGACCCAGGCGCCGTCGGACAGTGGAGCCCAACCCAGGAAGGCGAGTTGGGACTCGAGCTGGTCGCGGCGGCGGCGGTTCGGGACCTCGCGCAGGATGCCGAGATGCCAGTGCCGGTCCCACTCGCCGTCGCCGGTCCGGTAGATCCGCGCGGCCGCGTCATCGAGGCGGCGGCGCGCCCGGGCGGTCAGGCCGTATCCGGGCTGGCCGTCGATCCGGACCGGTTCGAGCCAGCCTTGCCGGACCATCCGGGACACGGCGGTGCGAACCGCTGGTGGATGCACTCCCAGCGGTGCGAGGAGCCGTACGAGGGCGGCCACCGGTGCCTGCGCGCCACGTGCGCGCAGGTGGTCGCCGTACAGGTCGAAGAGGGCTGAACGGGCGTGCACAGGCCCGAGTCTGCCGTATGGTGCACGGCTCTGGCCCGTGTTCGGGGATAATGGGTGCCGACACACACTGCGATACGCGCCCCAGGCGCATCACCGCACGGCGCCTGCACCCGGGAGGCCGCGTGGTGTCGTCGCTTTATGGATGAGGCTCTACCCGATGAAGAAAGGGGTGCGCGCATGGCGGCCATGAAGCCGCGGACGGGCGATGGTCCGCTCGAGGTGACCAAGGAGGGTCGGGGCATCGTGATGCGGGTTCCGCTCGAAGGCGGCGGTCGGCTCGTCGTTGAGCTGAACGCCGATGAGGCGACCGAGCTCGGGAACGCGCTGAAGGCCGTCGTCGGCTGACGCTCAGCGCGTCGGGCGGCACCCCGTATACCTTTCTTGTTGTGCCTGTGACTGTTCTGACGACCCCGGTGGGTGCTATCCGGCACCGGCCGGGGTCGTTACGGTTGGCTGCACCCGTTTCGTGACAGCTCTGGACATGTGAGGTTCCTGGTGGCCCGTCGTACCCCCGCACGCACTGCCGTACCGGCCGCTCCGGCCGTCGTCTGGCAAGCCGGACTGCCGGCCCATGGCGCCCGCACCTGGGTGATCCTGGTCGGCGCGGCGGGCCTGCCCGACGCCGCGAAGGATGCCGGTGAGCGGCTCGGGGTGGACCTCGAAAGGTTGCTGGAGGCACTGACCGGGACCGGTTTCTCGCCGGGCGCCGGCCGGGTCGCGGCGTACCCGTTGCTGGCCGGTGAGATCACCCAGGTGGTACTCGCCGGAGCCGGTGACGGCAGCCCGCGGGACCTGCGACACGCCGGAGCCGCGATCGCGCGTTTCGGTCGCGGGCACGACGAGCTGACCACCGTGGTTGCCGAGGGCATCGACGACGCCGGACTGCAGGCCTTTGCCGAGGGCGTCGTGCTCGGCTCGTTCACGTTCCACCGCAAGACCGTTGATCCGGGCAAGCCGGTGGCCGGGCGGATCGTTCTCACCGATGGCACCGACACCGACCGTGACGAGGTGGTCGAGCGCGGCCTGGTGATCGGCCGTACCGGGTGCCTCGCCCGCGAACTGGCGACCACGCCGTCGAACGAGAAGGACCCGGCCTGGCTGGCCGCGCGCGCCACGGAACTTGCCAAGGCCAACGGACTCGACGTTCGGGTCTGGGACGAGAAGCAGTTGGCTGCCGACGGGTTCGGCGGAATCCTTGCCGTTGGCCAGGGCTCGGTTCGGCCGCCGCGGCTGATCCGGCTGGACTACACCCCGCCCGGCGCCACCAAGAACACGCCGTACGTCGTACTCGTCGGCAAGGGCATCACCTACGACACCGGCGGTCTGTCGCTGAAGCCGCGTGAGTCGATGGTCTCGATGAAGCGCGACATGACCGGCGGCGGTTCGGTCATCGCGACGATGGCGGCGCTGCGCGATTTGGGTGCCAAGGTCCGGGTCACCGGTCTGGTTTGCGCGGCCGAGAACATGCCGTCGGGTACGGCGTACCGGCCGGACGACATCGTGCGGCATTACGGCGGGCGTACCACCGAGGTGAAGAACACCGACGCCGAAGGGCGGATGGTGCTTGCGGACGGTCTGGCTTATGCGGTCGAGGAGCTCAAGCCGGACGTGCTGGTGGATATCGCCACGTTGACGGGCGCGATCAAGATGGCGCTTGGGTCGATGTTGTACGGCGGATTGTTCGCTACCGATGATGCGTTGGCGGATAATTTGGTCGAGGCCGGGTTTGTGTCGGGGGAGCAATTGTGGCGGATGCCGTTGCCGGTTGAGTATGCGGATTATATTTCCACGCCGGTGGCGGATGCGGTCAATTCGTCGAAGGGGCCGGGATCGATCACGGCTGCGTTGTTCTTGAAGAACTTCAGCGGCGGACTGCCTTGGGCACATCTGGATTTGTCCAGCATCGCGGAATCCCCCCGAGACGAATTCGAATACACCCTAGGTGCCACCGGCGCCGGCGCCCGCCTCCTAACCACCTGGCTAACCTCCCCCAACCCCACCGCCGGCATCTAAACCCCGGCCAGCGATTGCTGGCACCACCCTTGCCATAGGCCGCGGGACTGCTCCGGCCATGATGGTCGATCAACCGGTGAAAGTGGCGCCACTCTCAATGGCTGATCGCCCTTCGTTACCGGGGCGGGGTTACGGGTTGGGGGTGAAGGTGCGGGTGATTTGGGGGTAGGCGGTTAGGGCGGTGGTGTTGTGGTCGGCGTGGGGGATGGGGTGGATGGTGACGCGGGCGCCGCGGTGGGTGAGGGTGGTGGCGCACTTGGTCGCGTTGGCCGGCACCACGTCGGTGTCGGCGGTGCCGGTGTGGAGGTTTACCGGGACGCGGGGAGTCCAGTCGCGGCAGATGCTGTCGGCTTCGCGTAATGCGCGCAGATACGCGCCCGACGGGTTCAGCAGCTTCGCCTTGAACGCCGGCGTGAGGAGTTGGTCCAGGGCCGACGGTAGGGCCATCGCGATCTCCTCGACCTGGTGGTAGCCGTCGAACAGTTCCTCCACGCCGTCCACCGTGAAGGCCTCGCGCGGATCGTCGTACAGGCCGACCGTGCGGTTCCACGCGGTGATGAAGTAGCCCAGGTACAGAACCGCCACCTGCGGATTGACCCTGCCGTCGAAGACGGCGGGTAGTTCCGTCTTCTCCAGGTCGTACGGCCCGGCGACGGCTTCGAGCGCGCCGAGGCGGAAGCCCGGCACCTCCTTGTTCTGCAGGGCCCGTCCGACGCTCAGGGTGGCCCGGCCGCCCTGGGAGAAGCCCGTCACCAGTACATCCCGCTTCAGCTGTACGCCGTACCGCCGGCTGAAGATCTTTGCCGCCAGCAACAAGTCGGTGGACGCCGTGGTCTCGCTGCGCGTGTCGATGTACGGATGCCGCCCGGGCCCGACCCCCAGCCCCAGGTAGTCCGGCGCGACGGCCACGAGGCCGGATCCCGCCAGCATCAGCGCGATGGTTCGATCCGGCCCGGCGGTCATCGAGGCGACCTGGTTCTTCGTGCCGTTGGTGCCGTGCAGGTATTCGGCCACGGACAGGCTGCCGCGCCGCCCATTCGGCAACACCACCAGCCCACTCGCGGTGGTCGGCCGCCCCTCGGGTGTGATCGTGCGATAAACCACCCGGTACGCCGTGACGCCGTTCCGTGCCTGGGGTGGGTTCACGAAGCCCATGGCCTTCGCGGTTTTGTCCACGGCCGCCGCGGACAACCGTTCGAGCTTGACCGCCGAAACAAGCTGTCCCCGGAACGCCGCCGGGACGACCTGGCTGGCAGAAGCCTCCGCAGGCAAGGTCTGCGGAGTCGCGAAGGCGGTGAGGGGCGTGAGGGCCAGTGCCGCGATCAGGGCGCCGGCGGTGGTCTTGGCGAGGAAGTTCGTCATGGCTCAACCCAACCGCCGCGCGGCGTTCGCCACGATCGGCTCAACTCCCCGATCGGGGTGGACCTAACTCCCCAACGGTTCAGCGCAAACTGTTGTACAGGGCCACGGTCTGCTCGGCGACGGCCTGCCAGGCGAAGTGTGTGACGGCCCGTTCGCGGCCGGCGCGGCCCATTGCCTCGGCCTTGGCCGGATCGGCGACCAGCGCGTTGATCGCGTCGGCGATGTCCCGCTCGAAGCCGGTAATGTCGTTCTCGTTGTACGTCACCAGCGTGCCGGTCTCGCCGTCGGTGACCACCTCGGGAATACCGCCGACCGCGCTCGCGACGACAGCGGTCTCGCAGGCCATCGCTTCCAGGTTGACGATGCCGAGCGGTTCGTAGACCGAGGGGCAGCAGAACGCCAGCGCGTGCGTGAGGACCTGGCGGACCTCTTCGCGCGGCAGCATCTCCGACACCACGAACACGCCGTCACGGGTGGCGGTGAGCTCGGCGATGGCCGCGTCGGTCTCGGCCTTCAGCTCCGCCGTATCGGCCGCACCCGCGAGGAGCACGAGCTGGACCGACGGATCGAGCCGCAGGCCGGCGCGCAGCAGGTGCGGTACGCCCTTCTGCCGGGTGATCCGGCCGACGAAGGTGACGTACGGCCGGTTGAGATCGACACCGAGCCGTTCCAGCACATGGGTCGCCGGATCCGGGTGGTAGAACTCCGCGTCGATGCCGTTGTAGATGACCTTGACCTTGTCCGGGTCGATCCCCGGATAGCAGGCCAGTACGTCGTCGCGCATGCCGTTGCTGACCGCGATCACCGCGTCGGCCGACTCGTACGCGGTCTGCTCGGCCCACGACGACAGGGCATAACCGCCGCCGAGCTGCTCGGCCTTCCACGGGCGGCGCGGTTCCAGCGAATGCGCCGTCACCACGTGCGGTACGCCGTACAGCAGCTTGGCCCAGTGGCCGGCCATGTTCGCGTACCAGGTGTGGGAGTGGGCCAGGCCGGTGCCCGCGATCGCGCCGGTCATCTCGAGATCGGTCGACAGCACCCGCAGGGCCGGATTCGCGCCGATCAGCCGGGCGTCGTCCTCGGAGTGCGCGACCGCGCCCAGGCGTGGTTCGCCCATGCAGTGCACGTCCACGGTCAAGAGTTTGCGCAACTCGCGCACCAGGAAGTCGACATGCACCCCCGCCCCGCCGTACACGTCCGGTGGGTACTCACGCGTCAGGATCGAGACATGCATGGCTCCGACACTAATGCCCGGGGCCGCGCCCGCGCGTCAGGTCGTGCGGGTCGCGACCCAGTAGCGCAGTTTGCCGTGCCGGTTGTCGTCGAATTCGCCACCGCAGGCCTCGATCACCTTGCGGGAGGCGACATTGTCCTCGTCGCAGGTGACCAGCGCGGGATCGATGCCGAGCTTGGCCGCATACGGCAGGGACTGCTCGAGCATCTGGGTGGCGTAGCCCTTGCGCCGGGCCGACGGCCGGACGACGTAACCGATGTGGCCGCCGAGTTCGTGCAGTTGCGGGGTCAGCTCGTGCCGGATCGACAACCGGCCGAGCCACTCGTCGTGCTCGACGAACCACAGCGAGGTCATCGGTACCAGATGCGGCAGCCGGGCCCGGAACGGATCGGCCTGCGCCTTCAACTCCGCGACCAGGTGGGCGAAACCTTCCGGGGTGGCGATCTGCGCGCGCGAGAGCTGTTCCTCGGTGAAGCTGTACGCGCCCATCCAGCGCTCGTCTCCCGGCTCCAGCTCGTCCCACGCGGCCAGGTATGACCGGTGCACACGGACAGTAGGCAGAACAAGGCGAGGCATGCCGCCATTGTCGCCGACACTCTCAAGCGGGTTATGGAATCCGGCTCGCGCGGCTAATGTCTGGGCATGGCGAAGGCACCCAGAGTTCTCGGAATCGTGTTGGCCGGTGGCGAGGGGAAGCGGCTGATGCCGTTGACCGTCGACCGGGCGAAACCCGCTGTGCCGTTCGGGGGCAGCTATCGCTTGATCGACTTCGTGCTGTCGAACCTGGTGAACGCGGGCTATCGCAACCTGTGCGTGCTGACGCAGTACAAGTCGCATTCGCTGGACCGGCACGTGACGCTGACCTGGCGGATGTCGACGTTCCTCGGCAACTTCGTCACCTGCGTCCCGGCCCAGCAACGCCTCGGCCCGCAGTGGTACCAGGGCAGTGCCGACGCGATCTACCAGTCGATGAACCTGATCAACGACCACAAGCCGGACATCATCGTGGTGTTCGGCGCGGACCACGTGTACCGGATGGACGCCTCGCAGATGGTCGCGGCGCACCTCGAGCACGGCGCCGGCGTGACGGTGGCGGGAATTCGGGTGCCGCGGGCAACCGCTTCGGAGTTCGGCGTGATCAAGACCGCCGACGACGGCATCACGATCGCGGACTTCCTGGAGAAGCCGGCCGAGCCGCCGGGTCTGCCTGACTCGCCCGACGAGACGTTCGCGTCGATGGGCAACTACGTGTTCAGCGCCGACGTACTGGTGGACGCGCTGCGCCGCGACGCGGAGAATCCGGCCTCCCGGCACGACATGGGCGGCGACATCGTGCCGATGCTGGTTGCCGAGGGCAAGGCCAACGTCTACGACTTCAAGGACAACGACGTGCCCGGCGCGCTGGACCGGGACCGCTCGTACTGGCGGGACGTCGGTTCGCTCGACTCCTACCACGAGGCGCACATGGACCTGGTCTCGATTCAGCCGGTGTTCAACCTGTACAACTCGGACTGGCCGATCTTCACCTCGCACCCGCAGCTGCCGGGCGCGAAGTTCACCGACAACGCGACGGTGGGTGAGTCGATCATCTGCGCGGGCTCGATCATCTCCGGCGCCTGCGTCGATCACTCCGTGCTCGGCGCGAACGTGCTGGTCCATTCCGGCGCGACGATCGAGCGCTCGGTGATCATGGACAACTGCACGATCGGCGCGAACGCCGTACTGCGCAACGTGATCCTGGACAAGAACATCGTGATTCCCGAGGGTTTCAAGATCGGCGTCGATCCCGAGCAGGACCGCGCCCGCGGCTTCACCGTCAGCGCGGGCGGCGTGACCGTGCTGGGCAAGGGCCAGGTGGTCGGCGAGTGACGGCTCGCACTGTCCTCGTCACCGGTGGATCCAGCGGCATCGGCGCGGCCGCGGTACGGCGCTTCGCCGCGGCTGGTGACGAGGTGTGGTTCACGTATCGCTCCGGCAAGGACCGGGCCGCGCGATTGGTGGACGAGGTCGGCGGTCAGGCCTTCGCGTTCGACCAGGGCGCACCGGAAAGCCACCAGGCGTTGCTCGCCGAACTGCCCGGGCCCGTCGACGTACTGGTGAACAACGCCGGTCTCGGCTCGAAGACGGTCGAGGCCTACGCGCCCGGCGATCCGCGTGCGCAGGACCTCGCGCTCCTGCAGGTGGATGCCGCTGGGCCGTTGTGGATCACGCAGGACCTGCTGCCCGGGATGCTCGCGCAAGGCCGGGGCACGGTCATCTTCGTTGCCAGCGTGGGCGGTGGCATCAGCCAGTTCCCGGGGTTCCGGCATGCCGACGGGATGGCCAAGGCCGCCGTGGCGTACCTGACCCGGCATCTGGCGGCGGAGCATACGCACACCCCGATCGACGTGTTCGGGATCTGCCCGGGCGCGGTCGAGACGCCGATGTTCACGGCTTCGACGCTGGAAGGGCTGACCGCCGAAGACCGGACCCAGTTGGAGCAGCGATTGCCGAAGGGCCGGTTGATCCAGGCCGCGGAGATCGCCGAGGTGCTCTGGTGGTTGAGCACGCCAGCCGCCCGGGTACTGCACGGAGCCGTGCTGGACGCCTCGATGGGCCTGGGGGTTCATCCGGGCCTGCTGACCGGAGGTTCCTGATGGGCCTGTCCAACCGTGGCCGGGCGATGCTCAGCGAGGGCTCACCCCTGGTCGAGGCCCACTTCGCGGTTGCGGCGGACCCTTGGTCGCCGGAGAACCCGGACGGCTACATCAATCTCGGCACCGCCGAGAACCACTTGTTGTTCGACCTGCTCGAGCCACGGCTCACGGCGGCCCGTCCGGTGCTGGAGGGCGATACGCACTACCAGCAGCTGTACGGCGCTGCCTCGTTCCGGGCGGAGCTGGCTCGCTTCCTCGGGCAGCTACAGGGCGACGAGGTCGATCCGGAAGACCTGGTGGTGGTCGGCGGGACCAGCGTTGTGCTGGAGATCCTCGCGCACGCCCTGTGCGACCCTGGCGAGGCGATCATCGTGCCGACGCCGTACTACGCGGGGCTGGATGACGACTTCGGCGGCCGCGCCGGCGTGCGGGTGTTCCCCGCGCCGCTGGACGGGTTCACCCTGACCGCGGACGCCATCGCCCGCGCGATCGCCTCAGCCCGGTCGGCAGGCCTGACCGTGCGGGCCGTGTGCCTGCTGTCGCCGGACAACCCGATGGGCCAGGTGTACGACGAGACCACTCTGCGGGCCGTTGCCGAAGTCGTGATGGCCGAAGGCCTTCAGTTGATCGTGGACGAGATCTACGCCGGATCCAGCTATGGCGCGCCGTTCGTCAGCGCCGCCACGCTCGTGCCGGACGTCGTACCGCCCGAGCGCCTGCACCTGGGCTGGGGTTTCGCGAAGGACTTCGGGTTGAGCGGCTTCAAAGTCGGCGTACTGCGCACGCGGGACCCGGAGGTGCGGGCGGTCGCTCGTCAGCTGGCCATGTTCGGCCCGGTCTCGAGCGATACCCAGGTGTTCCTGCGGGACCTGCTGGCCGACGAAGAGTGGACCGCCACGCTGCTGAGGGAGAACGTGGCCCGGTTGGCGGCGGCGTACGAGAACGTGGTGAAGGTTCTCGGCGAGCACGGCATCGACGTACTGCCCGCGGCCGCAGGCTTGTTCGTCTGGATCGACCTGCGGCCGTGGCTGGCCGAGCCGACGTTCGAAGCGGAGCTGGCGCTTTGGCGGCGGTTGTTCGACGAGGCGAAGGTCAACATCTCGCCGGGCGCGGTCTTCCACAGCTCGGAACCGGGCTGGTTCCGCCTGTGCTTCGCCACCTCGGCCGATACCGTGCGCACGGCCGTAGAGCGTCTCGGCCAGACGCTCAGTCAGGCTTGACGGTCGTTCAGTCCGGGCGCTTGACCGCTGCGAGCAGGCCGTCGCCGACGGGCAGCAGGGCCGAGACCAGATCGTCGTCCTCGCGGATCGCGCGGATCAGATCGCGGATCGCGAGCGTGTCCGGATCGCGCTGCGCCGGATCGGCCACCCTGTCGTGCCACAGCGCGTTGTCGAACGCGACCACGCCACCCGGGCGGAGCAGCCGCAGCGCCTCGGCCAGGTAGCCCGTGTACTCCCGCTTGTCCGCGTCGCAGAAGACCAGGTCGTAGTGCCCGTCGGTGAGCCGCGGTACGACGTCCAGGGCCGAGCCGGCGATCAGCCGGAAGCGCTGCGACGGAATACCCGCGTCCAGGAAGGTCTTGCGGGCCAGTCGCTGGTTCTCCGCGTCGAGATCGACCGTCGTGAGCGTGCCGTCCGCGCGCATGCCGCGCAGCAGCGCCAGCCCGGAAACCCCCGTGCCGGTGCCGATTTCGACGACGGCCTTCGCACCGACCGCCGCGGCCAGCAACGTCAGCGCGGCGGCACCACCTGGGCCGATCGGAGACACGCCACTGTCCTCGGCGGCCGCGCGGGCGCCGGTGACGACCTCGTCCTCACCGGTATAGCCCTCGGCATACGCCCAGGATTCGGGCCTGATCCCCGCGATGTTGCTGCCCTCCTCGTACTCAAGACCTAGGGCGAAGCCTAGCGGTGAGCGTTCCACTCCCGCATCACCTGTTCATTCTTGTTCGTAGCCTCATATACTGAGCAGCTATGATCGGGTTTCGTCGAAAGGAGGGTGTGATCGTGCAGGCTGTAGCTCCCCGCTCACGCCCGGATGACGTCGATACCCGCCTCTTTGAAGACGGTCAGCTGCGACTCGTCGGCCTGCGCGTCGGTGACGAGCGTGTCGATCTCGGTGAGTTCACAGATGCGCGCGAATGCGCGTTGGCCCAGTTTCGAGCTGTCGGCGACCACGACCACCTTGGCGGCACGGCTGACGATCAGCTGGTTGATGTTGGCCTCGCCCTCGTGATGGGCGGTGGCGCCGGTCTCGTCGATACCGTCCACACCGATGAACGCGATGTCCAGCGACAGGTCGGCCAGGATCCGGTGCGACAGCGGGCCGATCATCTCGTAGGACTGCGGCCGGGCGACGCCACCGGTGAGCACCATCTTCACGTGCGGACGCACGATCAGCTCGTTGGCGATGTTGAGCGCGTTGGTGACCAGGGTGAAGGCGGGTTCGCCGTGTTCGGCGGACAGCTCCGGCCGGGTGGCCAGCGTGCGCGCCACCTCGGAAATCGTGGTGCCGCCGTTCATGCCGATCACCATGCCCCGGCGCACCAGCGTGGCCGCCGCCTGCGCGATGCGCTGTTTCTCCGAGGCGAACCGCGCGGTCTTGTAGCGCAGCGGCAGGTCGTACGAGACCGCGTTCGCGACCGCGCCACCCCGGGTCCGGGTGAGGAGCTGCTGTTTACCGAGATGGTCGAGGTCCCTGCGAATGGTCGCAGCCGAGACATGCAGCTGCTCCGCCAGTTCGTCGACGTCGATGGCGCCCTTCTCGGCGAGCGACTCGAGCAAGGTGTTCAGGCGTTCATAACGCTTCACCCAGGCTCCTCCTTCACACGTTCGGTCAGTCGGATGACTGCCGGTTCGCACCATTCGATCATGTTCGAGCAGTTTCGACCATCACCATCAGTGGAGAGCCCATGACTGACACCCCTTATGTGAGCGCGGAGATCGTCACCCAGCCCGATCTGTGGCGCCAAATGAACGACTCGATTGCGCAGTACGCAGCGGTGCTGCCGGCCGCCGGGCAGCGCGTCGCGGTCGTCGGGTGCGGTACGTCGTGGTTCATGGCGATGGCCTACGCCGCGCTGCGCGAGGACGGTGGCCACGGGCTGACCGACGCCTTCGCCGGTTCGGAGTTCCCCTTCGGCCGCTCGTACGACGCGGTGGTGGTGATCAGCCGCTCGGGTACGACGACCGAGGTGCTCGACCTGATCAGCCGCACGGACCTGCCGACGGTCGCGATCACCGCGACGCCGGGTTCGCCGATCGTCGGGCTGGCCGATCAGACCATCATGCTGGACTTCGCCGATGAGCAGTCGGTTGTGCAGACCCGGTTCGCCACCACCACGCTGGCGCTGCTGCGGGCCTCCGTCGGTCTCGGCGACGAACTGGTCAAGGCCGCGAAGGACGCCGAGTACGCGCTGACCGTCGACGTGACCGAACTGGCCGCGCTCGAGCAGGTCACCTATCTCGGTACGCGCTGGACCGTCGGCCTCGCGCACGAAGCTGCCCTCAAGCAACGCGAAGCCGCCTCCGCCTGGACCGAGGCCTACCCGGCGATGGACTACCGCCACGGCCCGATCGCGATCGCCCAGCCCGGCCGTGGTGTCTGGCTGTTCGGCGACGCCCCCGAAGGCCTGCTCGACGACGTCGCCGCCACCGGCGCCACGATCGTGCACCACGCCGAGCTCGACCCGATGGCCTCGCTCGTGATCGCCCAGCGCGTAGCCGTCGCCAAGGCCCTTGCCCTCGGCCTCAACCCGGACCAGCCCCGCAGCCTCACCCGCTCCGTAATCCTCACCTGACCCGCGTGCGAGCCCTCCTCGCGGGCCGGTTGTAGGTTTCGGTCGTGGGCATCTACCTGGTCAGCGTTGGTGGGTCCGAGTGGTTCGGTCAGGACGAGGACGGTTGGGGCGAGACCGCCTCGGCGTTGAATGCGGAGCTGGTCCGCCGGGGCCTACCGCCGTACGAGTCGGTGCCCGAGGAACCCGGTTTCGTCCGCGGCTCCGGCCAGTCCTTCAAAGAGAAGCTGAGCCCGTCCATGGCCGGGTTCGATGCGCTCTGCCAGGCGCATCTCTCCCGCGAAGAGTACGAGCTTTTTGCGGGCTGGAGTGTCTTGGTGCCAGTGTCCCTCGAGGAGGAGATCTGGCTGCCGGTCGAGACCGCATATGCGGACGAGACCGTGGTGGCCGGTGCCCCTCAGGTGCTGGCGATCGCGGAACGCCTAGCAGCGATCCTCGATCTCCCCCCAGAGGCTCCGATGATGTGCGACAACCTCGATCTGACCATGTGGTTCCTGGACGGGGCGGCGAAAGAGCTGGCTGCCGGCCGATCGGGCCTGTGGACCACGGATCTCGACACCGCCTTCTACGTCGCCGTCTACCTCAGAGCCGCACAACACTCACTACGCCGCGGCGTCCCGATAGTCCTCACGTAACACCCACGACGTCCCGCTGTTAGCGGCGGACGGTGGCGGTGATGGGGGAGCCGACCGTCCAGCCGAGGGAGTGGTAGAGGGCTCGGCCGTCCTCGGTGGCCACCAGCGCGGCTCGCCGTACGCCGCGTTCGGCGGCGGCGTACTCCAGCGTTGTCATGACCAGCCGGCCGAGGCCGCGCCTGCGACGGGCGGGTTCGGTCTCCACCTGGTCGACGGTCATCACGCCCTGCGCGAATGCTCCCTGCGCGCGGGCGGCCGGTTCGCCCTGGCCGGTGACCGCGACGACCTTCACCAAGGACGTTCCGTCCTCCGTCACCTTCACGTCGTACGACTCGTGCCGTGGTTCCGGCACCGCGGCGAGGTCCTTGCTCATCAGGAACTCGCGCGGCTCGACCCGCCAGCCCTCATCAACGGGCACCGGGGGCGCCGTACCGCGTGAAACCGCCCAGCCGAACACCCACGCCCGCACCACCTCGTCAACGTCCACGGACCAACCCTTCCACCCGCCACCGACAAGACGAGGCGGCCGGGGCAGCGGGGGAATAGGATCGGAGCGTGCCGGGGCCGTCCGGCGAGGGATTGGAGCGCGCGTGAGTCACACCGTGGTGGCCGAGCTGGTGGCGAACGTCTGGAAAGTGACGGCCAAGGCCGGGGACACCGTCGGACCCGAGGACACCTTGGTGATCCTGGAGTCGATGAAGATGGAGATCCCGGTACTGGCCGAGGTGGCCGGCACCATCGTGGCGATGAAGGTCGTCGAGGGTGAGGTTGTCAACGACGGCGACCCGATAGCCGTCATCGAAGCAGACTGATCCAGCCAGGTTCCGAACAAAACGGCCGCTCCGGCGGTCTTATCACCTGGACAGCAGACCAAGAGAAGACTGAACTTCGGCTGAGAGGCCGGAGCGCCGGGAACTTCGGCGTGGAACGCGACGTTCACCACCCGTACAGCCGTACAAGGCATCTCAGGGTTCAGCCCGGGTGTCCCCGACGTGCGCAGAGGACGGTGAACGCGGCACCATGGTGGTCACGCTCATTGCACCGCAGATCGCGGATCGCAGAACGGGAACACAGGGAGGCGCCGTCGTGACAGCATCCGACACCGCCTCTGCCGGGCTGCCCGAGCCGGCTCAGGCGCTGCCGAGCTGGGACGAGATCGTGCGCGATCACTCCGCCCGGGTGTACCGGCTGGCGTATCGGCTGACCGGGAACAAGCACGACGCGGAGGACCTCACCCAGGAGGTTTTCGTCCGGGTGTTCCGGTCCCTGTCGTCGTACACGCCTGGCACCTTCGAGGGCTGGCTGTACCGCATCACCACGAACCTCTTTCTCGACGGCGCCCGCCGCAAGCAGCGGATCCGCTT
The DNA here is from genome assembly GCF_042434725.1 of Kribbella deserti. NCBI lineage: Bacteria > Bacillati > Actinomycetota > Actinomycetes > Propionibacteriales > Kribbellaceae > Kribbella > Kribbella deserti. Next base: position 211,254 of record NZ_JBHLTC010000041.1, on the reverse strand, counting down.
CGACGGCCTGCCCGAGGACGCGCACGACCGGCTGCCGGCCCGCGGTCACGGCCCGGCGGAGAAGTACGATCACGATTCGTTCGATCACGACGTGCAGAGCGCGCTGGACTCGCTGCCGGAGGACTTCCGCGCCGCCGTGGTGCTCTGCGACATCGAAGGCATGACCTATGACGAGATCGCCGACGTCCTGGACGTGAAGCTCGGCACCGTGCGCAGCCGCATCCACCGCGGCCGTTCGATGCTGCGCAAGCACCTCGAGCACCGGGCGCCGCGCGACGGACAGACCCGGGTCAGCGGCCCACCGGCCGATGGCCCCCTCGTTGCCGGAGGTGACGGCCGATGACGAGCCAGCACCCGCTCGACAAGCTCAGCGCGGCGGTTGACGGCGCGCTTGACCACGAGACCCGGGAGAAGGTGCTCAGCCATCTGGTCGGCTGTGACGCCTGCCGGGCCGAGGTGGACGCGCAGCGCCGGCTCAAGGCCCGCATGCTGGAGCTGGATACACCCGGCCCGTCCGAGGACCTGATGCAGCGTCTGCTCGGCGTGCCCGCGTTCGCGACCGAACCACGCGAGGAGATCCGCCCGGTGCTCACGCCGGCGGTCAGCCTCAGCCCGCAGCGATCGGCCTTTCCGGCCGCACGGACCGGCCCGACCCGCCCCGGCGGTCAGCGCCCGGCCCGCACCACCCGGCGGCGTACGACGGTGCTCGGCGCGGCCGGTTCCGCGGCCGCGGTGGCGACGCTGCTCGGTACGGCTTTTGTCATCGGTGATCCCGCCCGGGAGCAGCAGCCGCCGTTGCTGCAGCCCCCGGTGAGCAGCTTCTCCGCGGACTACGCCAGCACGATGACCGGTTACCCGTTCGGCGATCCGGCCGCGCTCTTGTCGTCGCTGAACGGTTCGGGCTCCGTCCTGCTCCAGCCGGCGGCTTCCTCCGGCCGGTAGTGATGGCCACTTCGACCAAGAGCCTCCAGCGGGTGGCCGTGCTCGTCGGTACGGCGCTGCTGTCGTTCGGCCTGCCCGTACCGCACGCGCAGGCCGAATCCCCGCCGCCGGCGGACCGGGCCGACTCGCCGAGCGCGATCACCTGGCTCGAGCGGGCCGCCTCCGCGCCGGACCGGGTTTCGTTCCACGCCACCCAGCAGGTCACCTCGTGGGGCCCGCAGGGCGCGAGCTCGGCCGTGCTCGACGTGGTGCATGCCGCGCAACAGGGTTCCCAGATCACCGTGCTCGGAACGGGCGAGTCCGACGGCGTGAAGGCCTTCATCCAGCGAACCGAACACAGCCTCGGTCCGACCGTCGACGGCGGCCCGCTGTCCCTGCTCCAGGCGACGTACCAGCTTGTCCTCGCGGGCGAAACCAGCACCATCGGGCGTTCGGCGGTGCTGGTCGAGGCCCGTCGCGACGATCAGACCCTGGCGGCCCGGTTCTGGATCGACAAGGTGACGGGCCTGCTGTTGCAGCGCCAGTTGTTCACCGTCGACGGCACCAAGGTGGTCCGCGCGACCGTCTTCACCGCGCTGGACGTCGGGCCCAAGCAGGAGTTCATCAGCCACCTGCCGCCGATGCTGCCCGAGGGCGGTGAGAGCGCGCTGGGAAAGCACGAGGCGGGCCGCCTGCGCAGCGAAGGCTGGAACTGCGCCGACCAGCTCCCCGCGTCTTTGCGGTTGTACGACGTGCACACCGACCAGGCCTCCGGTTCGATCCAGTTCGCGTACTCGGACGGCCTGTTCAACGTGTCGGTGTTCGAGCAGCGCGGGGCTCTCGATCCGGCCGCGCTGACCGGCTATACCGCCGCCACGACCCACGAGGGCGCGCCGGTCTACCTCCGCTACGGCATGCCGTCGTACGCCGTGTGGGAGTCGAACGGCATCGTCTACACCCTGGTCGGCGATATCCCGTTCGACGTGATGGATCAGGTGGTCGCGGCGTTCCCGCACGAGCTGCCCGAACAACCGCGCGCACTGGATCGCATGGGCAAGGGACTGGCCAAAATGGCGTTGTGGCTCACGCCGATGGGTGCGCTGTCGTCAAAGCTGGGATAATCGTTGAGAGCGGGTGCTGGACAGGCCCGCGACCGGATGAGACGACAACGTGAGGTGGGCCCGATGAGCTGGCACGACTCGGAGCCGACCACTCCTGTCCCGAGCAATCCGGACCAGACCGAGCCGACCCGCGTGCTGCCGCAGCAACCTCTGCACCAGCCTGGCAGCGCCCCGGTCAATCCGAATCTGACCCAGCGCCCCGAGCCGCGTCCGTACCTCAGTGGTCAGGGCGCGCCGACGGAGCCGGTCTTCAAGCCCGTCTACCAGGGCCAGGCGTGGCCGACGGAGCGGCGCGGTATGTACGGACCGCCGCCACCGCCGATCCAGCCCTGGCACCAGCAGCAGGCCGTCGCGTACACGCCACCGTCGAACAGCAACAAAAGCGGCCGGGTGATCGTGCTGGCCGCGGTTGTCGCGTTGCTGGTCGGCCTGATCGGTGGCGCGGCCGCCGCGCTCGGTGTGGTCGCGCTCGACGACAACGTGTCCAGCGAACCGCCGCCCGCTATCGGAAACGGCGCCGCGCCCCGGCTGCGAACCGGTTCCGTGTCCGCGGTGGCGGCCAGTCTGTTGCCGAGCGTGGTTCAGCTCAAGGTGCAAGGTGGCGGTGACGCGGGCACCGGCTCGGGCTTCGTGATCGACGGCGAGGGGCACGTCCTCACCAACAACCACGTGGTCTCCCCGGCGGCCGAGCCCGGCGGCAAGATCCAGATCGTCACCGACAAGGGCGCCACCGCCTCCGCGCGTTTGGTCGGCCGCTCCCCGGCGTACGACCTGGCCGTGGTGCAGGTGACCGGCCTGACCGCGCCGGCGGTGCAGTTCGGCCGCTCGGACGTCGCGGTGGTCGGCCAGGACGTGCTGGCCATCGGTTCCCCGCTCGGCCTCGCCGGTACGGTCACGGCCGGCATCGTCTCGGCCAAGAACCGGCCCGTCACGGCGGGTGGTGAGGGCGAGATCTCCTACATCAACGCGCTGCAGACCGATGCCGCGATCAACCCGGGCAACTCCGGCGGCCCGCTCGTCGACATGAACGGCCGCGTGATCGGCGTGAACTCGGCCATCGCCACCGTGCGGGGCACCAGCGCGGGCAGCAGCGGCAACATCGGCCTCGGGTTCGCCATTCCGATCGACCAGGCCCGCCGCACCGCCCAGCAACTGATCGCGACCGGTAAGGCGTCGTACCCGGTGATCGGGGCCAGCGTCGACATGCAGTTCGAGGGCGGTGCCAAGGTCAGCGGCGTGAACCCGGCCTCACCGGCGCAGAAGGCCGGCTTGCGGACCGGGGACGTCATCACCGAGATCGAGGGCAAGGCCGTGACCAGCGCGGAGGCCTTGATCGTCGCCATTCGCGCCCACCAGCCGGGGGAGAACGTGCGGCTGAGTTATCAGCGCGACGGCCAGACGCGGCAGGTTTCGGTCAAACTGGGCCAGCAGACGGGCTGATCCACCGGCGGTCGTTGCCAACGGCTACCCTGGCTGCGGCTCGCCCGCGCCGCGCGGCCGATCGGGAGTGAGGAGGGGACATGTTCGGTATCGGGGTTCCCGAGATGATGGTGATCGGTGTGGTCGCCATTCTCGTGTTCGGCCCGGACCGGTTGCCGGAGTTCGCCCGGACCGCCGGTCGCCTGCTGCGCCAGATGCGCCAGATGGTCACCAACGCACAAACCGATCTGCGTAACGAGCTGGGCCCGGAGTTCGCGGACCTGGACGTGCGCGACCTCAACCCGCGCAGCTTCGTGCGCAAGCACCTGCTCGAGGGCATCGACGATGACGACGCCGACGCGCTGGACAAGCCGGTCGGCTCCTCGATGGACCTGATGGGCGACCGTCCGCGCCTGCCCGCCGGGCAGCCCGCGCCGTACGACTCCGAGGCGACCTAACCTTTAAGCAGGTCGTAGACGACCTTGTCGTCGACCGTCCCGTCGCCGAGCGGGAAGGCGGCCCGCTCGGTACCGACATGTTCGAAGCCGGCCGCCTCGGCCACGCGACGGGCCGCCTGGTTGGACGCGGCGGTCCCGATGAACAGCCTCTTACCGCCGAAACCGCCCTCCGCCGCCGGCGTGAAGTACCACTCGGCGATGCGTCGTACGGCGGCCGACATCAGGCCTCGCCCGGCCCCTTCGGGGTGGCCCCAGTAGCCCAGCTCGCCCTCACCGGGGAAGTTGCCCTCGACCGGCGGCACCGGATCGCTCAGCCGGAACAACGTCACGTTGCCGAAGGCAACATCCGTGTCCGGATCGGCGACGCACCAGTTGAACCGCAGCCCCTGCGCGGCCTGCAACCGGACGTGCCCGAGTAGCCAGCGACTCGCCGCGAGATCGAACGGCTGCCGGATGAACGGCAGGAAATGAGCGGTCGCGTCGTTCGTCCGAGCCTCGCTCATCCGGTCGAGCTCGTCCTCACGCCAATCCCGCAACCGCACCCGCGGTGTCTCCAGCACGGGGTTCACGAACCAGGGCGTCTGCGGTTCGCGCTTGTCCTTCGGGCCGATCCACCCTGTCCACGCGTCGTGCCGCGCGCCGCGCTGTTCCAGCATGCCGGGGATCGTGGCCCCGAAGTGGAAGCCGGTCGCCCAGGCCACTCGCCGCGAACCCCAGTTGCCGGCATACGCCCGCCAGTGCACGACCGAATAACCGCGACTGGTGAATCCCCAGTCCAGCAACAGCCGCACCGCGCGCTTCGCGACACCCGAGCCGCGGGCCCAGCCGGACAGCCCGAAGGCGATCTCGGCATTGCCGCCACCTTCTGGCCGGAGCTCGACCGAACCGGCGAACCGGCCGTCGTAGTCGATGGCGAAAACGAAGCCGGTCTCGGCCGTCCACGCCGCCGGGATCGACGTGCTGAGCCACGCCAGCGCCTGCTCCTCGCCGTACGGCTGCGGTACGCCGGTCCACCGGATGCTCACCGGGTCATTGCACTGGGCAACAACTCCGGCGGCGTCGGACGGACTGGGCGCGCGTAGCGTGACGACACCATCGGACAGGACCGGGACCTGCGCGGGAAACTCCACCCGCGCAGTTTCACCCGGTCAAACCGGTGGCCGCAAACCGATTAGCGACCGGCGGGGGAGAGCCCGAGCTGGCGGCCGAGCAGACCACGCGGCTTACCGCCGAGGCGGTCCGCGATCTGCGCGAGTTCCATCGCGGCCGGGGTTTCGGGATCGGCCATCGCCAGCGGCTGGCCGTTGTCGCCGCCACTGCGGAGGCGCTCGTCCAACGGGACCTGGCCGAGCAGCGGGATGGGGTAGCCGAGGCGGGTGGACAGGGTCTCGGCGACCCGGGCGCCACCGCCAGAGCCGAAGATCTCGATCCGGTGCTCGGGACCACAGTGCGGGCAGGGCAGGAACGACATGTTCTCGATCACGCCGGCCACCCGCTGGTGCACCATCTGCGCCATCGTGCCCGCACGCTCGGCCACCTCGGCGGCGGCCTCCTGCGGCGTGGTGACCACGATGACCTCGGCGCTGGTCAGCCGCTGGCCGACCGAGATCGCGATGTCACCGGTGCCTGGCGGCAGGTCGAGCAGCAGCACGTCCAGGTCGCCCCAGTAGACGTCGGCGAGCATCTGCACCAGTGCGCGGTCCAGGATCGGTCCACGCCAGGCGACCACCTGCTCGCGCTTCGGCTTCAGCATGCCGATCGAGATCACCTTCACGCCGTGCGCGGGCACCGGCATGATCATGTCCTCGACCGAGGTCGGCCGCTCGTCCGCGACGCCGAACATGGCCGGAATCGAGTGACCGTAGATGTCCGCGTCCAGCACGCCGACGGACAGACCGCGGCGCGCCATCGCGACGGCCAGGTTCACCGTCACCGAGGACTTGCCGACACCACCCTTGCCGGAGGCGATCGCGAAGACCTTGGTGAGCGAGTCCGGCCGGGAGAACGGGATCTCCTTCTCCGCGTGACCACCGCGGAGCTGGGTCTGCAGGGCGGCACGCTGCTCGGTGGACATCACGCCGAGCTCGATCTCCACCCCGGTGACACCCTCGACGGACTGCACCGCGGCGGTGGTGTCCCGGCGCAGCGTGTCCTTCATCGGGCAACCGGCGACGGTCAGCAGGATTTTCACCGCGACAACGCCATCGGTACGGACGACGACGGACTCGACCATGCCAAGTTCGGTGATCGGCTTCTTGATCTCGGGATCGATCACCGAGCCCAGTGCGGCGGTCACCTGGTCTGCAGTTGGGGACATGCTCACCAGGCTACGCGGTGCCACCCAGCCACCCCACCACGGTCCATGTGACGTACGTCGTCACCCGGTAAGTTGGCCGCTGTGCCTGTCGTCGCCGTAACGGTCTGCCCACACCCCCCGATCCTCGTTCCGCAGGTCGCGGCCGGCGCGGCGCCCGAAACCGGCGACCTCCGGGCGGCGGCCATCGCGGCGGTCAAATCCCTGGCCGACGCCGAGGCTGTCCTGATGATCGGTTCCGGTCCGACCACCGGGCTCGAGTTCGGCCCGGGGCAGACCGACTTGGCGGCGTACGGCGCGCGCGAGGTCGATCTCGGCATCGAGCCGGACGCGCCGTTGTCCCTGTTGATCGGCGCCTGGCTCCTGCGCGAAGCGGGCATCCCGGTCTGGTCAGGCCTGACCGTCGCGGCCGACGCGGCACCGGCGGATTGCGTAGAACTCGGCCAACGGCTGGCGGCGGATCCACGTCGGCTGGGCCTGCTCGTGATGGGCGACGGCTCGGCCCGGCAAAGCGAGCACGCCCCGGCCCACCTGCATCCCCGGGCTGTGGCCTTCGATGACGCGGTCGCCTCGGCGCTCGCGACGGCCGACACCGCCGTACTGGACGCGCTCGATCCGTTCATCGCGGCCGAGGTCCAGGCGGCAGGCCGGGCGCCTTGGCAGGTACTGGCCGGAGCCGCCGAGGGATGCGAGTGGGACGCCCGGCTGGACTACGCGGCGGCGCCGTACGGCGTGGCCTACTTCGTCGCGCGCTGGTCCCTGTCGCGGGCCTCGATCGCTTCGGCTTGAGTAGCGAACGGTCCGGCCCAGCGGCAGGCCGCGTCGCCGACCACCCAGCCGTCGGGCGCCTCCCACACGGTCAAAGCCGACTCGCCTTCCAACGGTTCCAGGTACACCGCGTCCGTCCGAACGAACCGGTAGCCCTCCGGAGCCTGCTGTGCCAGCCACTCGAACGCCTTCGCGGCGGTCGCAGCAAGCCGTTCGGCGTTCTCGGGATCGGCCAGCGTGTGTACGCCGCACAACCGGGTGTGGGTGGGCCGTAGTTCGTTCTGCCAGAGGCGAACCTGAAGTTCCTCGGGCCCGGACAGGCGCCGGCCCAGGATGCGTGCGAGGCCGATGATGTCGAAGTTCAGCTCGTCAGGCGTACGGCGCCTGCCGGGTTGGAGTGGTTCGCCCGGCGCGGTACCGCGAGCGGTCCAGGGGCCGACGTGCCAGCGGGTCAGCGTCATACCAGCCCCCGGCGAATCCCGGCCGGCTGAGCCGTTCCACGCAGTACGGCGACCATGTCGAGGGTTTGCCGGGCCGCGGCGACATCGTGCACCCGGAACACCCGGGCACCGAGCCAGGCCGAGACCGTCAGCGCGGTGAGGGTTCCGACGCCACGCTGCGAGGGCGGTCGTTCCAGGGTTTCGCCGATGAAGTCCTTGTTCGAGACCGCCACCAGTACGGGCCATCCGGTGGTCACGAGTTCGTCGAGCCGGCGCGTCAGCTCCAGCGAGTGCAGGCTGTTCTTGCCGAAGTCGTGGGTGGGATCGATGACGATGCCGTCACGCCGTACGCCCAGGCCGACGGCCCGTTCGGCCAGTCGGCTGACGGTTTCGATCACGTCCGCAACCACATCGCGGTAGGCGACCCGGTGCGGATCGGTCCTTGGCACGGCGCCACCGGTGTGACTGCAGACCAGCCCCGCGCCGTACTCGGCGGCGGCCTCGGCGAGCCCGGGATCGGCGCCGGACCAAGTGTCGTTGAGCAGATCGGCGCCCGCGGCACAGACCCGCCGGGCGACTCCGGCCCGCCAGGTATCGACCGAGATGACCAGGTCCGGGTGGCGTTCGCGCACGGCCGCGACGAAGTCCACCGTGCGGCGGATCTCCTCTTCCTCGCTGACGGGTTCGCCGTAGCCGGCCTTGACGCCGCCGATGTCGATCAGGTCGGCGCCGTCGGCAACCGCCCGGTCGACGGCCTCGAGGGCGGCCGTGTCGGCGAATGTCGCGCCGCGGTCGTAGAACGAGTCAGGCGTACGGTTCACGATCGCCATCAGGGCGAACTGCTCCGGAGCGAAGGTCCTTCGCCCCAGCCTCAGCGTGCTGGTCACCGCTGCTCAGCCCGCTTCTGCTCCGGCCGTTTGCCCTCGGGCCGCTTGCCGGGGTTCGGGCCGTCCAGCTCCTGCAGTAGCGAGCGCAGCTCCGAACGCAGGAAGTCGCGGGTGGCCACTTCGCCGATGGACATCCGCAGCGCCGCCATCTCCCGGGCCAGGAACTCCATGTCGGCCCGAGTACGAGCGTCCACGTCACGGTCCCGCTCGTACTGCACCCGGTCGCGGGCCTCCTGCCGGTTCTGCGCGAGCAGGATCAGCGGAGCGGCGTACGACGCCTGCAGGCTCAGAGCCAACGTCAGGAAGATGAACGGGTACTCGTCGAAGCGCAGGTCCTTCGGCCCGACGATGTTCCAGCCGACCCAGAACAACACCGTCACGGTCATGTAGACCAGGAACTGCCCCGTGCCTAGGAACCGGGCGATCCGCTCCGACAACCTGCCGAACGCATCCGCGTCGTAGGCCCGTCGCCGTACCAGCGTGCGCCGTAGTTCGCGGGGGATGTCCAGCCGGTCCGCCGCCCGGGTGAGCCGCAGATCCCGGTGGTCGTCGTTCCTGTCGTCACGAGCCATTTCGGTGCACCCCCTCGACCTTGGAAGGCTCCCGCCAGTCCTCCGGGAGCAGGTGGTCCAGCACGTCGTCGACGGTAACGGCGCCGAGGAGCCGTCCTTCCTCGTCGACCACCGGCGCGGCCACCAGGTTGTACGTCGCCAGGTACTTGCTCACGGCCTGCAGACTGTCGTCCGCGTGCAGGCCGTCGAGATCGGTGTCGAGAACGCCCGAGACCAGCGCGGAAGGTGGTTCCCGCAGCAGGCGCTGGATATGCCCGACGCCGATGAACCGGCCCGTCGGGGTCTCCAGCGGCGGACGGCACACGTAGATCATCGCGGCGAGAGCCGGGCTGAGATCCGCGTTGCGCACGTGTGCGAGGGCGTCCGCCACAGTGGCGTCCGCAGGCAGGATGACCGGCTCGGACGTCATCAGTCCGCCCGCGGTGCGTTCCGAGTACGTCAGCAGCCGGCGGACGTCGTTCGCCTCTTCCGGCTCCATCAGGGTCAGCAGCCGTTCCGCGGTATCGGTCGGCAGTTCCGCGATCAGGTCGGCCGCGTCGTCCGGCGACATCTCCTCCAGCACGTCGGCCGCGCGCTCGGTATCGAGGCTGGCCAGGATCTCGACCTGGTCGTCCTCGGGCAGTTCCTCCAGTACGTCGGCAAGCCGCTCGTCGTCGAGGGCGCCGGCGATCTCGCTGCGCCGCTTCGACGACAACTCGTGCAGTACGGCGGCCAGGTCGGCGGGTTTCATCGTCTCGAACGCGGCCAGCAGGTGCGTCGCTCCCTGGCCTTCCTCGATCACCGCGAACCCGCTCACGTCGGACCAGTCCAGCACGTGCGTCTGGCCGCGGCGGCGGAACCGCTTCGCGCTCTCGGCGACGGCCACCTTCGCCAGCACCCAGTCCCGGGTCCGCCATTGCTCCATCGCGGCGTCGAACACCACGGCCGAGGTCCCGCTCTCACGGATCGTGACGGTTTTGTCGAGCAGTTCGCCGAGCACGAGTACCTCGGTCGGCCGCTGCTCGAAGCGGCGCATGTTCAGCAGGCCGGTAGTGACGACGTGGCCGACGTCCACCGAGGTGACTCGCGTCATCGGCAGGAAGATCCTCCGCCGGGTGAAGACCTCGATCACCAGTCCGAGCACTCGAGGTGGCTTCGTGTCCTGCCGGAGCATGACGACGACGTCGCGAACCTTGCCGACCTGGTCCCCGTTCGGGTCGTAAACGGGAAGACCGGCCAGCCGGGCGACATAGACGCGCGACGGGGCTCCACTCACACTGCGAAGGCTAACCCCTCCCGGCCAACCGGACCGGCCCACTCGCCCGTACGGCGGTGGACCGGCCAGTGCTGACAGGACTTCAGCGGCCCGACAGCGCCGGGTCCTTGACGGCAGCGATCAACTGCTCCTCAGTAACGTCGAGCTTCGACAGAGGCCGCTTGAGAAGCTGCCGCTCGGAGGTGTTACCGGCACCGCCGAAGACCGCCACAAAGGTCGATTGGCCGTCAGGACGGACGTAGTAGGCGAACCGGCTCGGGATGTTCTTGTAGGTAACGCCCTTGTAGACGCCGCTACTCGTCGCCTGGCCGACCTGAACCTTCGTCCCGTCGGGCAGGGTCTTCCACTGGCAGCTGAACTTGAGGATGCTCGGTGATTCGGCCTCTGGGCCGCAGTGAAGGTTCGTCTCTTTTTCCTTGGCCACGTGGATGCTCAGCATGCCGCTACCGCCGTCCTGCTCCCAGCTGCCGTGGCTGTACCACGCGGTCCAAACCTGGCCGGTCGCTGTCGAATCGGTCTGGCCCGAGCCGAGTCTGATGTCCGAGGTGTACTCCTTCTGTGGATCGATGTGCTTGACCACCGCCGCAGCGTGAATGGCCGCCCGCTTCCGCGGCTCCACGAACTTCGCCGTAATACTGGCGTTCGGGGTCGGAGTGTTGACGGCGAGCGGCGGCGTGCCGGCCGCGCCCACATCGTTGCCGAACTGCCCGGCTACCGCGTTGACGCCGAGGGCGGCCACGGCGACCGCCGACATCGCGGTGAGGCCCACACCGACCCGGCGTCGCCTGAGCCGCGAGCGGCCGCGCTCGATATCACCGGTCACGTCGGAGCTGGTGAGCTCCGTCCAGGCGGCACTACCCGCCATCCGGTCCTGCAGATCTTGTTCGTTCATGCTGATTCCTCCGCCAGTTCTTCGAATCGGGTGTCGGTCAACTGACGCCGGAGGTTGTCGAGTGCCTTGGAGGTTTGGCTTTTCACCGTGCCGCTGCTGATCTGCAGGTCAGCAGCGACCTCCTCGATGGTCAGCCCGAGCCAGTACCGCAGCACGAGGATCCTGCGCTGCCGCGGCCCGAGGGTGGCCAGTGCCTGGACCAGCTCGTCCCGCTCCTCGCTACCGAATGAGGATTGCGCCGGGTTGTCCGGAAGTTCACTGGCCGGCAGCTCTTCCCGCCGCCAGGGCCGGCGGTGGGCGTCGATGCTGGCGTTTACCAGGATGCGGCGTACGTAAGCGTCCTCGCCGCCACTACGCCGAATTCGCGGCCAGGCCACGTACAGCTTGGCAAGCGCCGCCCTCTTCGCGAGAATGTTGCCCAGGATCCTAAGAAAGTTTCGGTCTCCGTTTGGACCGTCGGTGCAGGGTGAACGGCCTCTTGCCCTTGGTGGTCGCCGGACTCCCCGGAGGCGTCTCAGCCCGCTCGCGCTCGTCGTACCGCCCAGCGGCCTCGGTGATCTCACCCGTCGGCTCAAGTACCAGCAGGTCGGCCGAGGCCTCCCAGCGTTCTAGCTGGTCGTCGAGGTTCGAGGCGTTCAAACGTTCCGTACGAAGCACCTGCGCGGCGGCAGTCCACTCGTCCGACCCGGGCTCCAGGCGCCGTACCGAGGCCTTCCAGCTGGCAAGGCGGCTAGTGGCGGGTTTAGCCGGTACGACGACCTCGGCCGCTCCGGCCTCGGCTAAACCCGGCAGCGGCTGCTCGTCCCCGTCTGACCCGTCAGCCAATACGACGTACGCGCCGTCGACCGTGGCGAACCAGGCGGGCGCGGGCCGGCGTCCGTCCCAGGACAGCCAGACCAGGCCGGCCTTCTTCATCACCCCGGCGATCTCCGCCTCTGCCTCGCTCACCCGCTCAGCCTGCCACAGGTCGGACCCGCGTGGCTGGCGGTGACACCGGCCACATCGCGGGCCCGGGGTGAGCGATGTCACCGGGTCCACCGGGGTGCATTCGCCGTACGCTGCGAATCAGCACACAGACGGTGTCACAGTGACGATGGAAGGTACGGCGATGGCTGAGCAGATTCCGGCCGGTAGGGCGTTGCGTTCCAGGCGTTCCTGCCTGGCCACCCCCGGATCCAACCCGCGCTTCCTGGAGAAGGCCAAGGGCCTGGACGCCGACCAGGTGTTCCTCGACTTGGAGGATTCGGTCGCGCCGATCGCCAAGGTCGACGCCCGCAAGAACATCGTGGCCGCGCTCAACGAGGGCGGCTGGGGCGAGAAGACCCGGGTGGTCCGGGTGAACGACTGGACCACCGAGTGGACGTATGCCGACGTGATCGAGGTCGTCTCCGGCGCCGGCGCGAACCTGGACTGCATCATGCTGCCGAAGGTGCAGACCGCCGAGCAGGTGGTGGCGCTCGACCTGCTGCTGACCCAGCTGGAACGCGTCCACGGCCTCGAGGTCGGACGCCTCGGCATCGAGGCCCAGATCGAGAACGCCCTCGGCCTCACCAACGTGAACGCCATCGCGCAGGCCTCGCCGCGGGTGGAGACCATCATCTTCGGGCCGGCCGACTTCATGGCCAGCATCAACATGAAGTCGCTGGTGGTCGGTGAGCAGCCGCCGGGCTACGACGTCGGCGACGCCTACCACTACATCCTGATGCAGATCCTGATGGCGGCCCGGGCCCACGGTAAGCAGGCGATCGACGGGCCCTACCTGCAGATCAAGGAGGTCGAGGGCTTCCGCCGGGTGGCCGGTCGTTCGGCCGCGCTCGGTTTCGACGGCAAGTGGGTGCTGCATCCGGACCAGATCGCCGCCGCGAACGAGGTCTACTCGCCCCGGCAGGACGACTACGACCACGCGGAGAACATTCTCGACGCGTACGACCACTTCACCTCGGCCGCCGGTGGCGCGCGCGGCGCGGTGATGCTCGGCGACGAGATGATCGACGAGGCCTCCCGCAAGATGGCGCTGGTCGTTTCCGCCAAGGGCCGCGCGGCGGGTATGACCCGCACCAACGTCTGGCAGGCGCCGGCCTAGTTCGTACCTGGTTGTTCGTTAAGGCGCGGGCAGGTCTTCGGCGGGACCGTCGGGGGCCTGCTCGCCGCGTTCGTCCCGGGGCGCGATCATGGCGGCCTCGGCGACGGCGCCGATCGTGAAGAGCACGCCGATCGCGTAAACGCCGAGCAACAGCCAGCTGCCGCCGAAGTTCGCGCTGCGAATCATCAGCCCGGTGAGGATCAGCAGCCAGGTCACCGACATGGCCAGGCCGCGGCGACTCCGGGCTTCGATCGGATGATCCTTGGACGCGCCGCGGAACTGGCCGCGGGACCACCACAACAAGCCGGCGAAAAGAATCAGCAGCGCGACCGGCCAGGCGATCCACCACCGGGGCCGGTCGTTCTGCACGAGCAGCACGATCTGAAGCAGGATCACCACAACGGTGAAGACCACCCCGATCACGCGGCCGGCTTGCCGCCAGCGCGGAACTACGGGAGCTGTCATGACGGCATGCTGCCAGAACGCGGGCGTTTTGTCGGCCACGCCACTTCGGCCGGGTGGTCCCGGTCACTGCGCGCCGGGTAGACCACCGGCCATGCTGGACCGCGATACTCGGGAGTAAGGCACGGCGGTTTCAGAGGCGACGAGAAGGCGGACAGCGATGAGCAGGCTGCAGCAGACCGAAGGGCTGACCGACGTCCAGGAGGAGATCCTGAAGACGGTCCGGGCCTTCGTCGAGTCCGAGATCATGCCGGTGGCGACCGAGCTCGAGCACAAGGACGAATACCCGACCGAGATCGTCGAGGGCCTCAAGGAACTCGGCCTGTTCGGCCTGATGATTCCCGAAGAGTACGGCGGCCTGGGCGAATCCCTGCTCACGTACGCCCTTTGCGTCGAGGAGATCGCCCGCGGCTGGATGAGCGTCTCCGGCATCATCAACACCCACTTCATCGTCGCGTACATGCTGTTGCAGCACGGGACCGACGAGCAGAAGCAGAAGTACCTGCCGCGCATGGCGACCGGCGATGTCCGCGGCGCCTTCTCGATGTCCGAACCGGGCTGCGGCTCCGACGTCGCGGCGATCAAAACGAAGGCCGTGCGGTCCGGTGAGGGCTACATCGTCAACGGCCAGAAGATGTGGCTGACGAACGGTGGTTCGGCCAATCTCGTCGCGGTGCTGGTCAAGACCGATGAAGGTTCGGACTCGGTCTACAAGAACATGACCACCTTCCTGGTCGAGAAGGAGCCGGGCTTCGGTGAGGTCCGCCCGGGTCTGACCGTGCCGGGCAAGATCGAGAAGATGGGCTACAAGGGTGTCGACACCACCGAGCTGATCTTCGACGGCTTCGAGATCGAGGCCGGGCAGATCCTGGGTGGCGTACCGGGCAAGGGCTTCTACCAGATGATGGACGGCGTCGAGGTCGGCCGGGTCAACGTCGCCGCGCGTGGCTGCGGGGTGGCGCGGCGGGCGTTCGAGCTGGGGATCGCGTACGCCCAGCAGCGGGAGACCTTCGGCAAGAAGATCGCCGAACACCAGGCCGTTCTCTTCCGCCTGGCCGACATGGCGGTCAAGGTCGAGGCCGCGCACGAGCTGATGGTGAAGGCCGCGCGTAAGAAGGACTCGGGTCTCCGCAACGACTTCGAAGCCGGGGTAGCGAAGTACCTGGCCAGCGAATACTGCTCCCAGGTCGTCGAAGACTCCTTCCGAATCCACGGCGGCTACGGCTTCTCCAAGGAATACGAAATCGAACGCCTCTACCGAGAAGCCCCCATGCTCCTCATCGGCGAAGGCACCGCCGACATCCAACGCATGATCATCGGCCGCCGCCTACTAGAAGACTACAAACTCTGACCCGAGCGTAGAACCGCTCCGGCCCTGAGGGGCGAGCCTCGCTGTACTTCTGGGAATGGGAGAACGGCCAAGATTCACCGAGCACCTTGGCCGTTCGTTGTGGGGAGCTAGGCAAATCTCAGCCGGTTAGGCGTTGGTCTGGGGGGAGGTGGCGGGTGGTGCCGGAGCCGTGGCCGGACAGGAGCCAGATGCCTAGTTGGGTTACCTCGTGCAGGACTGACGCACCAGCGCGGCGGGTGGTGATCAGGCCGGCCTCGCGGAGCACCGTGGCCTGGTGACTTGCCGCGGCCGGGGAGATCTTGCAACGACGCGCCAGCTCCGTCGTCGTACAGCCACTAACCGCAGCCTCGAGCGCCGCCGCCCGGGTGGACCCCAGCAACGATCCCAGCGCCTCCGAACCACTCGACGACGTTTCCGCACCGGCCGGCCGCAGTATTCCCGGCGCATGCTGAATCGGATACACCAGGATCGGCCGCAACTCCGGATCCTGCAGCTTGGTAGGCGCTCGCCAGCAGAAGGCCGACGGCTGCAACTCGATGCCACGCCCATCCAGATACAGATCCCGGTCGTTCATATCGAGCACCTGCAGAACCGGCGGTGCCCAGCGCACGCGCGGATGCAACGTCGACAGCAACTGGTCGACGCCGTGCCGGGCCAGCGATTCGCCGCGGTGACTGTGGTCCGCGCTGACGTGGGTGCCGATCGACTTCCAGTACGGCGCGATCGCCGCGTCGTGGTACGTGCGCAGGGCCCGGCCGAGCCGGTTCATCGCCGCGCGATCACCACTGGCGAGTTCCCGGGTCCACGGCGAGACCGGGCGGTACTTGCTGAGCAGAGCCAGCTGGTTGCGAACCGCCTGCCGCGGTGTCGACAACGCCATCTCCAGCGCGGAGTCGAAGTCCGACGGGGCATCCGCCGGGGTCAGGAAGTCCGGCGAATATCCCCAGGCCGGGGTGAGCTCCAGCAGCAGGCGCATCTGGTCGGGCGCGACGGTGGCACGCACATGCCGCCGCCAGTCCTCGAAGACCAGTCGTCCGTCCTGGTGCTGCAGCATGTGCAGACTGAGCAGAATCTCCCAAAGTGGTGCTGGACTCGTCGAGACCGTCGTCCGTGCGAGGTCCCGAGGAGTGAAGTGAATGCGAAGCACGACGCTCTCCTCCCGGCTACCGGCTCATTGCCACGCCCCCATGCCGGTCGGTCGCTGACCGTGAAGACCTGCTGACCGAACGCGATGCAGGCATTCAAACAAAGCGCCGGGAGCATCCACAAGGAGGGATGGCACGTCCTGAGGGAGCAATGCTGGCCATGGCACGCTGTTGCCAGGTTGGAAAAGTTGTGGCAGGTAGCTGCCATGACCGGCACAGGCCGGGATTAGACCAGTCCTACAGCCAGCGGTTCCGCTTGAACAGTACATACAACGTTGCACACGCGGCGGCCATGACGGCCAGCACGACGAAATATCCGTACTGCGTACGGGTCTCCGGCATGTTCTTAAAGTTCATCCCGTAGACACCCGCGATCATCGTCGGCACGGCCAGGATCGCCACCCACGCGGAGATCCGGCGCATGTCCTCGTTCTCCGCGACCTGCACCTGGGCCAGGCCCGCCTGCAGGATCGAGGTGAGCAGTTCGTCGAACGAGGTGACCTGTTCCTTGACCCGCAGCAGGTGGTCGTCCACATCGCGGAAATAGGTCCGCGTCTCGTCGGTGATCAGTGGGTGCCGACGGAACGCCAGCACCCGCATCGGCGCGGTCAGCGGGGCCACCGCGCGTTTGAGTTCGAGCACCTCTCGTTTGAGCTGATAGACCCGCTCGATGTTGCGCCAGCCGCGCGGCGAGAACATCTCCACCTCGATCAGGTCGATATCGGCCTGGACCCGTTCGGCCACGTCGAGATAGGTGTCGACCACGTGGTCGGCGATGGCGTGCAGGACACCGCCCGGGCCGGCGGCCAGGCGATCCGGTTCGGCCTCGAGTTGCTGCCGGATGCCCTTGAGCTCGCTGTGATCGCCGTGCCGGATGGTGACCACGAAGCCGGTGCCGCAAAAGACCAGTACCTCGCCGGACTCGACCACCTCGGAGGTGTCGGTCAACGTCGTATGCGGCACATAGCGAACCGTCTTCAGTACGGCGAACAACGTCTCACCGCGATCGCCGTACAGCTCGACCTTGGGCCGTTGGTGGGCTTCCGCGGCATCTTCGAGCGCCAGTTTGTGCAGGCCGAACTCGGCGCCGACGGCCGCGAGCTGACGGACGTCCGGCTGGAACAGGCCGATCCATACGAAGCCGTCGCCCCGGCGGGCGTGGGCCAGCGCGTCGGCGTACGAGCTGATGTCGCGGTCGCGCCGGCCGTCGCGGTAGTACGCCCAGTCCACCAGCGCGCCGTCGAGCTTGCCGTCGCTGACGATGTCCACGACCGGCTCGGTGCCACGGCGGGAGGGGCGCGTGAAGACACGTCCTACCCGGCGTGTCGCCCCCATCTCCCACCTCCGTCCGGTTCTAGGCGCGAGGCTACAACGTGTCGTTCCCGCGCGTCGGGGATGATGGACGGGAGAGCTTGATGAGAGGAACGACGATGACCACGCAGGGCATGCCCTCGATGGACCCCAGGCCGAGCGGCTTCACGATCGGCACGTACGACACCTATCTGGAGGCGCAGCGAGCGGTCGACTACCTCTCCGACGAGAAGTTCCCGGTCGAGCACACCACCATCGTCGGCAACAACCTGCGTCAGGTGGAGAAGATCACCGGCCGGCTGACCTGGGGCCGTGCGCTCAGCGCGGGGCTGGCCAGTGGCGCCTGGTTCGGTCTGTTCGTCGGTTCGCTGCTCGCGATCTTCTCGCCCGAGGGTGCCAGCTGGATCGCCGCGCTGGTCACCGGTGTGGTGCTGGGCGCGATCTTCGGCATGATCTTCGGCGCCATCGGGTACGCCCAGCTCGGCGGCCGCCGCGACTTCACCTCGCGTACCTCGGTCGTCGCCACCACGTACGACGTGCTCTGCGACCACCGGTTCGCCGAGGAGGCCCGTAACCACCTGGCCAAACTGGCGCTCAAGGGCGAGGTCTCGCCGCGCCTGCCCGACCAGCGCCCGGAGCAGACCCCGGACCACATCCAGGGCCAGCCGGGCCAGTAAGTCAGGCCGGCGAGTCAGGGCCAGTGATCAAGGCAACACCGCGGGGGTGAGCGGCCCCACTCCACTACTGGGCCGGCTCCGGCAGCATGGGCCTACCCAGTGGTAACGGACCAGGAGGACGCGCATGCAGTTCGGACGTAGTTACGAGGAGTTCGAGGTCGGCGCCGTCTACAAGCACTGGCCCGGCAAGACGGTCACCGAGTACGACGACCACCTGTTCTGCCTGCTGACGATGAACCACCACCCGCTGCACCTGGACTCGAACTACGCCGAGCAGTCCACCCAGTTCAAGCAGAACGTGGTCGTCGGCAACTACATCTACTCGCTGCTGCTCGGCATGTCCGTTCCGGACGTGAGCGGCAAGGCGATCGCCAATCTGGAGATCGAGTCGTTGCGCCATGTCGCGCCGACCTTTCACGGCGACACGATCTACGGCCAGACGACCGTCCTGGACAAGTGGGAGTCCAAGTCCAAGGACGATCGTGGCGTCGTTTACGTCGAGACCAAGGGCTACAAGCAGGACGGCACGCTGGTCTGCGTTTTCAAGCGCAAGGTGATGGTTCCGAAGAACTCCTACCTCGAGGCCCGCGGCGGCGAGCAGCCCGGCCGTCCCACTTTGATCGAGCCCGACCCCAGCTAGTCGAGGAACAGCTCGATCACCGGTACGGCGACGTCCGGGCGCTGGATCGGCAGGTGCAGCGTGAGCGTGCCCTCGGGCTGTCCGCCCATCGTCGTGTTCTGCGCGGCCCGGTTCGGGTCCTCCACCGTCCGGAGGATCTCGGACGCGTCGTGCAGGAGTTGCGCGTAGCGGACCTTGCCGGCCAGTCCAGGCAGGTGCACGTGCTGCATCGGCCAAGCGAACAGGTGCAGGTACAAGCGGTTCCCGCGCTGGGTGTAGCGGCAGTCGGTCGGCGGCACGAATTCGCTTGGACCGGCCCCACGCACTGAGCGCTCGTGCTGCCGGAACCACCGGCCGATCTGGTCCAGCGTCGCGACGGCGCGTGAGTCGAACTCACCGCGTCCGGTCGGGCCAACATTCAGCAGCAGGTTCCCGCCCTTGGAGACCGAGTCGATCAGCATTCGCACCAGCAGGTCGGGCGACTTCCAGTCCAGGTTGTCCCGGTCGTAGCCCCAACTGCCGTTGAGCGTCTGGCAGGCTTCCCACACCACCGGCTTGCCGTCGCGGGTCATCGGCCCGGCGGGCTGGTACTGCTCCGGCGTGGTGAAGTCGCCGGGTACGTCGGCCCGGTCGTTCACCAGGATGCCCGGCTGCAACTCCCGAACCATGGCCAGCAGTTCCTCGGAACGCCAGTCGTCCTTACCCTTGCCGAACCCCGGCCGCCCGTCGTCGAACTTCCAGTCCGGGTACGAGAAGTCGAACCACAGGATGTCGATCGGCCCGTACCGCGTGAGTAGCTCCCGCACCTGCGCGTGCAGGTAGTCCGCGTACACACTGATGTCGCGGTCATCCGTCCCGGCCTGGTCCCGCTGCGGGTGGTTCACGTCGATCGGGAACTCCGGGTGATGCCAGTCGATCAACGAGTGGTAGAACCCGACCCCGAGGCCCTCGGCCCGGCAGGCGTCCACGAACGGCCCGATC
This sequence comes from Kribbella deserti, assembly GCF_042434725.1. NCBI lineage: Bacteria > Bacillati > Actinomycetota > Actinomycetes > Propionibacteriales > Kribbellaceae > Kribbella > Kribbella deserti. Next base: position 191,578 of record NZ_JBHLTC010000041.1, on the reverse strand, counting down.
AGGTCCTTGCCGTACGGCGTGTTCGCAACGGTGTAGTCCGTCACGGCCGAGTCCCATAGGCAGAACCCGTCGTGATGCTTCGTGGTCAGTACGACGTACCGCATTCCAGCCGCGCGAGCGGTTCGCGCCCAGGCCACCGGGTCGTACAGATCGGGGTCGAAGTGGTCGAAGTAGACCTGGTAGTCCTCGTCCGTCATGCGCTCACGGTTCTTGACCCACTCGTGCCGCGCGGGCAGTGCGTACAGCCCGAAGTGCACGAAGAGACCGAACCGCCAGTCGGTGAAGCTCACGCGTTCCTCCTTTTCGCCCACTTCAGTAGGCAAGGTCATCCGATCTCTATCTCACAGTAGGTCATAAACTCCTGGTTTTCGTTATAGTCTATCGCGACACATCGGATCTTTGACCAGAGGTTCAGGCGAAGGCCCGTGCGACGATGGAGCGGTGACCTCAGGCGAACGCGACGACAGACTCTGGCTGGTCCGGCACGGCGAGACCGAGTGGAGCAAAAACGGCCGCCACACCAGTACGACGGACCTGCCGCTGACCCCCGAAGGCGAGCGCATCGCCGCCTCGCTACGAGAGCGGTTGACCGCGCACTCGTTCGATCTCGTGCTCACCAGTCCGCGCGAACGGGCCCGCCGGACGGCGTTCCTGGCGGGCTTTCCCGACGCCGAGGTGGACGAGGACCTGGTCGAGTGGGACTACGGCAAGTACGAAGGCATTACCACGGTGGAGATCCGCGAAACCGTGCCCGGCTGGACCGTGTGGTCCGCCCCGACGCCGGGCGGCGAAACCCCGGCACAGGTGGCCACCCGGCTGGACCGGGTCAACCGCCGCATCGCCGCGGTCGACGGTGACGTTCTCGTTTTCGGCCACTCCCACGCGCTCCGCGCCCTGACCGCCCGCTGGCTCGAACTCGACGTCACCGAAGGCCGCCACTTCGTACTCGGCACCGCCACCATCTCCGTACTCGGCTGGGACCGCGGTTCCCCCGCCATCCACCACTGGAACAGCTGAGTCGCGGCTGGAGGCTCAGCCGGGCAGGGCTGGGATCAGCCGGGCAGGGCGTTCCATTGGGCGAGGGTGCTGGCCAGCAAGGTGGCCTTGGGCAACGCGTCGAACTCGTCGCGGTTGACGAAACGGGCGTCGCGGGCGTCGTCGCCGGGTTTCAGCGTGCCACCGGTTCGCTCCGCCTCGTAGTCGCGGATCAGGTAGAGCGTGCCGTTGGGGCCGTGGCGTTCGACGGTGCCGACCAGATCGCCCACCTCGATCGTGATTCCGGTCTCTTCGGCGACCTCGCGCACGACGGCCTCCGGATCCGACTCGCCCGGTTCCACCCGGCCGCCGGGCAGTGACCAGCTGCCCTCGTCCGGCGCGTGACCTCGCTGAATGAGCAACAGCCGGCGCTGCTCGTCGTACACCAGGGCGCCGACGCAGTCGACCGCCGAACGGTCCGGATCCGTGTCCATGGTGGAAAAGGGTAATTCTCGTCGGTGTGCGCCGATAGCATCAGTGGTGACACTTGTCCAGAGAAAGGACCGCGACCCCTCGTGCGCATCGACCTGCACACCCATTCGAACCGCTCGGACGGTACCGATCCGGTCGCCGATCTGATCGCCAAGGCGAAGCGGGAGGGCCTGGACGTGATCGCGGTCACCGACCACGACACGACCGACGGCTGGGTCGAGGGCCGGACCGCCGCCGAGGAGTTCGGTATCGGCTTCGTGCCGGGCATCGAGATCTCCTGCAAGCTGGACGGCACCAGCGTGCACCTGCTGGCGTATCTGCCCGACCCCTCGTTCGGGCCACTGGCCGATGAACTGACCCTGGTGCGCGAGGGCCGGACCGACCGGGTGCCCGCGATCGTGGCCCGCCTGAACGCGGCCGGCGTCGACCTGACCGTCGACCAGGTCCTCGCCCAGGCGACCGGCACGCCGTCCGTCGGGCGGCCGCATGTCGCCGACGCACTCGTTGCCAACGGCACCGTCGCGGATCGTGGTGAGGCGTTCGACCGGTTCCTGGCCGACGGCCGTCCCGGCCACGTCTCGCACTACGCGATCGATCCGGGCCGGGCGATCGAGCTCGTGCGCGCCGCCGGTGGTGTGCCGGTGATCGCGCATCCGTGGGGCCGGTCGAGCCATCGCGTGCTCAAGCCCGAGGTGATCGCCCGCCTGGTCGCCGATCACGGCCTGGCCGGGCTCGAGGTGGACCACCAGGACCACTCGCCGTCGTCGCGAGAGACGCTGCGCGGGATCGCGAACGACCTCGGCCTGATCATCACCGGATCCAGCGACCACCACGGCGCGGGCAAGGTCGACCATGACCTCGGGGTGAACACCACCGCCCCGGACCAGTTCGAGGCGCTTCTCGCGCTGGCGAAATCCAATGCCGCGGCAGGTGCGGCCAACCCACCAGAGGCCTACCTTCCGTGAACGATCTCATCAACCTCGGTCTGCTCTCGGAGGTCTTTGTCACGCTGTTCGTGATCATGGACCCGCCGGGCACGGTGCCGGTTTTCATCTCGCTGACCGCGGGCCAGTCCCGCGCGGTGCGCAAGAAGGCCGCCTGGCAGGCGGTGCTGGTCGCCTTCGGCGTGATCGTGGTGTTCGCCGCGTTCGGCCAGCAGATCCTGCACAACATGGGCATCACGCTGCCGGCGCTCCAGGCCGCGGGTGGTCTGCTGTTGCTGCTGATCGCGCTGCAGTTGCTGACCGATACCGCCGAGGACCCGGTCCAGACCAAGAACGTGAACATCGCCTTCGTCCCGTTGGGTACGCCGCTGCTGGCCGGCCCCGGCGCGATCGTGGCCACGATGGTCTTCGTACAGCGCGCCGACGGCGCGTTGCCGGATGTGCTCGCCATCTCGATCGGCATCGTGCTGATCCACTTCGTGATGTGGCTGACGCTGCGTTTCTCCGGCCTGATCATGAAGGTGCTCGGCGAGAACGGCGTCCTGCTGGTCACCCGGATCGCCGGTCTGCTGCTGAGCGCGATCGCGGTTCAGCTGGTCGCGGACGCCGTCGCGGACTTCATCCGGGCGGGCTGAGGCATGTTGCCTGGGATGCCGGCGCGGCTCTTCGTCGCCACCCCGACCAAGCTGCTGAACTTCGCCGACTGCAAGCGGAAGTACCGCTACACCTATCTCGAGACACCGCGCCCACCGAAGGGCCCGGCCTGGGCGCACAACACGGTCGGGGCCTCGGTGCACGAGACCCTCGCCGACTTCTGGCGCTGGCCCGCCGGACGCCGTACGGCGATGGAGGCTGTCAACCGGCTCCGGTCGAACTGGCGGCACGAGGGCTTTCGCGACGACGCCCAGTCGGCCCGTTGGCGCGAGCGTGCCGCCGACATGGTTGGCCTGTACCTGAAGGACATCGACCCGTACTTCGAACCGCGCGGCGTTGAACGCACGGTCTCGTTCACGACGGCCCGGGCGTCTTTGCGCGGCCGCGTCGACCGGATCGACGAACGGCCCGCGCGCGACGGCAGCGGCGGAACCGAACTGGCCATCGTCGACTACAAGACCGGCCGTCGCCCGCTGACCCCGACCGACGCGCGTTCCTCGCTCGCGATGGCGTTGTACGTGCTGGGCGCGCGTCGCGTGTTGCGCCGGGCGTGCACCCGCGTCGAGCTGCACCACCTGCCGACCAACACGATCGCCGCCGCGGACCATGACGAGGAATCGCTCGCGCGCCACCAGCGCCGGGCCGAGTCGATCGCCGACGACGCGGCCGCCGCCGAGGAGCGCTGGCATGCCGGTTTGACCCCGGCCGAGGCCGACGAGTTGTTCCCACCCGAGCCGTCTCCGCTCTGCGGCTGGTGCGATTTCGCTCGCGTCTGCCCGCAAGGCCGCCGCGCGGCGCCCACCAAGGAACCCTGGGCCGGCCTCGACGAAGGCGACGGTCCGCCCTTGGTTTCCGAGGACCTCTGACGGGGTGGAATCGAGTTGACGGTCTGACCTGGGCGGGCGTAGCGTCCCAGGTCTTCCTTTGACAACCGGCACGTGCTTCGTGCCCGAACAGTGGTGTCCGAACCCCCGGTCCTGACGGATTCGGGGCAGTTCTGCGTGTGCGCTCGCACCGGCCCACTGGTTTCGGCACCACGGATTGGAGGTCTGATGGGGCTGTACTGGTCGATCGCGTCACGCTCGTTTCGCCGCTTCTCGACCTACCGGGTAGCCACGGCGTCCGGGATCTTCACGAATACCGTGTTCGGCTTCATCTTCTGCGGGATCTACCTGACCCTATGGGATCTACGGCCGGGATTAGGTGGGTACGACGTCTCCCACGCGATCACGTTTGTCTGGCTGCAGCAGGGGTTGTTGATGCCTGTCGGGATCTTCGGCGCCTCCACTACCAGCGAACTGGCCGAGCGGGTCCGGACCGGCGAGATCGCGGTCGACCTCTACCGGCCGGCGCACCTGATGTCCTGGTGGCTGTCGATCGATGCCGGCCGGGCGGCTTACCAGTTGCTCGTACGCGGAGGAGTGCCGCTCCTGGTGGGCGGACTCGTTTTCGACCTGACCTTTCCGGCGGAGGCGGTGCAGTGGCTCGGGTTCGCTGTCGCGGTGACGTTCGGCATCCTGGTCAGCTTCGGATTGCGTTATCTGGTGGCGTTGTCGGGCTTCTGGATCACCGACTCGCGCGGTGTCGAGAACTTCGCGATGCTGCTCTCGCTGTTCTTCTCGGGCGCCATCCTGCCGCTGGTGGTCTTTCCAGGGGGCATCGGTGAGGTGGCCCGGTCGAGCCCCTGGGCGGCGACCTTGCAGGTGCCGATCGACATCTGGCTCGGGCGGACCACGGGCGGACTCGCCGGCGCGCTGTGGTTCCAGCTCGGCTGGATCGTCGTGCTGCTGGTGGCGGGATGGTGCGCGACCACGGTCGCGACCCGCCGGGTGGTGATCCAGGGTGGTTAGCCTGCGCCGTTTGACGTTGTGGCCGTCGCAGTACTGGATGCTGGTCCGGATGTGGATTCGCTCCGCGCTGGCCTATCCCTTGTCGTTTGCGCTGATGCTGATCAGCGGCATGCTCATCACCTGCACGGACTTCTTCGCGGTACTGATGATGTTCTCGCACATCACGGCCTTCGGTGGTTTCTCGCTGGGCGAGATGGCCGTCCTGTACGGCACGGCTGCGATGGCCCTCGGTATCGCGGACCTGCTCTTCGGCTCGGTCGAACGCGTCGGCCAGCGGATCCGCAAGGGCGAGGTCGACGTCTGGCTGATCCGCCCGGTACCGGCCTTCATCCAGGCCGCCGCGGACAACTTCGCCCTGCGCCGCCTCGGCCGTCCGATGCAGGCCACCGGCGTACTGATCTTCGCCCTGGTGTCGCTCGACCTCGACTGGACCGTGGGCAAGGCCCTGCTGCTCGGGTTGTCGATGATCACCGGCAGCATCATCTTCAGCACGATCTTCGTGCTCGGCGCGGCGTTTCAGTTCATCTCGATCGACTCGGCCGAACTGGCGAACTCGTTCACCTACGGCGGCCAGGCACTGACGCAGTACCCGCTGGCGATCTTCGGCAAGGAGATCCTGCGCGCGGTCACGTTTGTCGTACCGCTTGCCTTTGTCAACTACTACCCGGTGCTGCACGTGCTCGGAAAACCGGCGCCCCTGGGCCTGCCGTCGTGGACCGGCCTGCTGGCAGCACCCGTCGCCGCGCTGATGGTCGTGGTGGCATCCCTGGCCTGGCGGGGCGGACTCCGTCGATACCGAAGCACCGGGAGCTGAACCCATGCCTGTGATCGAACTCGAGAACGTATCCCGCGCCTTCACCGTGCGGTCCCGAACCGGTCTGCGCCGCACGAGCCGGGAGGTACGCGCCGTCGACGACCTGTCCTTCTCGGTCGAACCCGGCGAGATCGTCGGGTACATCGGCCCGAACGGCGCCGGTAAATCCACCACCATCAAAATGCTCACGGGCATCCTCGTCCCTTCGGGCGGCTCGATCCGGGTCGCGGGCGTGGACCCGTCGCGACACCGGCTGAAACTGGCCAAGCGCATCGGCGTGGTTTTCGGCCAGCGCACGACGCTGTGGTGGGACCTTCCGTTGCGCGACTCCTTCGCCGTACTGCGCCGGCTGTACGACGTCCCGAAGGCGCGTCATCAGGAGAACCTCGCCACCTTCGTGGACCTCCTGGACCTCGGCGACCTCCTCGACGTACCCGTACGGCAGTTGTCCCTCGGCCAGCGCATGCGCGGCGACATCGCGGCGGCCCTGCTGCACGACCCGGAGATCGTCTACCTGGACGAACCGACGATCGGCCTCGACATCATCAGCAAGACGCGGCTGCGCGAATTCCTCAACCAGGTCAACGCCGAACGCCGTACCACCGTCATCCTCACCACGCACGACCTCGACGACATCGAGGCCCTCTGCAACCGGGTGATGGTGATCGATCACGGCCACAAGGTCTACGACGGAACGCTCGAAGGCCTTCGCGCCAGCCAAGGCGCACCGCGCACCCTGGTGGTCGACCTGGCCACCTCGGCCGGCCCGATCAGCATCGACGGCGCCACCGTGCTCAAGGTGGACGGCCCGCGCCAGTGGCTCTCCTTCCCGGCCGGCACCTCCGCCGCCCCCTTGGTCGCCCAGGTCGCTGCCAACTACCCCCTGGTCGATCTCTCGGTCGCCGAACCAACCATCGAAGAGGTAATCGCCCGCATCTACGCCTCCTGATTCGCCTTCTGGACACCTTCCGGGCGGTGGCTAGTTCAGGTCGGCGACGGAGGCGGCAAAGACGGTCTCGGGGGAGAGCGCGCTGTCGTCGTCCTGCCAGTTGGCGAGCACGTCGGCAGAGCTCTCCTCGTCGACCAGGCCGACGTTCTCGGCGATGAGCCTGGTGGCTTCACCTACGCCGATCTCGGTGTAGCTGTAGTCACTGGTGAAGAAGTAGTCGTGGCGAAGTCCCTCGTTGCGATGGAACTTGCCGGTGTTGACCACGTAGGACCAGACGTCCTCGTCGATCAATGCCAGCACCCACACCACCCGGTCATCGTCCGTGGCCATAAAGAGCTTGGTCATGTGATCATCCTGCCGTCCTGGCCACCCCGCCGCGGAAACCGAGCCACGCGGCTCGACCGCTCCGCCACGCTCCCAGCCCTCACGACGGTCGAGCTGTCCGTTCCTGCGATGCGCCCGGCCTCCACGACGTTCGAGCTGACCGTTTGTGCGGCAGCGGGGCGCTCGGCGCGCGGGTTGGCCCGGCGGCCGTAGCAGCGGGCGGCGACCGGCGTACCGTGCAGCTCGGTGAACCGCTCGATCCCGGCCGGCAAGGCCATCGCGGCGGAGAGGCGGACGCACTCGCGGCGCGCCTGCTCGCGTTGCTGCCGGGGTTGTCGTGGATCGCGCTCTATCTCGTACAACCTGGTGGTCAGCGCCTTCACCTGAGCCGATTCGGGCGAATGGAACTGGACCTCCACCTGCTGCCGGCCGGGGTCTCGCATGATCACGTGCACTCCTTTGTACCGGCTTTGATCGACATACGAATGGTGGGCCGAATCGACCGTCCAGCCCTGCGCCACGAGGCGGCCCACCGTTGCGCGGGTGGAATCCACCAGGGTGTCCGGCGACGACGCCAGCACGGTGAAACGAAGCACGTCGTCGGTCAGCGCGGGCCGGTTCCGCTCGGCGGCGGTCCAGAACTTGCGGGCCAGCGAATCCGGCGCTTTGACCCGGTGGTCCAGCTGATGCGCGTGGTCGCCGGGCGGGATCGCCGATATCAAGGCGGCGGTCACGCGATCGTGCCGCCCGGCGGCGGATTGCAGCAGGTCGAGAGCCCGCGTGGTCGCGTGTGGACCGAAAGCGGCTGCCAGCTCAGCTTTCGTGGGCAGCGGATCGCCCCAATCGAGTGGATGTTGCCGCGACAGCTCGGCATGCAGCGCGGCGGGCTCGGGAAGGTGGTGAAGCGGACTCGGCATCGGAACCCCCTGGTGGTCTGGTGCCGAGAAAGTACTGGTCGAGGCCCTCGCTCCGGACGCCTTTCTTCCGCGCTGTGGATAAGCACCGGCCTGTGGAAAACGCGTCCGGCCCGAAGCCGCCGCAGGAGAAGGTGGGTGAAAAGTATGGCGAGCGGCCCAACCGGATGGGCCGCGGCGAGGTAGATAGGGTGTGGCAACGATGATCGATGAGCCGAGCGCGCTGACGGCTCCACCGGATGACGGACGCGAGTTCGTCGAGTGGGTCCGGCCGTACCTGTCCGCGATGGCCCGGCTGGCCTCGCGACTGGCGGTCGGCGCGGATCGCGACGACATCGTGCAGGAGGCGCTGGCGCGGGCGTGGTCGAAACGTCACCAATACGACGCGGACCGGGGCTCGCCCTCCGCCTGGCTGATGGCGATCACCGCCGACCAGGCGCGGAAGGCGGCGCGACGGCTGCGGCCGGTCGCCGAGCTCGATGACGAACGCGCCGAGGCCGAAGGCGATCCCGTCCGGCAGGCCGATCCGGATGCGCGGATCGATGTCGCCAACGCGCTGACCGGTCTTTCCGAGCGGCAACGGCTGGCGGTCGACTGCTTCTACTTCGCGGATCTGTCGGTTGCCGACACCGCCGCGGTGATGGGCTGCTCCGAAGGCACCGTCAAATCCACACTTTCCGACGCGCGGGCTCGCCTGCGTTCGATGCTGGAGGTCACCGAATGAACGCGCCCGACGAGGTCGACGACCTGCTGCGACGGGCCGGTGCGCAGTGGCGCGCCGGGCAACCGTCCCCGCCCGAGCCGGATCTGGCCCGCATCACTGGTGCGACGCGACCGGGGCGTGATGTCCGGCGCTGGGTGCCCGCGCTGGCGGCGGCGAGCGTCGCGGCCATCGCGATCGGCGCGCTGATCGTGCTGCCAGGCCGCGGTGGATCGGCTGGTCCGGCTTCACAGCCGCCCGCCGCAACGCCGAACGCCGGCGGTACCAGCGATGTGTCGGCGTTGACCGTTCGCGACGGTGATCTGGTCGAAGCCCAGGGCAAGGTCATCGCCGCGCCTGGCAAGCCCGTCATCTTCTGCGCTCCGTTCGCGCAAACGGTGATCAGAAACGTGCCGGCCGCCAATCCAGTACCTACCTGCCCGGCTGGTCATCGCGTGGTCCTTACCGGTCTGGACGTCGGCAAACTGACCGATGTGATCCAAGGCGTTCGGTTCGACTCGGTGCGCATCATCGGTACCTGGCTCGGCGGCACGATCGCCGTCCAGCAGCAGTTGCCCGTCGAGCCGGAAACGTCCGGTCCGGGCGACGATCCGGCGGACGCATTTCTCAACCAGGTTCCCTGCGAGCGGCCCGACGGCGGATGGAAGCCCGGCAACCACCAGATCCCCGCGACCGTTTCGGCGTACGTGAGCCAGAGGCCGGATCAGCTGGCCGAGCTCTGGATCGGCTGGCCAGAGGGCACCGGCAGTACGCCCGGCTCAATCGCGGCCGGCAAGCCGAGCGTCGCCGTGGTCGAGGTCGTGCAAGGTGACGTCGACCAGGTCCGGGCTGACCTGGCGAAGCTGTTCAGCGGGAACCTCTGCGTCGTGCCTGGGCGGTTCAGCCAGACCACCAGTCGAACAGTGCAGAACCAGCTGGCCAAGCTCGTCGGCGATCCGCGCATGGGCATCAGTACTGCCGGTTCAATGATGGGCAACCGCCCAGCCACGGTCGAGCTGACGGTCGTCACCAACAACGTGCTGGCAGCGCTCAGCCCCATCGGCCTGGACAAGCTCGACCTCAGGCCGGCGGTCCGCCGCATCCGCTGACAAGCCGCCCGACCGAAAGCTGCTCGACCCAAGAGCCGCTCGACCGAGACCCCGCTACGGGCATTCGGTCGGGCGGCCCTTTCGAGCGCCATCGAAACGATGCCGCCGCACGCCATCCCCATGCGATCGTGATCCCGACGTGACTCGGGGCCGCTAGTGAGGATGACGGTGATCGTTGTGCGCTTAAACGGAAGACGGCTCCTACTCGCATCGTTGGCGGCGGTGATCGCACTGCCATTGACCGCGATGGCCTCCACGGCCGAACCAGCCGGCGGCACAACGCAGGAGCCACCGGCCCTGCCGACGCAGCAGGCGGCCGCCGACGGCCCGGCCGAGAAGGCGAAGCAGACCGGAAAACCGGTCGAGCTGGTCGACCGGCGGACCGAAACCCAGCAGGTATTTGTCGAGCCATCGGGCAACCACCGTCTCGAGCAGTACGCGCACCCGGTCCGCGCCCGCAAGGGCACCGGCTGGGCGCCGATCAACACCACGCTGAAGGTTCAGCCCGACGGCACGGTCCGGCCGGTATCGACCGTGATCGACCTCCGGCTGTCCGGTGGTGGCGACGGCAAGAAGCTGGTCGCCATCGGCGAGAACGGCGGCCAGGTCCGGATGGGCTGGCACGGGCGACTGCCCAAGCCGGTGCTCACCGGTGACACCGCGACGTACCCAGAGGTCCTGCCCGGGGTCGACCTGCGGATCCGCGCCAGCTCGACCGGATTCGGGCAGGTGCTGGTGGTCAAGAACCGCCAGGCCGCGCTCAACCCAGCTCTGCGCCAGGTCCGTTTTCCCCTCATGGGCGCGGGCTTGAGCCTGACGACAAAACCTGACGGTACGACGATCGCCAAGGACGGCAAGGGCCGAACCGTCTTCACGGCCGGATCCGCCGTCATGTGGGACACCCCGGCGCCCTCCGCCGAAGCGACCGAGAAGGCCGCCGCCGCGAAGATTGACGGTTCGTCCGCCTCCAAGCACGCCACTATCGCGACCAAGCGGTTGGGCCAGGACCTGGTGATCACGCCGGACGTCGCGCTGCTCACCTCCCCGGCCACGCGGTTCCCGCTGTACATCGACCCGAGCGTGGCCAGCGGCGCGTACCTGTGGACCCACGTCAACCAGATGGCGCCTGACCAGTCCTACTGGAACTACGACCGCGGTGAAGGTGCGAAGGTCGGCCTGTCGTGGGACCTGGCCGTTCGGTACCGCTCGTTCTTCCAGATGCACACCGGCGTGATCGGTGGCGCGCGCGTCATCGGCGCGTCGTTCGACATCGTGCTCGACCACAGCCCGTCCGGCTCGGCGACACCGACGGACCTGCACGCGAGCCGCGCGATCGACCCGGGCGCTCCGCTGACCTGGAACAACTCCGGCGGTCACTGGATCGGCTATCTCGCCTCGGCGAGCGGAAACGCCTGGACCAACGGCGGCCAGCCCGACATGGGTATGCGCTTTGCCGGGCCCAACCTGCATAACCTCGTACAGACCGCAGCGAACAACAAGACCCCGACGCTGGCGTTCGCGCTGCGAGCGCCCGACGAGGGCAACAAGTACCAGTGGAAGAAGTTCCACCCTGGCACGGCGAAGCTCGTTGTCACGTACAACAACGTTCCCCGCGCTCCTATCAAGGTGAACTTCTCCCGGCCACGCCCGTGCGGTACGGCGGCCGCGCCGGTGCTGATTTCCACCACCCAGCCGTCGTTCGCCGCGGTGGCAAGTGATCCCGACAACGACAACATCGTCAGCCGGTTGCTGATCCGCCGGGCCTCCGACAACGTTCTCGAATACGAGCTCGACTCCAGTCCGACGACGTCCGGGGCAGCCTTCGCCTGGCCGCAGGTTCCGGCCGGTGAGCTGGCCAACGGCGGCACGTACTACTTCACCGCTCGCAGCGACGACCGAGTGGCCGACGATGGCGCGGACTTCGGTCCGGAGAGCGGCAGGTGCTACTTCAAGGTCGACGGCGTAAAGCCTCTGACACCGTCTCTGAGCTCCACCGACTTCCCTGACGCCGAGCCGATGCTCAACGTGGGCGAGCCCGGCGTAGTGACGGTCAAGCCGGCCGCCACGGACACGGACGTGGCCGAGTACCTCTACGGGTTTCAGCAGGACAAGGTCACCTTGCGGATCCGAGCCGGCTCGGACGGCTCGGCGAACATCCCGCTGACGGTGTGGCCTGGCGCGGACAATGTGCCGCAGAAGCGCTTGTACGTGAAAGCGGTCGACAAGGCGGGCAACGTCAGTGACGCGACCCGCGCCTGGGACCTCAGCGCATACGAGCTCCCCCCGGGTACGCCGGTTCCGCACGTGCGCGGCGACATCAACGGGGACGGCCGGGCCGATCTCAACGCGGTGCTCGATCACGGCTTCGGCCGTACGACGGTCTGGAACATTCCAGCCAAGGCCGGCGGCTTCTACACGGGCAATATCGCCTTCGACACGGGCGACAGCGGTGGCTTCGCGCTCTACCGGACCCGCCAGGTGCAGGGCGATTTCGATGGCGACGGCCGGGCCGACGAGGCCTTGTTCCGTGAGGAGGCCGGTCGCCGGGTCGCGCTCTACATCCTGAAGTCCGACGGCAACCGGTACGACGCCGCCTCCACGCCGGTCTGGCACAGCGGTGGCGCGGCCTGGGCGTTGAGCACGGCCCGGGTGTTCTCCGGTGACGTCAACGGCGACAACAAGGCCGACATCGCGGTCCAGCTCAACAACGGCAACGGCACCTGGAAGCTCGACCTGTTCCTGGGCGGTAACCTGGGCGCCCCGGTGACGTGGATCGCGGCCGGTGCGGGCCAGTGGGCGCAGAGCGCGCCGCTGCTCGCGGACATCGACGGTGACAACAAGGACGACCTGGTCAACATGAAGAACGCCGGGGCGTGCCGCACGGTGACGGACTACTTCAAGTCCAGCGGTACCGCCTTCGCGAGTACGCCGGTCCAGCTCAACGACAGCGCGTCGTACTGCTGGGACCGCAGCAAGCCGGTGGTAGGCGACGTGGACGGTGACGGTCTCGACGACATCGTCGCGATGTACGAGAACGGCGCCTCCGACACCTCGCTGAAGGTCTTCCGCTCGACTGGTACCGCCTTGACGCTCGGCGAGTGGTGGCGTGACCCGAGCCGGTTCGACCCGTCGAAGGCCGCGCTGAGCGTGGGGGACTACACGGCCGACAAGAAGGATGACGTTGGGCTGGTCTACTCACTGGATGGCGGCGGCCGCGAGGTCCTCACGCTGGCCTCGACCGGTACGGCGTTCGCAGCGCCTGTAACCGGCTGGAAGGAGACGGCCGTCGGCGCCAGCACCGGGCCCAAGTTCGACATCGAGCACCGGACGTACGAGTTGGTCGCGCGGCACAGCGGTCGCTGCCTGGACGTGTGGAACGCAAGCCAGACCGATCCCGCGCCGCTGGTCCAGCACGACTGCCTGAACGGGCTCAACCAGCGGTTCCGGCTGCAGCAGATCGCCGGCACGGAGCAGTTCGAACTGCGCATGGTGCACGGCGACGGCCGGGCGGTTGACGGACTGGCCCGCTGCGCTGACGTCGAGGACCAGCTGGTTGACGACAACCGGCCGCTGCTGCAGTGGAAGTGTGCCGGTCAGGCCAACCAGCAGATGACCCTGGAGTACGTCGAGGGCAGCAGCTATGACACGGTCGTCCGGCTCAAGTTCGCCCATAGCGGTAAGTGCGCGGGCGTTCGTGATGGTGCGCTCGGCAACGGCGCGGCAGTCGTCCAGCAGACGTGTGCGGCGGTGGCGAGCCAGCAGTGGGTGTTGCGCGCCGCGCTGAACGCCAACCAGCTCAACAACCGTTACCGGATCAGTGCGGTCAACGGCGGCAAGGTCGTCGATATCGCGAACTGCGTGATGACCGAGGGCCAGAACGCCCGGATGTGGGACTGGGTCCCGGGAAGTCCGTGTGAGGTCTGGACCTTCAAGCCGCTCGGCGACGACATCTACAACATCGTGGCGCCGTCCACGGGACAGATGCTTCAGGTCGAAGGCTGTTCCCAGACGAACGCGGCACCGGTGGAGATCCTGCAGGCAGGCGGATCCGATTGCCAGCGCTGGCGGGTTGAACCGGCCGCTGGCGGTAGCTGGTCGATCCACGAGGTCAAGACCGGAAAGTCGTTCGACGTGGCTGGCTGTAGTTCGGCGGCTGGGGCGAACCTAATCGTCTGGCCGTACTGGAACGGCTCGTGCCAGCGGTTCGTGTTGGACGTCTTCTAATGGCGCGCCGGGGCGGTCTGCTACTTAGCGCGCTTGCTGCGGTTGCAGTGCTGGGTACGACGCTGCAGGGTCCTGTTGCGGTTTCGGCCGCTTCAGCCCCGGCGCCGTCCAGCGCGGCGCAGGATCTGCCTGCGAGACCTAATACGCTCCGGAACCCGCTGCGCGAGAACGCGGCGGATCCGTGGATGGTCTACGAGAACGGCAACTACCACCTGCTCTACACGCACGGAGACAGGCTGGTGGGTGCGAGCGCCGCATCCGTTACCGGCCTGTCGACCGCGCCCCAGCAGACTCTGTGGACTCCGCCGCCCGGAGAGGCCTGCTGCAACCTCTGGGCTCCGGAGATCCACAAGCTGAACGGTAAGTGGTACCTCTACTACACGGCCGACGACGGGCACGACGGCAATCACCGGATGTTCGTGCTGGAGTCGGACCAGCCGATGGGCCCGTATGTCTTCAAGGCCAAGCTGGACACCGGCCCCTTCCACTCCATCGACGGCACCGTGCTGAAGTTGCCGGACGGCCGCCTGTTCCAGGTCTGGTCCAGTGGCCGTCACGACGGGCAGCACCTGTACATCGCCCCGATGAGCGATCCGTGGACTATCAGCGGTCCACCGGTTCTGCTCGCCAAAGCCGACCAGCCATGGGAACGCCACGGCCGGCTGGTGGTGGAAGGTCCGGTCGCGTTGATCAAGAACGGTCGCGTATTCCTCTACTACTCGGGCAGCGCCTGCGAGACGCCTGACTACGCACTAGGCGTGCTAGAGCTCACAGGCTCCGACGTACTCTCGCCCTCTTCCTGGACCGAGTCGCCGACTGCGCAGTTCCGCCGCAACGACGCGGGCTGGGTCTTCGGGACTGGGCACAACGGCTTCTTCACCTCGCCAGACGGTACGGAGACGTGGATCGTCTACCACGGTGTGACGAGCTCGTCCGGCGCAGTCGTTGGCAGCTGCAGTGCAGGTCGTTCGATCCGGATCGGCAAGGTCACCTTCGATGCCACTGGCCGCCCGCAGCTCGGTGAACCCAAAGCGGCCTGGCAGTCGATCTCGTTGCCCTCGGGCGATCCCGGGGCCGACATTGTTGCTGACGGCACTTACAAGCTCTTGCCGAGGAACAACCCGGCAAACGCCCTTGATGTGATCGGCTGCTCCACCCAGGACGCTGCCAACGTACGGCTCTGGCTGGACGTCGGCAGTCCTTGCCAGAAGTGGAAGGTCGAGTACCTCGGGGACGGCTCCTACAAGCTGCTAGCGAGCCACAGTGGCAAAGCCCTCGACGTAGCTGGGTGCTCCGCGGAGAACAACGCGGACGTCATCCAGTGGCCTTACTGGGGTGGCGACTGCCAGAAGTGGTACCTGGACGCGTTACCCGACGGGCACTACAAGATCACCTCGAAGGTCGGTGGAAAGGCTCTAGACGTCTCAGCGTGCTCGACCGCCCATGGCGCCGACGTACGGGTCTGGCCGTACTGGGGCGGTTTCTGCCAGCAGTGGAAGCTAGTACGGGTGTGAGGCGGTTAGCAGCGGCATTGACCGGTCTGGGAGGACCTGCGTAAGGAGTTCACCCACTGGCGAAGGCCGCCGGATCCACATGCTGGGCATGGAATCATCTGTCGGCATCGCGAGCCAAAATCCCTTGTATATAAGGCGTCTGGGTTTGGCTCTACGGGATTGCTTGTCTACAATCGAATACATGTTCGATGTTGCGCTTGCTGGCCTCGGTCCCGAGGAGATCCTCTCCTTCGGGGCAGAGTGCCATGCGGTGCGAGAAGAGGCAGACGCGTACTTCTTGGCGACGGTCTCGGCCTATGCCCACCACCACACCGAACTTGTTGCTGCCTCGGACACACAGGGCCTACCCGAGACCGTCGAAGGCTCGGAACGGTTGAAGGTGTACGGCGGTGAGGGCTGCCCGGGCGTCGGGGAGTTCGCCGTGCTGGAGCTTGGCTGCCGCTTCGGATTGTCGCCAGGTGCCGCGTCGGATCTCGTCAGCGAGGTGCTCGCTCTGCAGTACCGGTTGCCACGAACGTGGCGGCGGGTGATGGCCGGCGAGGCGATCGCCTGGCGTGCGCGGAGAATCGCCCGCGCCTGCATGTCGCTGTCCCAGGAAGCGGCGGCGCTGGTGGATCGCCGCGTCGAGGCGCTGGTGAATTCGCTGACGCCGAGACGCCTGATGATGATCGTGAAGGCCGCCATGATGGAGGCCGATCCGGAGCTGGCCAAGGCCGCCGCGGACCTGGCCGCGCGCTCGCGTGGCGTGTGGATCGGACGCTCCGACAACAACGGTACGAAGACGGCCGCGGTCCGCGCCTCCACCGGCGACATCGCCCGCTTCGACGCCATCCTGCAGGAAGTCGCCGACCTCCTCGCGTCCTTCGGCGACCGCGATTCCGTCGACGAACGCCGCGCCAAAGCCCTCGGCTGGCTAGCCGACCCCCGCGCCGTCCTCGAGCTCCGCAACGAACGCCCAACCGCACCGCCACCCGACCCCGCCACACCCACAACCGCCACTCCCACACGTGCGCCCGCAACCGCTACTCCTGCGCGTGCGCCCGCAACCGCTACTCCTGCGCGTGCGCCCGCAACCGCCGCTGCTGGCCACGAGGTGCACTCCGATGAGCAGCCGGGCGTCGATAGCTGCGCGGACGCTGACGACCGTGTGGACGTTGACGACCGTGTGGACGTTGAGGCGAACGCAACCGATGGTGCGGACGAGCGGACCGATCAAGTGGCGCAGCGGCTCGCTGACGTGAAGGACCGGGCACGCGCTCTGGAACGCCAGGAGGCGCGCCAAGCCGGAAGGCCACTGAGGGGAGGAGTAGGCGGCGGGGGATATCCCACGATCTACGTGTTCCTCAGCGATCTCACCTTGGCTGAAGGGGAGGGAGTCGTGCGCGTTGAAGGGTTCGAGTCGCACCTTGCCTCACAAGTACGCGAACTAGTGGGCCACGACAAGGTGATCGTCAAGCCGGTCATCGACTTGCGAGAGCAGGTGAGCGTGGACGCATACGAAATCCCGCAGCGAATCCGGGACCGGGTCCGCCTGCTGAACCCGATCAGCCCGTTCCCCTGGTCCAACGCTGAGACCACCCTGCGTACCGACCTTGACCACATCGAGCCGTACGACAAAAACGGCCCGCCAGGCCAAACCAACGACCACAACCTGGCGCCACTGCCGCGAACGCCCCACCGAGCCAAAACCCTCGGCGGCTGGCGGTACAGCCGCCTGCCCGACGGCTCCTACGAATGGGTCACCCGAGCCGGCGCCGTATACCGCGTAGACCACACCGGCACCCACCGCATCACCATCCCCTGCCCTCCCGCACCCGGCTCTGCCACGCTTCGACCGTCCGCGCCCGGCTCTGCGACGTCACGCCCGGCCGCACCTGGTCCTGTGGCGCCGGGCTCTGCCGCGCCTCGCCCTGCGGCGTCCAGACCTTCTGCGTCCCGGCCGTCCGAGCCAAGCCCCGCCACGTCCCGTCCATCCACACCTGGTCCTGCTG
This sequence comes from Kribbella deserti, assembly GCF_042434725.1. NCBI lineage: Bacteria > Bacillati > Actinomycetota > Actinomycetes > Propionibacteriales > Kribbellaceae > Kribbella > Kribbella deserti. The sequence continues at coordinate 174,124 of NZ_JBHLTC010000041.1, read as the reverse complement.
TGCCTCGCCTTTCCGCGCCTGGCTCTGCGCCCCGACCACCCGCGCCCCGCTCTTCTGAGGCCCGTCCACCCGTCCAGCCCCCGCCTCCGCCCCCGCGCCCGCGTGAGACGCAACCTCCTGATTCGCGGTCGGCCCTTGTCCGCGCGCCCGTTCGCCGGTCCAACCAACGCAACCAACGCAACCAACGCAAGCGGTCCAACCGGTCTCGGCGGCCTTCGCGTACCACCGGGGGCGGCTAGTGGGGAGCCGTCGTACCGGTGGATGGGCCGCCAGGGATGTCTGGCGAACCGGCCAGTCCGCTCGACCGTTCGCGAAGGCCTGCTCCGCAGCGCGTGGCCAGCAGCGGGAACAGCGAGGGCTGGCGTCCCTCACCCGCGTCGGGGAGCGCCGAGGTCCCGGATCGTCGTTGAAGTGCGTGCGCGAACCGGCGGTGATACCTCGGCTACTAGTGAGGACCTGTACCGGACCGGAAGCGTCGGGACTGGATCTTCGCTGAGGTAGGCCTGCGGTTAAGCGGTGGTTAACTGGCCGTTGGTGGAAGGCTGCTCGCGATAACGGCCAGCCGAGAGTTGTTGTCGCCGAACCGACGGATGCGCCCGGATAGCGGCGGATCAGCGCCCGAATAGCGGCGGATCAGCGGACTGTGCTTGGGGTGATCGAGGGTGGCGGCGGACTGGCTGCGCGGGCTGTTCAGCGGGGTAAGCCACCCAGGGCGGCTCATGGTGGCGAGAAAGGTGGTGGGTGCCGGTGGGAGGTGGCGGGGTCAGGTGGCGGGGTCAGGTGGTGGCTTGGTGGAGGAGGGTGGTGATGCGGGTGGTTGTTTCGGGGGTGACTTGGGTTAGGGCGAAGGCGGCGGGCCACATGGTGCCGTCGTCCAGGGAGGCGTGGTCGCTGAAGCCGAGGGTGGCGTAGCGCGCTTTGAACTTTTCGGCGCTCTGGAAGTAGCAGATCATCTTGCCGTTGAGGGAGTAGGCGGGCATTCCGTACCAGAGCTTTGGCGCCAGGGCAGGGAAGGTGCTCGTGATGATGTCGTGTACGGCCTCGGCCATGGCGCGGTCCGAAGGCTGCATCTCGGCGATCTTGGCGAGTACATCGCGGGTTGCCTCGGCGGCCTTGTCCGCTTGGGAGACGCGTTGGGAGGCGCGGCGGGCGGCCTTCTTCTGGTCCTGGGCGTGCTCCTTCATGGCGGCGCGTTCTTCGGCGGTGAATCCCTCGTACGTGCTGGTTTTGGCGTTGCTCATTTCAGAAATCTCCTCTGCGAATTTGTGGATTTGCGACTTTGCTACGGGAGGCGCAAGGCCCAGGGAAGGCCTCGGTTGGACAGCGCGGTTCAGGCGGCGGCGGTGGGTTCCCAGGTGAAGCCGTCGGGGTCGGTGAGGGGGCCGGCGTCGCTGGTGAGCACGAGGCGGTGGGAGCCGGTGCCCTCCTGCGGCATGCCCGTGTCCTTGGCGAGCGCTCGGCGCGGGTAGAGGGCCAGGGTGACGGTGGATGAAGGGGTGTCGAACTCCACGTACTTGCCGCCGAAGCTCTTGCCGACCGCCAGACCCTGCTCCACGTAGAACCGCTTGCTGGCCTTGACGTCTTCCACGCCCAAGAGCAATGCGACCTGGTCGATACGCCGTGCGGCGGGGGCGGTGTCCTTCTTCTTCGAAGTGGCGACCTTGATGATCGTGCCGTCCGGGGTGCGGACGACACCGCCGTACCCCCAGAAGCTCTTGGTGGCGGGTTTCAATGTGGTGGCGCCGGCCGAGACGGTGGCGTCGATGATCGCGTCGACGTCGCCCGGCTGGGACGCGACCAACGAGAGTGCGAAGCCGCGGAAGCCGGTCGATTCGGCGTCGGTGCCGCGTACGGTCACGTAGGAGTCGAGGCCGGCCGCCTGGTAGAAGGCCTCAGCGGCGGCGGGGTCGGCGGCTTCCAGGGTGATGGAGTCGAACGTGGTCATGACAGGTCCTTTCCGAACGAAGTGGTTGAGAGGGCTTACTGGTCCTGCAGAAGTCCGAGTACGTTGCCGTCGGGATCGGTGACGGTGGCCACCAGCCGGCCGGCGCCAACTTCGTGCGCGGGCTCCTGCACGGTGGCGCCCGCGGCGGTCAGCTCGGTGAGCTTCGCCTCGATGTCAGGCACGTGCCAGTAGGCCACCGGCGAGGTCATGCCCTGCGGTCCGCCGTCCGGTACCAGGCCGATGTGCTGGCCCTCGGCGTCGAAGCCGACGTAGTACGGCGAGTCGGTCTGGGGCTGGATGCCGAGCAGAGCCGCGTACACCGCCTTGGCCTTCGCCAGGTCTGACACGGGGTGCAGCACGGTCTTGATGCCCTGGGTGGATGAGCTGGTCACGGTCACTCCTGTGGTGGTGGTTTCTGGTAGTCACAGCTTGTCGCTCAGCCCCACCGACCCACATCCGTGCCGACCACGGATCCCACCACGGAAAGACCGGCACGGAGAGACCACCACCGAGAGACCGGCACGGAGAGACCACCACGGAGAGACCACCACGGAGAGAGAGTCACGGGGTGGCCCGCAGGGAGTGCTGATAAGCGAAGATGAGCGCGTGACGGCAGCTACGGATATCTCGCCTCGCGAGGGCGAGGTGCTGGACCTGGTCGGTGCGCATCTCAGTAATGCCGAGATCGCGGCCCGGCTGTACATCTCGGTGCGCACAGTGGAGAGCCACGTCTCCTCACTGCTGCGCAAGCTCGACGTGCCGGACAGGCGCGCGCTAGCCCAGCGCGCCGCTACCCCGGTCAGCGACGGGCCATCCCGCCCGGCGCCGGTTCTGCCGTCTCTGCTGACCTCGTTCATCGGCCGGGCCACCGAGCAGTCCGAGCTGACCGAACTGCTCAAGGCATACCGAGAGGTGACGGCGGTCGGGCCCGGCGGAGTGGGCAAAACCCGGCTCGCGCTGGCGGTGGCCGCTGAAGCGACTAGTGAGTTCTCGGACGGCGTGTGGTTCGTAGACCTCGTACCGGTCACGGATCCGGACATGATCGCCACGGCGGTCGCAGGGACGCTTGGTCTCGGGGAACAGCCCGGACGCGATATGACCGAATCCGTGATCGCGGCGCTGGCGGATCGCCACGCGTTGTTGGTGCTCGACAACTGCGAGCAGGCCGTAGACGGCGTCGCGCTGTTCGTGGAGCGGTTGCTGGCGACCTGCCCGCGGGTGACGGTGCTGGCGACTAGCCGGGCGCGGCTGATGGTGCCGTTCGAGCGGGTGTACCAGGTGCCGCCGCTGTCGTTGCCCACCGATGGCGAGTCAGACGCGGTCGCGTTGTTCCTGGAGCGCGCAGCGGCCGTCGGGTCTCCGCTGGATGCCCCGAGCCGCGATCAGATCGTCGCCATCTGCGAGCGACTGGACGGAATGGCTCTGGCCATCGAACTGGCTGCCGCGAGGTACCACACGCTCGGGCTGGACGGCATCACCGCGGCCTTGTCCCACCCACTCCGCATGCTCACGGGCGGCTTCCGGGCCGACGAGCGCCACCGTTCCGTGCGGGCGGCGCTGGACTGGAGCCACGCTCTGCTCGATCCAGGCGATCGGGCGCTACTGCGCCGGTTGGCCGTGTTCGTGGCGCCGTTCACCGCGCGAGCGGCGGCAGAGGTCGCGGGGGATATCAGCGCCCCTGACGAGATCGCGGAGGGCCTAGCCAGGCTGGCCGAGCAGAGCCTGCTGGTGGTGACGGCGACCCCGGCCGGTACGGCGTACCGCGCGCTCGAGACCATCCGCCAGTACGCGGCGGAACAACTGGCCGAAGCCGGAGAGCTGCACGACGTCCGGTCCCGGCACGTTCGCTGGTGCCTGGCCCAAGCCGCCGAGCTCGCGGTGGTAGGACCGGACTGGCGGGCAAAGTTCGACGCGGTAGCCGACGACCTACGCGCCGCACTGGCCTGGGCGGCGCACAAACAGCAGCCGGAGCGCCAGCCGCAGCAGGACCAGCAGCAGCGCAGCGACGCGTACAAGCTCGCCCACAACCTTGCCGAGCTGACCTTCACCCGCAACCTGATCGGCGAATCCCAGCAGCGGTACGAGCAGGCCGCCTCCCTCACCCAAGACCCGGACCTGGTCGCGGAAGCCCTTCGCCAAGCTGCGGCCGTGGCGGGCTGTCGTATGCGGGGCGACGACCTCTACCGGCTCCATCACGCGGCAGCGGACGCGGCCCGCAGCGCCGGGAACAACCCTGGCGCCGCGCGGGACCTGGCGACCATCGCCACCACGGCGTACCGGTTCGCGGGCAATTTCGTGCGCAAGCTGCCCACGGAGGAAACCGACGCCCTCATCGCCGAGGCACGGGAACTGGCCGGGAACGATCCGGCGGCTCTCGCCACGGTGGCGGTGGCCGAGGCCGGGCAGGCGCTCAACGCCGCGGTGACCACCGTCGAGGGCCATCCCGGTAACACTGTCGCGGACACGATCGCACGCGCCGAACGATCGGTTGAGCTGACCCACGGTGGCGGCGATCCACTTGCGGAATCCGCCGCCCTCGACGTACTGACCGGTGCCTTGAGCTGGGCCGGGGACACCTTCGCGGCAACGGCGACTACCCAGCGCCGGGTCACTCTGCTGGCGTCCGCGCCGGTTACGCCGTCCGCGACGTACGAGCTGGTCGAGGCATTGGCGGAGGCGGCCGAGGCCAGCCTTGGTACGGGCGATCTCGCGGCGGCTCGTCGGTGGGCCGGGAAGCTGGCCGATCACCCGTTGCTGGCGGAGGTTGGACATCGCGCCACGAGCTGGCTGCTGGTGGCCGACGCCTTCGCGGGCAACGTGGACGAGGTGCTGGCGAACAGCGTCCGCTTCCTCGACGCGTGGCGCCGGGCAGGCAGTCCCGCCAGAGCATCACTCGGTCCAGCTGTCTCCGCGGTGGCGATGATCCACGGCCTTCGCGGCGACGAGGACGCCCGGCGGGAATGGCTGGAAGCCTTGGAACAGCTTGGTGCTCCGCCCGAGCACACGTACGGCTATGGCGCGGTTTTCGACACCATGCTGCTGTTGCACCGCGGAGAGGTGTCCGCGGCCGTGGAGCGGATCGCCCCCGAGCCCGAACAGGTGTGGAAGTGGGTCACCTGGATCTGGCACCACTGGTACGTCGCTCTGCGCGCCGAGGCCGCCGTACTCGCGGGGAGTCCGGACGCCCGCGAACAGGTGGCAGCGGCCAAGACGATCGTGGCGGGCAATCCGGTCGCCGGTGCGATGGTGGCGCGGGCCGAAGCCCTGCTCGACGGGGACCGGGAGGCGCTGCTCGCCACGGTGGACGCGTTCGACGCGGCCGGCTGTCGCTACCAGTCCGCGCGAACGAGGTCGTTAGCCAGCGACTAGCGGCGGAACCCGTACGGCCGCAGTCAGCGCGCGTGGAAGAACTCCGTCAGCAAGCGCGCGGTGGCCACCGGCTGGTCGATGGCGGGGGAGTGGCCGGCGTCCGGGACCACCTGCGCGCTGATACCGAGGGCCTCGGCCATCGTGTCCTGGACCGGCCGGGGCCAGCCGTCGTCGGTCTCGCCGTACACGACCTGGGTGCGGACACCGGTCTTCGCCAGCTCGTCGGTACGGTCTTCGGCGTCGAGCAGCCGACGGGTGATCGACGCCAGGCTGACCGGCACGTTCGCGGTGAACCGGCGGCGCAGCCACGCGGCGATCTCCTCCGGCGGCGCCACCCAGGACGGGTCCTTGCTGTCGTGGTCGAGCTTGAGGTCGTACACCTGCTCGATCGGCAGGTTCTCCAGGCCGAACGCGAGCATCTCCAAGCCCTGGCGCTTCGCCTCGTCAGAGAAGCCTGCCGGGCCGGAACACAGCAGCGTGATCGTGGAGAACACCGATGGGTCGATCAGCACCGCCTCGCGCGCGACCAGTCCGCCGAACGAGTGCCCGACCAGCTGGCTGTAGCCACCGAGCGCCTTGCTCATCGCGACCACATCCGCGCCGAGCTCGGCCAGCGTGTACGCCGCGGGGTCCTCCGGGCCGGGGGTTTCGTGCTGGCCGCGCTGGTCCACCGCGACCGCGCGCCAGCCGAAGGCGGCCAGTTCGGCGACCAGCGGAGTGAAGTCCTCCTTGCTGCCGGTCCATCCCGGCACCAGCAACGCGGTGCCCAGCGGGATACCGATATCGGGCACCGCCTGCAGGGTCGCGAACGAACCCCGGTCGGTTTCGAGCGTGGCGGGAACGACCCCGCCCGGCAAGGTCAAACTGCGCGGCGTACTCACAGCCACCACGGTAGCCGGTCGCGGCAGCCGACTGGCCGCGCCGGGTCGTGCACCGGGCCGCGTTCCGTACGGCAGAATGTGCGCGATGGCCCGGGTACTCGCGGTAGCGAACCAGAAGGGCGGCGTCGCCAAGACCACGACCGTCGCTTCGCTGGGTGCTGCGCTGTCGGAACTCGGCCAGCGCGTGCTCCTGGTGGACCTCGATCCGCAGGCCTGTCTGACGTTCTCGCTCGGGTTCGATCCGGAGGACCTCGACAGCTCGGCCTATCAGGTACTGCTCGGCTCGGCGCGTTTGCCCGAGGTGGTGGTCCAGTGCGAGGAAGGCCCCGACCTGGTGCCGGCGACGATCCAGCTGGCGACAGCCGAGGTCAAGCTCGCCGGGGAGACCGGTCGCGAGCACGTGCTGCGTACGGCGTTGCGGCCCGTCGCACCAGCGTACGACTGGATTATCGTGGACTGCCCGCCAACCCTCGGCCTGCTGACGATCGCCGGGCTTTCCACTGCCACCGACGTGCTGATCCCCTTGCAGTGCGAGACACTCGCCCATCGTGGCGTGGGGCAGTTGCTCGACACCATTCACGACGTGAAGCGCCTGACGAATCCCGGCCTGCGAGTGCTGGGCGTGCTGCCCACGCTGTACGACGGACGCACCAACCACGCCCGGGTGGTACTCGACACCATCTCCGAGTCGTACGGCCTGTCCGTGCTGGCCCCGGCGATTCCGAAGTCGATCCGGTTCGCCGAGGCCCCGGCGGTCGGCCGCAGCATTCTCAGTACGGCGAGCCGCTCCGCCGGGGCGGACGCCTATCGCAAGGTCGCGGCCGGTTTGCTCTGACGGCGCCGGATCAGGAACCACACCGGTACGCCGATCAGCGCGAGCGCGATCGCGAACGGCAGCAGCGCACCGGCGGCAGTGGCGAACGCGGAAACCGTGCTGCTGAAGGCGTTCCAGCCCTTACCGAGGCCGACGAGGAAGCCACGGTCGTCCGCCTTGGGCGGCGGCGCCTCCCCGGGCCGGACCAGGGTGACCGTGATGGTGGCGAGTTCGGTTTGACCTTCGAGGGCCTTTTGTTTGGCCAGCAGGGCTTCGAGATCGGCCTCGCGACGGGTCAGTTCGCTTTCCACCGAAACGATCTCGCCGATGGTGTTCGCCTTGGTGAGCAGGGCCCGCATCCGGTTCAGGGCGGCCCGCTGGGTGGCGATCCGGCTTTCGACGTCGACCACTTGTTCGGTCACGTCGGCCGATTCCTGCCGGATCTGCTTGACCGCGCCGATCTCGGCCGTCAGCCGCCGCACGGTCGTGTCGTACGCGGCTGAGGGCACGCGCAAGACGAGTTCCGCCGAGGCGGGCTTGTCGTCGCGACCGGAGCCGCCTTGCTCGGAGGCGATCAGGCCGCGTTGTCCGGCGACGATGGTGGCGATCTTGTCCCGGGCGCTCGTGAGGTCGGGTGATTCGATGGTGAGAAAGCCTGTCCGGACGATCGAGCGCGTCAGGGTGGGCTGGTTCGCGCCGGTCTTGCCGGGGGCGGCCTCGGGTTTGCCGGTGTTCGAGCTGCCGTCGGCGGCTCGATCGGACTGGTCGGATTCGCGGGTGGAGGCGGTGTCCGCGGCGCCGGAATCGCTCATCGGGCCGGACGAACCACTACAGCCGGACAGCAGAACGGCCGCGGTGAGCATCAGCCCAGCCACCGCGGCCGGATATCTCTTCAGGTACATGGCCGGACCTCCGGGTCTCACTCGAATGGTGCCTTCGAATGAGGACGCCCGGAGGACGCCATTCGTTGCAGTGCGGTACTACTACTCCGGAGCGGTGAAGGTGACCTCGGTCGCCGCGGCCTTCTTACGGGTCCGCTTCGGCTTCTCCACCGCGGGTTCCGCCGGTTCAGCGGCGGCGTCGGCGAACTCCGGCGCCTCGACCTTGGCGGCCCCGGCCTTGGCGGGCTCGGTCTTGGCGGGCTCGGTCTTGGCGGGCTTCGCCTTGGTTGCGGTCTTCTTCACGGCCTTCTTCGCCGCTTTCTTGACCGGCTTCTCGGCGGCCGGTTCGGCCGGCTGGGCCTCTGCCGGAGCCGTTTCAGCCGCGGGAGCCGCCTTCTTCGTGGCGCGCTTGGTGGCCTTCTTGGCCTTGGCCGGCTTCGGCTCTTCGGTCGGAGCGTCCACGGCAACCGGAGCCGCCTCGACCTGGGGCGTGTCCGCCTCGTTGGAGCGACGGCGAGTGCGCGTGCGCGTCTTACGAGCGGGCTTCTCCTCGGTCGCCGCGTTCTCCGGAGTCGCCGCGACAGCCTCGGTCGCCGGGACAGCCTCGGTCGCTACCTGCGGAGCTGCTTCCGTCGCTGCGTTAGCCTCGGCCGCATTCTCCTCCGTACGGCGGCGGGTGCGGGTGCGGGCGCGCTTGGCGGGACGCTGCGAGGTGGAGTCGGTGCGCACCTCGGCGGCCGGCTCGGTCCTGGTGTCGGGGCGAGCCTCGACCAGCGTCGTACCGGATGCGTCGGCCGAGGCCTGGGTAGCGCCTTCGAGCGGCTCGCCGGCGCGCAGGCGGCGGCGCGTGCGGTTGCGGTTCCGGCTGGGACGGCTGGACTTCTCGCCGCCCTCGGACTGCTCCGTGCGCACGGGCCGATCAGAGCGCTCAGAGCGCTCCTCGACCTTGGCGGGCTTGATCCGGCCCTTGGCCTCGGTGGGAATGCCGAGGTCGTGGTAGAGCTCGGGCGAGGTGGAGTACATCTCCTGCGGCTCGTCGTACGGCAGGTCGAGCGCCTTGTTGATCGTCTTCCAGCGCACCAGGTCGGCCCAGTCGACGAAGGTGACGGCGATACCGCTGGCGCCCGCGCGGCCGGTCCGGCCGATCCGGTGGACGTAGGCCTTCTCGTCCTCGGGGCAGGTGTTGTTGATGACGTGGGTGACGCCTTCGACGTCGATACCGCGGGCGGCGACGTCGGTACACACCAGTACGTCGATCTTGTCGCCGCGGAACCGGGTCAGCGCGCGCTCACGCGCCTGCTGGTTCAGGTCACCGTGAATGGCGGCGGCCTCGAAACCACGGTCGATCAGATCGTCGGTCAGCCGCGAGGCCTCCCGCTTGGTCCGGCAGAAGATCATCACCCGGCCGCGGTCCTCGGCCTGCAGGATGCGGGCCACGACCTCGGGCTTGTCCAGCTCGTGCGCGCGGTAGACGAACTGCGCGGTGGTCGGCACCATCTCGGTCGAGTCGTGCGACTCGGCGCGGATGTTGAGCGGGTGGCGCATGTGGGTCCGGGCCAGGCCGATCACGGCCGACGGCATGGTCGCCGAGAACAGCATCGTCTGGCGCAGCTCCGGCGTCTTGCGCAGAATGCGCTCCACGTCGGGCAGGAAGCCCAGGTCGAGCATCTCGTCGGCCTCGTCCAGCACCAGCACCTTGATGTGGCTCAGGTCGAGCACACCGCGATTGGCCAGATCGAGCAGCCGGCCCGGTGTACCGACGACCACGTCGACACCGGACTTCAGCTTGTCCAGCTGCGGGTCGTACGCGACGCCACCGTAGATGGTCAGGATGCGCACGGTACGGACGGTCGAAGCCGTCTCGAGGTCCTTGGCGACCTGGATGGTCAGCTCACGCGTCGGGGTGACCACCAGCGCCTGCGGCTTGCCGGGCGCGGCGAGCTGCTCGTAGTCCGGCTCGCCGGGGGAGATGGTGCGCTGCAGCAGCGGGATACCGAACCCGAGGGTTTTACCGGTACCGGTACGTGCCTGGCCGATCAGGTCGGTCCCCATCAATGCGATGGGGAGCGTCATCTCCTGGATCGGGAACGGCTCGACGATGTTGACGCGATCGAGGGCGTCACAGATCTCGGGCAACACCCCGAGCTCTCGGAAGGTGGTCAGGCTGATCGCCTCTCACATCTGATTTCGGGCCTGTCCAGCCCTTGTTTCGGATACAGCGTTCGGACACAAAAAACCATGGCCGGGAGCAGCCGCGCAGGCGCGTCACCGGCGAATCACCGTCCAGTGTACCGGGACCGGCGCCCGGCCAGACGACTAGTCTGCTGGTCATGACCGAAACGACGGCCTTCGACGACCCCGCCTACCGGGCCGCGGCGGTGGATCTCCTGGGTGTTCTCGCGTACGGCGAGCTGACCGCGTTCGAGCGGATCGCCGAGGACGCGAAACTGGCCCCGACCCTCGATGACAAGGCTCAACTGGCCGCTTTGGCGACCACGGAGTTCGGCCATTTCCAGCAGCTGCGCGACCGGCTGGTCGAGCTGGGGGTGGACCCGATGGAGGCGATGCGGCCGTTCCAGGTACCGCTGGACGCCTTTCACGATCACACCGCGCCGTCGGACTGGCTCGAAGGCCTGGTGAAGGCCTACGTCGGTGACGGTCTGGCCAACGATTTCTACCGCGAGGTCGCGGCGTACGTCGATGCCGGCACCCGCGCGCTCGTACTCGAGGTGTTCGCCGAGTCGGGGCAGGCCGAGTTCGTGGTGGACCGGGTGCGCGCCGCCATCGAGGAGGACCCGAAGGTGGGTGGCCGGCTGGCGCTTTGGGGCCGTCGGCTGGTCGGCGAGGCGCTCAGCCAGGCCCAGCGGATCGCGGCGGACCGGGATCCGCTCGCGGCATTGCTGGCCGGCAGCGTGGATCGCCCCGGGCTCGACCTGGCCGCCATCGGCCGGATGTTCACCCGGTTGACCGAGGCCCATACCGCCCGGATGAACGCGCTCGGCCTGCAGGCCTGAAAGCCGAACCGGCCGCCATCCCGAGGGACGGCGGCCGGTTCGGCTTTTCAGTGCGGTTAGACGCGGGGCTTGGATCGGCCCGTGATCGTGGCTGCGACCATGACCAGCACCGCTGCGGCCAGAACACTGATCACCCAGCGCCACCAGTCGATGCCCGGAGTGTCGGTCCCGCCCAGAGCACCCCACAGCCAGTACCCGATCAGGGCACCACCGATGCCGCAGATCAGCGTCAGCCAGATCGGGATGTTGTCCTTGTTCTTCGGCGCGACCCACTTGCCCAACAGCCCGATAATGAGGCCGAAGATGATGGTCCCGATGATCTCTCCCATAGGGAGCCTCCTCGCGAGTGAAGTTCAGGTCACCTTTACAGGTGGCCACTCAACTTCATCGTGCCCCTTTGGTGGCGGAGAGCAACAAGGACACGCCAACCGGTTTGGCGTCAATACGGCTCAGGTGGCGCCGTCTGGGCGATCCGCGGCTCAGGAGGCGCCGAAGCCCACCGGCCGCACCGTCTCCGCGCCGATCTCGACATAGGCCAGCCGGTCGGCCGGAACGATGATCCGGCGACCCTTGTCGTCGGTGAGCAGCAGCAGACCTTCCTTGCCGCTGAACGCGTCCCCTACCGCCTGCTCGATCTCCGACGCGCTCTGTCCGCTCTCCAGCACCAGTTCACGATTGCTGTGCTGGACACCGATCTTGACCTCCACGAAACCCTCCGGGCACGTCATCACCGGCGGCTCTCGCCGGTCCTGAATCGAGCCTATCCTCCTGCTGCGACGGATCCCGCACGCGTCCGCCCAGAGCAGAAGTTCGGGTCAGCCCTCGGTGCGCGGGAAGCCGCGGATGCCGCGCCAGGCCAGGGCCGAGACCAGGTCGGCCGCCTGCTCCTGGGCCAGCGTCGGGTTGTCCGAGGCGAGCCAGTAGCGCGCGCTGACCTGGGCCATGCCGACCAGGCTGACCGCGAGCACCATCGATTGCTCCTTGTTCAGCCCGGCGTCCGCGCTGATCACCTCGGAACAGGCCTCGGCGCACGCGTGCGTGACCCGGTCGACCCGCTCGCGCACGGCCGGCTCGTTGGTCAGATCGGACTCGAAGACGAGGCGGAACGCGCCTTGGGCGTTCGCGACGTACTCGTAGAAGGCGTGAATGGTCGCCGCCACCCGCTGCTTGTTGTCCTCGGTCGAGCGCAGCGCTTCCCGCACGGAGGCCACGACCGCCTCGCAGGAGGTGTCCAGCAGCGCGAGATAGAGGTCGAGCTTGCCGGGGAAGTGCTGGTAGAGCACCGGCTTGGAGACACCGGCGCGTTCGGCGATGTCGTCCATCGCGGCGGCGTGATAGCCGTTCGCGACGAATACTTCCTGGGCGGCCTCGAGCAGCTGAGCGCGGCGGGCCAGACGAGGCAGGCGGCTGCCGCGCCTCGGCGCAGTCTCCGGTGACGTCGACACGACGTGCTCCTTCAGTGGTCGGCACCGGCGAGGTCGGTCACCGGGTCGTTCCGGCGAATCCTACCTAGCGGTAGACGCCCGGTCACCCGCGCAGGTCATTTGGGCAGTGGCTTCGGGTCGTCGTACAGGCTCGCGAGCACATCTCCGTACTGCTCGATCCGGGCCAGTACGTCGGCCGGATAGAACACCAGATCGGCCGGATCCGCCGCCTGCGCCACCTCGTCCCAGTCCAGCGGCGTGGACACCCGCGGCTCGTCGCTGCCGCGCAGGGAGTACGGCGCGAGGGTGGTCTTCGCGGAGTTGTTCTGGCTCCAGTCGATGAACACCTTGCCCGGGCGCAAGGCCTTGGTCATCGTCGAGGTGACCGTCTCCGGAATGGCCTCGGCGAGCTGGTCGGCGATCAGCTTGGCGAACTCGCTGGTCCGGCGCGACGAGGCCGGCTCGATCGGCACGTACAGGTGCATGCCCTTGTTGCCGGAGGTTTTCGCCCAGCAGTCCAGGCCGAAATGCCCGAGCAGATCCCGCACGGTCTGGGCCACGTCGCAGCAGTCGATGATCGTCGCGGGCGCGCCGGGATCCAGGTCGAACACGATCAGATCGGCCGTCGGGGACTGGCCGGATTCGGAGTCGGCGATGCGCCATTGCGGTACGTGCAACTCCAGCGCGGCGAGGTTGGCCAGCCAGACGATGGTGGCCGTGTCGTCCGCGACCACGAAATCGGCCTCGTCCCGGCCGGTGGAACTGCCCGGCGTGGGCAGGGTGACCGTGCGCACCCAGTCCGGCGTACCGCGTGGCGCGTTCTTCTCGAAGAAGTACGACGCGCCGGTGCCGTCGGGCCAGCGCTTGCGTGTCAGCGGGCGATCGCGCAGATGGGGCAGCAGGACCGGAGCCGCCTGGAGGTAGTAGTCGATCACCTCGGCCTTCGTGAAGCCAGTCTCCGGATAGAGGACCTTGCCGAGGTTGGTGAGCTTCAGCAGTTGGCCGTCCACCTCGGTTGTGAGTTGCTGCGCCATGCCCCCAGTCTTGCCCACGCGGGCTTGGAAGTGGGGTTAACCTGGACAGGTGGCAAGTTACTCCGAGGTAGTGGGGCGCGAGTCCGTCGCCCTCGCAGCGCGGGAATGGCCGTCGCGAACGGTCCAGGTGGCCGACGTGCCGATGCTGGTCCGCGACGTTCCGGACGCGCGTCCGGATGCGGAGCCGGCGCTGTTCGTGCACGGCCTCGGTGGTTCCTCCACGAACTGGACCGCGCTCGGCCTGTTGCTGAGCGACGTGGTCCGCGGCGTGGCGATGGACCTGCCCGGCTTCGGGCATACGCCGCCGCGGAACGACCTCGGTGGCATCAACGAGCATGCCGACACGCTGCTGGAGTTCATGGCCGGCGAGTTCGACCGGCCGGTGCATCTGTTCGGCAACTCGATGGGCGGCTCGATCGCCGTCGTACTCGCCGCGCGCCATCCGGAGAAGGTCGCCTCGCTCACGCTGATCTCACCCGCCATGCCGAATCCGAGGCCCTCGGCCGTGGCCGCCTGGTTCATCGCGCTGTCCGCGCCGCGGATCGGGCCGGCCGTCATGCGGCGAAGCGCGATGCTGCCGTTCGACCGCCGGGTGAAGACCGCGATGTCGATGGTTTTCGGCGATCCGCGCTCGCTGCCACCGGAGTTCGTCGCGATGTACGAGGCCGAGTTGCACCGCCGCGAGGAACAACCCTGGATCGCGGACGCGGTACTGGCCGGGGCGCGCAGCATCGTGCAGTCCCAGCTCGTACCGGCCAAGCGGTCCTTGTGGGCCGAGGCGGCGCGGGTGACGTGCCCGACCCTGCTGGTGTACGGCGGCCGCGATCGGCTGGTCGACTCGGGAATCCGGAACCGCGCCCAGCAGACCTTCCCGAACGCCCGCCTGCTCTATCTGCCGCAGTCGGGTCACGTCGCGCAGATGGAACATCCGGACCAGGTCGCGACGGCCTTCCGTCAGCTCCTCCCCGGCCGGTAACACCGTCGAGCGCTAATCGACGGGCAACCGAGACGTTCGGCGGCAACTTTCACTCGACGCTAGGAGTCCCTTCTACGACCGGTCTGCGCCGGCTCGGGGGCAACTGAAGACGAAGAGCTGAAAGTGAGGCACACCTGTGGGTGTTTTCGGCAGATCCGCCGGCGGGGTGGCACTTGTTGCCGCCGCCCTGCTCGGCACTGCACTGACCAGTCCGGCCGCCGCCGGTACCGTCGCGGCGCCGGCCGCGGACAACTGGTCGATCGTTGCCGCCAGCAATGGATATCGGATCACCCTGCGGTTGCCGGAGGCGGTCGCGATGCGGTCGGCCCTGCCGCTGCTGGCGGTCGACGGGCGCCCGATCGGCGCGGCCCGCCAGTCCGCCGACGGTAAGACCCTGACCGTGGTCAGCACCGATTCCTCGGTGCTCGGCGGCAAAATGGTCGAGCTGGTCTGGTCGACGGAGCTCGGTCAGGACAAGTCCGCCCGCCGCTCGCTCGGCACCGGCGCCGATTGGTCGAAGGCCCTGCAGGGCAAGGCGCTGGCGACCGATCCCGGCTCCACCGGCAAGTACAAGGTCGCCACCTCGGAGTACAACCTCGGTGATCAGGCCGTCTACCTGTCCGGCATCAAGGAGAAGTCCGAGGTCCGCGGCAAGGTCTACACCCCGCGCGGTGCGACCGGGAAGCGTCCGCTGGTCGTGTTCCTGCACGGCCGGCACAGCTTCTGTTACGGCAGCTGGCCCGAGCCCGGCCCGCAGAAACCGTGGCCGTGTCCCGCCGGCATGAAGCCCGTACCGAGCTTCCGGGGGTACGACGCCCCGGCGAAGGCCCTCGCAAGCCACGGGTACCAGGTGGTCTCGATCAGCTCGAACTCGATCAACGCCTACGACGGTGACGCCTTCGATTCCGGGGCACTCGCCCGCGCGCAGTTGATCCTCGCCCACCTCGACCTGTGGAAGAGGTGGTCCACGCTCGGTGGCGGCCCGTTCGGCAGGGCGTACGTCGGCAAGGTCGACCTCGGCCGCGTCGGGTTGATGGGCCACTCGCGCGGCGGTGAGGGCGTCGTACGGGCTGCTCTGCTGAACGCCGAACGCGGCGGGAAGTACGGCATTCGCGCGGTTCTGCCGTTGGCGCCCGTCGACTTCGCGCGGACCACCCTGCCCGGAACAGCCATGAGCGTGATCCTGCCGTACTGCGATGGCGACGTGTCCGATCTGCAGGGGCAGCACTTCCATGACGACACGATGTACGCCGCCGGCGGAGACCGGGCCGCGCGATCGACCGTGCTGGTGATGGGCGCGAACCACAACTACTTCAACACCGAGTGGACCCCGGGCCTGTCCGAGGCGCCGTCCGGTGACGACTGGTGGGGCGAGGAGAAGGCCGAGCCCTGCGGCGAGAAGGCCGCGTCGCGGTTGAAGCCGACCGAGCAGCAGGCCGTCGGCCGGGCGTACATCGCCGGCTTCTTCCGGCTCGAGCTTGGTCGCGAGACCGCGTTGCTGCCGCTGCTGGACGGTTCGAGCAGCCGCGCCGCCTCGGCCGGGCGAGCGATCACCCGCGTCGTCGCGCAGGCCCCTGCCGCCAATCGGTACGACCTGTCCCGGCTCGATCGCGCCCTGCCGGCGGGCGCCGTCAGCGGGAAGGCGACGGCGAAGGTCTGCACCGGGATGGCCTTCCCGCTGTCCGCGCCGGGTCTGACCAACACCAAGGCTGCCGCCAGTCCGTGCGTGGTGAACGAGGACAGCTCGCGCTTCCCGCACTGGACGCCCGCGCCGTATGCGTCCGAGGCGCCGACCACTTCGGTCACCCAGCTCAAGTGGACCGGCACCGATGGCCTCGTGCGTTTCCCCCTGCCGGTCGGCAAGCGTGATGTACGGCGCTTCGCCGCGCTGAGCTTCCGGACGGCCCCTGGCGTGGAGGTCAAGCACAAGACCGACTTCACCGTGCGGATCGTGGACGGCAAGGGTAAAAAGGCCGACCTGCCCGTCTCCGCGCTGAGCGACGCGCTGGTTCAGCTGCCGAGTGGCGAGGGCCCGATCCCGAAGACGATGTTGCGAACGGTCCGGATCGCCCTGACGGGGTTGAAGGGCCTCGATCTGAAGGACGTGCGTGCCGTCGAGTTCGGTACGAACAAGGCCGCCACCGGTTCGGCGTACATCTCCAATCTGGCCTTCTCGAAGCCCGCGCTGAGCGTTTCGGCGCCGTCGGCCTTGCCACGCGTGTCGGTGAACGATCTGGGCGCGATCAAGGAAGGTGACGGAGCCGCGAAGCAGCTCACCTACACGATCAAGTTGTCACGGCCGAGCCTCGTGCCGGTCACGGTGTACGCCGGGACCACGAGTGACGAGATTATGCAGCGCTCGGCTGGTGCCCTGGCGGGCGTGCAGCCCGTGCACAAGAAGCTGGTGTTCAAGCCGGGCCAGCTGAGCCGGCAGGTGTCGCTTCGGTTCACCGGTAATACCCGCGACAGCTACGACAACCGGGTCAGCCTGGTGCTGTCGGTGCCGACCGGCGCGATCGTGGGCCACTCGTTCGGTCAGGCGACGATCCTCGACGACGATCCGGAACCGGCCTTCACCCTCGGCAATGGCGAGGGAACCGAAGGCGGCACGGTTCGTTTCCCGATGAAGTTGTCGGCGCCGAGCGACAAGTGGATCTCCGCGTACGGCGAACTGGAGAGCGGTACGGCGATTCTGGGCAAGGACTTCCGTAGCTCCCAAGATGATGGGCAGGGCCCGTTGGAGTCGTTCGAGTACGGCTCGCTGCAGGCAGGCGAGACCGAGGGCTGGGTGGAGGTACCGGCGCTGGCCGATACCGAGACAGAGCCGGATGAGCAGTTCACCTGGAACATCACCGAGCTGAACGGCAAGGCCCTGCCGAAGCCGATCGTGCTGACCGGGACCGTTCACAACAAGTCCTGAGTCCCGCCCAGAAAGAGAGGCACACCTGTGGGTGTTTTCGGCAGATCCGTCCGGGCAGTGGCGGCGGGCGTCGCCGTACTGCTGTCGACTTCGGCGCTGGTGCCGGTGGCGAGTGCCACTGGTGCGGAGTCACCGGGGCAGAACAGGCAAATGGCGCAAGGCGGTGACTGGACGGTGACACCGGCCAGCGGCGGCTTCCTGATCACCAAGCGCCTCGGCGAACCAGTGCGGATGCGCGCAGCGCTGCCGTTGCTGGCCGTTGACGGCGTACCGGTCGGGGTGGCCCGTCAGTCCCGCGACGGGCGCACCCTGACCGCACTCAGTACCGATCCGGCCGTGCTCACCGCCAAGTCGGTCGAGCTGGTCTGGTCCAGCGAGGTCAACGAGCAGACCGGGCGCTCCACCGCGACCACGCCCGGGCCCGACTGGTCCAAGGCGGCCCAGGGCAAACCGCTCGCGGTCGATCCAGGTTCCACCGGCCGTTACCCGGTCGACCTGTCCGAGTACAACCTCGGCAACGAGGCGATCCTGTTGTCCGGGATCAAGCACAAGAGCGAACTGCTCGGCAAGGTGTACACCCCGCGCGGGGCCACCGGGAAGCGTCCGCTGGTCGTGTTCCTGCACGGCCGCCACTCGGTCTGCTACGGCAAGCAGACCGGCCCCGATCCGGCGAATCCGTGGCCGTGCCCGAAGGGCCAGCAGCCCATCCCGAGCTATCGGGGGTACGACGCGCCCGCGAAGGCCCTCGCCAGCCACGGCTATCTGGTCGTCTCGATCAGCGCGAACGCGATCAACGCCTACGACGCCGAGGTCTTCGACGCCGGTGCGCTGGCCCGCGCTCAGCTCGTGCTGGCCCACCTCGACCTGTGGAACAAGTGGTCGACCACCGGCGGTGGTCCCTTCGGCAAGCGCTACGTCGGCAAGGTGGACCTGCGCCGGGTCGGCCTGATGGGCCATTCGCGCGGCGGCGAGGGCGTCGTACGGGCCGGTCTGCTGAACGTCGAGCGGGGCCGGAAGTACGGCATTCGCGCGGTGTTGCCGTTGGCGCCGGTCGATTTCGCCCGGGCCACCCTGCCCGGAACGGCGATGAGCGTGATCCTGCCGTACTGCGACGGCGACGTCTCGGATCTGCAGGGCCAGCACTTCTACGACGACACCCGCTACTCCGTCACTGGTGACCGGGCGGCCCGATCGACCGTGCTGGTGATGGGTACGAACCACAACTTCTTCAACACCGAGTGGACCCCGGGCCAGTCGGTCGCGCCTTCATGGGATGACTGGGGTGGCGAGAACAAGACCACGCCGTGCGGGTCGAAGGCCGCGCCGCGACTCAAGCCGGTTGAGCAGCAGGCCGTCGGCCGGGCGTACATCGCCGGGTTCTTCCGGCTTGAGCTTGGTGGCGAATCGGCGTTGCTGCCGTTGTTCGACGGCTCGAACTCCAGGGCGGTGTCGGCCGGACGGGCCGTGGTCCGCGTGGTGTCGCAGGCGCCCGCTACCCGGCGGTACGACCTGGCCCGGCTGGATCGCGCGCTCCCGGCCGGTTCGGTGACCGGTAAGGCTTCGGTCCGGCTTTGTGCGGGTTTGGCGTTCACCCAACCGCGTGGCCTGGCCGCGCCGCCGTCGGCCTGTCGCGCGACGGATGACCCGGCGCAGTTCCCGCACTGGACGCCGGCGGCCTTCGCGGCGGCGAGCCCGACGACGACGGTGACCAACCTGAGCTGGACCGGGACCACCGGGGTGATGAAGATCCACCTGGCGCCGAAGCTGCGGGATGTGCGCCGCTTCTCGGCGTTGTCCTTCCGGGCCGCGCCGGATGCAAGTGTCCGGCTGAAGACGGATCTGACCGTCCGGGTTCGCGACGGTCTGGGCCGCGTGGTCGACGTACCGGTGTCATCGGTGAGTGACGCGCTGGCCAAGCTGCCCGGGCAGAACCGCGGTGGCCTGCCGAAGATGATGCTGCGCACGGTCCGGATTCCGCTCACCTCGCTGGCGAAGCTGGATCTGCGCGACATCCGGTCGGTCGAGTTCGTCACGAACAAGGCCGCGACCGGCTCGGTCTTCCTGTCCGACGTGGTCTTCTCCAAGCCGTGGCTGAGCCGCCCGGAGCCGCCGAGCCAGCCGGTTGTCTCGGTGAACGAGGTGACGCTGAAGGAGGGCAACACCGGGACCAAGTCGGCCGGCTTCACGATCAAGTTGTCGAAGGCCTCGCGCGTGCCGGTGACGGTGTTCGCCGAGACCGCCGGGTACTTCACCGACGTGGTCGGCGCGACGGCCCGCCGGGTGGTCTTCCAGCCGGGAGTCACCTCGGTCAAGTTCGCCGTGCCGATCCGGGCGAACACTAGCGACGGTGAGGACCAGCGCTTCGAGGTGGTGCTGTCGAACCCGACCCAGGCGGTCGTCGGTGATTCCTTCGGCGCCGGCAAGGTGCTGGACGACGATCCGGCGCCGGCCGTGACGATCGGCCCGGGCGTGGGTACGGAAGGGCCGCAGAAGATGGTCAGCTTCCCAGTGCGGCTGTCGGCGCCGTCCGACCGGGGTGTGGTGCTGATGGGTGAGCTGATCAGCGGTACCGCGGTGCTCGGCAAGGACTTCAAGAGCACGGAGGACGACGGCTCTGGCGCCCCGGAGAAGGAGGTCTACGTCTACATCTCCGAAGGCACGGCCAAGGGCGAGATCCTGGTGCCGATCACCGATGACCGGGTTGCCGAGCCCACCGAGAGCTTCGTGCTGAAGGTGACCGGGGTCGATGGCGGAGTGCTGAAACTGCCGGCCGGCTATCCGGGGGTGATTCATGACAATGACTAGGAATTGTCCGCAGTGTGGACGATGTGGACGGCGGCTGGAGGGCTTGGCGAAGTGCGGGACTATGGGGGTATGACACTTCCACCCCTGGTTGAGCCGGCTGATGAGCTGACCATTGACGAGGTGCGGCGCTACTCGCGGCACCTGATCATTCCCGAGGTCGGGATGGCCGGGCAGAAGCGGCTGAAGAACGCCAAGGTGCTGGTGATCGGCGCCGGCGGGCTCGGCAGCCCCGCTCTGCTCTACCTGGCGGCTGCCGGGGTCGGCACGCTGGGCATCGTCGAGTTCGACACCGTCGACGAGTCGAACCTGCAGCGCCAGATCATTCACGGCCAGTCCGACGTCGGCAAGTCCAAGGCCCAGTCGGCCAAGGAGTCGATCCTCGAGACCAACCCGTACACCAACGTGGTCCTGCACGAGACCCGGCTGGACAACGACAACGTCTTCGAGATCTTCGAGCAGTACGACCTGATCGTCGACGGCACCGACAACTTCGCCACCCGGTATCTGGTGAACGACGCGGCGGTGCTGCTCGGCAAGCCCTACGTGTGGGGTTCGATCTTCCGCTTCGACGGGCAGATCAGCGTGTTCTGGGCCGAGCACGGTCCCTGCTATCGCTGCCTCTACCCCGAGCCGCCGCCGCCCGGCATGGTGCCGTCGTGCGCCGAGGGTGGCGTGCTCGGCGTGCTGTGCGCCTCGGTGGGCGCGGCCCAGGTGACCGAGGCGATCAAGCTGCTCACCGGTATCGGCGACCCGTCGCTGGGCCGGCTGAACATCTACGAGGCGCTCGACCTGAACTGGCGCACGCTGAAGGTCCGCAAGGACCCGAACTGCGCCATCTGCGGCGAGAACCCCACCGTCACCGAGCTGATCGACTACGAGAGCTTCTGTGGCGCGATCACCGAGGAGGCGGCCGACGCCGCGGCGGGCTCGACCATCTCGGTCAAGCAGCTGAGCGAGTGGATCAAGCTCAAGGACAACGGCGAGAAGGACTTCCTGCTGGTCGACGTCCGCGAGCCCAACGAGTACGAGATCAACAAGATCCCGGGCTCGGTGCTGATCCCGAAGGCCGACTTCCAGACCGGCGTCGCGCTGGAGAAGCTGCCGCAGGACAAGCAGCTCGTCTTCCACTGCAAGTCGGGCGTGCGCTCGGCCGAGGTGCTGGCCATCGCCAAGGGCGCCGGTTTCTCCGACGCCGTGCACGTCGGCGGTGGCGTGGTGGCCTGGGTCGACCAGATCGACCCCTCCCAGCCGTCGTACTGAGCCTGACAAGGAAGCGGGCGCCGGCACCCTGCCGACGCCCGCTTTCTCGTGTACGCCATACCGCGCACGCTGCTGTCACTCTTGTTGTTGGCTTGACCATCTGGTTCAAGGCAAACTGACGGTGAGGAGTTTTGGTAGTGGGGAACTCTGTGGGCATCTGTCGTCGCGGCGGTCGTGGGGAGCGCTAGAGCATGAGCACAACCCGTGCTGAGGTGGTCTTCTTCGTTGTGGTGCTTGCGGCGAGCCTCACGTTTACCGTCTGGAGCCTCATCGATGGTGATGTAAAGGCAGGAGTCATCATCTTCGTCGCCGGCAGTTTGACCAGCGCGGCGCGGCTCTACCTGTACTTCCGTCAGAGGCGGGTTCAGCCGTCGCGGTGAGGTGCCAATTGCGGTTGTGGTGTCGGTGCGGCCGCGTAATCTCGGAGCATGTGCAGAAACATCACCCCGCTTCGGGGCCTTGAGCCGGCGGCCACCCCGGAGGAGATCCAGGCGGCCGCGATGCAGTTCGTTCGCAAGGTGGCCGGCGTGAGCAGCGTCAGCGCGGCCACCCGGGAGCCGCTGGAGCGTGCCGCGGCCGAGATCGCCAAGATCACCGCCGCCCTGCTGGCGGAACTGCCCGAGCGGCGCGTGCCACCGCAGACCGTGCCGCCGCTGCGTCGTCCCGAGGTGCGGGCCCGGCTTGGCCTGAGCTGATTTTGGACCGGGTTCCACTGGGCGAGAGCGCGGTGACCGTCGACCTGCCGCCGTTGAAGGAGCGGTTCGACCGGTTCGACGAGGGTGTCGAGACGATCATCGGCCTGCTCAGCGACGCCGTGACGAACTACTTGGGCCCAGCAGTGGAACGTGATCGTGCCCGGCCCGGAGGACTGGCTGCCGCTGAAGGAGATCCTCGCCAAGGCGCTGGAGTCCGTGGGGTAGCGCAAGTTTTCGCTGCGGTGCAATAGGTGGTGGCGGCCGCAGGACGTTGACAGGATTCGTCGCTCCCGACGAAAGGATCCGTTCATGCGACGTCTTCTGGCTGGTTTCGCTCTCACCGGTGCATTGCTGTCGACCACCGCGCTGACCGCTCAGGCGGCGCCCGCCCGCGTGCACGGCGAGCAGGCTGCCGCAGCTTGTACCTCCTGGGCGACGGTCAACGGCGACTCGGTGCGGATCCGGGCACACCACTCGACCAGCTCGACGGTGCGGGGCCTGATTCACCGGGGGCAGCGGTTCTGCTTCGACGGGGCCCAGTCGTGGCCGCAGCAGGACGGGTACGTGTGGGCCTACGGTCACAGCGCCGTCAGTGGCATCACCGGATGGGTCGTTACGAGATACCTAAACCTTCC
Source organism: Kribbella deserti (assembly GCF_042434725.1). Taxonomy (NCBI): domain Bacteria; kingdom Bacillati; phylum Actinomycetota; class Actinomycetes; order Propionibacteriales; family Kribbellaceae; genus Kribbella; species Kribbella deserti. The sequence goes on along the minus strand of NZ_JBHLTC010000041.1, from coordinate 151,471 downwards.
CTGACCTAGGCTCGGGCCGTGGAGATCAGCCGCGAGGACCTTGACCCCTGGCACCGGGCGTTGGCGGATTTGGCCGACGTGCGTGACTGGAACCGGCTGTGGGGTCCGGACGGCGATGTCCTGGTACTGCGCGACCGGGTGGCTGCGGCGACTGGGTGGGTTCCGATGCCACCTGGACCGGTAATCGACGATCGCCAGCGCTCCTGGGGCTTCGATACGCCCAGGGGCACGGTGGTCGACGTACATCCGCAGAGTGTGCTGGTACGGCTCAAGCAGGCGTGGGTGGCCCGGGACGTCAGCAACGAGCAGGAGTTCGTTGAGGCGGTTGGGGTGGCTCTTCCCCGGTGGGATCGGCTAGTCGCGGCGGGAGCCGCCGTACTGGGGGAGGAGCCTTCGCAGGCCGAGCCGGATCTCGAAGACACCAGGAAACTGGCGGTGTGGCATAGCCCGGGTGCGGAGATCCGCCTGGCTTGCAAGGCGCCGCTGCACTACGACGAGGAGCTTCCGGGTATCACCTTCGCTCTAACCGTGGAAGCCTCGAATCGATGACCACCCGGCTTGCCGACGTACTGGGCGACCACCAACGTCTGGTGGCCCTGGCGCGTGCGGATGCCTCGGCCGCTGCTGGCGCTCGCCAACCCGGCAAGCCGCGCGAGGCGTTTGACGCGTTGCGGGACGACCTGCGCTCTCGAGGTGCGCGATTGGCCGACGGCTCTGAGGTACGAACCCGCGCCAAGGCCTTGCAGTGGTTGGCCGAGGGGATCGAGGCGAGCCGGGCGGGTAATTCGCCGTTCGAGCTGGGAGCACCCGTTGGCACGAGGCGCCTGCTGTACTCGGGCAACGTGATCGACCCGGAGACGAACCAGACCGTCGCCCTCGATCCGTCCAGACCCGCCGAACCCGGGAACGAGCTGCACTCCGGCGCGGTCGCCCGGGCGATCACCACCGAACTACCCGACACCATGACGCTGGAGCAGACGCGCGACGGCGCTTTGATGGATGGCCTTCGGCTGTACGAGAACGGCACGCGCGAGCTGATCGCGGATCTACGCGCCACCGACTCCGGCCTGGATGCCGCGATCAGCCGGATCGAGGGTCCGGGCGAGGACCCGAACGCGTTCGCCGACGCGACCTGGAACTGCCTGTCCGGGCTGTACGCCGAAGGTGCCGCCGCGGATATGCGGGCCGATCCGGCGTTGGAGTGCGGAGTGGTGACGAGCCAGCTGCGAACCAGCACCGTCTACGCGCGCAGCGAGTATCCCGCGCTGGCGGGTATGCCGGACCAGATCGTCTACTCAGGACAGGTCCGTACGACGGACGGCGCGCATTCGCCGCTGCCAGGTGGTTTGACCGACTCGGACCTGCGCCGGTTCGGACGTGGCGTGGATGGCGGCCAGCTGCGGGTGCTCGACGGACTGGCGCGACCCGGTAGCGCCGTACAGGTGGGAGCCGGGGAGCACGCGGTCGCGCATCAGCGTGGTGGACAGGCACGGCAGCAGATCGAGAGAGACTAGGCGGGTGGATCGGGAGGAATACGTCGAGGCGGTACTGGTCGCGGTCGAGTCCATTCCGCCCGGCCAAGTGGCCACCTACGGTGACATCGCGGCGTACGTCGGCCAGGGCGGTCCGCGGCAGGTCGGCGCGATCATGCGCGAGTACGGCGGAGGCGTGCCGTGGTGGCGGGTGATCCGTGCCAGCGGCGTGCCGGCCGAGGAAGTCGGCGACGAGCAGATCCAGCGCCTGCGGGGCGACGGCGTACGCGTCACGAACGGCAAGGTGGACCTGAAAAGCACCCGCTGGCGGCCCGGCTGGTGAACTTTGTCGGTGGCAGGTGATGGGATGTCCTGGTGACCGCCCGAACCAGCTCCCGCTATCGCCTGGTCCGGCCGTCCGCGCGTCCGGCCGGCGGCCTCGTGCAGGCGCCCGTGCTCGACGACGATCAGCAGGCCGTCGTGAACCACCCAGGCGGTCCGTTGCTGGTGCTCGCCGGGCCGGGCACGGGTAAGACCACCACGCTGGTCGAGGCGGTTGTGGATCGGGTGGCCAACCGCGGGCTGAACCCGGACGAGGTGCTGGTGCTCACCTTCGGGCGCAAGGCCGCGACCGAACTGCGGGACCGGATCACCGCGCGGCTGGGGCGAACCACCCGGGTGATGCCGTCGCTGACGTTCCACGCGTTCTGTTATGCGCTGTTGAGGCGGTTCACGCCGGCGGACGCGTTCGACGTACCGCTGCGGCTGCCGTCCGGCCCGGAGCAGGCCTCCCGGCTGAGTGAGGCCCTTGGCGGTAGTCGCGAGGTGGGGCTGGTCCGCTGGCCACCGAGCCTGCATGCCGCGCTCAAGACCCGGGGGTTCACCGACGAGGTCCAGGCGGTGATCGGCCGGGCCCGCCAGCTCGGCCTCGACCCGGAGGACCTGTCCGCGATCGGCCGGTCGGCGGATCGGGCCGAATGGGTTGCGGTCGGCGACTTCTTCGAGGAGTACCTGCAGATCCTCGACCACGAGCAGGTGCTGGACTACTCCGAGCTGATTCACCGGGCGGTGATCCTGGCGCAGCAGCCGGAGGTGCAGGCGCGGTTGCGGCAGGAGTTCAAGGTCGTTTTTGTCGACGAGTATCAAGACACCGATCCCGGTCAGACCCAGTTGCTGCAGGCCATCGCGGGCGACGGCCGGGACCTGGTCGTGGTGGGCGATCCCGATCAGTCCATCTACACCTTCCGCGGCGCCGACGTGCGTGGGCTGATGCGTTTCACCGAGGAGTTCCGGACCGCCTCGGGCGCACCGGCGGCGCAGATCGCGCTGGGAACCACCCGCCGGTTCGGTACGACGCTGCAGCGGGTCTCGCGCAACGTGGTGAACCGCCTCGGCGTCCCGGGCACGCTGGATCGCGACACCTTCGAGCGGTTCCGTAATCCCGACGCGAGTGGCTGCGTCTACGGCCCGGGCAAGGTCGAGGCCAACCTCTACTCGACCAGTGGCGCCGAGCTCGAGCACATCGCGGACCTGCTGCGCCGGGCCCATGTCCAAGACGGCGTCGGGTGGAACGAGATGGCCGTGCTGGTCCGCTCCGGCAAGCACTCGATTCCGCCGTTGCGTCGGGCTCTCGCGGCCGCCGGAATTCCGGTCGACGTGGCCGGTGATGAGCTGCCGTTGTCCCGCGAGCCCGCCGTCCGGCCCATGCTGCTCGCGCTGCGGGCGGTCGCCGATCCGGCGACCCTCACCGTGGACGTTGTGCGGGCGCTTGCGTTATCGCCGTTGGGCGCGATGGACGCGGGGCAGCTGCGGCGATTGGCGCGCGACCTGCGCAAGTTCGACCGCGAGCGCGCCGCGGGGCAGCGCCTGCCACGGCCGTCCGACGACCTGTTGCGCGAGGCGTTGCTGGATCCGCTGTTGCTGGACGAGCAGTCCTCGACCGCGGCGGCGCGGTTTGTCGCCCTCGGCGAAAGGTTGCTCAAGGCAAGGAACATCGTGACCGCCGGTGCCGCGCCCGACGAGGTGATGTGGTCGCTGTGGTCCGAATCGCCCTGGCTGCGCAGACTTCGCGCCCAGTCGAACAGCGGTGGCGAGGTGGCCCGCGCGGCGAACCGGGATCTCGACTCACTCTGCGCGTTGTTCGACGCGGCCAGCCGGGCCGAGGAGCAGGTCGGCTTCAAGGGCGTCAGCGCCTTCCTGGCCGAGCTGGAATCCCTCGACATCGCCGGGGACAACCGCTACGACTCGACGTACCGCGAAGCGGGTGTCCAGTTGATGACGGCCCACCGCTCCAAGGGTTTGCAATGGCGGCTGGTCGTGGTCGCAAGCGTGCAAGAAGGTCAATGGCCGAACCTGCGCCGCCGTGGATCCCTGCTCGAGCCGGACCGCCTCGGCCGTGAGGGCTTGATCGATCCGCTGTCCGCGGGCGCCCTGCTCGCGGAGGAGCGGCGGTTGTTCTACGTCGCGATCACGCGCGCTCGTCAGCGGCTGATCGTGACGGCGGTTCAGGCGCCCGAGGCGGATGGCGAGCAGCCTTCGCGATTGCTGGCCGAGCTGGATATCCCGCTCAAGCTGGTTCCGGGCCGGCCGCGACGGCCGTTGTCGCTGTCCGGTCTGGTGGCGGACCTGCGCTGCGTGCTGGCGGATCCGGCCTCGTCACCGGCGCTTCGCCGCGCTGCCGCGGACCGCCTCGCCCACCTGGCCGGGTCCTTCGACGAGCGGGGCAACGCCCTTGTGCCGACGGCGGATCCCTCCCGCTGGTGGGGTGTGCGCGAGCGGACCGAGGCGGAGCGTCCGGTGGTTGATCCCGACCTGCCGGTGCCGTTGTCGGGCAGTGCCCTGACCACGATCGTGGACTGCCCGCTGCGCTGGTTCCTGGAACGGCGAGCCGGTGGCGAGGCCGCGGGTACGACGGCCATCGGTTTCGGCATGGTGCTGCACACGCTCGCGGACGCGGTCGCCACCGGCACGTTGCCGGCGGATGCCGCCGAGCTGAGTGGCTGGCTCGACAAGGTGTGGAGTCAGCTCGACTTCGAGTCCAGCTGGATCTCCGATCGCGAGCGCGGTGAGGCCGAGCTGGCGCTGCGCCGGTTCGTCGCGTGGCACAAGGCCCGTCCGGATCGCACGTTGCTCGGGACCGAGGTGCCGTTCGAGGTGCTGCTGCCGGACGCGGACAAGCCGGTGGTCTCGGTGAAGGGCCGGATGGACCGGGTGGAGGCGGATTCGGACGAGGCCATTCGGGTGATCGACCTGAAGACCGGCCGGACGATGCCGACCAAACCCGCGCTCGCGCGACATGTGCAGCTGGCGATCTACCAGCGGGCGATCGAGTCGCGCCAGCTCAAGCAGCTGCCGGAGGACGCGCGCAGCGGCGGCGCCGAGCTGGTCCAGTTGCGCCATGACGACAGCGGCCTGCCCAAGGTTCAGGGCCAGGCGCCGCTGGAGGCCGACGAGAACGGCAAGACCTGGCTCGACGAGGCGGTGGACGAAGCCGCCGCGATGGTTCGCAAGGAGGAGTTCGTGGCGCAGCGCAACGACGGGTGCGCCCGTTGCCAGGTGCGCGCGATGTGCCCGATTCAGCCCGAGGGCCGGGAGATCGTCTGATGCGGGTGACCCTGACGACGCCGGCGGATCTGTGCGACCTGCTCGGCATCCCCTTCAGTGACCAGCAGCTCGAGGCCATCACCGCACCGCTCGCGCCTGGCGTGATCGTGGCCGGGGCCGGTTCGGGTAAGACCACCGCGATGGCCGCGCGCGTGGTCTGGCTGATCTGCACCGGACAGGTCAAACCTGAGGAGGTGCTCGGACTCACCTTCACCAAGAAGGCGGCAAACGAGCTCGACGTGCGGATCCGCGACGACCTGACCAAGGCGGGTGTGCTCGGGTTGTCGGCCACCCGTTCCGACGTACCGCCGATCCTGGCCGCGCATCTGCGCAGCGGCCGGGACGAGCTGGAGGAAGCGGGCGAGCCGGTCGTCTCGACGTACCACGCCTTCGCCGGCACGTTGATCGCCGAGCACGGGCTCCGGCTGGGCCTTGAGCCGGATGTGCGGGTTCTTGCCGACGCCACGCGGTTCCAGCTGGCCGGCCGGGTGGTTCGGCGGTCCGACGGGCCGATCCGGTTCGCGTCGCACCACGTGCCCACCCTGGTGAACAGCCTGCTCGCGCTCGACGGCGAACTGGCCGACCACCTCGTTCGCGCGGAGGACATCCGCGCCCACGACGAGGCCGTTCGGGCGGAGGTGGCCGCGGCGCGGAAGCAGACCGTCGAGGTGAAGAAGCTGGCCGAAACCGCGTTGAAGCGCGGGGAGATCCTCCAGCTCGTCGAGGAGTACCAGGCCTACAAGAACGAGCGCGGCGTGGTCGACTTCGCGGACCAGATGGCGCTCGGGGCGCGGCTCGCCGAGCAGTGCCCGGAGGTGCCGGTGATCGAGCGGGCGCGGTTCAAGGTCGTGCTGCTCGACGAGTACCAGGACACCTCGGTCTCCCAGCGGCGCATGCTGACGGCCCTCTTCACCGGCGCGACACCGGAGACCGGCCGCGGGCATGCCGTCACGGCGGTGGGTGACCCGTGCCAGGCGATCTACGGCTGGCGTGGCGCCTCGGTCGCCAACCTGGACGAGTTCCCCGCGCACTTCCCCCTGGCGGACGGTTCGCCCGCCCATCGGTACGTCCTGAGTGTGAACCGGCGGTCCGGCAGCGCGATCCTCGCCGCCGCGAACCAGCACGCCGCCGAGTTGTACGAGCGCCACCCCGGCGTCATTCCGCTCGAGGCCCCGCCGACCGCGCCCACCGGGGCGATCACCGTCGGGCTGTTCGAAACCCGGTCGCAGGAGATCGAATGGGTCGCGGACTCGATCGTCGCGGCGCACAAAACGACGGGCCGCCGGTGGAAGGACATCGGCATCCTGATGCGAACGAACGTCGACCTGAGCGCGGTGCACGAGGCCCTCATCGCGCGACGAGTACCGGTCGAGGTTGTCGGTCTGGGCGGTCTGCTGGCCCTGCCCGAGGTGGTCGACGTGGTGGCCACGTTGCAGGCGGTCAACGATCTCACGGCGAACGCGGCGATGCTGCGGATCCTCACCGGCCCGCGCTATCGCATCGGCCATCGCGACCTGGCCCTGCTGGCGAGCCGCGCCCGCCGTCTGGCCGACTCCGGTGACCGCCCGGCCGCGGACGATTTGGTGGCGGCACTCGACGCGGCCGTCGCCGGGATGGACTCGACCGAGGTCATCTCGCTCGCCGAGGCCGTTGATGATCCCGGGCCGGAGGCTTGGGGCTACTCGAGCGAGGCGCTGATCCGGTTCAAGGAACTCTCGCTGGAGCTGCGCGAGTTGCGGGCGCACGCGGGGGAGCCGTTGCTGGACCTGGTCCGCCGGGTGATCTCCACGATCGGGCTCGACGTCGAGCTGACCGCCACCCCGGCACACGTGGACGCGGGCCGCCGGGACCACCTGGCCGCGTTTTTGGATGCCGTGGGCAACTTCGTCTCGACCGACTCGAGTGGTTCGCTGGACGGCCTGCTGGCTTATCTCGCGGCCGAGGAGGAGTACGCGGCCGGTCTCGATCTCGCGGTGCCGAGCGAGGCCGATTCGGTCAAGCTGCTCACCACCCACCGGTCCAAGGGCCTGGAGTGGCCCGTCGTCTTCGTACCGACCTTGGTGAACAAGGTGTTCCCGAGCGACCGAGGCCGGGAGAAGTGGACCACCAACGCGAAGGTGCTGCCCTGGCCCTTGCGCGGTGACGCCGACACCTTGCCCGATATCCACGACCTCTCGAACGCTGGGCTCAAGGAGTTCACCGAGGCCTGCAAGGAGGTCAACTCCCTGGAGGAGCGCCGCCTCGGTTACGTCGCGTTCACCCGTGCCAAGGAGATCCTGATCGCCACGGGCCACTGGTGGGGCCCGACGCAAAAACGCCCGCGCGGCCCCTCGTCGTACCTGGAGCTGCTCAAGCGGCACGCGGGTGATCGCGTTGTGGCCTGGGCGGACACACCCGAGCCCGAGGTGGAGAACCCGGAACTGGCCGAGCAGACCCGGGCCGCCTGGCCCGCGCCGTTCGACGAAGAGGCCCGGGTCCGTCGGCTCGACGCGGTGAAGATGGTCCGGCACGCGCAGGCGTATGGCCCGGATCTCGACAACGAGGCGGACCTGCTGCTCGACGAGGCCGCCACGGTGGCTCGCTGGGATTCCGAGATCGAGCGGTTGCTCTCGGAGGCGCGCGAAAGCCGCAGCCGGAAGGCCTACGACGTGGAACTGCCCGCGGCGTTGTCGGCGACCCAGGTGATGCGGCTCGCCAAGGACCCGGACGGACTGGCCGCCGAACTGGCCCGGCCGATGCCGCGAAAGCCCAACCGGGCGGCGCGCTTCGGCACCCGCTTCCACGCCTGGGTCGAGACCTACTTCGGGCAGCAGCTTCTGCTCGATCCGGACGACCTGCCGGGCGCGGCCGACGAGGACATCGTGGACGACACGGACCTGATCGAGCTGATGGACGCCTTCCGCGAAGGGCCATACGGCGAACGCGTGCCACACGAGATCGAAGCGCCGTTCGCCCTCGCCATCGGTGGCCGGATGATCCGCGGCCGGATCGACGCGGTCTACCGGGTCACCCGGCCGGACGGCTCCCGCGGCTACGACGTGGTCGACTGGAAGACCTCTCGTAGCGAAACGGCCGATCCACTTCAGCTGGCCATCTACCGGATCGCGTGGGCGGAGCTGGTCGGCATCCCGGTCGAACATGTCGGCGCGGCCTTCTACTACGTACGCACCGGCGACGTGATCCGCCAGGACAACCTGCCCACGCGCGCGCAGCTGGTCAAGCTGCTCGACGGCGAAGCAGCTCCCGAGGACCAGGCGGCCGGTTAACGCACCATCTCCGCCGGGATTATCCGCACGTCGTACGGCGTGGTGGTCTCGAACGCGTCCTCGCCCTTGACCGTCGCCCGCTCGACGTACACCCCGTTGTCGAGTTCCAGCACGGTCAGTTCCTCGCCGATGGGGTCGAACAACCAGTACGACGGCACGCCCGCTTCCTCGTAGAGGCTGCGCTTGAGCACGAGGTCCTTCGACCGGGTGGCGCGCGACAGCACCTCGATGACCAGCAGCGGTGGTTTGGTGATGTGCGTCAGGCCCACGTCGACGCGACGCACCAGCATCAGGTCAGGCTGCAGCGACCTTCGATCGGTCGGCCGGTAGTCCAATGGCGCGAAGAACAGCTCGAACTCGTCCGGCGGCAGGTTGCGGTCGAGACAACGGAACAGCTGTGAGACCGCCCGCTGGTGGAGCGGTATGGGCGAGGGCGTCATCATCAACATGCCGTCGACGAGTTCGTACTGCTTGCCGTCGTCGGGTAGCGCGTCGAGATCCGCGAGCGTGAAGTCGCCCGGCTCAAGTGTTTGCACGGTTTCCATGGTGCCTCCTTTGGTGTCACGCAGGAAGGATGCACGCGTTTCAGCCGCCATCAGAGGTTATCCACAGAGAATTTCGGGCAATCGACGATCTGCCCGCGCATTCCCCAGCATGCCCCTGCGCGGGCAGATCGTCGGGTCAGGTGGCGATCGGGTTTTCCAGCGTGCCGATGAACTGCAGGCTGCCGGCGATGTCGGTCAGGTCCACCATCTGCTGGTTGTTGCGCAGCTGAAGGCGGTTCAGGCAGGACAGGGCGAACTCCGGCGCGAACATGTCGTAGCGCGCGAACGCCTCGGCGAGTTCCGGATGGCCCTGCTGGTAGTCGCGGACCGACTCACCCACGACCGCCCAGAACTCGTCCGGCGTGAGCAGTCCTTCGGCGTCGAGCTGCGGGCCGAGGAACCGGAAGATGCAGTCGAAGACGTCGGTGAAGATGCTCAGCAGCTTCTCGTCCTCGGGTACGTCGGCGCGGACCCGCTCGGCCGCCTCGGGCAGCGGGGTGTCCGGGCTGAGGACGGCGATCTCCTCGGCGATGTCCTTCATGATCACGCGAGTGGGGACGGCGTCCTTGAGCACGAGGATCAGGTTCTCCCCATGCGGCATGAAGACCAGCTCGTAGCTGTAGAAGCAGTGCAGCAACGGCACCAGGTAAGCGTCGAGATAGGTCCGCAGCCACGCCCGCGGGGTCAGGCCCGACTCGCGGATCAACGCGGCGGCCAGCGAATGGCCGTGCCGGTCCACGTGCAGCAGGCTCGCCATCGTGGCGAGGCGCTCGCCCTCGCCGAGCTGGGGGATCGGGCTCTCGCGCCACAACGCCGACAGCATCTTGCGGTACGGCGAGGTCTTCGGCGTCGCGGCCTCGTAGTAACTGTTGTGGTAGCCGATGGCGGCGATCTCGCGCAGTACCGAGAAGCCGTACTGCTTGAGCACGAGGTCGTTCTCGACCACGCCGTACACCCAGTCGTTGATGGCCGGCGTGGCCTGCATGTACGTCGGGCTCAGGCCGCGCATGAAACCCATGTTGAGCACGGACAGCGCCGTCTTCACGTAGTTCCGCTCAGGGTGCGACCGGTTGAAGAAGGTCCGGATCGACTGCTGCGCCTGGTAGTCGTCGTCGCTGTCGCCCAGGTGGACGATGTGCCGCTGGGCCACGTCCGCCGCGAAGGTGATCGAGGTCTTGTTCTCCCACTGCCACGGGTGCACCGGCATCAGGTGGTAGTCGGCCGGATCGCCGCCGACCGCCGAGATGCGGGCCGCGAACCGGGCCAGCACCCCGGGCCCGAGCTCGGAACGTAACAGCTGCTCATAATCGAGAGCAGTGCTCACGGAAACGCTGGTCCGGTCCCGGCGTACGGCGATCCAGGTCAGCCGCACGGCCGCTCCGGCCTCGGGCGCGAACGCGCGATAGTCGGCCACGCCGAAACCGAGCCGCCCGTTGTTCGCGACGAAGCACGGATGGCCCTCGGTCATCGCGGACTCGATCGTCTGGAAGTCGGCCGTGGCCAGCTGTGCGGCGGTCAGATCCGCCTTCGACAGCTTGTACGCCGAACTGGCGAGCGTGCTGGAGATCTCCTCCAGGTACACCGGCAGCATGTCCGCGCCGATACCGAGCTGCTGGTGGAACTCGGTGATGAAGTCCAGCGCGTCGATCCGCGCCGCCGCGCCGTCGACCGTGCGGGTGATGCTCGGCGCCGAGACCTCCCAGTGGTTCAGCGGATACCGCCCGGCGCTGAACCGGTAGACGCTCACCGGCCCGGTCACGACGTACTCGTCGCCATCGGCAACAGGCTCGAACAGCCGCTCGTGAGTGAACTCGGCGAGCGCCTTGCGGACCAGGGCCCGGTTCGCGATCGCCCAGTGCTCCGGCGTCAGGTGGTCGGTCTCGCTGAAGGTCATCAACCTGCCTCGTTCATCCGTACGGCGTTCAGGTACTGCTCACGGGTACAGAAGCTCAGCCAGGCCTTCTTATCCCCCGGCAGCTCGACGATGCTGTCCTTGCGGAAGCCCATCCGGTCATTGAGGGCGTGGATCTTGGTGTTGTGCACGTCCGGCTCCACCACCACCCGGTCCACCGCCGGATCGCTGAAGAGGAACTCCATGATCGTGCCGAACACCGCCGTGGTGAAGCCGGCGATCGGCTGCTCGGCCGGACCGACCAGCACGTGCATGCCGACGTCCCCGGGCAGTGGTTCGTACGTCTGCCCGACCGGGTCGTGCGCGGGCGCGTACCGCTCCATCAGGAAGGCGGGCTCGCCGTCGTGCAGGCCGATGAAGGCCTCATGGTGGGCCGATCGCTCGATCCGCTCGTACTCCGCGCGCACGTCGGCGATGCTCGCGGTCAGCAGGCCCCAGTACTTCGCGTAGGGCTGGGTCACCCAGCTGTGCAGAAGTTCCGTGTGCTGGTCCAGATCGAACGGGCGAAGCCCCAGCGACCCGACCCCGGCCACGTAGTGGCGGAAATCCGGCTCGGGCAGGGCGGCAGCACGAGTCATCGTCTTCTGCTTTCGAGGTAGGCGGTACCCGGTTAGCTAAGGCTTACCTTAGTAGACACTCGCCACCCCGCCAAACCGCTGATCGGCTTCTTGCTTCTGTGATCTGGCCGGAACGCAATCTGAAGGTTCGGTGGGTACGTGTGGATGGCCCGGCAGTGAGGCAGCTGTACGGACGGGCGCGTTGAGCGTTGACCTAGTGCCTCAGAAGGGTGTTATCAATGACCGAGACAGCGTTCAGAACCCGGGCACGACCACGACGGCTGCACGGTCCGGCGGCACCTCAGCGCCCTCGGGGGTCGCTGAGCGTCGTGCCCACCACCGAGACACCGCCCGGGCCCGTGCTCGCGCCGCCGGCGGCCGAAGTGGTGACCGAAGTCATCGCGAGACCGGTATTCGATCCGCGCGCGTTCACCCGGCTGGAGCTACCGGCTCACGTGAGCGCCTGGGTCCGCGGCGCCTGGTGCCGCGGCTGGCTGATCGGCCGCGTGCACTGCGCCGACGGCTGGATCGGCCTGGTCCAATACGACGACGGCACCGGCCGCGAGATCACCACCCGAATCCCCGCCGACCTGATCACCCTGCCGGCCTCGCCGCGCTGACTGGTCGCGTGGACTGAGCGCTGCGTAGGTTCGCGGCCATGACGACAGTGCTCTGTGTGCCGCAGTGGCAGGGCTCAGGTCTGGGCGATTCGCCGAGGCTTGCCGACGGCGCCCGGGTCTAGACGACCTGGTCATCACGGCCGGGGCTGCGATCACAGAGCACCTGCCGACTGGAGTGCCGGGGATAGTCGTGATGCCGATGTCGTGAGGCAGTTGGCGTCCGCTCTCTGCGAGGTACTGCTTGAGGGTGAGGTGGGGGATCGGTCGTGGGGATGATGCCGGGCGTGGCGTGTGGGCGATAGCGTCGGGACATGTTGATCGCGGAAGACCTGCTGCTGCTGATTTACGACGACGAGACCGGCAAGCCGATGGTGGGCAATCCCGGTCTGGACTACGCGCTGGCCGGGGCCGTGCTGATCGAACTGACCATGCTCGGCAAGGTGGACTCGGCAGGTGCGGGCGAGGCCGTCAAGAAGGACCGGCTGATCGTCCGCGACGAAACACCCACGGGCGACTTACTGCTGGACAAGCGGCTGGCCCTGCTGGTCGGCCGCGAAGGCGCCAAGCCGAAGAACGTCATCGACAAGGTCTCGAAGAAGCTGCGGCCGGAACTCCTGGAGCGCTTGAACGCGAAGGGTGTTCTGACGGCGGACAAGGGCAAGGTGCTCGGCTTGTTCCCGGTAACGCGCTGGCCGGCTCAGGACGCGTCGCACGAACTTGAGGTCCGCGCGAGCCTCGAGAGTGCGCTCAAGCTCGGTATGCAGCCCGACGACCGTACGGCGGCGCTGATCGCGTTGCTGCACGCGCTGAACGTCGTACCGAAGGTGGTCACGGACGCGGTCGACAAGAAGGCCCTTAAGCGTCGTGCCAAGGAGATCGCCGAATCGGCGTGGGCAGCGGAAGCTGTGCGCCAGGCGGTCGCAGCGGTGCAAGCCGCGCTTACCGCCGCGATCGTGGCCAGCACGGCTGCAGGTGCTTCGGGCGGTTCCTGACGGCACACCCGGCTCAGACTGTTCGCTGAGGGACCCTTAGGCAGTAGCGTCTATCGCATGCTGATCGCCGAGGACCTGCTACTCCTGCTGCACGACGACACAAGCGGCGAGGCGGCCGCGGGATCACTCAGCCTGGATTACGCGTTGGCAGGCGCTGTACTGATCGAACTGACTCTGCTCGGCCGGTTGCGGGTGGTCGCTCACGAGACGGGGGACCGGCTTGTGGTGATCGACGACTCGCCGACCGGTGACGCCGTTCTCGACACCCGGCTCGCGTTGCTGACCGGCAAGCCGGTGAAGGGCAAGAACGGCGTGCGGCCGGTACGGATGGTGCCCAAGCTGGCAAAGGACCTCCGTGCGGAACTGCTCAACCGCCTGGAATGCAAGGGCATCGCGCACATCGACCGGGAGAACGTACTCAGCCTGTCCCCGGTCAGCCGGTGGCCCGCCCGCGACGCCAGTCACGAACTGGAGGTCCGGGCCGGGCTGGAAAGCGCGCTCAAGCTCGGCAATACGCCGAACGACCGGACCGGCGTTCTGATCACGCTGCTGCACGCGCAACACGTCGTACCGAAGGTGATCACCGGACCCATGGGCCGCAAGGCGCTGCGGCGCCGGGCCGAGCAGATCGCCACCGCGGCGTCCAGTACGCGCGAAGCGGTGGACGCGATTCAGACCGGCGTCAGCGCAGCCCTATCGCAGACCGCGCCGACGCCGGCATAGCAACTACTCCGCCTGGCAGTTCGCCGTGCAGAACTTGTCGGTGAGGGTGAGGTGGACGCCCGGCTCCTCGGAGTCGGCCTCCGCGTAGAGCTCGACCTTCCAGTCACCGATGGTCGTCTTCGCCGCGGTTTTGCCCGCCTGCTTGGCGAACCAGTCCGCGACCAGCCAGACCTCGTTCACGTGCGCGGTCTGCAGGGCCTTCGGCAGGGCCTTCTCGATCGCGGCGTGCGCCTCGGCCATCTTGCCGATCGAGTGCAGCGAGACGACCGGAACCCGCTTGTGCTTACCGGTGAGCACCCAGACCGCGACGGGACCCGACTCGCAGATCGCGTACGTCGAGTCCTTGCCGCAGGTGTAGCCGGCGCCGGTAAGAGCCGTCACGACCTGCGCCGCGCTGAGCTGCGCCATCGGCGGTGTCACCAGCGCGGGCTTACCGGCCGGCTTGGTGGTCGCCGCGTCGTCGGGCGCGATGCTGACCGAACTGGAGGCGCTGGCCGGCACCTTGGACGAGGCGTCGGGCTTGTCCTCGGCCGAACAGGCCGTCGCGGTGAGCAGGGCGACGCTCAGGCACGCGACGGCGACCCGCTTCAGACCGGCACCTCGATCGCCGCGTCGAGGGCGATCGTGATCATCTCCGAGAAGGTGGTCTGCCGCTCTTCGGCGGAGGTCTCCTCCTTGGTGATCAGGTGGTCCGACACCGTCATGATGCCGAGCGCGCGACGGCCGAACTTGGCGGCCAGCGTGTACAGCGCGGAGGCCTCCATCTCGATCGCGAGCACGCCGTACTGCGCGGTGCGGTCGACCAGGTCTGGCCGGTCGTTGTAGAACAGGTCACCCGAGAAGACGCCACCGACGTGCACGTTCAGCCCGGCGGCCTCGGCGTTGTCGACGGCGGCACGCAGCAGCTTGTAGTCGGCCGTCGGCGCGTAGTCGATGCCGTGGAAGCGCAGCCGGTTCATCTGCGAGTCGGTGCTGGCCGACATCGCGATGATGACGTCGCGAATCCGCACGCTCTCGGAGATGGCACCACACGTGCCGACCCGGATCAGCGTCTGTACGTCGTACTCGGCGAAGAGTTCGTTGGCATAGATCGCGGCCGACGGCTGGCCCATGCCGGAGCCCTGCACGGAGATCCGCTCACCCTTGTAGGTGCCGGTGAACCCGAACATGTTGCGGATCTCGGTGTAGCAGGTGACGTCGGACAGATAGGTCTCGGCGATCCACTTGGCCCGCAGGGGATCCCCGGGGAACAGCACTCGCGGTGCGATCTGCCCCTTCGATGCGGCGATATGAACACTCATGCCGCGATGCTCTCACGGCAGGGGATACGTTGAGCTCGTGCCGTATTCGATCACCCCTTCCTGTCTTGCCCTGTCCCGATCCGTGCTCGACCGTGCGGCCGACCGCCGCCGCGACACCGCGTGGCTGAAGCAGGCCTGGGCCGCGCCGGACACCCAGGTCGCGCTGGTCGCCGGTGACCGGGTCGCGGTCAGCGCCGATCGCACCGCGCTGGCCTTCGTCAGCCCGGACGAGGCGCCCGCGGGGGAGCGCATCTTCCTCGGTATCGACCGGGAGGCCGGGGCCGGCCGGACCGCCGATGGCCGTGCGGTGTTCGGGATCATGATGGAACAGGCCATCGACGGTTTTGCGACGCTGCGCGAGGCCGGGGTCGTCCTGGACGATCGGGAGGCGGGAATCGCCGTCAACCTGGTCGGGCTGTCGAACTGGCACGGCACCCACCCGCACTGTGCCCGTTGCGGCGCGCGGACCGACATCGTGGACGCGGGCCACGTCCGGCGCTGCCCGGTCTGCGGCGCGAGCCACTTCCCGCGCAGCGATCCGGCGATCATCGTCCTGGTCACCGACGACCAGGACCGCGCGCTACTCGGCCGGGGCGAGAACTGGCCCGAAGGCCGGTATTCCACGCTGGCGGGATTCGTCGAGCCGGGGGAGAGCCTTGAGGCCGCCGTACGGCGCGAGGTGCTGGAGGAGTCCGGCGTGGTGATCGGGGACGACGTCCAGTACGCCGGGAGCCAGCCGTGGCCGATGCCGTCCAGCCTGATGCTCGGGTTCTACGCCGTGGCCACGGGTACGGCGATCGACGTCGACGATGACGAGATCGTCGACGCGCGCTGGTTCAGCCGGGAGGATCTGAAGGCGGCCGCCGACACCGGGGAGGTGGTCATCCCCGGCTCGGTCAGCATCTCGCGGCGGTTGATCGAGGGCTGGTACGGCGACGATCTGCCGGGCTCCTGGTAGATCAGGCCGCGAGCTTGCCGGCGATCTGCGCCAGGCTCGGGTTGGTCATCGCGGTGCCGTCGGGAAAGACCACGGTCGGCACGGTCTGATTGCCGTTGTTGACCTTCTCGACGATCTTCGCGGCTTCGGGCTGCTGCTCGATGTCGACCTCGGCGAACTCGATTCCAGCCCGCTTGAGCTGGCCCTTGAGGCGGTGGCAGTAACCACACCACGGGGTCGAGTACATCGTGAAGGCGGCCATCAAGGTCACTCCGTCTCTGAGCTGTCGGGCACTGTCGGTCGGCCCGTCTACTGTTGCTCTCGAAGTATCCGAACCAAGCCCCTGGTGGTGCTGTTCCCGTATGTCTCAGTCCGTGAGCGATCTCACACAGCTAGCCGCCGCCCAGTCGGCCGAAGCCCTGCTGGCGGCCCTCGACCCGGAGCAGCGCGCCGTCGCGATGGCGCTGCACGGGCCGGTCTGTGTGATGGCCGGCGCCGGTACGGGCAAGACCCGCGCGATCACCCACCGGATCGCGTACGGCGTGCGCACCGGGACGTTCGATCCGGCCCGGGTGCTCGCGGTGACGTTCACCCAGCGGGCCGCCGGTGAGATGCGCGGGCGGCTGGCCCAGCTCGGCGCCACCGGCGTGCAGGCCCGCACGTTCCACTCGGCGGCGCTGCGGCAGGCCCGGTTCTTCTGGCCGAAGGTGTTCGGCGGTGAGCTGCCGCCGATCATCGACCGGAAGTTCCCGCTGCTGACCGAGGCGGCCGCACGCTGCCGCGTCCGGGTGGACACGCCCGCGCTGCGCGACCTGGCCGGTGAGATCGAGTGGGCCAAGGTGAGCAACGTCCGGCCCGACGACTACGCGAAGGTGGCGCCCGCTTCGGCGCGATCGCTCGCCGCGTTCGATCCGCAGACGATCTCGCACATCTTCGCCGCCTATGAGGACGTGAAGCACGAGCGCGGCCGGATCGACCTGGAGGACGTGCTGCTCTGTGCGGTCGCCCTGCTCGCGGAGGACGAGCGGACCGCCGCCGAGGTGCGTAAGCAGTACCGCCACTTCGTCGTCGACGAGTACCAGGACGTCTCGCCGTTGCAGCAGACCCTGCTCGAGCTCTGGCTCGGCGGCCGCCAGGAGGTCTGCGTGGTCGGTGACCCGGCGCAGACCATCTACTCCTGGGCGGGCGCGGACCCGGCGAACCTGGTCCAGTTCGCCGCCCGTCATCCCGACGCCGCCGTGATCAAGCTGGTCCGCGACTACCGGTCCACCCCGCAGATCGTCGAGGTGGCCAACAAGGTGCTCGACGCCACCGGGGCCGCCGGTCTGCCCGGCCGGGTCGAGCTTCGCAGCCAGCGCGAGTCCGGGGCGGCGCCGACGTTCCGGGAGTTCTCCGACGAGGTGGCCGAGGCCGGCTCGATCGCCCGGACCATCGACCGCCTGCGCGACGGTGGCGTGCCGCTGCGCGAGATCGCCATCCTGTTCCGCATCAACGCCCAGTCGGAGAACTTCGAGCAGGCCCTCGCCGAGCGGCGTATCCCGGCCGTGCTGAAGGGCGCCGAGCGGTTCTTCGAGCGGGCCGAGATCCGCCAGGCCGCCGTACTGCTCCGGGGGCAGGCCAAGTCCGGCGACAACCGGGAGTCGTTGCCGGAGACCGTCAAGGCCGTGTTGAGCGGTGCCGGCTGGAGCGCCGAGCCGCCCGCCGGCGTCGGAGCGGTGCGGGATCGCTGGGAGTCCCTGGCGGCCCTGGTCACGATGACCGAGGACTTCGCCGCGCAGCACCCGGCCGCCGGGCTGGCCGAGCTGATGGCCGAGCTGGACCGGCGAGCCGCGATCCAGCACGCGCCGGTCGCCGAGGGCGTCACCCTGGCCACGCTGCACGCCGCGAAGGGCCTCGAATGGGGACACGTCTTCATCGTCGGGGCGCACGAGGGCACGCTGCCGATCAGCTACGCCCAGACACCGGCTCAGATCGAGGAAGAGCGGCGGCTGTTCTATGTCGGTGTCACCCGGGCGAAGGACGGGCTGTGCGTCAGCTGGTCTCTGTCGCGCTCACCGGGCGGCCGGGGCCAGCGCGGCCCGAGCCGGTTCCTGGATCCGATCGGCGTGCGCAGTTCACGGCAGGCCGCGAGTAACGAGCCGCGCTTCAACCGGGAGACCCGGGAGGCGAAAACCGTCGCGCACTGCCGGGTCTGCGGGCGCGGGCTGGTCGATCCCGCCGCGCGCAAGCTCGGTCGCTGCGAGGACTGCCCGTCGACGATCGACCAGGACCTGTTCGACCGGCTGCACGCCTGGCGGGCGGAGCGGGCCGAGGCGGATCGGGTGCCGGCGTTCGTCGTACTGACCGATGCCACACTCACGGCGGTCGCCGAGGCGCGCCCGAGCGACGAGCTGGCGCTGCTGCGGATCGCCGGCATCGGCCGCGTGAAGGTCGACAAGTACGGCGCGGACGTACTGCGAATCTGTTCGGTTTAATGCCTGTCGCGGTTGGCTTCCCGCCGATAGAGTGACCAGGCAACGATCGCCGAGCGTGCTCGCGCGGTTGCCCGAAAGGGCACTTGGAGGGCAGCTTCCGGACTTGGCCGGAAGTTCCCAATAAATAGTTTGCAGCCTGGTCGAGGGTCGGCGTAGTCTTCTTGCTGCGGCCACGTTCTGGCCGAAAACTTCATCCGAACCATAGCGACGAGCTTCACCGCCCGTTTGCCACAACGAGAGGAGGTGCCCCGGAAATGATCACTCTGAAGGACATGCAGATGACGACGAACGTTTGCTTTAACGATGCGTTGGTGAAGCACGCCCTGATCCTGGGCGCCGCCCCGTCGCGCCTGCGCGTCGCGACCGTTGTGAAGCCGCTTTTGCAGGACACCCAGGTTGTGGGTGCACCGATCACGGATGGCGGCTACGGCGGTCTGGGTTCTCGAGCATGGAGTCCACCGGTCTGACTTTCACAGTCAGCCGGCACCTCCAAGGCCGCGGAACCCGCTAAGGGTCCCGCGGCCCTTTTGTTTGTCGGCCACCATCCGGTGGTCGGTTCCGACGACAAGAGACAAGCAACAACAGCACGAAAGTCACTAGGAGGTGACCGGAATGAGTATCAGCTTCCTCGATGCGTTTACCGAGGTTGCAGCGTCGCAGGACCTGCCCTGTCGGTCCTACGCGCCGGAGCTCTTCTTCGCCGAATCCCCGGCGGACGTTGAGTACGCGAAGTCCCTCTGCACCACCTGCCCCTTGATGGAGCAGTGCCTGGCCGGAGCGCTCGAGCGTTCCGAGCCGTGGGGTGTCTGGGGTGGGCAGCTGTTCGTCCAGGGCGTGGTGGTTGCACGCAAGCGGCCGCGAGGCCGTCCACGTAAGAACGACATCGCCGCCGCCTAACCCATCCATCCGAAACGAGACGACTTCCGATGACGACTTTGAAGAACCAGATTCACCCCAGGAGAACTGAAATGCATTTACTTCAAGAAGATCTCGCGCGTGCCCACTGTCGGCAGGTGCTGATCGACGCCGAGCAGAGCCGCCGTATGCACCTGGCCAACCAGCTGGCCCGTGCCCAACGACAGCTCGACCGGGCCAGGCGACGCGCTGACCGCGCCTCCGCCAAAGCGAGGCTCGCAGTAGCCCGTCTGGTCTGATCCACCGGTACCCGCACAGGGTTCCGGCATTCATAACGAGTCCAAGGGGCGGCATCCCATCGGGGTGCCGCCCCTCGGCGTTGCCGCGCTCTACCGGGTGCAGAATGGATTCATGGAACAAGCGGTATGCGGGTTCTGCGGCCAGACCGCCGACGAATTCCCGCTCACCTGGATCGTCTCCGTCGAGAACGGCCGAAAGGTCGCCTACTGCGACCGCTGCGCCCGCGAAAACCTCCGCGCCATCGAAAGCAAACTAGACCCCGCCTGGTGGTAGGACCCGCCGTATGGCCGGCTGGGCCAACGCCGCGACAGAGGTCCCGGCGTTGGGCGGATCGGCCACTCGACGCAGGGCTGAGGTGGGTGCGGATCGCGACAGTGCTCCGGTGTTGGAGTGGTTAGTCCTGGAAGCCGGGGAGGAATTCTTCTAGGACGGAGCGGAAGGGGGCTTCGGCTTCCAGTTGGGAGAGCACGGCCACGCCGCCGATCCAGACTCGGTGGATGAGCAGGTACGAAGGTGGCAGGTTGAGCTTGAGCGCGAGGGCGGCGTTGGGGGAGCGGAAGTCGCTCGTCCGGTTGGCTTGTTCGCGCATCCAGGCGCGGTTGAACTGGAACACCTCGGCGCGGGCCGGTTCGGCGAAGGGCGCGAGGTAGTCGATCAGCTGCTGTGGGTCGACCTCCATCCGCGGCTTGATGAACCCGACCTCGCGCAGACCGGCCACCACCTGGTCACCGTCGCCCTGCAGCGAGATGCGCAGCAGGCTGCCGATCTCCGGCGGCAGGCCGTCGGGCAGGCGGGCGCAGAGGCCGAAGTCGACCACGCCGAGCCGCCCGTCCGCCATCACCCGGAAGTTGCCGGGATGCGGGTCGGAATGCAGCAGCCCGGCCAGCTTCGGCCCGCTGAACATGAACCGGACGTACTTCAGGCCGATCTCGTCGCGCTCCGCCTTCGTACCGTCGGCGATCACCCCGGACAGCGGAGCACCCTCGATCCACTCGCTGACGATGGCCTTCGGGGAGTGCTTGATCACCCGCGGTACGACGAACTCGGGGTGGTCCGCGAACGCGTTCGCATACGCCTGCTGGGCCTGGGCCTCGCGGTCGTAGTCGAGTTCCTCGCCGATGCGCTCCTGCAGTTCGGTGATGAGCGGTTTGATGTCCAGCCCGGGCACCCACGAGCCGAAGGTCCGGGCCACCCGGCCGAGCTGGCGCAGATCCGCGCGCAGGGCCTCGGCGGCACCCGGGTACTGCAGCTTGACCGCGACCTCACGGCCGTCCTTCAGTACGCCGCGGTGGACCTGGCCGATCGACGCCGCAGCGGCCGGGATGTCGTCGAACTCGCTGAACCGGTCGCGCCACTTGGAGCCCAGTTCGCGGGCGAGGATCGTGTGCACGGTCGCGGCCGGCATCGGGGGCGCCGAGTCCTGCAGCTTGGTCAGCGTGGCCCGGTACGGCGCCGCGAACTCCTCGGGCATCGCCGACTCCATCAGGCTCAGCATCTGCCCGAACTTCATCGCGCCGCCCTTGAGCTCACCCAGGACGGAGAACAGCTGATCGGCCGTGCGGCGCTGGAACTCGGCCATCACGGCCTCGGCCGGCGCACCGCCGATTCGCTTGCCCAGGCCGACGGTGGCACGTCCGGCCGCGCCGAGCGGTAGCGAGGCCAGTTTCGCGGTACGGCTCAGGGCTTTGCGGGGGAGGTCCGACACATCGTCCATTCTGACTCCCCACCCAAGCGGGGAACGAGGCAGGGGCGGCGGAGGGCCGGATCCCGGTCCTGCCGCCGCCCCTGTCAGCCGTGCGTCAGGCCTTACCGAGGATCCGGTTCAGGTTCGTACCGCACTCGGGGCACTTGGCCTTGGCCATGCGCGTGCCCTTGTCGTTGACCTTGACCTCGCCGTCGGCGGTGCGCTTGGCCTTGCACTTGACGCAGTAGAACTCGCCGCTCCAGGTCTCTGCCATGAGGGCCCTCTCCTTGCTCTGATACCAGCCGGGGCGCCAGGCCCCTGGCCGTTGTGGATGCTAACGGCAGACCGTCCTGCCGTAGGCCGTTCGGCCCAGTCGGGATTCACCCTACGGCAGGCGGGGAGCCGCTCAAGCGCAACCGAGGGCCTGCGTGCCGCGTGGCCTGCCGCGTGGAGCCGTCGAGCCGGCTCCCGGCGGGCCGCCTGGAAAGCGCTCGCCTTCCCCTGCGAACACCCCGCGCGGACCGGCCGGGAGCCTGCTCATCTCGACGCTAGGCAGCCGGACCCGCACAGGCAAGCCGAAGTTGTCCACCCCTGTGGATAACTCTGTGAACAAACTGTGCGCCGCGCCGCGTGTCGGTGTGGACGGGCAGGGGACGGCGCTGTGAACAAAAGGTGTCCAGATCTCGGCCAACAGGCCTCTGACCTGCGAAAACGTCTCTGCACAGGCTGGGGACGGAAAAAATCCGTCGACGCCGCGCGGTACCGTCGGCTCATGGCCGAATCTCCCCAGCTGCCGATCCCGCCGTATGTGGATATCCGGCGCAGCAAGCGGCGTAAGCGGACGGTGAGCGCCTACCGCGACGGCGAGCGCGTGGTCGTGCTGATGCCCGACCGGTTGTCCGCCGCGGAAGAGGCGCGCTGGGTGGAAACCATGCTGCAGCGGCTGGAGAAGCAGCGCAGCAGATCCCGCGTGTCGGACGAGAAATTGTTGGCCAGAGCGCGCGATCTGGCGTGTCGCCACCTGCCGGAGGCGCCCGAGCCGGCCTCCGTGCGCTGGGTCGGCAACCAGAACCGGCGCTGGGGCTCCTGTACGCCGGCCGACCGCTCGATCCGGCTCTCCAGCCGCCTGCAGACGATGCCGCAGTGGGTGATCGACTACGTGATCGTGCACGAGCTGGCCCATCTGCTGGAGCCCTCCCACTCGGCCCGGTTCTGGAAGCTGGTGCACCGCTACCCGAAGGCCGAGCGCGCCGAGGGCTACCTCGAAGGTGTCTCGGCGGCGGCCCATCTGGAGATGGAAGACGACCTGCCACCGGGCTAGCTCCCTCCTTGGGTGGGGTTTACCACCAGGGCAGAGGTGGGGTTTACCCCAGGGAAAGTGGGGTGCTTCCTGCATACCGCTGCCCTGTTCCGATGGCCAAGGCTTGAGCCCATGACCAGCGACCGGCGGAGGGGCCGGGCTGGCAGGGTGCGCCGAGGCCGGCGCGGAGGGGTAGGACCGATGTCGAAGTCCAGAACCGGGGGAGCACCAACAGTGCGGATCGCGCGCTGGAGTGCCACACATCCCTGGCGGGCGATCGCCGGTTGGCTCGTGTTCGTGGTGGCTTGTTTCGCGCTCGGCTCGGTGACGGGCGTGAACAAGGTCGAGAGCGGCGACGAGAACATCGGCGAGGTCAGCCGGGCGGACGCGATCTACGAGTCGGGCGATTTCAACGACCCGGACGTCGAGAGTGTGCTGATCACCTCGCCGTCGGGCCGGTTCGACCGGGCCGAGGCGGACAAGGCGGCGAAGGCCGTGACCCAGCGGATGAAGTCGCTGGACGGGGTGACCGAGGTGGCGCCCCCGATGCCGTCCCCTAAGGGTGATGCCCTGATCGTCCGGGTGACGCTCAAGGAGTCCGAGGCGGACTCCGCCGAGCGGGTGCAGCCGTTGCTCGACGCGACCGGCGCGGTGCAGGGCCAGTTCAAGGACCTCCGGGTCGAGCAGGTCGGCGGTGAGTCGATCGGCATGGCGCTGAACGAGACACTCGGCAAGGACTTCAAGCGGGCCGAGCTGTTCAGCCTGCCGGTGACCCTGATCATTTTGCTGGTCGCGTTCGGCGCACTGATCGCGGCGGCCGTGCCGGTGCTGCTCGCGCTGTCCGCGGTGGCAGCGGCGATCGGGTTGTCCACCGCCGCGTCCCACCTGGTGCCCGCAGTCGAGGCCGGTAACAGCGTCATTCTCTTGATCGGTATGGCGGTCGGCGTCGACTACTCGCTGTTCTACCTGCGCCGGGAGCGGGAGGAGCGGGCCCGCGGCCGGAACCACCTGGACGCGGTGGAGCTCGCCGCCGCCACCTCGGGTCACGCGGTCGTGGTGTCCGGTATCGCCGTCATCATCTCGATGGGTGGCCTGTTCCTGGCCCAGGACTCGACCTTCTCGTCCTTCGCGGTCGGCTCGATCCTGGTGGTCGCCGTCGCGGTGATCGGTTCGCTGACCGTGCTGCCCGCCATCCTGGGCAAGCTCGGTCGCTGGGTGGACCGCCCGCGCGTTCCGCTGCTGTGGCGCATCTCCGCCCGCAACGGCAAGCCCCGCTTCTGGCCGGCCGTGCTCAAGCCCGCGCTGAAGCACCCCGCCGCCACGCTGATGGTGTCGGTTGTCGCCCTGCTCGCGGTGGCCTCGCCCGCCCTGGGCATGACGCTGAAGTTCCCGGGCACGGAGGACCTGCCGCGCGACACCGCGGTGATGCAGGCCTACGACCGGCTGACCGCCCAGTTCCCCAGCACGGGAACGAGTCACCAGCTGGCCGTGCGCGCCCCGGCGGACCAGCAGCCGGCGGTCGCGGCGGCGCTGACCAGCCTGGTCAACCGCAGCAAGAGCAGCGGCCTGTTCGCTCAGGACGGCCTGTCCGAGCCACGCGTCTCCGCGGACAAAACCGTCACTGTGCTGGAGGTGGCCACGCCGTTCGACGGCGGCAGCCAGCAGTCCCGCGACGCCCTCGCGCTGTTGCGGTCCGAGCTGATGCCGCAAACCGTCGGCCAGGTGCCCGGCGCGACGTACGCCGTGGGTGGGTTCGTGGCGGCCGATGTCGACTACGCGGCCCACATCCGGTCGAAGCTGCCGCTGGTGATCGGGTTCGTGCTGCTGCTGACGTTTGTGGTGATGGTGGTGACGTTCCGGTCGGTGGTGGTCGCCGTCACCGCGATCGGGCTCAACCTGCTCTCGGCCGGCGCGGCGTACGGCGTGGTCACCGCGGTCTTCGAGGGGACCTGGGCCGAGGGCCTGCTGGACTTCCGGTCGAACGGCGCGGTCGTTTCGTGGCTGCCGCTGTTCCTGTTCGTGGTGTTGTTCGGGCTCTCGATGGACTACCACGTGTTCGTGGTGAGCCGGATCCGCGAGGCCGTGCTGCGGGGCATGCCGACCAAGCAGGCGGTCGCCGAGGGCATCACCGGTTCGGCGGGTGTGGTCACCAGCGCGGCGGCGGTGATGATCGGGGTGTTCGCGGTCTTCGCGACGCTGAGCACGCTCGACATGAAGCAGCTCGGCGTCGGCCTGGCCGCGGCGATCCTGATCGACGCCACGATCATCCGGGCGGTCGTGCTGCCGTCGGTGATGACGCTGCTCGGCGATGCGAACTGGTGGGCACCGAAGTTCCTCCGCCCGAAGGCAGCGCCGCGGCACGCGGCCGATGCGCACGAAACCGAGGCGCCGGAGGGGGAGCCGGAGCGCGAGCTGACCTCGGTTTGAGTCAGCGCCAGAACGTCCGAAGCACCTTGTGCGCTGGGGCCGCAAGGTGCTTCGGCACGTTCGGACCTCGAGCCAAGCTGTTCAGCTCGGTTGGAGGCGGATGGTCAGGCCCTTGGCGACCGGGGTCTTGCTGCCCTTGGCGAGATCGTCGGCCGACATCAGCACGTTCGTCTCCGGGTAGTACGCCGCCGCGCAGCCCCGGGCCGTCGGGTAGGACACGATCCGGAAGGCGTTCGCGCGGCGTTCCACCCCGGCGAACTCGCTCACGATGTCCACGGTCTGGCCGTCGCTGAGGCCGAGTTCCGCCAGGTCTTCGGGATTGACGAATACCACCTGCCGGGTGCCGTGCACGCCGCGATACCGGTCCTCGTACCCGTAGATCGTGGTGTTGAACTGGTCATGGCTGCGCATGGTCTGCAACAGCAGTCGCCCTGGCGGTACGTCGAGCCACCGCAGCTCGTTCGTACTGAACTGCGCGCGGGCATCCGACGTACGGAACTCGCGGCGGTCCCGCGCGGCGTGCGCCAGCAGGAACCCGCCCTTCACCGAGACGCGCTCGTCGTAGTTCTCGTAGCCGTCGGCCACCCGGCCGATGCGATGCCGGATGAGGCTGTAGTCCCGGGCGAAATCGGACCACGGGATCTCGCCCACCTCCGGCACGGTCGCCTCGGCGATACCGCACACGATCCCGATCTCGGAGCGCAGATCCGCGGCCGGCGGTTGCAGCTTCCCGGTGGACAGGTGGACCGCGCCTTGTGAGTCCTCGACGCTGACCGCCTGCACGCCCATCTCGGTGACATCCCGGTCGGTCCGGCCGAGCGTCGGCAGGATGAGCGCCTCCCGCCCGGTGACGGTGTGGGACCGGTTGAGCTTGGTCGATACCTGCACGGTCAGATCGCACTTGCGCAGGCCGGCGTGCACGACTGGGGTGTCGGGGGTCGCCATTGCGAAGTTGCCACCCATACCGACAAAAACCCGGACGCTGCCGTCGCGCAGCTTGTGCACGGTCTCGGCCGCGTCGACCCCGTGCTTGCGCGGCGCGATGAACGAGAACTCCGTTTCCAGCCGGTCGAGGAAGACGTCCGGCATCTTCTCCCAGATACCCATACTGCGATCGCCCTGCACGTTCGAGTGGCCGCGGACCGGGCACGGACCGGCGCCGGGTTTGCCGATATTGCCCTGCAGCAGCAGGACGTTGACGACCTCGGTGATGGTGGCGACCGCCTCGCGATGCTGGGTCAGGCCCATCGCCCAGGCGATCACCGTCGCCTTCGAGTCGATGAAGCGCCGCGCGAACCGCTCGATCTCGGCGCGGTTGAGACCGGTGGCCTGCTCGATCGTGGGCCAGTCCAGCTCGGCCACGTGCTCGGCGTACGCCTCGAAACCGCTGGTGTGATCCGCGATGAAGGCCTGGTCGACAACCGTGCCCGGCGCAGCCGCTTCCGCCTTCAGCAGCAGGTGGCCGACCGCCAGGAAGAGGGCTTGGTCGCCGCCGATGCGGATCTGCAGGTGCTGTTCGGCGAGCGGAGTGCCCTTGCCGACCCAGCCCGCGGCGCGCTGGGGGTTCTTGAAGTTCATCAGGCCTGGTTCGGGCAACGGGTTGACCGCCACGATGGTGGATCCGTTGCGCCGGGCAACTTCCAGGTGGCTGAGCATGCGCGGCGCGTTCGTGCCCGGGTTCTGCCCGACGACCACGATCAGTTCGGCCTCTTCGAGCATGTCGAGAGTGACCGCGCCCTTGCCGCTGCCGATGACCCGGGTGAGCGCCGTACCCGATGACTCGTGGCACATGTTCGAGCAGTCCGGCAGGTTGTTGGTGCCGTAGGCCCGCACGAACAGCTGGTAGAGAAAGGCCGCCTCGTTACTGGTTCGGCCTGACGTGTAGAACACCGCATCTTCGCGCCGTTCGAGGCCCTTGAGATGGCGGCCCACCACGCGGAAGGCCTCGTCCCAGCCGATCGGCTCGTAATGGGTGGCGCCCTCGCGCAAGTACATCGGCTCGGTGATCCGCCCGAGCCGGCCGAGTTCGTACTCGCTGATCTCGTTCAGCTGATCGATCGAGTGCTCCGCGAAAAACGATCGCGGCACGCGTTTGCGGGTGGCCTCCCAGGCGACGGCCTTGGCGCCGTTCTCGCAGAACTCCGCGTGGTGCTTGTCCTTGCCGTGGGGATCCGGCCAGGCGCATGACGGGCAGTCGAAGCCGCCGTCCTGGTTCAGCGCGGCGAAGACCCGGCCGGTACGGGCCACGCCCATCTCGCCCAAACCGTGCTTGAAGGACGAGACCACGGCCGGCGGACCGGCGGCCTTCCGCTTCGGTGGGTCGATGTCAACCATGCACCCAGCGTAGGTCGTCGGTCCGCCAGAAGCGGTTTACGGTGCGAACAGGAACGAGTCCACGTTCACGAAGTCGGACGGCTGTCCGCTGGTGAAGGTCAGATAGACGTCCTGCTTTCCGGTCAGTCCGCTCACGTTCGCGGGAACCGTTCGCCAGGTCTGCCAGCCGCCGGTGTTCGCCAGCGCGAAGGAGCCAGCCACCGCCGCGGTCGGGCTGCCGATCCGGACCTCGACCAGTCCGCTGACACCACCAGCCGCGCCACTGGCCACCTTGGCGCTGAACTGGCGTCCGGTCTGCGTACCGAAGTCGACTCCGCGATACAACGCCCAGTCGCCGTTGCGCAGTGCCGCGAGGTGCTGGCCGCCGTCACCACCCGAGTGGATCTCGACACCGTTGTGCTGGTCGAACGACTCCGCCTGGATCGCCGCGAAGGCGTTCCGGCTGGTGGGCGGAGGCGTCGTCGGTGGCGTGGTCGGTGGGGTCGTGGGCGGGGTGACACCCGTGCCGGCGTCCACGCCCGATCCCGACGGCCCGTTCCAGGCCGTGGATCCGGCCGGGACCGACAGGGAACCGCCGTCGCTGAAGTTGACCGTCACGGCGGCCGTGCCCGGGTTGTACGCGACGTACGTCTTGGCGCCGGCCTTGTTCAGTACGGCGTACGTCGGGGTGTTCGCCGTGACCGAGTGGTCGGGCGTTCCGAACCGGTTGAGCGAGGTGATCCAGTGGTACGTGTGGGCCCGGGATTCACCGGCCTCGGGTTCGATACCGCCGCCGTACAGGTTCTGCGCCTGAGCCGGATCCGCGATCGCCAGGTAGTTCCAGATGATGTCGCGCCACTCGGTCTCCGGACCGCCGTTGCTGGCACGCATCTCGTTGATGTTCTGGATGATGTCGCTCTTCCAGGCGCCGTGGTAGAGCGAACCACCGGTGATCGGCAGCATGTTGATGCCGTGGATCTCCTCCGGGTTGGCGGTCCACCAGGTGCCGTAGGTCGCGCCGCCACCCCAGACGATGCCGACGGTGTCGTGGCCGAAGGACGCCGGGAAGACCGAGTTGTCCTTGTCGAACCAGTACTGGCCGATCGCCTGCTGCTGGGTCGTGTAGAGGTAGATGCCGGAGTCGCGCAGCGCGGTGTCACCGACGGCCTGGCCGAACAGGATCGAGGCCGTCGCGTACATCATCGACTCCGAGGACGATTCCTCGTTGTTGCCGTGGGCAAAGCCCGCATGGCCCGAGGCCCAGCCCTGACCGGCGTACGCGTCGAAGCTGCGCAGGAACGGGAACTGGGTGTCGCCGCGTACGTGGCTGTTCGCGTCCCGGGCAAGCAGTTTGAGCATGCCGCCGTACCGCGAGTCGGAGGCCCAGGCTGGATCGTGCTGAGCGACTACCGAGGCCGCGAGCAGGAAGTAGCCGTAGTGGAAGTGGTGATCGTTCAGTTCCTGGTCGGACCCGAAACCGGCCGGGTAACCGATCAGAGTCGTCCAGGTCGAGTCGTACGCGAACATCCGGCTGGCCTCGCCATTACCGGCGGTGAGCCAGTCGGAAAGCCTGTCGCGCACCATGGTGATCAGGCGGTCCCGCCCTGCGGTGTAGCCGATCTGGTTCGCAACTCGGGCAAGAGCCGCCAGACGCCACATGGCCTTGCCAGTCCAGTAGGTGTCGGCTGCGCCCTTCCACGGGTCTGCCGCGTTCAACTCGGCGTCGATGTCGGCGCGAAGCCTGTTTGCGTCAGCCTGGTTCGAAAGCGGTAGAGCCGGCAGTACGCCGCTGAAGTTCGACCGCGTCGTAAACGCGCCTCCCTCGCGCAGGCGCATCTCCCCACGCGGCGAGTTGTACCGGTACGCCGTAGTCGGGTCAGTCGAGTTGAGCCACTGGTGCCGGTACAACGCCTGCAACGTGCCGGTCTGCGTTCCCTGCTTCGCAACAGTTGTTGCCGTGTAGGTGGACGAAATACGCGCGGCACCGGCGTCGTACGACCAGGACACCTTGGTATCGGTCACGAAGGAGTACGCGTACTTCTGGAACAACGGAAGCGCGTCCCGCGACGGAAGCAGTGCCACCGAGTAGAAGCCGGCCGGGGCCGTGGCCTCGGAAGTACCGTTCAGGGCCCAGTTCACCCCGCTAGGTGCGAACAGGGCGTACTCGTGGCCGTTGATCGTCACGCCGAGGGTGTTACCGGTATTGCTCCACACCGTGGTGGGACCGTTGAACCCGACGCGGGCGTTGCCGCCGGTGACCTCGGCGTACACGAAGGGCAGACCGTGGCCGATCGTCGTGCGCAGTGTGCGCGCGCCATCGCTCCAGTACGGGGTGACGGTCCAGTCGGACCAGCCGTCGACCTTGGTATCGGGGGAGTTCAGCCCGCTGATACCGACAAAGAGGTCGTCCTTGTGCAGCATCTCGTACATCCGGCCGTCCGGCGTGATGGTCGCGGTGTTGGGATAACCGACGCCCAGGCCTTGCGAATACGCGTGATAAGTCATCGGATGGCCGTACAGATTCTCGGAGTACGGATTGCCGGGGTAGCGCTTCCAGATCAGCGAGGACCACCACTCGTTTGTCGGCACGGGCTTGCCGGCCATCCGGGCGGTGACCTTCGGAGCGACGGGGGCGCCGTTCTGATCGGTCGGGCCGTTGGTACCGGCGGGCCGGCTGGTGGCGTAACTACCGGAGCCAACCGGTACGGCGCTGGCGGCGGTCGGCAGGACGAGGGGGATCGCCAGAACGGTCGCGAGAGCACCTGCGATCAGGGCCATTCGCTGGTTCGAGCGGGGGATACGGGAGCGCACAGAACACCTCCAGGGCGGCGGAGTTGAAGAGAAGTCAGTGAGAGCGCTCTCACATGTGCACGAAAGGTAACCCGCCTGTAGCAACCTGTCCATAGCTCTGTGCTAGAAGGCCTTGGTTCCGCAACAGATCGGAGCGGACGGCAACTAGTTGGGCCGGCTCCGGGCGTAGCTCGTCAGGTGCACCACGCTGGTGAAGCCCACTCGGTGGTACATCGCGATGGCGGCGCTGCGGCCTCGATCGTCGTCCGCCGCCAGGTTGTGGTCGTCGACGTGACAGACGAGTTGATCGGCTCCAAGCGTCCGGGCGTACTGCAGGCAGGCGTGCAGCAGCCGTCGGCCCAGTCCGTGTCGGCGGTGCTCAGGTTCTACGCCGATCCAATGCAGTACGGCGTGCCGGGGATACGGCAACGACAAGGTGGCGTCGGCAAGGGTGGCCCCGGTCGGCCCAACCACCTTGAGTTGGTGGAGTCCGTCGTAGAGTTCGTAGCGGATTCCCTCGTCTCGTCTGGCTGTAGCCGAAGGCAACCGCCTGTGCAGGTATCGCCCGCACGGGCGGCTCGTGAACCCCCGGCTCAGCAAGGCCCCGGCGGTCACTGGACGGCGAAGCGCGGCAAGTCCCGGTACGGCGAGCGGGTCGAGCACTGTCGGCAGGTCGAAGGCCTCGACCACCGAACAGTCGGCCAGTTGGTGCAGAGCGTGGTCGAGCAGCCTGCCGATGATGCCGGGCTGTTCCATGCCGTGCAGCCACAGGATCAGGCCGGTGTCCTCGCTGCGGCGACGGGCGTACGCCACCAGGCCCTTGATGCCGTCGTTGCCGACCACATCGATACAGGTGTCGAGATCGTTGCGGCCAAGGGGATCCGGATCGACCCGGCCCACCAGGGCGTCGAACAGCGACTGCACCGTGCAGGGTGGTTGCCCGGGCAAACCGTCGGTGTTGATCAGGCCGGCCGCGGCCGCGAGATGCCCCACCACCATCCGCCGGACGAAGAGCTGACCGCGTGCCGTGACCGTCACCGTTCCTCCCCAGAATCGAGCGGTGGACGGGAAAACCCTAGGGTCTACACGACGGGCATGGATGTCTTCTTAACGACATTGGCGTCAATTGGCTATCGCGTCCGGGCCTAGCGGGACTACCGTCCAGACATGAGTCATCTGCTCGAGCCGGTCGGTCTTTCGCAGGCCGACAGTGAGATCTACCTGCGTTTGCTCGGCCAGGGCGCCAGTACGGCGGCGGACCTGTCGGAGCAGACGCGGGTGCCGGTCGCCCGGCTGCGGCGTAGCCTGCAGCGGCTCACCGAGGCGGGCCTGGTGAACCGGATCGTGGGCTCACCGCCGCGCTACGTGCCGACGCCGCCCGAGGTGGCCGTCGACGCACTCGTGCTGCACCGCCAGCAGACCCTGGACGAGCTACGGGCCCGCGCCCGCGACCTGGCCCTGCACCTGCACAACGAGCCGACCCGGCCGGCCGAACTGGTCGAGCTGATCGAGGGGCACGACGCCCTCTTCAGCACCCTGACCCGGTTGGAGCTCGGGGCCCGCGACGAGGTGGTGATGATCGACGCGCCGCCGTACATCAACTCCTCGGTGGACCTGAACGAGCGCGAGATCAAGGCGCTCGAACGCGGCGTGGCCTACCGCTGCATCTACCACGCGCCGATCCTGACCCAGTCCGATCGCATCTATCACCTGGCGAAGTACCTGGCGGCCGGGGAGAAGGCACGCGTGCTGCCGGAGATCCGGATGAAGATGATGATCGCGGACCGCCGCCGGGCGCTGATCCCGCTGAGCTTCCAGGGTGCGCAGCAGTCGACTCATCTGCTGGTCCATCCTTCGCCGCTGCTCGACGCGTTGATCATGTGCTTCGAGAGCTTGTGGGAGCGCGCCACCCCGATGTCGTCCGAGGGAGCCGTGCTGACCACGCCCGAGCGGATCGACGACCGGGACCGGGCGATTCTGCGGCTGCTCGCGGCCGGCCAGAAGGACGCGTCGATCGGCCGGGCCATCGGCGTCACGCAGCGCACGGTGGTCCGCCGGATCGCCGAGCTGATGCGCACGCTGGACGCCGATACCCGCTTCCAGGCCGGTGTGCAGGCGGCCCGTCGCGGCTGGCTGTAGCGCACCGAAGGCCGGGCGCAATCGGGTGTCCGGCCGACAGCTGTCGGGTGAATGGCGGACATCTGTCGTCCGTTCACCCGCTGTGACGATCGCCGCGCAGGGACCAATCTGGGTCAGGCGAAGCGACACCGACCGTGACGAAGGGTGCTCGTTCCGCTGATCTCCGTGGGGTCCGGGATCAGTGGGAGGTTCCGGCCCGAATGCCGCTTCGCAGTCAGGTGGACCCTGTCTCCGGCTGGACCGGAGCATCTGCGAAGGACGGACCATGATCGAGCGCATCCGCGCGAAACACACCGAGGCCAGGCGCAACCAAGCCGGCTTCACCCTGATCGAACTGCTGGTTGTCATCGTCATCCTGGGCGTGCTGTCCGGGATCGTGGTATTCGCCGTCGGCGGCATCCAGGACCGCGGCAACACGGCCGCCTGTAAGACCGACAAGAAGACGGTGCAGGTCGCGGTCGAGGCCTACTTCGCGAAGACCGGCGCGTATCCGGACGCCGGCGCGGCCGGCTGGACCCAGCTCACCTCCGGCCTCAACCAGCTGCTGCGGGAACAACCCTCCGGCTCCGGTTACGTCATCGTGCTCGGCGCGAACGGCGCGGTCACCGCGACCGGCGCCTGCACCTGAGCATGGAAATCCCGGTTCGCGGCAGCAGGGTGGACCTGCTGCTGGAGGAACTCTGGAACGCGGGCGGTACGGATCTGCTGCTGACCGTCGGCATGAAGCCGCAGATCCGGGTGCACGGCGATCTGCGGCCGGTCCGCCACGCCGAGGCGCTGACCCGCAAGGACACCGACGCCATGCTGGCCGAGGTACTGCACCCGCATCGCTCGAACGTGTGGCAGACGACCTACGAGCACGATTTCTCGTTCTCCTGGCGCAACGACGCCCGGATCCGGGCGAACGCGTTCACGCAGCGCGGGGACACCGCCATCGCGCTGCGCATCATTCCGCGCAACATCCCGACCATGTCCGAACTGGGCCTGCCGAAGACGCTGCACCGGTTCACCGAGCTGCACCAAGGCCTGGTGCTGGTGACCGGCCCGACCGGCTCCGGCAAGTCGACCACGCTGGCCTCGCTGATCCACCAGATCAACACCGAGCGGGCCTGCCACATCATCACCATCGAGGACCCGATCGAGTATGTGCACGAGCACCGCCGGTCGGCCGTCAACCAGCGGGAGGTGGGCAGCGACACCGCGTCGTTCCCCGACGCCCTGCGGGCCGCGCTGCGGGAGGACCCGGATGTGCTGCTGGTGGGGGAGATGCGGGATCTGGAGTCGATCCGGTTCGCGCTGACGATCGCGGAGACCGGCCACCTGGTCTTCGCGACCCTGCACACCAACGACACCGCGCAGTCGCTGGCCCGGATCGTCGACGTGTTCCCGCCGGAACAGCAGTCGCAGGTTCGGGTGCAGCTCGCGGCGGCGCTGAGCGGGGTGGTCTACCAGCGATTGCTGCCGCGTACGACGGGTGGGCTGGTGGCCGCGTTCGAGGTGATGCTGGCGAACGCCGCCGTGCGCAACCTGATCAAGGAGGGTAAAACGCACCAGCTGCGCAACGCCTTGGTGACCGGCCGCCGCGAAGGCATGATCACGCTCGAGCAGTCGTTGTCCGGGCTGGTCCAGGCCGGTGACGTGACGTATGCCGACGCGATCGGGCGCAGCCTCTATCCGAAGGAGATCGAGACCCGCGCGCGGGGCCGGGCGGTTGTGCCGATATGAAGCACCGTGGTCGTCACCTCACACCCGAGGACCTGCGGATCGAGCGTCACCGCGCCCGTCGTACGGCGGAACGGCTCGGGCTGCCGACCGCGGACCTTCGATCGGTCACCCCGGCGCCGGAGGCGACGGCCCTGATCGGTGAGGCCGTCGCCCGGGCGCTGACCGCGATTCCGCTGGAGATCCGGGACGACGCGGTGGTGGTCGCGGTCGCCGATCCGTCGGTGGGCTCCGAGGTGGCGACCGCGATCGGCCGGCCCGTGCTGCTCGCGGTCGCGTCGGCGCCGGACATCCGGCAGGCGATCGGCAACGCTTTCCGGGCCTTGTCGGAGGTGGACTCGCGGGTTCGCCAGTTCGAGGCGACGGCGCGTAAGGAGACCCGGGCGCCGGCGCCGATCGCGAACGAGGGCGCGCCGGTTGTCCAGGTGGTCCAGCTGATCATCACCCAGGGCCTGCGCGACCGGGCCTCGGACATTCACATCGAGCCGCACGACGACCGGGTCCGGGTGCGATTCCGGGTGGACGGCGCGTTGCGCGACCAGCTCGAACTGCCCGGGTCGATCGGGCCCGCGGTGGTGAGCCGGATCAAGGTGCTGGCGAATCTCAACATCGTCGAACGGCGTCGTGCCCAGGACGGCCAGATCCGGATGGAGATCGAGAATCGCTCGGTCGATATCCGGGTCTCGACCGCCGCCGTGGTCGGAGGCGAGAAGGTGGTGCTCCGGCTGCTCGACCGGAGCCGGCCGTTGTACCGGCTGGAACAGCTTGGCATGCCCCCGGACCTGGCCAACCGGTATTCGGGCCTGCTGCGAACGCCGTACGGCATGGTGATCTGCGCGGGTCCGACCGGCAGCGGCAAGACCACCACGTTGTACGGCTCGCTGGGGGAGCTGGACACTCCCGAGCGCAACATCATGACGATCGAGGACCCGGTCGAGTACTCGTACTCCTCGATCAACCAGATCCAGATCAACGAGGCGGCGGGCATCACCTTCGCCGGTGGGCTGCGGTCGATCCTGCGGCAGGACCCGGACATCATCTTGGTGGGCGAGGTACGGGACGTCGAAACGGCCCGCATCGCCGTACAGGCCGCGCTGACCGGGCACTTCGTGCTCTCGTCGTTGCACGCCACCGACGCGGCCACCGCGTTGTACCGCCTGCTGGACATGGGCATCGAGAGTTTCCTGGTCGCGTCGTCGGTGCTGGCGGTGATGTCGCAACGGCTGGTTCGTCGGGTCTGCCCGGACTGCCGCGAGTACTACGAACCGCCGCCCGAGGAGATCGCGTTTCTGCGCGACGCCGGCGGCGAAGTCCCGATCGAAGGGCTGGTCCGCGGCGCCGGGTGCAACTTCTGCGCGCAGACGGGCTACCTGGAACGGACCGGCGTGTACGAGCTGATGCCGGTCACCGACGCGATCCGCGAACTCGTGGTGCATCGCGCGCCGCATGACGAGATCCGCAAGACCGCCCGGTACGAGGGCATGCGGACCTTGCCCGAAGAGGCCGCCCGGTTGATCCAGTCCGGCGTGACCACCGTGGCCGAGGTCGTGCGATCGATCTACCTGGCAGGGAGCTGAGTTGACCAGATACGCGTACGTCGCGATCGATGCCGACGGCAACGCTACGAGGGGTATCACCCGGGCCCAGAGTCGTGAGGACGCCGAACTGGCCTTGTACGAAAAGGAACTGCGCGATATCCAGGTGAACGAGAAGCCCGGGTTGTTGCAGCTGGAGCTGACCGCGCGGCGGGTCAAACGCGAAGAGGTGATGCACCTTTCGCGGCAGCTCGGCGCCTTCGTCCGGGCCGGATTGCCGTTGACCGAGGCGGTGCAGAGCCTCGCCCGCGACGGCAAAACCGTGCGTTTCGCGTTGATCGAACGGTTCTGCCGGATCCTCTCCTCGATGGTGAGCGCGGGCGTGCAATTGCCCGAGGCGCTGCGGGTCGCCACCGGTTCGCTGCCCAACCTGGTCTACCGGCGGTCCTTGTCGAAGGTGGGCGAGGCCTTGCTCGAAGGCGAAGGCCTGGCTCGGCCGCTTGCCGCGACCGGGCTGTTCCCCGGCGCGGCCGGGCAGATGATCCGGGTCGGCGAGGACACCGGCACGCTCGAGGCTCAGCTGGTGGTCACCGCCGAGTTCTACGAGAGCGAGCTCGATCACAAGCTGAAGAAGCTGATCGGTCTGTTCGAACCGGCTGTCATTTTGCTGATGGGTGGTGTGGTCGGGTTCGTCGCGATCGCCTTGGTCTCGGCGATGTACGGCATCTTCCGGCAGGTCCAATGAGACGGAACGAACGAGGCGAAAGCCTGCTGGAACTGATGATCGCCGTCGCGTTGATGGGCGTGGCCCTGGTCGCGCTGATGGCCGGGGTGGCGACCACCATCATCGTCTCGGACACCCAGCGCAAACAGGCGACGGCTGCCACCACCGTGCGGGACTACGCCGAGGCCTTGCAGGCGTACGTAGGCGACGGGAACTACCGGAACTGCGCCACCACCTACGCCGTACCGGGCTTCGCTCCACCGCCGGGATTCACCGCCAGGGTCGTACCGGGCTCTGTGCAGTACTGGACGGGTTTGCTCTGGTTACCGCTCTGCCTGCCCGACAGCGGCCTGCAGCGGTTGAAGGTGGTCGTGTCCAGTGCCGACGGCCGAGTGGAGGAACGACTCGACCTGGTACTGCGAAAACCTTGCCGGGTGGAGGACCCACTGTGCGGATAAGGCGTCAGACGGGGTTCACTATGCTGGAACTACTAGTAACGATCGTCATCATGGGCATCATCTCGCTGCCATTGGCGGACCTGCTGATCGGTGCGCTCAAGCAGATGTCCGAGACCTCCGAGCGAATGGACCGCACGGACGACGCGCGCTTGGCCTCCGTGTACTTCGCGCGAGACGTCGCGTCGGTTGGACTGCGGGACTACGGCAATGCCGTGACTGGAGGCACCTTGCCCTTCAAGCCGTCCGTACAGGTCGGGTCCTCCGCAGGCGCGGTTTGTGGGCCCTTGCCGACTCCGGCCTTGCGACTGTTGTCGGACAGCTGGGACATGTCGGTACATCCTCCTGTGCGCCGTACTGACGTCATCGTCTACTACGTCGCCGCGGGCGAGTTACACCGCGCGGTGTGCCGAGGACCCGGCACGACGCCCGTGTCGAATCTAGTCATCGCAAGGAAGGTCCAGCCCGGCACTACCGTCGTGAGCTGCTCAACGCCTTGTGAACTGGCTGCGGTTCCAGAGCGAATCACCTTTCAGTTCGTGACAGGTGAGGACCACGTGGTCACTCTCGTCGGTCAGCGGCGGCAATCGTGAGAAAGCGCGACGAACGCGGTTCCAGCCTGCTGATGGTGCTCGTAACCATCACGATCATCTCGATCGGCCTGGCCGCACTCCTGACCAGGTCGGACGCGTCGATGCGGGTGGCCGGGGCGTTACGCGAGCAGGCTGTCGCGTCCTACGAGGCCGACGCGGCCATGCACGCGGCGATCAACAACCTGCGCAACAGTGGCTACCGGAACGCGCCGGGCCAGCACTGCTTCGGTTTGAGCGATTCGTTGAGTTTGCCCGCCTTCAACGGCTTGCGCTCGGCCGCGGTGAGTTGCAGCGCGGACGCGCTCGGCGCGATCGTCCAGTGCGCCGAGCCCACCCGATGCAACAGACCCGAGAACGCGATCCTCACCCTGGGTACGGCGGCCGATGACGGCCTACACATCCAGCAGCCGGCCGGAGCGGTCATGCCGGTTGACGGGCCGATCTTCTCGAATTCGACCATCAACGTGCCGGTGGGAGAACTCCGAGCCGATGGAGGCCTTTGGGCGCGTTCCGCCTGCGCTGGAACGATCCTGACGGCCATATGCGACCTCGGGTCGGTTGCGAACGCGCGAGGCGACGACCCGGCGTACGCACCGGCTCTCGCGTCCGCACCGGCTAGGCGGTCCTTGCCCGCCTGTACGACGCCAGGGTCGCTGGTTACGTTCTTGCCCGGGTACTACGACGATGCCGTCGCGTTGTCCGACCTGATGAGTAGTGTGAGCCCTTGCCGGGGGAGTACCTGGTGGTTCAAGCCGGGCGTCTACTACTTCGACTTCCACAACAGCGGGGCCAACGCGAATCCCCTGCTGCCCGCGGGGTCGAACCAGTGGGTCGTCGAAGGTGGTCACCTGGTCGCCGGTACTCGCGCTGGTGCGACCTGCGTGGACCCGACCGAGGATGCGTCCGCTGCGGGCGTCCAGTTCATCTTCGGCGGGAGTAGCCGACTGAAGTTCGTTGGCGCCGAGGCGGACATCTGCGGGACTTACTCCGCGTCGAAGCCGCCTGTCGCGGTCTTTGGCCTCAAGAGCGGTAGCGAGACCGACACCTATGCCTTGTTGAAACCGACGGCTACACCGTTGCTAGGCGACTTCGGGCTGTCCGCGACTCCCGCGCGGCTTGCGACGGTTGATGGCGTCGCTGCTTCGTGGAAGAGCGCGACGGCTGGGGACACCGCCGTATTGACGGTCAGCGGTTTTGCGCAGGCAGGGGCGATTCCGGCGGGCTCGGTGTTGCAGTCGGCCGCTGTACGGGTCACCCATCGGCATAGCGATCCGGGCTCGTCCGACCAGCTCGACATCTCGGTAGCCACTGATACCGGTCCGAACCTCACCGGGTCGGTTGTGGGCGCTGCCGGCGGTACGGGCTTCCAGACCGACGTCATCGTGCTAGACCCGTCTCGGACCGGGACACTCGCCAAGGCCATTCACGACGGCACCTTCGGCGGCGCGACGATCGCTGTCACCACGAAACTGGCCGCCGCTGGTGACACCGAGGACATCGACGCCATCCAGCTTGAGCTCACGTACACGCGGCCGGCGTTCAGGGCGGCCGATGGCTGTCTCACCATCGGCCCGTACGGTTCGGCGGGCTGTGCTCTGGTGGTGGGGAATCACCTTCGGATCAAGGGCACGGTTTATGCCCCGGCCAGTGTGCTCGACCTCGGCGACGGATCGTCCGTTCGATCGGGTGTGGTGGCCCGCTCGCTGTGGTTGCGCCGGTCGAGCGCCACCGCGACCGCGCCGGTGCTCTCGATACCGGACGATTCGCCCGGATTCACCTTCACCGTGTACCTGAGCGTTTACCGCTGTCCCGACGCACTGCTCTGCGGACCTTCGGGACAACCCGTGCTGCGGGCGAAGGTGGCGCTGATCGACGCGGATCCGGCCGCACCCGACCCCGGCGCGAGGCGGGTAAGCGTTCTCAGCTGGTGGCGGCCGGGCTGATCCACGAATTCCTTGACAGTTGCCCTATACCGAGACCGCCGCGCTCCGTAACGTGGCCTCCGGAGGGGTAGGGGGAGAGGGAAATGGGGCAGGCGGTCAAGGTCGTCGTGGTCGACGGCGACACACTCATTCGGTATGGGCTGCACCGGCTGGTCGGTGCGGAACCGGATATCGAGATCGTCGGGGAGACGGGGCTCGGTGCGCGGGCGGCACCGATGGTCGCGTCGTCCCGGCCGGACGTCGTTGTGCTCGACGCGGAGCTGCCGGACGGCGACGGGCTGGGCATAGCCCGGGAACTGCGCGAGCGCCATGCCGACTTGGGTCTGGTGGTGCTGGCTTCAGGTAGTCGCGACGACATGTTGTTCCGGGCGCTCGATTCAGGCGTCTCGGCCTTCGTCAGTAAGAGCGCGCCCACTACGGAACTGCTGGCGGCCATCCGGCACTCGGCCGTCGCCGCGACTTCGTTCACCGCGACCGGCCTCGCGCCCGCGATGGCCCGGCGGAAGCAGGCGTCCGCCGAGCCACTGCTGAGCCCCCGGGAGACGCAGGTGCTACGCCTACTCGGCCAGGGCTTGTCGGTCCGGGCGATCGCCACGGCCTTGTCGGTGAGCGTTTCGACGGCCAAGACCTACGTGGCCAGGTTGTACGAGAAGCTGGGCGCGTCCAACCGGGCGCAGGCGATCATGGCCGCCATGAGGCTGGGCCTACTCGCTGCCGAGGCGCAGGTCTAGAACGACCCGGCCGCGAACGCCACCCTGGGCAAGGTGCTTGTAGGCGGCTTCACCGTCTTCGAGCCGGTAGGTGGCCGCCACGCGGGTGCTGAGCACGCCCGCCTCGACCAGCGCGACCAACTCGTCCAGCTCCTTGCGGCGGGCCGTGGCGAAGATCTGGTAAACGGAGATCCCGCGCAGGGGAGTGGGCGGCGTGCCGGCTACGACGTGGGCGTGCACGCCTCTGTTCCGGACGGCCTCTTGGGTACCTATGCCGATGACCGCTGCGTCCACGACGCCGTCAACGCCTTGCGGGTATAGCGCTCGTACAGCCGTTGCGAGGTCCGCCGACCGTGGTACGAACTCGTCCGCGCCGAACCGTCGTCGTACGAGCTCTTCATCGGCTTCACCCGCTGAGGCGATCACCTCGAGTCCGAGGTGCTTCCCGAGTTCGACGGCGTATCCGCCGACTCCACCGGCTGCACCCGTCACAAGTACGGTCTGACCCGCGCGGAGGTTGAGCGCGTCGTACGCCTGCAACGCGGTCAAGGCGTTCAACGCGAAGGTGGAGGCCTCAGCCGGGTCAAGCCCGCGCGGGGCTCTTGCGATGGCGTCCGCGTCCAGTACGACGTACTCCGCGTGGGTCTTGAGCGAACGGCCTAGGAGGTCCGCGACGCCGACAACGGGCGTACCCGGCTCAAGGTCCACGCCGGGCCCGGTGGTGTCGATCGTGCCGGCGACGTCCCAGCCGAGGCCGAACTGCTCGCGCGGTGCGGTGATGTCGTACGTGAGCAAGGTGCCGTCAGTCGCGGCAAGGTCCACCGGGTTGATCGCGGCCGCATCCACCTTGATCCGGACCTGGCCTTTGGCGGGCTCCGGCAGCTCCGCCTCGATCAACTCGGGGCCGTTGAGCTGTCGGGACACCAATGCGCGCATTCTTGTTTCTCCCTTGGTGATTGGGTTGGTCCTATCACTGTGGGAGAGTTGCTCTCTGTTGGGAAGTACGCACTTTTGGGTGCCTACCGAACTCGGAGGAGAGCCATGACCCGTACTGCCGCCCAGTTGCGTCAGGAGGCCGCCCGGTCGTACGACGCGTACCTGGCGTCGTGCCCGGCACGTCAGCTGGTCGATCGGATCAGCGACAAGTGGGTGACCCTGATCCTGCCGGCGCTCGCGGACGGCCCGCAGCGCTACTCGGACCTGTCGCGCCGGATCGCCGGGGTCAGCCAGAAGATGCTCACCCAGACGCTGCGCTCGCTGGAACGCGACGGGCTGATCTCTCGCCACGTGACGGCCTCGGTGCCCGTGCGGGTCGACTACGAGCTGACGGAACTCGGGATGAGTCTGATGCCGTTGATCAAGTGCATCAAGAACTGGGCCGAAACCCATATGGATGAGGTCACGACCGCCCGGACGGCGTATGACTCGTCTGTGACTTCCAAGGTGGCAGGCAAATGACGGACCGTCGGGTGGTTGTGCTGGTAGTACCGGCGTCCGGGGACTGGGCGCCGCCCGGCCGCGATCCGGAGGCCTGGCGCCTCGCGCTGGCCGAGGACACGTACGAGGTCTTGGCCGGCCTGGACCGGGTCGACGTTGCGGTAGCGGTCGTAGGTGGTGACGAGGCCGCCCTCGCGGAGATCGCGGCCCTGACCTGGCCCGGCACTGCGGTCTATCCTGCCGATCCGGCCCGGCCGATCCTCTCCGCCGTCGAACAAGCCGGTACGGCGGCCGCGGTGGTCGCGGTCAGCCACGACGTACCGGATCTCCCGGGCCTCCTCATCGGCAAGCTCTTCCGGGCGCTTGGTTCGGCCGATATCGCGGTTTGCCCGGCCGACGACGGCACCCTGGCCGCGATCGGCGTGCGGTTCCCGGTCGCCGAGTGGGTCGAGGCGTTCTCGCCGGGCTTCGGAACTCGGCTATCGGAACTCGAAGACGCCAAGCCGCGACGGCACGCGGTGGGGGTCGGACCGGGCTGGCACCGGCTGCAGGGGCCAGCGGATCTAGCGCGGCTGGATCCGGGCCTCGAAGGCTGGGACGTCACCCGGTCGATGCTGTCGAAGTAACCTTCGACGCCCGCGCTCGTTTGACTGATCAACGGGACAGATCCCTGGCCATCGTCGCCGGGGCTTCTGCCGGTGCCGTTCAGGGGCGGTGATATCGGCAGAGGCTCGCGGCGATGGCCCGGGTGATCCCGGTCAGCGAATCCACTCAGCGGATCTCGGTCAAGCGGCGGCGATCACGCCGTACTTCTTGAGCTGGTTCTCCACCAGGTGCAGGCCGCGCTGACCAGGCAAGCCGTCGATCTTGGCGTCCACCCGGCGCACCTCGGCCAGGCCGTCCGGCCCGCCGTACAGGTAGCCGAGCATGTGCTTGACCTCGGGCGCCGGCATCAGCGTCGAACCGACGATGCCCCACGCCTTGCTGAGCGCGAACCGGGCGATGCGCTGCGCCTTCTTGCTGCGCTGCAGCCGCTCCCGGGCCTGGCTGTTGTAGAACGCGACGTGCCGGGTCTCCTGCTTCGCGATGCGTCGCAGGATCTCGGTCAGCACCGGGTGGTTCTCCGAGCGGATCAGCCGGGTGTACGCCGAATGCGCGCACCACTCGTTGATCGCGCCCCACGCCATGTGCGTGGCGACGAAGTCCTCACCGATGAGGTTGGCCAGCAGCGACTGCTTGATCGGGGCCACCCGGTCCCGCCAGCCGAGCCTGGTCCGCACCGCGCGGGTGTGCTCTGGGCCGGTCGGCACGCCGTGGCGTTCGAGCACCTCGTCGAGCACCTCGCCGTGCCAGTACTCCTCGAGGTTCCACATGGTCAGGAAGACCGTGACCTCGGGGTCGGCGTGCGAGGGCGTGACGAGCAGGTCACGCAGGTAGCAGACGGTATGGGTTTCGACATCGCTCATGTAGCTGAGGCAACGGAGCGCGTCTTCGGACAAGGGATTGGTCGCGAAGCTGTCCATGTCGAGGTCGTCCCAGGTGATCCTGGTGGAGGTCTGGGCGTAGTGATCGATGTCGAAGCTCACGTGAGTCCTTCGGCACTGTCAGGCGACCGGATGGGTCGCAGTCCGACGATGCCATCGAGGGTAATCCGTCGATCGATGAAAGCGCTATCAACTAACCGACGAGCTCGCGTGCCCGCCGGGCCAGTTCGGCGACGCTGGCGTCGATACCGGCGGGCAGCCGCTCGATCGGGAACCAGGCC
This sequence comes from Kribbella deserti, assembly GCF_042434725.1. Classification (NCBI taxonomy): domain Bacteria; kingdom Bacillati; phylum Actinomycetota; class Actinomycetes; order Propionibacteriales; family Kribbellaceae; genus Kribbella; species Kribbella deserti. The sequence goes on along the minus strand of NZ_JBHLTC010000041.1, from coordinate 108,377 downwards.
AGATCGCTCGACTCCGAGCTCACCACAAACGCCTCGTCGGCCCCCGAACGCACCAGATACTGCACGTCGAGATGGAACGCGTCGTCCCGTCCGCCGCAACGCACTTGATGCCGTGACAGCAGCAGTGGTTGGTCGCCGATCGTCAGACCGGGGAGCCCGGACTCCTCCGTCGCCTCGCGCAACGCCGCGCCCGCGAGCGTCTGGTCACCGGGCTCGCAATGCCCACCGAGTTGCAGCCAGCGGTGGATCTTGCCGTGCAGGGTCAGCAGCACCCGCTCGCCCGCCCGGTCCACGACCAGCGCGGAAGCCGTCAGATGCTCCGGCAACCGCGCCCGCGTCATGGCATCGTCGTACGCCGCCAGGTGGCGCTGGTAGTACTCGCGCAACCTGGCCTGCTCCGCATCGGGCGGTGTCCAACGGCCGAGCACGCCAACCGCGTCGGCGTGCAACACCCCTGCAGCGGGTAGCCCGTCGTCTGCTAGCCCGTCGTCAGGCAGCGCGTTCCCGTCCGCCAAAGTCACCGGTGGGAATCGCCGTCAGCCGGACCGTCCTGCGCGCCCTTGTCCGGGCCGTCCTGCGTGTCTTCGCCTGGGCGGTCCGACGCGGTCTTGTCCTCGGTCTTGTTCTCGGCCTTGCTTTCGGCGGCCGGGTCTCCTTCGAGGCCCTTGCGGTCGTTCTCGTCGAAGAAGTCGCTGATGTCGATGTCCAGCTCGGCCGACTGGCCCGAGGTGGTGGCGAAGCCGATCGGGTCGTCCAGGTCGGTCGCCGTCGGCAGCAGGTCCGGATGCGACCAGTGCTCGTCGCGGCCCTCGATCCCCCGGGCGTCGCGCACGGCGGCCCAGAGGTTGGCGGCATCGCGCAGCCGGCGAGGCCGCAGCTGCAGCCCGACCAGCGTGGCGAAGGTCTGCTCGGCGGGACCACCCGCGGCCCGGCGGCGCCGAACCGTCTCGGCCAGTTGCACCGCGGCGGGCATCCGGTCCTTGGTGGCTTCGCGGACCACGTCGTCGACCCAGCCCTCGACCAGGGCGAGCGCGGTCTCCAGCCGAACCAGCGCGGCCTTCTGCTGCTCGGAATCCTCCGGCTCGAACAGGCCGCCGGCCAGCGCCGCCTGCATCGCCTCGGGGTTCTGCATGTCCACGTCGGCCATCGCGCGCTCGATCTTGCCCGGGTCGACCTCGATTCCCGCGGCGTAGTCGGCGACCGTGGCGAGTAGGTGCTGCCGCAGCCACGGCACACCAGCGAACAGCCGCTGGTGCGCGCACTCGCGCAGCGCCAGGTACAGCCGGACGTCCTCGTCGGTCAGTCCCAGCCCCTCGGCGAACTTGGCGATGTTGTCCGGCACCAGCACGGCCTGCCCGGCCGGGCCGAGCGGAAGGCCGATGTCACCGGCGCTGACCACCTCGCCGGCCAGCTCACCGAGCGCCTGGCCCACCTGGGCACCGAAGATCGATCCGCCGAGCTGGCGCATCATGCCCGCCATCGGCCCGGCCAGCTGCTGGGCCTCCGCGGGCAGAGCGCTGCCCATCGCTCCCGCGACGTGCTCGGCGACGGGGTCCACGAGCGTCTGCCACACCGGCAGGGTGTTCTCGATCCACTCAGCGCGGCTCCAGGCGGCGGACGTCGCCGAGGCCTCGGGCAGCGTTGTCACCGGGTCGAGCCAGTGCTCGGCCAGCCGCACCGCGTCGGCCACCCGCTGCTGGTCCGTGGCCGTCATCGACCGATCGCCGACGGCCGCCGCGGTCTTGCGGGCGATGTCCTTGGCGAGATCCCAGTTCACCGGCTTGCCGTCGCCCGATCCACTCAGCAGCTGCTGCACCTGCTGGAAGATCGCGTTCAGATCGGGCATACCGGCCTGACCGGCCTGGCCGGAGAACTGCTGGAACATGGCCTCGAACGGAGTTCCCTTGAACGGGTTGTCCGGTTCGTCGCTCATCGGTCGGCCTTTCTGCTCTTGCGCCTGCGGTCGAGGGGCTACACCTCCTAACGTACTGCCCACCACGTACCGTTCTTCTCTAGGCGAAGAACTGAGAGAAGATCTCAGTGAAGATTCAGGTAGAGGCCTTAGGGTCTCGCCGGGACCAGTCAGTCGAGAGTTTCCAGCCGAAACAGAAGGGTCACCCAGATGACGCAGGCAGTGATCCGGCTGCTCGACATCCGCGCGGAGGCCCTGTCCGCGGACGAGGTGCTGGCGGCGATCGTCGATCCCAGCGCCGGCGGAACGGCGCTGTTCATCGGCACGGTGCGCAATCACGACCACGACCAGGCCGTCGACGCGCTCGGTTACGAGGCGCATCCGGATGCGCTGGCCCGGCTGCGCGAGGTCGCCGAACAGATCATCGCCGCGGACCCGCGGGTGATCGCGCTCGCGGCCGTGCATCGCACCGGTGACCTGGTGATCGGGGACGCCGCGGTGATCGTCGGCGTGGCCGCCGCCCATCGCGACGCGGCCTTCGAGGCGAGCCGCCGGCTGATCGACGAACTGAAGGCCAAGGTCCCGATTTGGAAACACCAAAGGTTCTCCGATGGTGCGACAGAGTGGGTCGGCGCTTGCTGACCCGTACGCTGGGCGCATGAAGGTTCTGGCCTGGCTGGCGTTCCCCGTGGTCGCCACCGTGCTCGCGATGTGCTGGGCTGCCTGGCGTGGCCGCGGTCGCGGGCCCCGCCGGTCCAGTGCCGCCTTCGGGTCGGTGGAGGACTTCCGCCGCTTCAGTGAGGCCATGATGGCGCCCGGACCGCAGGCCACGCCGGTGAAGCGCCGGTTGTTCGGCCGCCGCGCGGCATCCCGCCGGGCCAAGGACACTTCGATCGTGGGGCAGGGTTCGTGACACGTCGTACCGCCACGCTGGTCACTTCCATCATCACGCTGGTGCTCACGCTCGGCCTGGTGTCGCTGTTCCCGGTCAACTTCGTCTCGTTCAGCCCCGGGCCGGTCAAGGACACCCTCGGCCAGGCCAAGGACCAGCCGGTGATCGAGGTGAAGGGCTACGAGACCTTCCCGACCAACGGCCGGCTCGACCTGACCACGGTCTCGGTGACCTCCCCGGGCCGGGACCTGACCTTGCCGCAGGCGATGCGCAACTGGCTCGACCCGCATCGCGACCTGTTCCCGCGCGACGTGATCTATCCGCCGGAGCAGACCGAGGCCGAGGCCGAGCAGGAGAGCACGGCCGAGATGACCGGATCGCAGGACAGCGCGGTCGCCGCCGCCCTGCAGGAGGCCGCCGTTCCGTTCCACCCGAAGGTCTCGTCGGTATCCAAGGACAGCCCGGCCGACGGCAAGCTCAAACCGAACGACGTGATCTACAAGGTCAACGGCGTCGCCGCGACCAAGGTCCCGCAGGTCGGTGAGCTGGTTCGCAAGAACAAGGTCGGCGACCCGATCACGTTCCTGATCCGCCGCGGCGGTAAGGAACAGACCGTGACGCTGAAGGCCGCGGCCACTCCCGGCGACCCGAAGCGCCCGATGGTCGGCATCACCGTCGGCGTCGACTCGCCGGTCAAGGTGACGGTCAATCTGGGCCAGGACATCGGTGGCCCGAGCGCCGGTCTGGCCTTCGCGCTCGCCATCTACGACAAGCTGACGCCCGGCCCGCTGCTGGACGGCAAGCACGTCGCCAGCACCGGCACGATCGACGCGCTCGGGCAGGTCGGCGCCATCGGCGGTATCCAGCAGAAGATCGCCGGCGCCCGGGACGCGGGTGCCACGGTCTTCCTGGTGCCGGGATCGAACTGCGCCGCCGCGATGCACGCCGACGTCGACGGTATCCAGCTGGTGAAGGTAGAGACGCTGCATCAGGCCGTCACCGCCCTCACCGCACTCGCCAAGGGAAGTGGAGAAGTCCCCGCATGCACCCCGTAGGCCATCCCGCCGACGAGCCTGGCCACACCGGTCCGGACGCCGGTGGTTCTGACGTCGCAGCGTCCACCCCGAGCGGACAGGCTCTCGCGGATGCCGTGGTGGAGATCGAGCGCCACGTGGCTGGTTCCGGCTGGGACCAGCCGGTGCAGTTGTTCGCGCTCGTGCCGACCGCTGACCTGCTGGCCGCCGAGCCGGGCCTGGCCGCCCAGCTCGGCGCCGACGCCGGCTCCACGCCGCTGACCCCGGTCGCCCAGGGCGATCTGCCCGACGGCATGAACGACGACCACCTGGCCGAGGCGCTGGCCGGGATCGAATGGCCCGACAGCGTCAGCGGTTGTGCCGTCGCGGTCGAGCGGATCGTCTTGCCGGCCGCCGTCGAGGCGGACCTGCCGGAAGGCGCCGAGGCCCGCGACGAGGAGATCCGCCGGATGGCCGGTAGCGACCCTCGCCGGCACGAGGTCCGGATGGTCGCGGGCGTGTTGCGGGACGGCGCGCGTTTCGGCGCGGTCCGGTTGCGCAACCATGATGAGGATTCCGCGGTGCTCACCGGCACCGAGTTGGTACCGACGTTGTGCGAGGTGCTGGCCCTGACCTTCGCGCCGTCGGCCGAGGGTGAAGACCCGTACCGGGACGAGGAGAGGAAAGCATGAGCGAGGGCATCTACGACCTGCCGGAGGAGCGCCGGCGACCGCCGCGCGGCTCCGGGCAGCGGCCCCGGGCCTTGGTGCCCACCATCGCCACGCTGGTCCTGCTGGTGATCCTGTTCAGTGTCTTCACCGATATCTGGACCCAGCGCCTTTGGTACAAGTCGATCGAGCTGGGCTCGGTCTTCTCGACCGTGCTCGGCACCCGGGTGCTGTTGTTCCTGGTGATCGGCGTGCTGATGTCGGCCGCCGTTGTCGCGAACGTGATCATCGCCTACCGCACCCGGCCACGGGTCGCCCTCGCGCCGTCGCCCAGCCCGGGCTTCGAGCGCTACGGCGAACTGCTGCAGCTGCGCGGCAAACTGACAATCGCCGTGCTGGCCGCGGTGATGCTGGTCTTCGGTGGTTCGGCGGCCTCGGGTGAATGGAGGGTCTTCCTCGCCTGGCGCAACCGCACGCCGTTCGGCGTGAACGACCAGCACTTCGGCAAGGACATCTCGTTCTTCGTCTTCGACTACCCGTGGATGCGGGTGCTGCTCGGCTTCGGCTACTCGATCGTGCTGCTGTCGATCGTCGCTGCCGTGGTCACCCACTACCTGTACGGCGGCTTCCGCCCGTCGGCCAAGGGCCAGAAGGCCTCCGCCGCGGCGCAGGTGCAGTTCTCCGTTCTGCTGGGCGTGCTCGTGCTGCTGAAGGCCTTCAGCTACTGGCTCGACCGGTACGGCCAGACCACCACGGACAGCCGGTTGTTCACCGGTATCTCCTATACGGGTGACAACGCGATCCTGCCCAGCAAGGAGATCCTGGCGGTCATCGCGGTGATCTGCGCCGGGTTGTTCTTCGCCAACGTCGTTCGCAAGACCTGGCTGCTGCCCGGTGTCGGCACCGTCGTGCTGATCCTGTCGGCCGTACTGCTGGGTGCGCTCTGGCCGGCCGCGTTGCAGCAGATCCGGGTCCGTCCGAGCGAGCCGGACCGCGAAGGTCCGTACATCACCAAGAACATCACCGCGACCCGGCAGGCCTACGGTCTCGAGAACGTCAAGGTCAACGAGTACGCGGCGACGACCACCACCAGCCCGAACCAGCTGGCCAAGGACGCCGAGGTTCTGCCCGGCATCCGCCTGATCGACCCGAGCGTGGTCGGCCCGGCCTTCGAGCAGCTCCAGCAGGTCCGTGGTTTCTACTCGTTCCCGCCGGTACTCGACGTCGACCGCTACAAGATCGGCAACGAGGTCCGCGACACCGTCATCGCCGTTCGCGAGGTGCAGATCAGCGGCCTGCCGCAGGGTCAGCGCAACTGGAACAACGACCACACGGTCTACACCCACGGCTACGGCGTGGTCTCCGCCGACGGCAACAAGCGCGATGCCGAGGGCGAGCCGGTCTGGTCGTCGCAGGACATCCCGCCGAAGAGCCAGCTCGGTACCTACGAGCCGCGGATCTACTTCGGTGAGCAGTCCCCGGACTACTCGATCGTCGGCGGTAACAAGGACAACCCGGTCGAGCTGGACACCCCCGAGGGCTCGGCCAGCGACCAGCCGAAGATGTTCAACTACGCGGGCAAGGGCGGCGTCCCGGTCGGCTCGTTCTTCAACCAGCTGCTGTTCGCCACCAAGTTCCGCGACCTGAACGTCATGCTGTCCGGCCGGGTCACCGACACCTCGAAGATCCTCTACGATCGGCACCCGCGGGACCGGGTCGAGAAGGCCGCACCCTGGCTCACCGTCGACGGCGACCCGTACCCGGCGGTCGTCGACGGCCGCGTGGTCTGGATCGTCGACGGCTACACCACCAGTGCGAACTACCCGTACTCGCAGAAGGTCTCGCTGGAGGACAGCACCGACGACGCGCTGACCGATCGTGGCGCCGTCGCGGTCCAGGCCAGCCAGGACATCAACTACATCCGCAACTCGGTCAAGGCCGTGGTCGACGCCTATGACGGTTCGGTCGACCTGTACGGCTGGGACGAGTCCGACCCGCTGCTGAAGACCTGGTCCAAGGCGTTCCCGGGCTCGATCAAGCCGCGCTCGGAGATCTCGCCCGGACTGATGGCGCACCTGCGCTACCCGGAGGACATGTTCAAGGTCCAGCGGGACCTGCTCGCGAAGTACCACGTGACCAACCCCGGTACCTGGTACTCCAACAGCGACCTGTGGCGGGTCCCGGTCGACCCGACCCAGGGTGCCGCCGCGGAGAACGCGCGCAAGCAGCCGCCGTTCTACCTGTCGCTGCGGATGCCGGATCAGAAGGACTCGAAGTTCTCGCTGACTTCGGTGTACGTACCCAACCAACGGGATAACCTCGCTTCCTTCCTGGCGGTTGACGCCGAAGCGTCCTCACCGGACTACGGCCAATTCCGGATCCTGCGATTGCCCGACACCAACCAGATCGATGGCCCGGGCCAGGTGGCGAACCAGTTCCAGACGAACGAGCAGATCCGGCAAGCGCTCTTGCCGTACACCGGGCCTACCTCAGGCGCTCGCGCCGAATACGGCAACCTGCTGACCCTTCCGGTCGGCGGCGGTCTGCTCTACGTCCAGCCGGTCTACTCCAGCCGCGCGGCGGCCTCGGGTTCGTACCCGGTGCTGCGGTTCGTTCTGGTCGGCTTCGGTAACAAGGTCGCCTTCGGCACGACGCTGCAGGAGGCGCTGGACAAGCTCTTCAGCGGTGACGCCGGTGTGGACGATCCGAACGACCCGAAGGATCCGAAGGACCCGAAGCCGGACCCGGAGGATCAGACGGTCAAGGCGGCACTGGCCGAGGCGCAGAAGGCCTTCACCGACGCGGACCAGGCCCTCAAGCGCGGCGACCTCGCGGCGTACCAGGCGGCGATCCGCAAGGCACAGGCCGCGATCCAGCGGGCCACCAACGCCAACAACGCGAGCCCGCCGCCGACCAACGGCACGCCCAACCCGACGCCGACCGCGCCGCCCTCCACCCCGACGGGTGGGGGAGGCCCGGCCGCGATAACGCCGCCGCTGTCGCGCCCGAGTGGCGGTGGCACGGTGCCGCCGCTCAGCATTCCCTCCGGGGGCTGAGCCGCAAGGCACCGAGCCACACCTGAGCGGTCACGTCCGGGAAACCTGCGCCAATTCGGCAGGTCTCCCGGACGTTCCGCATTTCCAGGCTCCTGCCGGCGCGCCAGTGGCGACCTTCGGCCGGAAGGTCGTACGACTTAGGCGCTGATCTCTGGGCGGAAGCCGGCCGCCGTCTGCAGCAGGTCTTGCTCGCTGTAGCGGTCGCGGTCGATCGTCGCCTCGGCCGCGAGTCCGGGCGCGAGGAACCAGAACACCTGGCTGTCGACCGTGTAACCGCTGAACGCGCCGACCTGCACAGGTGTCAGCTTCCAGTCGGCTGGATCCTTCTCGTGGTACTCGGTCAGGAAGTCGCGCAGCGCCTCTAGATCGGTGAGGGTGTCACCCCGGATCGTCTTCAGCATCAGATCGACCTTGGTCGCGCCCTCCGGATCCGGCCCGGTCTCCCAGACCCGGCTGTGAAAGTGCACGTCCTCCCACTCGGACTGAAAGTCGCTCGGCTTGCCGAGGCCGGTGGGCAGGTGGGTGATCGCGAAGCCGTCCAAAGGGTTCACCGGTTCTGATTCGTGGGCGCTCGACGCCCAGTGCGGGACTGCTGCTGACGCTGTCGGCGCCGGGGCCGCTGACGCCGTTACCGCCGGGCCGGTCGCCTGGGCGGCGAACACGGTCAGACCGAGCGCGACGCCGGTCAGGATACGACGACGAGGACTGATCACCATGGCACTACCTCCTCAGAATGGCGCCCCGCCGCCGGATGCGGCTGAACCACCGTGCAGAGAAGATGCCGTCATCTCGCCCTGATCGGCCGTCCACTTTGAGGCCTGTGGACAAGGTGGAGAAGTCAGTAGCCGAGGTGCCGGTGAACGCGGAGAAACGTCTGGCGGTAGCCGAGTTTCGGCCAGGTCCGGGATGAGAGCAGGTTCGTCACTCGCCAGTCGGTCACGAGCGTCTCGAATCCCTCGTCCGCGGCCCACCGCCCAACCGCCCGGCCGAGAGCCTGGCCGGCGCCTGAGCCACGCGCGTCGGGAAAGACCGCCGCGAAGCCGAGAATCGCGGAATGCTCAGGCCGGGACAGCCCCTGGTGGGTGGAGGACTTCTCCAATGGACAGCCCACGGCCGCACCGATCACCTGGCCGTTCCTCTCCGCGACAAAGCTCGCGTAGTAATCACTGTCGATGTCCTCTTCCCACTCCTGCCGAGCCTCCTCCAGCGTCCCGACCGGCCCTGCGGAGAAGACAGGGGACAGGCCTTGGTGTGCGGGTAGCGCGAGGTCCAGTTCCGCCAGGGCGTCGAGGTCCCGACGCCCGGCTCGCCGTACGGCTAGACCACCAGGAACCACTGGTGGCTCCGTAGGTGGCGTCATGACGGCATGAGCGTGCTGAGCGCCGAACCCAAGCCGGAACCAGGCATCGATCAGCGCAACGTCGTCGGACGGTATGAGCGCGTAGTGGGCGGTTTTGCCCTCGTCGTACCAACGAGTGGCCGCGGTGCCGTACAAGTCGCGCATCGTCTCGGGATCACGTGTGGCCATCCCAGCGGCCTCAACCCAGATGTTCGGGCCCCAGACAGTAGACGTCTTCGGAGCGCCCAGCAGATAGCCGACAACCTCATCGCCATCGAGTGCGACGCAGCCGGACGCGCCTTCGGTTTCCCAGGCGTTGGAGACCTCGGCCAAAGTAGTTGCCTCGTCCTCGTATCTCGGCGAGAGCAACGGACTGGTCCGCCGGTGCCGGCGATGCCGCTGAGCGAGAAGCCGTGCGGCAGCAGGAAGATCGGCCGCCGCGAACGGCCGGATGAACGCAGGTGCCATAGCGTGAAGTTACGCCTGCCCGATTCCGTTCGGCACTCGATTTTGCACTGCCCGGCGGTAATCGATTTGGTTGCGCCGCACTGATCGACTAGGCTGAAGTCGCAAGACAGCGGCGCGGGGTGGAGCAGCTCGGTAGCTCGCTGGGCTCATAACCCAGAGGTCATAGGTTCAAATCCTATCCCCGCTACCAAAGAAGGCCCCTGACCAAGTAATTCGGTCAGGGGCCTTCGCTATGTACTTCGAATCGCGCTGAGCCGCAATCACCGTCGACCGACGCTCGCGTACCCATCGGGTGCGTGAGTGTGACGCAGCCGACGAGGCCGGGGGTTGATTTTTCGGTGTCTATCGTCTGTACAGGCTGTGTCCAGCGGCTTACCATCGGTTGTGGGAGCGCTCCCAAATGTACCGCTGCCCCGACCGTCTTGTCGGTGCGAGAGACGGTCCATGGAGGAGGATCATTGTGAGGCTTTTTCGACCCATTGCACTGAGCGCTGCCCTGCTCGGTGTCACCGGCGCGCTTCTGGTGGCGTTGCCGGCACCGGAGGCTCAGGCTCATGGCGCCTTCACGTTTCCCGGTAGCCGCACCTACCTGTGTTACGTGGACGGCAAGGAAGGCGGTAACGGAGGCGACCTCAAACCGACGAACCCCGCCTGCGCGGACGCCTGGAACAACGGCGACCGTTATCCGTTCTGGAACTGGTTCAGCAATCTGATCGGCAACGCGGCCGGCCGGCACCGCGAGATCATTCCGGACGGCAACCTGTGCGGTCCCGATCCGCGATTCGCCAAGTTCCGCGCGGGGCGATCGGACTGGCCGACCACCACGCTGAAAACCGGTTCGACCATCACCATTCGCTACAACGCGTGGGCGCCGCACCCGGGCACGTGGACGCAGTACATCACCCGGGACGGCTGGAACGTCAACGAACCACTGCGCTGGTCCGACCTGGAACCAGCACCCTGGAACGAGATCACCAACCCGCCGCTGAACGGCAACGGCGCCGAGGGGCCGGAGTGGACCTGGCCGGCCACACTGCCTTCCAACAAGACCGGACGCCACATCATCTATTCGATCTGGCAACGCAGCGACAGCCCTGAGGCGTTCTACCAATGCGCGGACGTGAACCTGACCACCGGGTCGGGTGACCCCACGCCCACGCCGACGCCTACCCCCACACCGACGCCTCAGCCACCGACCAGTTGTACGGTGACCTATTCGACGCCGAGCCAGTGGAACAACGGGTTCACGGCCAGCGTGAAGGTGACCAACACAGGTAAGAACCCAGTCGGCGGCTGGACCGTTCGCTGGACGTGGCCGAACGGCCAGAAGGTCGTCGGCGAAGGATGGGGCGCCACCGTGGTGAACAACGGAGCCACCGGGGTGATCGCCTCCAACGCTTCATACAACTCGGTGATCGGGCCAGGGGAGTCGGTGACCTTCGGCTTCAACGGTTCGCACACCGGTACGAACGGGCCGCCGACCGACTTCGTCGCCTGCCAACCGGCAAGTGCGGCGGTGGCAGTTCAACCTGCCGGCAGCGACAGTGTCATGACCCAGATTCTGAACCTGTTCCAGAGTTTCGGGCCCTTCGTTTCCGGCCACTCGGCCCACGACCATTCGGCGCACGATCACTCGGCCCCCGACAAGGGCTCGCACGACAAGGAGGCGCACGACAAGGACTCCGGTTCCAGCCACGCACACCCAACGCGGTGACCGGAACCGGTTCTCGGTGACGCCGGTCGGGCGGACCTCCTCGAACCACGAGGGTCCGCCCGATCGTGCGCCCGGCTTCTCGCCGCGTGGCCATCTTCCTGGGGCCTCAATTTGGACGCTTAGCGGCCATGATCTAGACTCGAGCTCGTAAGACAGCGGCGCGGGGTGGAGCAGCTCGGTAGCTCGCTGGGCTCATAACCCAGAGGTCGCAGGTTCAAATCCTGCCCCCGCTACTGATAGAAGGCCCGGACCATATCGGTCCGGGCCTTCTGCGTTCGTCAGTGGGTGAGGGGGACGGATTCGCCGCGGATCGGGGTGCTCACGTGCCAGCGGGTGGCGTCGCCGTCCAGTGCGGCGAGGAAGTCGCCGAGCGGTGAGCGGAAGATCCGGTAGTCGTCGTAGTGCACCGGCACGACCACCCGGGGGCGGACGCGTCGTACGAAGTCGAGGCCTTGGGCCGCGTCCATGGTGACCGTGTGGAACAGCACGCGCGTACCGCCCAGGTGGGTGACGGCCGCGTCGATGTGCGGATGCCGCTCGTGAATGGCGTCGAGGTGGTCGCCGGTCAGGGTGTCTCCGCTGATATAGATCTTGCGTTCGAGCCCGTTCCCGGATCGGTAGGTGAGCATCGACCCCATCACCGGCGGCAGCAATGCGCCCAGCAGGCCGCGCGCGTGAATTCCGGGCAGGGATTCCACGGTGAGCGTCTCTTCGCCACGCGTCTGCTGATAGCTCTGCCAGGTCGACAACGGATGCGTTGCGAAGCCGTAGCGGGACAAGCGCGAGGCAGCGGGCTCCGTGGTGACCACTGGGACCGCCCGGTCGAGGCCACGCCGGGCCACTCGATCGAAGTGATCACCATGCAGATGCGACAGCACTACCGCGTCGAGCGCGGGCAGCTCGTTGATGCCCATGGCAGGATCGGTCAGCCGTCGCGTCCACAAACCCTTGCCGAGATAGGCGCGTTGCCCCCTGCGCAGGAAGTTGGGATCGGTGAGCAAGGTGAACGAGCCCAGCCGGATGATGGTCGTCGCGTTGCCCACGAACATGATGCTGTCCATCGATCGTCACCTCCACCAGTGCGGATCGTCGCGCACTGGTACCCCGCCGGCCTCCAAGTACTCGATCGCAGCCGGATTGGCCCGGGTCAGACCGTAGTGAGGTCCAAGGTGTACGTGAGACCCGGCAGTCCGTCGAGGGTGGTTCGCCCGGTTCGGGTGAAACCGACGCGGGTGAGCACAGCCTGGGAGGCGGTGTTGACCTCGGTGGTCGCGGCGCGCAGGGTGTGCAACCCGTAGTCGCGGACGGCGAGTTCGCACAACGACCGGACAGTGCCGGTGGCTAGGCCCTTGCCCGTCGCCCTCTCCGCCAGCCGGTAACCAAGGTGCGCAGCGCCATCCACCAGGTCCATCAGGTTGAAGCGGCCGAGCACCTCGCCATTCTCAACCAGCACGTGGAACTGGCATATCCCCTCGGCCTGCTCAGCCAGCAACGCTTTGTGCCGTACGTCGAACTCCTGGAAGTAGTCGTCGCCACGGTCCGGGACGAGCGACGCGAAGAACTCCCGGTTCTCCCGTTCGAAAGCCAGTACGGCCGGTCCGTGGTCCAAGCGAAGTCGTTCCAACTCAGGCATGCCTAGACCTTAAGTGCGCCCGCAACCGAGTTCGCGAGCGCATCAGCTGACTCCGCTCGGCACTGGGCTCTACGAGGCGCTCAGTCCGCTTCAGGCTTGGGCGGATCGGTGGGCCAAGGCTCAGGCGGCGGAGCGGTAGAGGGCTTTGCGGAGTTTGGTGCGGTCGGGGTAGCCGGCGGCTCGGCCGATCAGGTAGACCTCGTGGCTGCTCTTGTGCACCATGCCGGCGACGAACCAGACGGGATTGCCTTCGGCCAGCATGGTGACGATCATCTGGCGTTCTGCGTTCTCGGACATGCTGACCTCTCCTTGGCTGGTTCCGGCTCTCACTGCTACGTCGAACCAGCCAGGTCGTTTTGGACATGCGCGACCAAAGAACTTTGAGAAGAACTGAGCGCCCCGGCCAAGAAAGGCCGGGGCGCTCAGGTGTGGGTCCCGGGGGGTGGGACGCTCCACACTTTGGGGGGGACCTAAAACGTAACAAGCGGATCGGGTCATGTCAGCTCCTGACACCTGGATCGAAAAGCCACTGTGATGAACCAGCGACGTGACAGGCTCAGCGGGCCCTCCAATGACGTCGCAGCGAGCCCGCGTGAGTAGACCAGAACCGCAGGCGTTCTACGATCCGCGAATGGGAATCTTCTCGCGCAGGCCGAAGCTGGACGTGACCGCGGGCGTGGTGGTGGACCGTGCCTGGGTGGACCCGGAGTTGGACCTCGCCGACAAGGCCACCCGCGCTGGAGACCTGGACGCGGGATTGGCGTTGTTGAAGGCGACCGAGCAGTGTTCGGACCTGCGTTGCCTGCGGGTCGCTGCACTGGGCCGGGCGGCCGTAGGGCAGTGCGAGCAACTCGAAGCACTTGTGGCGGCGTCGCCCGAAGATCCTGACTTGCTGGTCTGGCTCGGACAGACGAAGGTCTTCGAGGCCTGGGCCGTCCGCGGCTCGTATACGACCGAGCACGTCTCCGCGCAGGTGTTCCAGCGATTCCACGCCATGCTCGAAGAGGCGCGGCTCGTGCTGTGGGACGCGATTGAGGCGGCTCCGGACGACTCGGCGCCTTGGTCGGTGTTGCAGTGGGTTGCGATCGGCCAGGAGGTTACGGCGGAGGACAAGCAGTACGTTTTCAATCAAGGCCTAGTTCGTCAGCCAGACTGTTACGCCGTGCACTCCGGCCGGATCCAGGTGCTCGCGCCGAAGTGGGGCGGCAGCCTGGACGCGCTGATCCAGTTCGGCCGGGAAACAGCAGCCCGGGCCAAACCCGGCCGGACACTGATCGCTATCACCGCTCTGGTCCAAGCAGAGATCCACCTAGCCGCGAGCAAGCCGGCCAAGCCGTACGAGCTGGACACCTACTTCACTAGGTACAAGCCAACGGTCCTGGCGGCTCGCGAAACCTGGCTGCAGCCTGAACGACAGAGCGAGCCGTACGACATCGAGGCCCACGGCGCCTTCGCGTACGCCCTGCGGCTCTACCGCGAGCCGGAACTCGCCATGGAACACGTCGAGGCGATGCAAGGCCGAATCACCACACTGCCCTGGGCCTACGAGGGTGACGAGACAGCCGTCTTCGGCGAGGCCCTGGCCCGGCGGATGCGTCTACCCGGTTTGCTCGGCTGATCGAAGTAAACCCGGCTCGGAGGTTCGCAGTACGGCGTCCGCCCTCGCGGCCGTCGCGGCGATGAGCCGGGCGTTGGCCTCGTCGCTGCCCATGGTCCGCTCATGCGCCTCGGCCGGCGAACGCCCGAACCGGCGATGGCGAGCCTCGAGCCGCTCGTGCCGGACCTGCTCGTCGAGATCGAGGTACCAGCACTCGTCCAGCAACGACCGGACCGTTGCCCAAGCCCCCTGGTCATACAGCAGATAGTTGCCTTCGGTAACCACCAGCGTCACCTCGGGCCCAACCGGAATGTCCGCGGCGATCGGATCCTCCAACGTGCGGTCGAACCGTGGCGCCCAGACCACCGAGCCGTCCGGTTCGCGCAACCGCCGCAGCAGCGCGACGTACCCCTCGGCGTCGAACGTGTGCGGCGCGCCCTTGACCGGACCGAGCCCACGTTCGTCGAGCGCCGCCTGCGACAGGTGGAACCCGTCCATCGGAACCAGCGCCACGGCGTACCCGGCGGTGCTGAGGTCCCGTACCAGCCGTTCGGCGTACGTCGACTTGCCCGCGCCGGGTGATCCAGTGATGCCGAGGATCGTCCGGCCGCGGGTCAGTTCGACCGCCCGCGGGAACGCCGTGGACAGGTCCAGTCGCAAACTCATCGCGGGGCCACCTCGGGGTAGGTCGGGCCGGCCGAGCGACAACCGCAACTCTCGCGGTGTTCGATCTCGGCGGGCAGTCTTTCGGTACGGCGCGGGGCGAACGGATCCTGCAACCGGCGCAGCAGCAACTGCACCGCCCGCGCGCCCATCGCATGGAACGGCTGCGCCACGGCCGTCAGTGCGGGCGAGATCGCGGAGGCCCACTCGAAGTCGTCGAAGGTGACCAGCGCCAGATCCGCCGGGATCCGCAGACCCGTCTCCTTCAATGCGAGCAGGGCCCCGATCGTCATGGCGTTGTTCGCGCTGAAGATCGCGGTAGGTGGATCGGGCCGGCGCAGCAGTGAGCGCACTCCCGCGCGGCCGCCGTCGACCGTGGACCCGGCGGCCACCACCAGTTGCTCGTCGCGGGGGAGACCGGAACGTTCCAGCGCGCGGTAGTACCCGGTCACGCGCTCGCTGCTGGTCGACAGCCCGGCGAGACCTGCGAGCATGCCGATGCGGCGATGACCCGTCTCGATCAGGTGGTCGACCAGGGCCATCGAGACGGACTCGTTCTCGGTGCCGACCTGATCGCAGCGCACGTCGCTCATCCGGTCCACCAGCACGAACGGTGTCTGGTGTTTGCGCAACGCGGGCAACGTCGCCGCCTCCCAGCCCGCGGTGGGCGCGAGGATGACCGCCTCGACGTGATGCGAGAGCAGAGTCGCGACCGCGTTGGCCTCGAGCGCGGAGTCGTCGTGGGTGTCGCACAGCAGCAACGCGAAACCGGCCCGGCTCGCCTCCGACTCGACGCCCGCGATCAGATCACCGAAGTACGGATTCGAGGCTCCGGTGATGGCCAAACCGATGGCCCGGCCGGAGGATTTCGCGGCCACCGGCGCGGGCGGCGCGTAATCCAGGGACGCGAGGGCCTCCCGGACCCGTTCACGCGTGGCGGGGGCGACGTACCGGGTGCCGTTCACCACGTGCGACACGGTCGTGATGGACACGCCCGCCAGGCCGGCCACGTCGGCCAGCCGGGCCCGCCGACGGGGAACGGTCATGTCTGGATGATGGCCAGTGGTTCCGGCTTGCGCAACGGTTTGCGCAAATCCTTTCCTCACCCTTGCGTCGTTCCTAGTGTCAGTCGACAGACATCAAGAGCTTCACAGGAGGTCCCACCCATGAATCGGTCCAGCATCATGGCGTCGGCGCTCGTCTGCGCCGGTGCGCTCGCGCTGAGCGCCTGTACGACGACCAAGACCTCCGGGCCCGGCTCGTCGTCGGACACCGGCGACACCGGTCCGGTGAAGATCGGGCTGGTCACGAAGACCGAGTCCAACCCGTACTTCGTCAAGCTGCGCGAATCCGCGAAGGCCGCCGCCGAGGCCAAGGGTGCGACGTTGATCGCGCTGGCCGGCAAGTTCGACGGCGACAACGAGGGCCAGGTGACCGCGATCCAGAACCTGGTCCAGCAGGGCGTGAAGGGCATTCTCATTACCCCGAGCAACTCCGCCGGCGTGATCGGCGCGGTCAAGCAGGCCGAGGAACAGGGCGTACTGGTGGTCGCCCTCGACACCGCGACCGTGCCTGCCGACGCCGTCTCCGCGACGTACGCGACCGACAACGAGCAGGCCGGCCGGCTGCTCGGCGCCTACGTCAAGGCACGCCTCGGCTCGACCCCGCCGCAGCTGCTGATGATGGACCTCGATCCGAGCGCCTCGGTCGGCATCGCCCGGCACAACGGCTTCCTGCAGGGCATGGGCCTACCGCTGGAGACGCCGGCCGTGATCGGCAGCGCGCTCACCCAGGGCGATCAGACCAAGGCCCAGCAGGCGATGGAGAACCTGCTCCAGCGGGCCGGTGACAAGGTCAACGCCGTCTACAACATCAACGAACCGGCCGCGCGCGGCGCGTACCAGGCGCTGAAGGCGCGCGGTCTGACCGGCAAGGTGCTGGTAGGCGCGATCGATGGTGGTTGCCAGGGCGTGCAGGACGTGAAGAACGGCTTGTTCGTCGCGACCGTGATGCAGTTCCCGAAGAAGATGTCCGAGGACGGTGTCACCGCGGTGATCGACTACGCCAAAACCGGCAAGAAGCCGTCCGGGTTCGTCGACACCGGTGCCACCCTGATCACCGACAAGCCGGTCGCGGGCCAGGAGTCGAAGGACACCGCCTGGGGCGCAGAGAACTGCTGGGGCTGAGATGTCGACGACTCTGAGTCTGGAAACCACCAGAGGTGATCGGGCCCGGGCGATGTTCGCCCGGAACCCGGTGCTCGGGCCCACCGCGGCGCTGGTGGTGGCGATCGTGTTCTTCTCCCTCGCCACCAGCACCTTCGCCAGCGTCGACAACTTCTCGATCATCATTCAGCAGTCGGTTGTGGTCGGCACGCTGGCTCTCGGTCAGACGCTGGTGATCCTGACCGGCGGCATCGACCTGGCCAATGCCGCCATCGCGGTCTTCGGTACCGTGCTGATGACCCGCCTCGTCACCGGCGATATGCCCGGGCCGCTCGGCCTGTTCATGGGCCTGATCGGCTGTGCGCTGGTCGCGACCGTGTCCGGCCTGCTGGTCAGCCGGATCAAGCTGCCGCCGTTCATCGTCACCCTCGGCATGCTCGCGGTGATGACGGCCATCACGAGTCTCTACAGTCAAGGCACCACTTGGCCGGTGCCGGACGGCCTGCTCACCTGGCTGGGCACGTCGCTCTACCTGTTCGGGCGGATCCAGTTCACGATGGGCATGGTGCTGGCGGCCATGCTGTTCGCGCTGCTCTGGTTCGTGCTCGCGAAGACCGCGTGGGGCCGCCATGTATATGCCGTCGGCAACGAACCCGAGGCGGCCCGGCTCACCGGTATCCACATCGATCGCACCCTGATCAGCGTGTACGCCGTAGCCGGCGTGATCTACGCCTTCGCGGCCTGGATGGCGCTCGGACGGACCCCGACGGCCGATCCGAACGCCTACCAGACGGGCAATCTCGACAGCATCACCGCCGTGGTCATCGGTGGTACCAGCCTGTTCGGCGGCCGGGGCGGCGTCGTCGGCACGGTGGTCGGCGCGCTGATCGTGGCGGTGCTGCGCAGTGGCCTGACCCAGATGGGCATCGACTCGAACTACCAGAATCTCGCCACCGGCGTACTGGTGATCGCGGCCGTGGCGTTCGACCAGGCGACCCGAAGGAGGAGCGCATGAGTACGGTGCTGAGCGCGCGCGGACTGGTCAAGCGCTACGGGTTCGTCACCGCCATGAACGGCGCGGACTTCGATCTCGAAGCCGGTGAGGTGCTGGCGGTCGTCGGCGACAACGGCGCGGGCAAGTCGACGTTGATCAAGGCGCTGACCGGCGCGGTGATTCCGGACGCCGGCACGATCACGCTGGACGGCGAGGAAGTCCGTTTCCACTCGCCCTTGGACGCCAGGCGTGCCGGGATCGAGACGGTCTACCAGACGCTGGCGGTGGCGCCGGCCCTCGACATCGCGACCAACCTGTTCCTCGGCCGGGAGATCCGGCGGGAAGGGCTGCTCGGGATGTTGCGGGTGCTGGACAAGAAGGCCATGCGAACCGAGGCGCGCAGCCAGCTCGACTCGCTCGGCATCGCCACCATCCAGGACATCACCCAGACCGTCGAGACCCTGTCGGGCGGCCAGCGCCAGGCGGTCGCGGTGGCCCGGGCGGCGATGTTCGGCAGCAAGGTGGTGATCATGGACGAACCGACCGCCGCCCTCGGCGTACGCGAGACGGCCCAGGTGCTCGAACTGATCAAGCGAATCAGCAACCGCGGCCTGCCGGTGGTGCTGATCAGCCACGACATGCCCGCCGTCTTCGAAGTGGCCGACCGGATCCACGTC
Source organism: Kribbella deserti (assembly GCF_042434725.1). Taxonomy (NCBI): domain Bacteria; kingdom Bacillati; phylum Actinomycetota; class Actinomycetes; order Propionibacteriales; family Kribbellaceae; genus Kribbella; species Kribbella deserti. The sequence goes on along the minus strand of NZ_JBHLTC010000041.1, from coordinate 89,586 downwards.
CACCGGCTGGGCAAGCGCACCGGCATCGTCAAACCATCCGACGTCTCCATGAGCGATGTCGTCTCCTTCATCACCGGCGCCACCGAGGTCCCTGCCTAACCGTGATGGGGTGACCCCGGTACGGCGGCTCGGCGCGCTGGCCAAGACGCCGTACGGCCGAATGCCGAGCTGCCGCTCCGATACCCCCACCTCCCCGCGAGTCATGCGCTGCTCTGGCGTCGGGCTGGCGGGTTGTGGTGCCGCTCCCCGGTTGTAGCCGGGTAGTCGGTACAAGACCCGGTAGTGGGCTTGCGGAAAGCCGGTAGCGGAGCTGAAACCCGGCAGCCAGGCCCAGGGGAAGCTGTGCGGTGGGGTGGCCGAGTGGCTTGCGCGAGTGGTCGCGGACGCGTGCATACGCGACGACTCGCGTGCAGTCGGGTCGACTGGCGAGTGAAGACGCACGATCCCGTCGCGCCGGGCCCTGCTGATCAGGCCCGGCCACATCCGGGAGGCTGGCGAACCTCGATCTGATGCCGATCGTGGTGCGGATCGACGTCGAACTGGCCAAACGCAAGATGTCCGTGGGGGAGTTCGCCGAGCGGGTCGGGCTCACCCCGGCGAACGTGGCGGTGCTGAAGAACGGCCGCGCCAAGGCCGTTCGGTTCAGCACGCTCGAGGCGATGTGCAAGGTGCTCGACTGTCAGCCGGGCGACCTGCTCGAGTGGGTGGACGAAACTCCCTGAGTCATTTGCGGGTGCGGTGGCGGTAGAGGGTGGTTGCCAGCAGGAAGGATGCGACCAGTAGCGCGGCGCACCAGATCAGGGCGGTCCAGCCGCGGGTGACGGGCATTCCGGTGAGCAGCGCCCGTACCGTCTCGATCACCGGCGTGAGCGGCTGGTGCGCACTGAAGCCGCGCAGGGCGGACGGCATCGTGTCGGTTGGTACGAACGCGCTGCTCAGATACGGCAGGAACAGCATCGCGAAACTGAGCGCGCTGGCTGACTCCACCGATCGGGCGATGACGCCGAGGCCGGCCGCGAGCCACGACATCGCCAGCACGTACAACATGAGCAGGCCGCAGGTGAGGATCCAGTCGAGCACGTTTGCGTTCGGCCGGAAGCCCATGGCGATGGCCGCGCCGATCACGATCGTGGTGGAGACGGCATTTCGCGCCACGCTCGCGGTGACATGGCCGGTCAGCACGGCGAACGAGCGGATCGGCATGGACCGGAGCCGGTCGATCATGCCCGAGTTCATGTCGTCCGCGACGGCCATCGCGGTCGAGGCCGCGCCGTACCCGGTGCAGAGCAGGATGATGCCGGGCACCACATAGTTGATGTACGCCGTGCCGGTGTTGATCGCCCCGCCGAAAACGTACACGAACAACGCCATCATCAGCAGTGGCAGCAGAACCGACATCAGCATCACGTCGGCGTTGCGCCGGTTCAACCGGATGCACCGGCCGATCAGGGTCAGGCTGTCGGTCAGGCCGTTGATCGGCCGGTCGTGGCTGAGGGCGGTCATGCGGGCACCTTCTCGCGGCTGGTCAGGGTCAGGAAGACGTCGTCAAGGGTCGGCCGATGGGTCGAGACCCGGTCAACTTGGATGCCTGCGGCAACCAGTTCGCCGAGGATGTGGTGCACGTCGGCGGCGGTGCCATCGGTGGCGAGACCGAGTTCGAGGTCGGTCAGTTGTTGCGCGTCCGCGAGCAGGATCGACGCTTTCTCCAGCTGGTCCGGGCTGGGGAATCGCAGAGTGAGCCGCTCGCCACCGACCTGCGCCTTCAGCGCGTCGGCGGTTCCGGCCGCGACGATCCGCCCGTGGTCGAGCAGCACGATCCGGTCGGCCAGCCGGTCGGCCTCCTCCAGGTACTGCGTGGTGAGCATGATCGTCGTGCCGCCCCGGACCAGTTCGCGAATGGCGTCCCACATCGTCGTACGGCTGACCGGGTCGAGGCCCGTCGTCGGCTCGTCGAGAAAGATCACCCGCGGCTGCGCCACCAGGCTCATCGCCAGATCGAGCCGCCGCCGCATACCCCCGGAGTACGTCGCCACCCGGCGGTCCATCGCGTCGGTGAGGTCGAACCGTTCCAGCAGTTCGAGCGCCCGGCGGCGCGCCGCGATCCGCCCGAGGTGCATCAACTGGCCCACCATCACCAGGTTCTCCCGGCCGGTCTGCTGTTCGTCCACCGCCGCGGACTGCCCGGTCAGGCTGATCACGCCGCGCACCTTGCCCGGTTCGCGTCGTACGTCGTACCCGGCGACCTCCGCGTGGCCGCCGTCCGCCTTGGTGAGCGTGGTCAGGATGCGCACGGTGGTGGTCTTGCCGGCGCCGTTCGGTCCGAGCAGGGCGAACACCGAGCCTTCGGCCACCTCGAGATCCAATCCGGCCAGCACCACGGTCGGGCCGTACGCCTTCCGGAGTCCTGCTGTCACAACGATCATGCCGCTCCTTCCTTACTGCGTATGAGCTACGCTTTATAGCGTAGAGGCTACGCAGTAAAGGCCGCAAGTGGGTGTTCCTAAACTGTCGGGCGACGAAAGGTGCTGGATGACTGACGACGCGGGCATGGTGACGCACGCCGAGCTGCTGTGGGGTTTGCGCGACGGAACACGGCGAGGGCCGAAGCCGTCGCTGACCGTTGAGGACATCACCCGCACGGCCATCGCGATCGCGGACGCCGAAGGGCTGGCGGCGGTGTCGATGGCCCGGGTGGCCGCGGATCTCGGCAACTCCACGATGGCGCTCTACCGGTATGTGAAGAGCAAGGACGAGTTGCTCACGTTGATGTCCGACGCGGCGCTGGAACTGCCTCCGCAGGCGCCACCGGCTCAGGGCTGGCGCGAAGGCCTGACCGATTGGGCGCACAACGTGCTCGCGGCCATCCGCCGGCATCCCTGGTACGCCCAGCTCCCGATCACCGCCCCGCCGATCGGCCCGCACAACCTGGCATGGTTCGACAAAGGGCTCGGCGCCCTCCGCGATACCGGCCTGAGCGAACCCGAGAAGGTCGGCATCGTGATGGGCCTGATCACCTATGTTCACGGCGAAATCCGGCTGGGGCTGGAGCTGGCCCAGGGGTTCGCGGACAACCCCGAGGCGTTCAGCTCGCAGTACGGGCAGGTCCTCGCGCGGGTAGTCGATCCGCGGAAGCTGCCGGCCTTGCATGCGGTTGTCGCGGCAGGTGTCTTCGCGGCCGAGGTGCTGTACGACGAGGAGGAACAGGCGGGCGAGTTCGATTTCGGCTTGAACCTCTATCTCGACGGTGTCGCCGCCTTCATCGACCGCCGTACGGCGAAGGCGTAGCGCGACGCAGGTCACATTCGCTCGTGTCACAGCTCGCCGGTCTGCCGTGTCTTAAGGGTGTAAACGTCAATCACGGCAAGGAGTTGCACGATGGATGCACGCCTGAACCTTTTCGCCAACGAGAACGCGGCCAAGTACCTGAAGTTCTTCCTGGGCGCGAGCAAGGCGATCTCCGGCTCAACGCTGCCCGCTGCGACCATGGAGCTGGTGAACCTTCGGGCCAGCCAGATCAACGGCTGCGGCTTCTGTACGGATATGCACACCAAGGACGCCCTGGCGGCAGGGGAGAGCGTGACCCGGCTCAACCTGGTCGCGGCCTGGCGGGAGGCGACGGTCTTCACCGAGGCCGAGCGCGCCGCGCTGGAGCTGGCTGAGCAGGGCACCCGCTTGGCCGACGCCGCTGGTGGTGTTCCGGACGAGGTGTGGGCGAATGCCGCCAAGCACTACGACGAGGACCAGCTCGCCGCCTTGGTGGCGCAGATCGCCCTGATCAACGCATTCAACCGGATCAACGTCATCGTTCAGCAGCCGGCCGGCGACTACCAGCCGGGCATGTTCGGCTGAACCGTCATCACGAAGCCCGGGCGCCGAAACCAAGGCGCCCGGGCGCTAGTCCTCCTCGGGTGGGACCTCGGCGCCTTCCTTCTCGTCCCGTTCGGCCCACTCCAGCAGGGTGTCGAGGGAGTGCGCTTTGTCGTCGATCGTGGCGTGCAGATCGCCCAGTTCCGCGAAGCGCTCCGGAACCGTGGCGATCGTGAACGCCTTCGGGTCCACGTCGTCGATCTCGTCCCACCGGATCGGCGTCGAGACCGTGGCCTCGGCATTGCCACGCACCGAGTAGGCGCTCGCGATGGTGTGATCGCGGGCGTTCTGGTTGTAGTCGACAAAGAGCTTCGCCGGGTCGCGGTCCTTGCGCCACCAAGTGGTGGTGACGTCGTCGGGTGCGCGCCGTTCCACCTCGCGAGCGAAGGCCAGCGCTGCTCGCCGTACGTCGCCGAAGCCGTGCTCGGGTTTGATCCGGACGTAAACGTGCAGGCCGGAACCGCCGGAGGTCTTGGGATAGCCGGTGATGCCGAGCTCGTCGAGCACCTCCTTGGCGACGTGCGCGACCTGGCGGACCCGGTCGAACGGGCAGTCCGGCATCGGGTCCAGGTCGATGCGCCACTCGTCCGGCTTCTCCGTATCGGCGCGGCGGGAGTTCCACGGATGGAACTCCACCGTCGACATCTGCACCGCCCAGGCCACGTGCGCCACCTCGGTGACGCACAGCTCGTCGGCGGTGCGGTTGTACCGCGGGAAGTGCACGCGGACCGTCTCCATCCACGGCGGAGCACCATGGGGCAGGCGTTTCTGGTGCACCTTCTCGCCGCTGACGCCCTCGGGAAAGCGATGCATCATGCACGGGCGCTCTCGCAGCGCGCGCACGATGCCGTCACCCACCGACAGGTAGTAGTTGACCAGGTCGAGCTTGGTCTCGCCCCGGGCCGGGAAGTACACCCGGTCAGGGTTCGAGATACGCACGGTCCGGTCGCCGATTTCCAGCTCCACCGCCGGGGTCTTGCCCTTGGACGTCGCCATGCACCCGAGACTAGCCGGGTCCACCGACAAGCCGGGGAGTTCAGGCCAGGCGGGTGAGCCAGGAGCGGGTGTCCTCGGTGCGACCGTACTGAAGGTCGAGCAACGTACGACGGATCTCGGCGGTGACCGGGCCGATGCCCTCGTTGACGTCGTGGTCGCCGATCACCTGGTCGCCGCCGTCCCAGACGAGCCGGCCGATCGGCGTGATCGCGGCAGCAGTGCCACAGGCGAACACCTCGGTGATCTCGCCGCCGGCCACGCCCTCGCGCCACTCGTCGATGCTCATCCGGCGCTCCTCGACCTTGTGGCCGAGATCGGCCGCGAGCTCCAGCACCGAGGCCCTGGTGATACCGGCGAGGATCGTGCCGGACAGTTCGGGCGTGACGATGTGGCCGTCCTTGTGCACGAAGAAGAGCAGCATGCTGCCGATCTCTTCCAGCCAGCGCCGTTCGACCGCGTCGAGAAAGACGACCTGCTCGCAACCGTTGGCAAGTGCCTCCGCCTGTGCGACCAGGCTGGCGGCGTAGTTGCCACCGGTCTTGGCTTCGCCCGTGCCGCCCGGCGAGGCGCGGGTGTAGCGGGTCGAGAGCCAGATCGAGACGGGCTTGACGCCGGATTGGAAGTACGGCCCGGCAGGGGAGGCCAGCACGCCGTACAGCACTTCGCGGGAGGGGCGGACGCTCAGGCCGGCCTCGGTCGCCATCATGTAGGGCCGCAGGTACAGGCTGGATTCACCGCCGGTTGGCACCCAGCGCTCGTCGACGCTGACCAACGCCTGCAGCGATGCGACGAACTCCTCCTCCGGCAACACGGGTAGTGCCAGTCGCCTGGCACTACCCGTGAAGCGGGCCGCGTTGTCCTGCGGGCGGAAGGCCCAGACCGAGCCGTCCGCGTGCCGGAAGGCCTTGAGTCCTTCGAAGATCTCCTGCGCGTAGTGCAGCACGGCGGCGGCCGGAGAGACCTTGAGCGGCGCGAACGGCGTCACGCGCGGGTTGTGCCAGCCGGAGTCGGCCGTCCAGTTCGCGAGCACCATGTGGTCGGTGAAGGCCTGTCCGAAGCCAGGGGCGGCAAGGATCGCCTCCCGGACCTCGTCGGCGGCCGGATCGGCCCGCAACTCGACCTCGAACTTCCACGCGTCTGCCACTGCTGACTCCCGGCTAGAACTTCTCGCTGATCCCGGCACGTTACCGCCGGTTGCACCCTCGCCATACTCAACGGCCAAGGAGTGGGCGGGTCACCAGCAGCTCGCGGTAATCCCGCACCACGGACTTCGCCAGATCTGCCGGCCGGACCGCGGCCAGCACTTGACCCGCCACGACGTACAACCGTTCGTTGTGGCAGTGGCTGGGAAGTTCCACCAGGACTCGCATGGCATAACCGAGGCCGATCAACTCGCCGTTCGCCACCAGGCAGGCCGCGCGATGCAGCTGAACCATCGCCAGTTCACCGGCCAGCTCGGCCGGGTACAGCGCGAGGGCCTGGTCCTGCGCGGCGAAGGCCGCCGCGTAGTCGCCCAAGGTGGTGTAGACCAGGCTCTCCGCATGCCGCCAGCGATACTCGGGCCAGCCGAACAGCGACCGCTCATCCGCCGTCCACGGCACCTCGGCCAACCGGGCCATGGCCGCCCGCGCCTCGTCCTCCCGGCCGAGCTGCGCCAAGGCCTGCGCATTGCCCAGCAGTACGGCGGCTCCGCTCCCGGTGGCGGGCCCGTTCGTCGCCGCGAGGGCCTGCTCACTCAGCTGGAGCAGCTCAGCGACGGGACGACGCTCGGACCAGCCGCTGAGGATCTCCCAGCCGCGAGCCAGTAGACGCAGCTCCGGATCCCCGGTGTGGTCGGCGGTCGCTCGGGCGGTCCGCCACCAGCGTCGGGCCTCCCGAACCCGGCCGAGCCCGGCGAGCGTCAGCGCCATCACCACGGCTAGCCGGGTAGCCGGATCGGCCAGTGCCGTCAGAGCCTCGGACGGGTCGCCGCGATCGGCCGCGACGGCTTGGCGCAGGAGCTCCAGGTCCGCGGTCAGTTCGGTCAGTAGGTCGGCCGGATCCGTCGTGAAGATGTCCTGCCCGTACGCCGCGGCGACAGCCTGCCACTCCTGCGCGCCGGCCACCTGGGCGAACGAGAAGGCCAGGCCATGCCGAGTTGCCTCCAGACTCGGTGGCATCGGCTCCGGGGGAGCTCCGGACGGCCGGCTCGCGTCCGGCGGACTTGAAGCGGTGGCAGTCAGGTGGGCTTGCTGGTAGGCGGCCGTGAGCTCCCCGCGGCGACCGAGCCGCTGGTCGCACAACGCCGCCAAGTGCGCGGATCCGGGTCGCAGGCCGCGCTCGACCTGCGACAGGTAGCTGTGGTCATATCCGACTTGAGCCGCGAGCTGCCGCAGGCTCAGCCCGGCTGCTCGCCGGCACTCGCGGAGGCGCCCGCCGAAGGTCGGCTCCGGCCCTGACGCGGTGCTGGCCGTGCCCGCCGGGGCAGCCGGCTCGGGTCGGGTGCTGGTTTGGGTCCTTGTCGCTGTCATGGCAGCCGTCAGTGAATCCGGACTGGGAATCGTCACAGGAACCTCCGCACACTCGAGGACGTGTTGCGCCTGGTGGTTGCGGTGCGCGATGACGAAGATACAAGTCCCGACCGACAGAACAGGACGTAGTGGATGGCTCCAAGATCCCTTGTGGGCTTGAAGTCTGTGGGCTGTCGGAACAGCCCACAGATCACGCCTGGTGGCGGTGAGCGCGCCGGGAGAGGCTGGTTGCCATGAAGCGAATCACCGAACCTGCCGAGCACTTGCCGGCCGTGTCCAGCTCAAGCAGTTCGACCCCGTCAATCACGTCAACCAGCCCAACCGGTTCCGTCGGGTTGCCGAGGGTGCCGGTGCCGGGCCCCGACGGCTTGTGCAGCCGGTGCGGCCGTCCCTGGCCGTGCCTGCGTTGCCCGGACGACTTGAAGCCGTCCGGGCAGCAACCAGCTGCCGGGCAGCCGAACGCCGGGCAGCCGAACGCCGGGCAGCCGGCCGCCGGCGAACCGGGCGTGCTGGAACCGGACGAGCCGGACCCCGACACTGACGGGTTTCCGACAGGGGCAGAACGCGTGAATCCATTGACGATCAGTTATGAAGTCTCTCTACTAAATGGACCCGTCCCGGAGGTCCCACCATGAAACGCTCGCGTCTGCTTGCCGCCGTCTCCGCCCTCGCGCTGACGGCGGCGGCTCTTGTCACCGGCGCTGCACCGGCCCAGGCCGCGAACCTGCTCGCCAATCCCGGCTTCGAAGCCGGTTCCCTGTCCGGCTGGTCCTGCTCCGGCGGCACCGGCTCGGTGGTGAGCAGTCCGGTTCGTTCCGGCAGCCACGCCCTCGCGGGAGCCGCGAGCAGCTCCGACCAGGCGTTGTGCACGCAGACCGTCTCCGTGCTGCCGAACACGGCCTACTCGCTCAAGGCCTGGGTGCGCGGTAGCTACGTCTACCTCGGTGTCACCGGCGGCGCGTCCACCTGGACGCCCGGCGCCTCGTCGTACTCGGAGCTGGCGGTGACCTTCACCACCGGCGCGAGCCAGACGACCGCCCAGGTCTTCCTGCACGGCTGGTACGGCCAAGGCACGTACTACGCCGATGACGTCAGCCTGGATGGCCCGGGCGGTGGCGACCCGCCAACCGGGGGAGTGCCCGGCGCACCGGCCAATCCCGGTGTCACCGGCACGACGGCGAACTCCATCTCTCTGTCGTGGACGGCCGCTACTGGCACGGTGACTGGCTATCGCGTCTACGAGGGTTCGCAGGTGGTCAAGGCCGTCACGGGTACTACGGCCACGATCGACGGCCTCGGCGCCTGTACGTCGCACTCGTACTCCGTCGCGGCGTACAACACCAATGGCGAGTCGGCGAAGTCCGGCATCGTCTCGGGAACTACCACCGGCTGTACGAACACAGGCCTGCCAAAGCACGCGTTGATCGGATATCTGCACGCGAGTTTCGCCAACGGCTCGGGCTATGTCCGGATGGCCGATGTGCCCGCTGCGTGGAACATCATCAACCTGTCGTTCGGTGAACCCACCTCGGTCACCTCGGGCGATATCCGCTTCAACCGTTGCCCGATCGCGGAATGCCCGAACGTGGAGAGCGAGGCGGAGTTCATCGCGGCGATCCGGGCCAAACAAGCCGCGGGCAGGAAGGTGCTGATCTCGATCGGCGGCCAGAACGGACAGGTCCAGCTCACCACCACGGCCGCGCGGGACGCCTTCGTCAGCTCGGTCGGCGCGATCATCGACCGCTACGGGCTGAACGGCCTCGACATCGACTTCGAAGGCCACTCGCTGTACTTCAACGCCGGTGACACTGACTTCCGCAACCCGACCACGCCCGTGATCGTGAACCTGATCTCGGCGCTGCGCACGCTCAAGGCCAAGTACGGCGCCAACTTCGTGCTCACGATGGCGCCGGAGACCTTCTTCGTCCAGGTCGGCCACAAGTTCTACGGCGGCGCGGGCGGCGGGGATAACCGCACCGGGTCGTACCTGCCGGTGATCCACGCCCTGCGGGACGCGCTCACCGTGCTGCACGTGCAGGACTACAACTCGGGCCCGGTGATGGGCCTCGACGGGCAGTACCACAACATCGGCAACGCCGACTTCCACATCGCGATGACCGACATGATGAAGGCCGGGTTCACCGTCGCGAACACCGGACACACCTTCCCGGGCTTGAGGCAGGACCAGCTGGCCTTCGGGCTTCCCGCGGCCGTGAGCGCCGGTAACGGCTATACCGCGCCGGCGGCCGTGCACCAGGCCCTGGACTGCCTGGTCAAGGGAACCAACTGTGGTGGCTACACGCTGCGCGGAGGTGCCTCACCGTCGTTCCGGGGCCTGATGACGTGGTCGATCAACTGGGACCGTTATTACAACTGGGAGTTCCAGAACAGCCACGCGCCGTACCTGGCCGCCCTGCCCTGACCACCGGGGTCGAATTACCCGCACCCGGATTAGCCGGGTGCGGGTAAGAATGTGGGCATGACAGCGCCTACGGTCCGTCCGGTCATTCTGACGGTGGACGACGATCCAGGGGTCTCCCGGTCGATCGCCCGCGACCTGCGCAGGCGATACGGCGAGCAGAACCGCATCGTCCGGGCGGAGTCGCCCGAGCAGGCTCTAGAGGCGCTGCGCGAACTCAAGCTGCGGGGAGAGCCGGTCGCGGTGCTGCTGGCCGACTACCGAATGCCGCAGTTGTCGGGCATCGAGTTTCTCGAGCAGGCCATGGACTTGTTCCCGCGCGCTCGCAGGGTCCTGCTCACGGCGTACGCCGATACCGATGCGGCGATCCAGGCGATCAACGTGGTCGACCTGGATCACTACCTGCTGAAGCCCTGGGATCCACCAGAGGAGAAGCTCTACCCGGTCGTCGACAGTCTGCTGGAGGCGTGGCTGGCCGCACCCGAGCGTCCGGCCGACGAGGTCCGGGTGATCGGCCACAGGTGGTCCGCCGCGTCGTACACCGCTAGGGACTTCTTGGCGCGTAATGCTGTGCCGTACCGCTGGTATCGGGTGGACGACGATGACGAGGGTTGCCGGCTTCTAGCCGCTGCAGGCGTCGACGGCAGCGACCTACCGGTAGTGATCTGCCCGGACGGCACTGTGCTCGTCTCGCCGTCCGAGAGCGAACTAGCCGCGAACGTCGGTTTGACGACCAACCCGGCCGAAGAGTTCTACGACCTGGTCGTAATCGGTGGTGGCCCGGCTGGACTAGGTGCCGCGGTGTACGGCGCCAGCGAAGGCCTTCGCACGGTACTGGTGGAACAACTCGCCACAGGTGGTCAGGCCGGCCAGTCGAGCCGGATCGAGAACTACCTGGGCTTTCCCGACGGTGTGTCCGGTGCGCAGCTCACGGATCGAGCCCGTCGCCAGGCGGTTCGGTTCGGCGCGGAGCTGTTGACGGCCCGCCAGGTGGTAGAGCTCGAATCCGTTGGATCAGCCCGGCGCGTCAAGTTCTCCGACGGCAGCGAACTCTCGGCGCATGCGGTCATCCTGGCGACGGGAGTGGCCTACCGAACGTTGGACGTGCCAGGGCTCGGTGAACTCGCTGGACGAGGTGTCTTCTACGGCGCCGGCTCTACCGAGGCCCCGAACTGCGCCGGGCAAGACGTCTACATCGTGGGCGGAGCGAACTCGGCCGGGCAAGCCGCCGTCCACTTCTCCAGGCATGCCCGCCGGGTGCACCTGCTAGTACGTGGACCGGGGCTCGAGGCAACCATGTCGAGCTACCTGATCGCCCAGATCCGGGAGATCCCTGGTATCGAGGTGCACACTTGTACCGAGGTGGTCGGCGGCAAGGGCGGTGACCACCTCGAACGCCTCAGCTTGTTCAACAGTGCCACCGGAGAAACCCGCGAGGTCAACGCTGAATGGTTGTTCGTGTTCATCGGCGCGGCCCCACGGACGGACTGGTTGCCGAACGACCTGCACCGGGATGCACGCGGATTCGTGCTGACCGGGCCCGACCTGCGCGGACGTCCGGCGGGCTGGTCCCTCGATCGCGAGCCGTACCACCTGGAGACCAGCCTGCCCGGGGTTTTCGCCGCGGGTGACGTCCGGGCCGAGTCGGTGAAGCGGGTCGCCTCGGCGGTCGGCGATGGCGCCATGGCGGTCACCCTGGTCCACCGATACCTGGAGATGCTCTGATGACGACGACCGAACCTCCGGCGCGAATCGGCATCGACGAGCTGCGCACGCTGTTCCTGTTCGAGAGCCTCGAGGACGATCAGCTCGAGTGGCTCGCGCGCGAAGGGCACGTACAGACGATCGAGGAGGGCATCGTCTTCGCCGAGGGCGATCCGGGCACCTGCTGTTACGTGCTGCTCGAGGGTGAACTCCGGCTGTGCAAGCTGTCGCACGGTCATGAGGTGGAGGTCAACCGCACTTCGCAGCGCGGGGTCTACGCCGGCGCGTTCACGGCCTTCCTGGGCGCCGACGAGCGCACGGCGTACACGGCGACGATGCGGGTGACCAAACCCTCCGTCTTTTTTGTCGTGGACGCCAAGACAATGGCCACGATGATGAACACCTGGTTCCCGATGGCGGTGCATCTCATCGAGGGCTTCGTGATGGGCATGCGCCGTACCGGCCAGACGATGGCCCAGCGCGAACGCCTGCTGGCCCTCGGCTCGTTGTCGGCCGGACTGACCCACGAGCTGAACAATCCGGCCGCCGCCGCGGTACGGGCCGCCGCGACCCTGCGCCAGCGCGTCGCGGGAATGCGGGCCAAGCTCGCGATGCTCGCCGACGGCACACTTGACGCCACCAATTTGCACGCGATCGTCGAACTGCAGGAGGCTGCCGTCGAGCGGCTGGCCAAGGCGCCCGAGCGTTCGCCGATCGAGCTCAGTGACGCCGAGGACGCCTTGTCCGACTGGCTGGACCGCCACAACGTCTCGAACAGCTGGGACGTGGCGCCGGTCTTCGCCGGTGCGGGCGTGGACGAGGCCTGGATGGACGAAGTGCTCGCGGCCGTTGGTCCGGAGTACCTCGAAGGCGCCGTGCGCTGGCTGATGTACACGATCGACACCGAGTCGCTGATGAACGAGATCGACGACTCGGTGACCCGGATCTCCACCCTGGTCGGCGCCGCCAAGCAGTACTCGCAGATCGACCGCGCGCCGTACCAGACGATCGATCTGCACGAGCTGCTCAAGTCCACCCTGGTGATGATGTCGGGCAAGCTCACCGGCATCGAGGTGGTCAAGGACTTCGACAAGTCCCTGCCCGACATCCCGGCCTACGCGGCGGAGCTGAACCAGGTCTGGACCAACATCATCGACAACGCCGTCGCCGCCATGCAGGGCTCCGGCATCCTCACCATCCGCACCCGCCGCGATGGCGACGACGCCGTGGTCGAGATCGGCGACACCGGCCCGGGCATTCCGGCCGACATCCGCAACCGCATCTTCGACCCGTTCTTCACCACCAAACCGATCGGCGAAGGCACCGGCCTCGGCCTCGACATCTCCTGGCGCATCGTGGTCAAAAAGCACCACGGCGACCTCCGCGTCGAATCCGAACCCGGCAACACCGTCTTCAAAATCGTCCTCCCCCTAGACCCCGACACCACCCCCGACCCCCTCGCCTGACCAGTGCCCCGACGTCGCCGCTAGCGGAGGGTGGTGCCGGGGGAGTGGGATTGCAGGAGTAGGTCGGGGCGGGTGGGGAGCGATTCCCAGTCGCCGTGGGCGCCTACGCAGAAGGCGCCGCAGGCGGTGGCGCGGTCGAGGCGGGCGGGTAGGTCCAGGGCGTCGAGGGTGGCGCTGAGGTAGCCCGCGACGAAGGCGTCGCCTGCGCCGATGCTGTCCACCACCGCGACGGGGAGGGCCGGGCGATGGGTGGTGCCTTCGGCGGTGTGGGCCGAGGCGCCGGCGCCTCCCGCGGTGACGACCACCTCTGTCACGCCGGACTCCAGTAGAGCCGGGACCGGGTCCGGCGCAGAGCTGAGGATGTCGAGTTCGTCCTCCGAGGCGAAGACCGTCGCGACGTCGGGCAGCAGCGGGCGCAGGCACTCGGCCGCCTCGGCGCGGGACCACAGCCGGCCGCGGTGGTTGACGTCCAGACAGACGTGTACGCCGGCCGACGCGGCGGCCCGTACGACGTACGCCGTCGCCTCGCGGGCGCTGTCCGAAAGCGCCGGGGTGATTCCCGTGACGTGCAGGATGCGCGGCCGGGCTGCCGCCAGGGCCTTCTCCGCGTCCGCGACGGCCAGTTCCGAACCAGCCGAACCGCGCCGGTGGTAGCTCACCCGGGTGACGTCGTACGTCGGCTGGTCGAACGCGATGAACCCGGTGAAGGAGGTCTCAGACGATCGAGCCAGGCTGACGTCGACGCCTTCGGCCCGTAGCGTGCGCAAGACGAGTTCACCGGGCTGATCGTTGCCTACGGCACCTACCCACGCGGCGCGATGGCCGAGCCGGGCCACGCCGATCGCGACGTTGCTCTCCGAACCCGCGATCGACAGCGACGCCTCGCCACCCAATCGCAAGGGCCGTCGCGACCGGATCGCCACCATCGCCTCGCCCAGCGTGAGCACCTCGACCTCAGGCATTCGCGACCGCCTTGAGGAAGTCCGCGGCCCGCGCGGCCAAGGCCGATTGCGAACCGCCCTGGCCGGCGTCGCCGAGCAATGGCGAGCCAACGCCGACCGCGAGAGCACCGGCCGCCAGGTACTCCGGAGCGGACGTCGCGTCGACGCCACCGACGGCGATCAAAGGGGCCGTGGGCAACGGTCCGCGCAGTTCGCGCAGATAGCCGGGGCCGTGCAACTTGGCGGGGAAGAGCTTGACCGCGAGGGCGCCGAGGTCGAGAGCGGCGATCACCTCGGTCGGGGTCAACGCGCCGCACAGCAGCGGCAGGCCCAGCTCAACACTTCGCTGCGCGCCTCGCGTGATTCCTGGCGTCACCACGAACCCGACCCCGGCGGCGGCCACTTCGTCGGCCTGTTCCGGAGTCAGCACCGTGCCGGCGCCGAGTATCACCTCTGGGCCGAATTCCGCGCGGGCGGTTCGCACTGCCTCGGTCGCGTCGGGGGTGGTCAGCGAAATCTCAAGCGCGGTCACTCCGGCCTCGACCAGAGTTCGCACGCTGCTGAGCGCGAAGTCGGCGCTGTCCGCCCGGATGATCGCGAGCACCCGCCGCCGGGCCAGCTCTGCCAGTAGTTCCACGTCCGTTCCTCTCCTCGACACGTCCCACCGTAGTGCCGTCACGCTCGGTCGTGGTTAAATCACCGAGCGAGTCGATAGATAGGTAACAAAGTTCCGAACCGCCCGAATCGGAAGGTCACCATGCGCAGACTCCTTGTCCTCGGCCTGCTCGCCGCCGGCCTGATCGCCACTCCTCCCACCTCGACAGCGGCTCCGAGCCAGACCACGGCGGTCAGCCAGCTGGTGCTGTTCGACAAAGGCGTCGCCGGCTACGGCTGTTACCGCATTCCAGCCATCGTGCGGACGAAAACCGGAACGTTGCTCGCCTTTGCCGAGGCCCGCCGAAACTGGTGTGGCGATTCCCAGGAGATCGACCTGGTGATGCGCCGTTCCACCGACAACGGCCGGACCTGGAGTCCGCAAAAGGTGGTTCTGTCCGGCACCGATGCCAATCCGGGTGCCGTGGCGACCCGGGGTAACCCGACGCCGATCGCGGACCTCGAGACGGGCCGGGTGGTTCTGCTGACCACGTTCGACCCGGGTACGACGACCCGCCCGCGCACGCCGTACGTGCAGACGAGCGATGACGACGGCCTCACCTTCTCCACCGCGCGGAGCCTGGCGACGGAGATCGATGATCCGGCTTGGGGCTGGTACGCGACTGGTCCGGGTCATGGCATCCAGCTGACCAGGGGAGTGCACAAGGGCAACCTTGTCGCGGGTACCAACTACGACGACGGCGGGCGGCGTGCCGGTCAGCTCGTCTACAGCACCGATCACGGTGACACCTGGCACAAGGGTGCGACCGATGTGCGGAGTGACTCGGCGGTCCCGCAGGAGATCAGTGTGGTGGAGAAGACCAATGGCGGAATCTACGCCGCCGCCAGGAACAACGCGGGCGCGGCCGGTGCCAGCCGGATGGGGGCCGTCAGCAACGATGGCGGCCGGACCTTCGCGGCGCCGTTCGCCACGATCGCGGGTCTCACCACGCCGGTAGTGCAGGGTGCCGTGCAGCGCTTGCGGGCCACCGATGAGGGGGACCGCTACAACCGGATCCTCTTCTCGGCGCCGGCTGATCCCGAGCGTCGCCGGTACATGACCGTGCACTCCAGCTTCGACGAGGGCAAGACCTGGAACGGCGGTACGCGGATCACCGCGGACTGGTCCGGTTACTCCGACATGGCCGAACTGGCGACGGGTGAGATCGGCCTGCTGTACGAGGCGGGCACGGTCGACGCGCGGGACCAGATCCGGTTCGCGCGCTTCACCGAAACGGATCTCGGCCTGCCGGACGGCGCGACCGGTCCGACCACGCCGGACACCTCCGGGCTGGGCAATCACGCCTACCTGCGCGGTGGTCCCGTTGTCGCCGCGGGCAAGTTCGGGCAGGGCCGGGATCTCGACGGGGTGGACGATCACCTGCAACTGCCGTTCGCCGAATCCCTCGCGTTCGGCGCGGGTGACTTCACCGCGATGACCTGGATCAAGTACGGCGTCTCGACCGCGAACCAGGCCATCTTCTGGGGGTACGGCATCGACCAGTACTCGCAGTTCTGGTTGCGCGCCGAGCCGGGGTCGAGCCGGATCCGCGCCCTGATCACGAGCAACGGCAACACCGGCACGGTCGCCACCACCAAGGCGTACAACGACAAGGCCTGGCATCACGTCGCGCTGCAGCGCAAGGCCGGCACGTTGTCCATCTGGGTCGACGGTGTGCAGGTGGCGACCGCGACCGCGCCCGCCGGGTCGATCAGCCCGGCGCGCCCGTTCAAGATGTACGTCGGCCAGCGGCTGGACGGTCTGCACCGGTTCGACGGCACGCTCGACGAGGTCCGGATGTACCGCCGGGCGCTCACCGCGGACGAGCTGAAGCGGATCCACGCGACCAACGCGACCGACGTGCCCGGCGCCGTACTCAACCTCCCACTCGGATAACCGAACCACCCGGATACTCGCGCCCCCCGGATAGTCGCGCCCCCCGGATACTCGCGCCACCCGGATAACCACGCCACCCGGATAACGGCGGCATCCGGATATCCGCGTCACCTGGATAACCACGTCATCCGGATGGCGTGATCATCCGGAACTCAGGGTCAGCCGCCAGGTGATCTCGCCGGCCGGACCGACGACCGCCGCGTCGGCCGGTCCGGCCTCGGCGAGGTCGAAGATCCGGCCCAGCATCGGGCCGACCACCAGGCCGTCGTGCGACAGCCCGTCGCGCCATATCGCGAACGAGGTCGGTTGCCCTAGGCAAGTAACCGCGAGCCGTAGCGTCTGCCCCCGATCGACCACCGAGGCCGACGCGCACCCGGGCAGTACCGTGTCGCCGTCCAGCTCAGCCGCCGGAAGATCGTCCGGTACGAGTTGGGCGCCCGCCTCGCAGTCGAGCGAGGCCCGCGCCGCCCAAATGAACCGGTAACCCGGTTCGGCCAGCAGCCGATAGTCGGCCCAGATCGTCTGCGGCCCGAGCTCGTCCGGCGCATCCCCACCGTTGAGCCGGCGCAAGAAGACGGCTTCCTCGGTCTGTACGACGTCCCACTCATCAGCCTCGTCGACAACACCCCACGGCTGGTTCCACAACACCCCGTGATCGGGCCGCACGGTCGGGAAGCACTCGTCGAGACCACCTGAGTCGACGTACGTCGTGAGGCCGTTCCGGTCGCCGCCGCCCGCGCTGGTCCGGAACCACTCCCGTCCCCCGAGCTGCAGGGAGGTCCAGCGGCCGCCGTCGTCCAGATCGAGGCCAACCTCGTTCTCCGGGATTCGCATGGCGGCATCATGCCAACCACCGCTCGCGCCGAAGGCCCGGGGCCGGCCCTCAAGCTAGAAGCGGCCTGAAGACCGAAGGACCGGGCCGCCCGCCCGGCCCTTCGGTGGTTCAGGTAGCTGGTTTATCGCCAGCACGCGGCATACGTTACGGCTCGAAGGTAGCGCGAACACTACCGACTAGGGGGCGCTCAAGCTGCTGACGCCAAAGCGAGACCTTTCTAGCGTCGGGGCATGAAGCTGATCGCGATACTCACCATGCTCGGTGCAACCCTGACAGCGGCTCCAGGTCCGACCTGGACGGCATGCGACGACAAGGACCTCGACGAGGCGAATGCCCGGTGTACGACGGTGAGGGTGCCTCTGGACTACAGCGATCCCACCGGCCGCCAGATCGAGCTGACGGTCTCCCGGATTCCCGCGAAGCACAAGCGCGGCGTACTGCTCGTAAATCCCGGTGGCCCGGGTGGACCCGGGCTGAACTACCCCTTGCAGCTCAAACCGCTGTTAGGTGAGGTGGCCGACCAATACGACCTCATCGGGGTCGACGTACGTTTCACCGGCAGGAGTACGCCGCTGACCTGCGGGCCGGTCGTACCGGCGGACCTGTTCGGTACGCCGAAGACCCGGACCGAGTTCGCCCAGGCCACTCGACGGGCCAAGGCCTACGCTGCGGGTTGTACCGACGACAGGCTGAAGCACGCGAGTATCACCAATGCGGCCCGGGATCTGGACGCCATCCGCCAAGCCCTGCAAGAGCCGAAGATCTCGTACTACGGCGTCTCCTGGGGCGCGGACCTCGGAATCGTCTACAGCCAACTGTTCGGCCGATACGTCGATCGCATGGTGGTCGACAGCGTCACGAACGTCGAAGGCTCGGAGTACGACCACCTGAACACGGGACATCGCAAAGAGATCGCCTTCGACGAATGGGCCGCCTGGGTGGCCTGGCGGCATGACCAGTACCACCTCGGTGAAACGGTCGCGGCCGTACGAAAGACGGTCGAGCGACTACGGGACAAGCCGTTCACGCTGGGCGCCTACCGGATCAAGCCGGTGGATGTGCCATTCCTGGTACAGGGTTCCCTCGGCGACGAGAGCGACTACCCGGCAATGGCCGAGAACGTTGCCGCGATGGTCTATCGCAAGACCCCGCCCGAGTCGCTGGCCGGACTCCTGCAGCTGTACTACGAGGGAGCCGACGGGCTCGACAGCTACTTCGCGGCGTCCTTCGGCTACCTCTGCAACGACCGCGGCTGGCCGACCGGCCCAGCGCCGTACTGGCGTGAGATCACCAGGACGAAGCAGCGGATCTTCAGCCCGGGCATCCTGCCTTGCGCGTTCTGGCCGCACCACACCAACGAAAAACCCATCACGATCGGCAACGACGTACCGCTACTGATCGTGCAGGCCGAACGCGACGACATCCCCCTGCAATGGGCCCGCTCCCTACACCGAAAGCTGTCCCGCTCGTCCTTGGTCACCACGGACCGCCGGGCACACGGCGTGTACGACGAGCGAGTCCCTTGCATCGTCAAGACGGTGAACACCTACCTCACCACCGGCACCCACCCAGCAGACACCTGCCCCTGACCCCGAATCCACTCGACGCCTCTTGCCCACCCGGAGGCGCCTAGGGCCGGGACCCCGCAACGGTCGACGAGATGACCGCCAGGAGAGGTCGGTGGGAGAGGTCGGTGGGAGAGGTCGGCGGGAGAGTGGCTGGCCACTCGCGTGGTGGGTTACCACCTGGGATTCCGAGGTGGTAACCCACCGGCGCAGTGGCCGGCCACACCCAGGACACCGCAACAGCTGGCCACGCGCGGGATCGGGAGGGCCGGCCAGGTGCGGGAGTGCGACAGGCGCCCTTTGGGTGGTCTGGACGGGCGCGCGTGCCGGGTTTTCGTGCGGCCACCGGATTTCGGACTGCCTGCCGGGTTCTAGCGTGCCCGCTGCCGAGTTGTTTGACCGCTACCCGGTTGCAGCCGGGTAGTCGTACCAAAAGTCGGCAGCCGACCCGTCCAGGCCACCCGCCGCCAACCACCCGGCCAAAACGCCGCAAACCTGACGCGATAACCCGACGCCGACGGCACAACCAGACGCGGCAACCGACGTGGAACCCGACGCGACAGCCCGCCGAACCCGACGCCGAACCACGACGTGGCGAGCTGACGCGACAACCCGACGCGACAGCCCGCCGAACCCGACGCCGAACCCGACGCCGAAGCCCGACGGTCAACCCGGCGCGCAGCGCACGGAATCCCCCCGATCCCGGGCAGACCTCACCCGTCCCCCTGATAGCTGCCGCCTTTGGTTGGTTCGGGCCGGGTCAAGGGCGCGCATGCGTCACCGCAGGTGATTCCCAAACCCTTGACGCGGCCCGAACCAACCTGACAATTCGAAAGACTCAGGGGGACGGGTGCCCACCGATGACCACCGGCCTCGGCAGATCGGAGACTAAGCCCCACGAACCGCCCGAATCGTGTCGCGCAACCACAGCGCACTCTTCTTGGGAGTTCGCTTCTGAGTGTCGTAGTCGACCCGAACTATCCCGAACCGCTTGTCGTATCCGTAAGCCCACTCAAAGTTGTCCAGCAACGACCACGCGAAATACCCGCGCACGTCAGCTCCCTGTTGACGAGCCGCCGCCACAGCCGCGACATGCGACACGAAATAGGCCGTCCGCCCGTCGTCGACGACAAAGCCGTTCTCATCGGCCTCATCCGCAAAGGCGGCCCCGTTCTCCGTCACCACCAACGGAATACCCGGATAGTCCTTGCTGACCCGAACCAGCAGATCGGTGAAACCCTCCGGCACGATCTCCCAGTCCATCGCGGTCTTGTCCCGCCCGAGCGGCAACACCCGGCTGATCGGAAAGCCCTCGTCGTCGGTGGTCCGGCCGTTCTCGTCGCTACCGCTGAACTGCTGACTGAAGTAGTAGTTCAGCCCGAGCACATCGATCGGCGTCGAGATGATCTCCAGATCGCCGTCCTGAACCGGAAACTCGATGCCACGCTTGCCCAGATCGGCGACGACGTCAGCCGGATAGCGCCCATGCACCAGCGGATCAAGATAGATCCGCGCACCCATCCCGTCGGCCCGGTGCGCCGCCGCGATGTCCTCGGGCGCGTCCGTCGCCGGATATGCCGTGGCGGCGTTCAGCACGATGGCCAGGTCGATCGGGCTCTTCGCCGCCGCGCGCATCGCCTGAGTCGCGAGGCCGTGACCGAGCAGCAGATGGTGTACGGCGTTCATAGCGGCCGGGAAGTCCTGCTTACCCGGCGCGTGCAGACCATAGGCGTAACCGAGCATCGCGGAGCACCACGGCTCGTTCAGCGTGGTCCAGTTCTTGACCCGGTCCTGCAACGCGTCGAACACCAGCATCGAGTAGTCGGCGAACCGGTACGCCGTGTCCCGCGCCGGCCAGCCGCCCGCGTCTTCCAGCTCCTGCGGCAGATCCCAGTGGTAGAGCGTCAGCCACGGATCGAGGCCCTTGGCCAGCAGTTCGTCGACGAGCCGGTCGTAGAAGGCGAGCCCCTTCGGATTGACCGGCCCGCGCCCGTGCGGCTGGATCCGCGGCCACGCCACCGAGAACCGGTAGCTGTCGACTCCGAGTTCCTTGATCAGGGCAACGTCCTCGGGCATCCGGGTGTAGTGCTCGCAGGCGATATCGCCGTTGTCACCCTCGTGCACCGCGCCGGGCACCCGGCAGAAGGTGTCCCAGATGGACGGCGTACGGCCGTCGACGTCCACCGCGCCCTCGATCTGGTACGACGAGGTGGCGACGCCCCAGCGGAAATCGGTCGGCAGACTCGCGATCAGGGCCCGGTCGGATTCTGAGACCGGAACGGTGACCGGCGGCGTGGTCGTGGCGGCAACAGTGTTCATAGGCTGAAGTACGGCGCACGCGGAACGCACGCCGTACGGGCTCCCTTCGAAAGGTCAGGCGACCGGAGTGAGATTGGTGTCGTGCAGCCAGCAGGCGACCGACCGGGTGGCATCCGGACGGACGGTCGGATTGCCCAGCAGCGGGATCTCCGCCGAGCACCGGTCGAACGCGTGCGGGCACCGCGGGTGGAACGAGCAGCCCGAGGGCATACCGCGCAGGTCCGGCGGCGAACCGGGAATGCCGGCCAGTTCCTTCTTCGGTCCACGCAGCGCGGGGAACGACTTCAGCAGGCCCTCGCTGTAAGGGTGCAGGCTGTCGCGGTACAGATCGGCCGCCCGGGCCTCCTCGACGATGCGGCCGCCGTACATGATCGCGATCCGGTCGGAGAACTCGACCAGCAGGGACAGGTCGTGGGTGATGAACAGCACGGAGAAGTCGAGCCGCTCGCGCAGTTCGACCAGCTGGGCCAGGATCTGCCGCTGCATCACCACGTCGAGCGCGGTGGTCGGCTCGTCCATGATGACAACCTGCGGTTCGAGCGCGAGCGCCATCCCGATCATCACCCGCTGGCGCATACCGCCGGACAGCTGGTGCGGATAGGCCTCCATCCGGTCGGCGGAGATGCCGACCAGCTTGAGCAGTTCCCGCGCCCGCGCCTCGCGCGCCGCCGGGGTGGTGTGCGGCTGGTGGGCCTTCAGTACGTCGAGCAACTGGGTCGACACCTTGTGGACCGGGTTGAGCGAGTTCATCGCGCCCTGGAACACGATCGACGTCTCGGCCCAGCGGAACTTGCGCAGATCCGAGTCGGACAGGCTCATCACGTCGTACGGCTCGCCGTTCGGCGGGTGGTAGATGACCGAGCCGCCGCTGATCACGCCTGGCGGCGGAAGCAGCCGGGTCACGCCGTACGCGAGGGTCGACTTGCCACTGCCGCTCTCGCCGGCGAGGCCGAGCACCTCGCCCTTGCGCAGGGTCAGCGTGACGTCGCGAACCGCCTGTACGGCCTTCTCGCCGAGGCCGTAATCGACGTTCAGGTTCTTGATCTCCAGCACGGGCGGCTTCATCGCACCCCATCCTTCACCAGGTCGTCGGTCTCGGCGGGCCGCAGTACCGGCGTCGCGAGAGGCTTGGTTCCGAGCACGGGCGTGAAACCGACCCGCATCCGCACGGTCCGGCCGTCGTTCGTCTTGAGCTTGGTCTTGCCGCTGTTGCGCAGGCGCGGGCTGACGAACTCGTCGATACCGAAGTTGATCAGCGACAGGGCGGTACCGAGGATCGCGATGGCCAGACCGGCCGGTACGAACCACCACCAGGCGCCCTGGGCAAGGGCCTGCTGGCTCTGCGCCCAGAACAGGATCGTGCCCCAGTTCCATTCGGAGATGGTGGAGATACCGATGAAGGCCAGCGTGATCTCGGACATCACGGCGAAGATCACCGTGCCGACGAAGCTGGAGGCGATGATCGCGGTCAGGTTCGGCAGAATCTCGACACACACGATGCGCCAGGTGCTCTCGCCGGTGGCGCGCGCCGCCTCGACATAGTCACGCCGTCGCAGCGACAGCGTCTGCGCCCGTAGTACCCGCGCACCCCAGGCCCACGAGGTCAAACCGATGACCAGGGCAACCATCAGGTCACCCGCGCCCGGAATCGTGGAGGCCACGATGATGATCAGCGGCAGGGCCGGAATGACCAGGAAGACGTTCGACAACGCGGACAGGCCCTCGTCGGCGGCACCGCCGAGAAAGCCCGAGCTGACCCCGATCAGCACGGACAACACGGTCGCGATCACACCGGCCAGCAGACCGACGAACATCACGCCGCGAGTACCGACCAGGATCTGGCTGAAGATGTCCTGACCCAGATGGGTGGTGCCGAACCAGTGCTTACCGGACGGCCCCTGCAGGATGTCGCTACTGCGCGCGGACGGGTCGTACGGCGCGATCCACTCGCCGATGATCGCGATCAGGACGAAAAAGGCGAGTACGACGAGGCCGGTGGCGGCCTTACCGTTCGCGACGAAGCGCAGGCGCTGCCGTTTCGCGGCGGGCCCGGTACCGGCGGCGGCGACCGGGCCGTCCGGTCCGACCGTGGTGGCGGTGCTGGCGGAGACGGACATGCTCAGCCCTCCTTACGGGTGCGCGGGTCGAGGACGAGATAGGCCACGTCGGCGATCAGGTTGGCGACCAGTACCGACAACGTGATGACCAGGAAGACACCCTGCATCAGTGGGTAGTCCTTCGAACCGACCGCCTGGAAGAGGTTGAAGCCGATGCCGGGATAGGAGAAGACGATCTCCACCAGCAGCGTGCCGCCGACGATGAAGCCGAGCGACAACGCGAAACCGGCCACGTTCGGCAGCAACGCGTTCCGGGCGGCGTAGCCGACCATCACCCGGCGCTCGGACAGGCCCTTGGCGTGCGCGACCGTGATGTAGTCCTCGGAGGCGACCGTGATCATCATGTTGCGCATACCGAGGATCCAGCCGCTGACCGACGAGATCAGGATCGTGATCGCGGGCAGCAGACTGTGCCGGATCGCGCTGCTGATGAACTCGCCGTCCCAGCTCGGCACCAGGCCGGGTTCGTAACCACCCGAGGACGGGAAGAAGCTGCCCTGACCGGCGAACAACGCGATCGCGATCAGGCCGAGCCAGAAGTACGGGATCGACGACAGGAACGTTGTCGCCGGCAACAACCCGTCGATCCAGGACCCGCGCCGCCATCCGGCCAGGACGCCGAGGAACGTGCCGATCATGAAGCTGGCGAAGGTGGTGATACCGACCAGCGCGACGGTCCACGGCAGGCTCTGCCCGAGCACACTCGCGACCGGCGTCGGGAAGAACGTGAACGAAAGCCCCAGGTCACCGCGGAACAACTGGCCCCAGTAGTCGACGTACTGGCTCCACATGCTGGCGTCTTTGTCGAGGCCGAACAGCACGTACAGCGAGTCGAGCGCCTCGGTACTGATCTGGCCCTGGTACCGGTTGATCAGCGAGGTGACCGGGTCACCCGGGATCATCCGGGGAATGAAGAAGTTGATCGTGATCGCGGCCCACGCGGTGAACGCATAGAAGGCGATCCGCTGCAGCAGGAACTTCATCGGGTGGCCTCCTGCTTCGGCTCGGCCGGCTTGTGGGTGATCTCGTACAACCAGCAGGCGGCCCAATGGTCTTCGCCATCAGGCAACTCGAACCGTGGCGGTAGTTCGGTCGAGCACTTCGGCATCGCGTGCACGCAGCGCGGGTGGAACCGGCAGCCGCTCGGTGGCTTGATCAGGCTGGGCGGTTCACCACCGGCCTTGTCCTGCGGGACCTCGTCCGGGCCGACGGCGGCCATCCGGTCCGGATCGGGCGCGCTCTCGATCAGCAGCCGGGTGTACGGATGGGCCGGGCGTTGCGTCACCGTCTCGGAGTCGCCACCTTCCACCATGCGCCCGGCGTACATCACCAAAGTCTCGTCGGCGAAGTACCGGGCCGAGGCGATGTCGTGGGTGATGTAGAGAATCGCCAGATCGAGGCGGTCCTTCAGATCGCGCAGCAGGTTCAGTACGCCGAGGCGGATCGACACGTCCAGCATCGACACCGGCTCGTCGGCCAGCAGTGCCTCGGGATTGGCGCCGAGCGCGCGAGCGATCGCGACCCGCTGGCGCTGGCCACCGGACAGCTCGTGCGGGAACTTGTCGATATAGCGCTCGGCCGGAACGAGCTGCACCCGCTCCAGCAGAGTCTGCAAGGCCTTCTCCAGTTCGGCCGAACCCTTACCGGCGTTGCCGTGGATCTTCAGCGCGCGGGTCAGGTGGTACCGCACCGTGTGCACGGGGTTCAGCGACGCGAACGGGTCCTGGAAGATCATCTGGACCTTGCGGACGTACCGGCGGAAAGGCCGGCCGCCCTTCACCTCGACGCTTTCACCGTGCAGGCGGATATCGCCGGCGGTGCGCGGGTACAACTGAGCGAGCAGTCGCGCGACGGTCGACTTGCCGGAACCGGACTCGCCCACGAGGGCCGTCACGCGGCCGCGTCGCAGGGTCACGGTGACGTCGTCGACGGCGTGCACCGCGCTCTTCTCCCGGGTGAGGAGATCGCGCAGGCCGCGTCGTACGGCGAAGTGTTTGGTGAGGCCTTTGGCCTCGAGGACCACATCGGAGGTGGTCTGAGCCGTGGGGGTGGCCGTCATGCCTGGACTCCTAGCTGGAACTCAACGTGGCGGTGAAGAGCGCCCGGAAAGGGAATCGGAGGGCGGTCCGATTCCCTTTCCGGACGGGCTAGGTTATGAACCGGCGGGCTTCAGGTTGAGGACGATGTGCAGAGCGTTCTGCTGCGTCGGCTGGGCCGGCGCGTACTGGTTCTGCTCGTCGGGCCAACCGACCCAGTTCTTCGTGTTGTACATACCGCCGACGTTCGAGGCAGAGGTGGGAATGACCGGCATCTGCTCGACCATGATCTTCTGCAACGTGTTCAGCGCCTTGGTACGAGTGGCGTCGTCGGTGGCGTTCGCGTACTCATCGAGGGCCTTGGTGGCCTCGGCGTTCTTGAACCGGCCGTAGTTGCCGGAGACGCCACCCTTGCCGATCGGCTTGTAGATCTTGCCGTCCATGATGTTCTGGTAGATGTCGTACGGCGTCGCGCCACCGTTGGTCCAGTGCATGGTGGCGTCGAAGCGGCCCTCGTCAACGGCCTTGAACCAGGCGTCCTGGTTGGCCTTGTCCACCGTCGCCTTGATCCCGATCGTGGACAGGTTGTCCTTGATGATCTCGAGGTCGGTGATGTAGTCGGACCAGCCGGCCGGGTCGGTCAGCGTGATCGTGACGGGCTTGCCGCTCGGGTCGGACAGTACGTCGCCCTCGAGCTTGAACCCGGCCGCGGCCAGTTCCTGCTTGGCGCCTTCGAGGTCGACCTTGTGCAGCTTGCCCTCGAATTCCGGCGCGATGAAGGCATCGCCGGCCGGGGTCGGGATACCGGTCACGCTCTCGATCTTCGGGTAGAAGTACCCGGCCTCACCCTGCAGGAAGATGTCGTCGCGGTTGATCACCTTGTCCATCGCGCGACGCAGGGCGGGGTTGTCGAACGGCTTCTTCTCGGTGTTGATCCACAGGCCGTGAATACCGAGGTTCGCCGGGAACCAGAGCTTGTGGTGCACAGGGTCCTTGTCGACGTACACGGTCTTGTAGTTCGGGATGAAGACGAAGCTCCACTCCGAGGCGCCGTTGGCCAGGGCGGTGGTCTGCGCGTTGTTGTCGTTGTACGACGTGTAGCGCAGTTCCTTGACCTTCGGCAGGTCCTGCCAGTACTCGTCGCGCACGGTCAGGGTGGTGGTCTGCGGGGTGAACGACTTCAGCGTGTACGGACCAGTGCCGATCGGGTTCTTCACCACGTCGGTGGTGGGGTCCTTCAGCACCGACCAGATGTGCTTCGGAATGACGAAGGTGGTCAGCACCTTGGCCTGGTTGACGAACTGCGACTTGGTGAAGGTCAGGTCGATCTTGTTACCGGTCTGCTTGATCTCACCGTAGGGAATCGCCTCCGGGTTCAGCCCGGCGTTCGTCTTGCGCAGCTGGAACGAGAACGCGACGTCCTCGGCGGTCATCGGCTTGCCGTCGGACCACTTCACGCCGTCGCGAATGGTCAGCGACAGCTTGGTGAAGTTGTCGGCCCACTTCCACTCGGTCGCCAGCCAGGGCTTGCCTGGATCCTTCGGTGCGATCGAGTTCAGCATCACCAGGGGCTCGTAGATCATCCACCGGTAGCCGAGCGAGGCGCCCGACGACGACCCGAGGAAAGGGTTGTGGTTCTCGGTCTGCGGGCCGTTCGGCATGCCGACGTTCAGCACGGTGGCGGGGCCGCTCGAGCCGCTGTTGTTCTTCGATTCACCACTACAGGCAGCCGTGGCTACCGCAAGCACGCCCGCTAGGGCGAGAGCGACTGTACGTCGAGCTCGCATGACGTTCCTCCTGTTGATCGGTCACAACTTCTGGGCGGATGACTGACGGTTACTTGACTAGGTGATGCAGGGGTGAGGCGCGGAGGGCGAGGTACGGGCAGGCACCTCGCCGTCCGGCGACTCGTAGGGCTACGCGGGAGCGGTCGAGCTGCGCACGATCAGCGTCGTGGGCAGTACGGTCGGTTCCTCGGGCAGCGGTTGACCGTTGAAGTAGCCCATCAGCATCCGGGCCGCGGTCTGACCCATCTGGCGCATCGGCTGATGCACCGTGGTCAGCGGTGGTTCGGTGTGCTGGGCGTAGGGGATGTCGTCGAACCCGACCACCGAGACGTCGCCGGGAACGCTGCGGCCCGACTCCCGGACGGCTTGGATGGCGCCGCCGGCGGACAGGTCGTTGTGCGCGAAGATCGCGTCGAACCCGAGTTGGGCGTCGATCGCGTACTGCACCCCGCGCCGGCCGCAGTCGTGGGTGAAGTCACCCTCGAAGACCAGGCGGGGATCCAGCTCGATACCGGCGGCCGCGTAGGTGTCGCGGAAACCGTCGAGCCGTTCTTGCGTGCAGCCGAAGCGCTCGACACCGGTGATCACGAGCGGCCGCTTTCGGCCGAGCTCGATCAGGTGCCGGGCCGCTGCCTCGGCCCCGTCGACATTGGTGGTGGCCACCGACGGGAAGACTGGTTGCTTGCTGCGGTCGTCGATCATCACGACCGGAAGCCCGCGGGCGTGCAGTTGCTCGATGTAGGCCAGCGTGCCCTCGGGCTCGATCACCAGCAGGCCGTCGAACGACTGGGCCGAGACCTGCGAGGCGAACTGCTGCATCGACTCCTCACCGCGGTTGCAGGTGAACAGCAGCAGGCCGTAGCCCTCGGTCTCGACCACGTCGACGGCACCCTGCAGCACCTCGCCCATCCAGGGCCAGGTCAGCGAGGGCACCAGCATGCCGACGATCCGGGTCCGGCCGCGGGCCAGTCCGACGGCTCGCGCGCTGGGCACGTAACCGAGTTCGGCGATCACCTGGCGGACCCGTTCGGCGGTGCGCAGGTCCAGTTCGCCTTTGCCGTTCAGCACCCGCGAGACGGTGGTCTTGCTGACTCCGGCTCGGGCCGCGACATCGGCGATCGTGATCGACACGTGAACTCCCCTCGGGCGGTTGGGGTTTTGTTTCCGAACCACCTCCGGAATGTTCGGAACCGGTTTCGGAAGCGGTTCCGAGAACTAAAGCCGAGTGGTTCAGGTCACGTCAATCACGGTCCGATAACGAAGTTGACGGCGTGATCGAACTGTGTTGCAAGGTCCATCGTTGTCACGCTCAGAACCGGCCGGCCGGTGTGTAAGAGCGCTCTCATGCATGGGAGTTAGCGTGGCAGAGCGCTCTCATGCGCGCCAGTGTTCGAAGGCCGAACACTTAAACCCCGGCCGCTGGTGCATGATGGCTGGGCAGATCCAGCCGGGCAGGGTGCGGACATGACAGGTGGGGCGAACAACGCGATGGAGTCACGTCGGACCACGGTCCGCGACATGCGCCGGTCCAACCGGTCGGTCATCCTGACCAGCATCTACCGATCCGGTCCGTTGAGCCGGTTCGAGCTGGTCCGCGAGACCTCGCTGAGCGCGGCCAGCGTCAGCAACCTGGTTGGCGAACTGCTCGAGGAAGGTGTTGTCGAGGAGGCCGGTTCGGTCGAATCCGACGGCGGCCGGCCACGGGTACTGCTCCGCGTCGCGCCGGGTTTCGCCTCCGTCGCCGGGGCGGAAGTGGGGGAGACCCGCGTCCGCGTCGAGCTGTTCGACCTGGCGATGCAGGTGCTCGCCACCGTCGAGTATCCGATCGAGTCGCCCACGCCCGAGCCGTCCCTGGTGGTCGATCGCGTCCTGCAGGGCCTGGCCGAAGTGACCGCCCAGGCCGGTGTCGCGCCCGCGCAGGTCCTCGGTCTCGGCGTGGCCGTCGCGGGCATTGTCGAAGGCCCGGCCGATGCCGTCGTACACGCGCAAACCCTTGGCTGGGACGCCGTACCGCTTGGCGCGATGCTGCAGGCCGGTACGACGGTCCCGGTTCAGGTGGACAACGGCGCGAACACGTTGGGCCAGGCCGAGATGTGGTTCGGTGCGGGCCGTGGCGCCGAGCATGCCGTCATCGCCCTGGTCGGATCCGGTGTCGGTTCGGCCCTGGTGGCCAACGGCGTGAGCTATCGCGGTGCGCGCAGCAGCGCGGGCGAATGGGGTCACACCACCATCGCGTACGGCGGACGGCAGTGCCGGTGCGGGTCATCCGGCTGTCTCGAGGCGTACGCCGGTGCCGAGGGCGTGCTGGACCGGTTCCGCCAGGCCAACCGGGGCAAGGCCGCGCCGGGTGCCGACGAGGAGTCCGCCTTCAGCGCGTTGCTCGACCTGACGGGTTCGTCGAAGGTGGCGGCGCAGGTGATCGACGAGACGATCGGCTATCTCGGCGCGGGTTTCGCGAACCTGGTCAATCTGTTCAATCCCGAGCGGATCGTGCTCGGTGGCTGGGCCGGTATCGCCATCGGGGAGCGGTATCTGCCGCAGTTGCGCGAGGCGACGGCCCGGCATGCGTTGCGGCAGCCGTTCGCGCAGGTTTCGATCGAGCTGTGCGAACTCGGCCAGGACGCCGTCGCGCTCGGGGCGGCGACGCTGCCGGTCTTGCGGTTGCTGCGCGAGGGTGGCGCGCGTCGTCCGGACACCTTGGCCGCGCGCTGATCGTCCGCGGTCGTCCGCTGGCTTGTTTCAGGGGATGTTTCACGGGTTGGACGTTGCCGCTAGGTCGGATTCACGACTTCAACTATCGTGTGTAAAAAGTTCTTTCCCGTGGGGGTTGCAGATGCCTGACTTGACCGCGCTCGGCCCGGATTTCGTCTGGGGGAGCGCCACTTCGGCGTACCAGATCGAGGGTGCCATCGACGTCGATGGCCGCCTGCCGTCGATCTGGGACACCTTCTGCGACCAGCCCGGAGCGATCGACAACGGCGATTCCGGTGAGGTCGCGTGCGACTCGTACCACCGCTGGCCCGAGGACATCGCCTTGCTGAAGCAACTCGGCGTCGACGCTTACCGGTTTTCGGTGGCCTGGCCGCGGGTGATTCCGGCCGGCTCCGGCGCGGTCAACGCGGCGGGCCTCGACTACTACGACCGTCTGGTTGACGGATTGCTTGCCGAGGGCATCAAACCGTTCTTGACCTTGTATCACTGGGATTTGCCGCAGGCGTTGCAGAACCTGGGTGGTTGGGCCTCGCGTGACACGGCGTACCGCTTCGCCGAATACGCGACGGTGGTCGGCGAACGTCTCGGCGATCGCGTACACGACTGGGTCACGCTGAACGAGCCGCTGTGCTCCGCGTGGATCGGCCACTGGGAAGGCCGGATGGCACCGGGCATTACCGATCCGGCCACCGCCGTGCGGGCGTCGTACCACCTGTTGCTGGCGCACGGTCTCGGCGTACAGGCCTTGCGTGCCGCCGTACCGGATGCCTCGGTCGGTCTGGTGGTCAACCTCAGCCCGGTAGAGCCCGCGAGTGAGTCCGCCGAGGACGTGCGCGCCGCCCAGCTCGCCGACGGCCACATCAACCGCTGGTGGCTCGACCCGGTCAACGGGCGTGGGTTCCCGGCCGACATGGTCGGGCAGTACGGCGTGGAACTGCCCGAGCGGCCGGGAGATGCCGACATCATCGCGGCGCCGACGGACTTCGTGGGCTTGAACTACTACTTCCGCCAAATCGTGAAGGCCGACGAGACCGTGCCGGTTCTCGGTTTCAGTCAGGTCGACGGGCCGAACTCCGAGCGCACCATGCTCGACTGGGAGGTCCACCCGGCCGGTCTGGAGGAGTTGCTGCTCCGCCTGACCAAGGAGTACGGCGCGGAGAAGATCTACGTGACGGAGAACGGCTCAGCCTGGGTCGACGCGCCCGACGAGACGTTCTTCGTGACCGACGAACCACGTGCGCGGTACCTCGAGCAGCACATCGCCGCGTGCGCCCGGGCGGTCGAACAAGGCGCGCCGCTGGCCGGGTACTTCGCGTGGAGTCTGCTGGACAACTTCGAATGGGCGTATGGGTATGCGCCGCGTTTTGGTCTCGCGTACGTCGACTACCCGACGGGGACTCGCGTGATGAAGACCAGCGGTCTGCGGTACGCCTCGTTGATCGAGGCGCACCGGGCCTAACCCCTTGTGGCAGCGCGGCCGAGCTGGGGTGGCGCGGCCGCGTGACGAGGCTGGGTTGGCGCGGCCGTGTGGCGAGGGAATTAGGCGGCGAAGACCTGGGAGTCGTCGGCGAAGGCCTTGAACTCGAGGGCGTTGCCGGCCGGGTCCAGCAGGAACATCGTCCACTGTTCGCCGGTCTGGCCTTCGAAACGCACGTACGGTTCGATCACAAACTTCGTGCCGGCGGTCCGGAGGCGATCGGCCAGCTTCTGGAACTCCGGCACCGTCAGGATCAAGCCGAAGTGCGGCACCGGTACGTCGTGCCCGTCGACGGGGTTGGAAATGCGCTCGGCGCGAGTCGGGGCCAGGTGCGTCACGAACTGGTGGCCGTGCAGGTTCCAGTCGATCCAGGAGTCTGAACTGCGGCCTTGTTCGAGGCCGAGCACCTCGCCATAGAAGTGGCGCGCGGCGACCAGGTCGTCGACCGGCATCGCCAGGTGGAAGCGCGGAATCGGCGAATCGAGAACGGTCATGGCTGCAGTCCTGCCTTCCATCGAGGTTGCTGGATCGTCCTAATGTTAACATTGCGACATCCGGTACGATCGGTGCATGGTCGATCAAGGCGGCATGGCTCCGGCGCGCAGGCGAGGTCTGGCCGATGAGGTGGCCGACAGCATTCGCGAGGCCATCTTCAGCGGCGTGTACGGCCCGGGCCGGCAACTGCGCGAGGTGGAACTCTCCAGCGCTCTGGAGGTCAGCCGCGGCCCAGTTCGCGAGGCCTTACTCCGGCTCGAAGGCGAAGGCCTGGTCCGAAGCGCCTGGCATCGCGGCGCGACGGTGACCGCCTTGTCGGCCGAGGACATCGCCGAGCTGGACAGCCTGCGCGACGCGTTGGAGCAACTCGCGGTCAAACGAGTCATCGCGCACGCCTCGGAAGACGACCTCGCCGCCATCGAACTCGCCGCCAGCCGGATGGACCGAGCGGAGGACGAACACGCGATGGTCCGTTGCGATATCGCCTTCCACGACGCGGTGTACGCTGCCGCCCGGCACCGCCGTCTCCAGGAGGCCTGGCAGGCCATTCGTTGCCAGGTGCACCTATTCCTGCTGACACGCATCGGGGTCAGTACGGAGAACTACCACGGCAACATCCCGCACGAGCACCACGAACTGGTCGCCGCCCTCCGCTCCCGCGACACCAAAACCGCCCTACTCCTCTTCGCCACCCACCGCCACCACGCCGTAACCATCCTCACCCCCTAACCCGGGTTGTATACCGTTCATCGGACGCTTGTTACCAGGCGTGTCGCGGTTCATCGGACGCTTGTGACCGCTTTGCGGCGGGGAGTCTTTGGCAGGGCCAGAACGCGGCAACGCCCGAAGGCCTGGGGCGTGGCCTTCGGACGTTGTGCGATTCCGCCGCGGTTGGGGTTTAGCTGACGTTCCACTTCTGGTTGGCGCCGCCACCGCAGGTCCAGATCTGGGTTGGCGTCGCGTTGGCCGAATTGTTGCCGGTGACATCGAGGCACTTGTTGGCCAGCGGGTTCACGAGATCTCTCGCGCCCGTGTAGACCCATTGCTGGGCGGCATTCCCGTTGCAGGTGGCGATTTGCACGCGAGTGCCGTTGGCGGTGTTGGCGCCGGCCACGTCGAGACACTTGCCCAGGGCACGGATTGTGCCGTCACCTGGACGGGTCCACTGCTGCGCCGCCGTACCGTTGCAGTCGTACAGCTGCACCGTCGTACCGTCGGCCGAGTTGGCGCCGGCGACGTCGAGGCACTTGCCCGCGAGGCCGGTGATCTGGCCGCCGCCGCTGCCGCCGCTGGTCAGTTCGTAGACGCGCACGTAGTCGATCGCCATGGTCTGCGGCATCACCGTGCTGCCGTCGGGATAGCCCGGCCAGTGACCGCCCACCGCGACGTTCATGATCATGAAGAACGGGTGGTTGAAGACCCACGGGTCGCCGCCGAGATCGGCCGGGGTCTTGCGGGCGAACTGCTGGCCGTCGACGTACCAGGTGACGGCGTTCGGCTCCCAGTCCACCGTGAAGGTGTGGAACGCGTCCGCGAACTGCTGGCCGTTCGGCAGGGTGTAGCGCGAGCTGACGGCCTCGCCGGCGGAGTAGCCCGGGCCGTGCAGAGTGCCGTACGAGTTGCTCGGTTCGCGGCCGATGTTCTCCATGATGTCGATCTCGCCGTTGTTCGGCCATTGCGCGCCGCCATCGCCGAGCATCCAGAACGCGGGCCAAAGGCCTTGGGTACGAGGCAGTTTGAGGCGCGCCTCGAATCGGCCGTACTGCTTGGCGAACGTGCCGGCCGTGAGCAACCGGGCCGAGGTGTACTCACATGGGCCGTAGTGGCAGTTGTAACCACCTTCGCGGCGTGCGGTGATCACCAGGTTCCCGTTGCCGTCGTGGGCGGAGTTGCGCGTGCTGTTGGTGTAGTACTGGCGCTCGTTGTTGCCCCAGCCGTGGCCGCCGATGTCGTAGCGCCACTTGCTGGAGTTGGGCGGAGTGCCCACGGCGGCGTTCATCTCGTCGGACCAGACCAGCGGGCCGACGGCGGCGGGTGCGTTCACGGCGCTGGCCGCGGTTGTGGCTGTCGCCGCGGTTTCGGCTGTGGGGAGAGCGGTGGATTGGGCGCTCGCGGTGGGCTGGATCAGGCCGGAGCCGGCCAGCAGCGCGCCGGTGGCGATCAAAAAGGCGGTACGGCGACGCCGCCGCCGGGCGGACAGGGTGTTCGGAAGCATTGTGGAGCCTCTACTTTCGCTCGGCCGGCGGGGGCACCGGCCACGGGGGCGGGTACGAACGAGGCAGGGGAATCGCAGACGCAGCCTGCGGGTAGAACGGGGTCGCGGTCAAGACCAAGTATTAATACAAGTCTTAAAGAAAGTCGATGGCGAGTCGTTGACACTGCTCGCGGACAGGTGGTTACCTCGGGTTGACCAGTTGTTGCGGCGCGGGCAGACGCCGGGAACGCGGGCATTCGCCGGCTGGTCGTCAGCCTCTGTAAAGCCCTTGGCACAAAGGGAGATCCCGCCATGCCCCGATCCGCCCTCATCGCCCGCCTGGCTACTGCCGGCCGGTCCCGCCCGAACTTTCGTACGGCTATTGCCGGCCTTACCGCGGTCTGCGCGGTCGCCGCAGGTCTCACCGTTCTTGAACCTGCGGACTCGGCGTACGCCGCCGGCGAGCAGGTCAACGTTTGGCTCACCACCACGAACGACAGCGCCGGGCGGAACGTGACGAGAGGCCTGCAGCAGCAGACGCCCGTCAGCTTCGGTCCGGCCGGTGGCAGCGCCAACCAGACGATCACGGTCAACGAGAACACCACGTACCAGTCGTTCGAAGGCGGCGGCGCGTCGTTCACGGACAGCGCGGCCTGGTTGCTCAACAGCAGCAACACGATCAGCGCGACCACCCGCAACCAGGTGATGCGCGACCTGTTCGACCCGGTCAACGGCATCGGCCTCGCCTTCATGCGCAACCCGATGGGCGCCTCGGACCTGGCCCGGTTCAACTACTCGTACGACGACACCTGCTGCGATCTCAACGACTTCACCATCAATCACGACCTCGCGGACGTGGTGCCGTTGACGAAACAGGCCCGCCAGCTGAACCCGGCGCTGAAGGTCAAGGGCGCGCCGTGGAGTTCCCCGGCGTGGATGAAGGACAACAACAAGTTCACCAACCGTGGCTGGCTCAAGTGGGAGTACTACCCGATGTACGCCCAGTACTTCGTGAAGTACGTCCAGCAGAACGCTGCCCAGGGCAACCGCATCGACTACGTCTCGGTGCAGAACGAGCCGACGTGCTGCGGTACCGACGACACCGGCTACGCGTCGATGAACTGGAACGGCGCGGGCCTGCTCGAGTTCACCAAGAATCACCTGATTCCGGCGTTCCGGGCGGCTGGCATCACGACGAAGGTGATGGTGCTGGACTACAACTGGGGCAACTACAACGACCTCGGATCGGTGCCGTTGGCCGACGCGGCGTTACGCAATGACCCGCTGTTCGGCGGCATCGCCTGGCACGGGTACGGCGGTGACGTGAACCTGCAGACGACGGTCCACAACCAGTACCCGGCGGTCAACCACTACATGACCGAGCACTCGGGTGGTACCTGGATTCCGAACCAGCAGGTCGAGGACATGAACAACCTGATCGACTACACCCGCAACTGGAGTAAGTCCTGGGTGAAGTGGAGCCTCGGGCAGGACCAGAACATGCTTCCGTACGTCGGTGCCGGGTGCAACGTCTGCACGGGCCTGGTGACGATCCAGCGTGGTGGGCCGCGTGCGGGTCAGGTCGACAAGACCGTCGAGTACTACACGATGGGCCACCTGACGAAGTTCGTGAAGCCTGGCGCGGTTCGGATCGAGTCCAACGCCAACAGCGCCGTGAAGAACGTCGCGTGGAAGAACCCGGACGGCTCGAAGGCTTTGATCGCCTTCAACACGACGAGTGGCTCGCAGTCGGTACGGGTCAACTGGGGTGGCCAGTCGTTCGTTTACACCTTGCCGACCAAGACCTCGGCCACGTTCACGTGGTCGGGTAGTCAGAGTGGTGGCGGGGGTGGGACCACCGGGGCCATTACTGGTCTCGCGGGCAAGTGCGTCGATGTGGCGGGTGCGAATACCGCTGACGGCACGGTGGTCGACTTGTACGACTGCAATGGCACCTCGGCTCAGCAGTGGAACCGGCCCGGCGACGGAACGCTGCGGGCGCTTGGGAAGTGCTTGGACGTCAATGCGGGTTCGACGGCCGACGGGGCGAAGGTGCAGCTCTGGACCTGTAACGGGAGTGCGGCCCAGCAGTGGAACTACACGGCTGGCAAGGATCTCGTGAATCCGCAGGCCAACAAGTGTCTCGACGTCACTGGGAACAACTCTGCCAACGGCACGCCACTCCAGATCTGGAGCTGCTCCGGTGCCGCGAACCAGAAGTGGAACCTCTAACTCTGACCGATCACTAGTCCCGCCTCAGGCAGCTCGGGTGGGGACTTCGCGTCGGCCCGTGGCCAATTCGGTCGCGGGCCGGCGACGGCGTTTGACCCTCCGGTAGCCGGAGGGTGAATGCTAGGCACATGACCGCATCGGTGACCGTCGGGGAGTTCTCCCGGCTCACGCATTTGAGCGTGAAGACGCTGCATCACTACCACGACATCGGCCTGCTCGAGCCGGCCCGGATCGACACCTCATCCGGCTACCGGCAGTACGAGACGTCCCAAGTGGCTGTGGCCCAGCTGATCCGCCGGTTGCGTGAACTGAAGATGCCGCTGCCGCAGGTCCGTGCCGTCATCGAGGCGCCGGACGTGCCGACGCGGGACCAGGCGTTGCGTGCTCACCTAGATCAGATGGAGAGCGAACTCGTCCGGACGCAGCAGGTGATCGCCTCACTCCGGTCGATGCTCACACTGGCCGTTCCGCCGGCCCAGGTGGAGTACCGGTTCATTCCCGCGTTCCGGGCGTTGACGATCACCGACCAGGTCAACCGCTCCGAGATCGACTCGTGGTGCTCAACCACCTTCGAGCGCCTCGGCGGAGTAGCCGCTGCTCTAGGCATCAACGCCACCGCCGGTGCGACGTACGACGACGGGTTCTTCACCGACGACGTCGGCGAGGTGGTGGCCTTCCTCCCGGTCTCACCCGGGCAAACGCCGTACGGCGGCTTGGACCTGACCGACCTACCAGCCGGGTACTTCGCGATCTCGGCGCACGAAGGTTCGTTTGCCGACTTCGACCGGACGTACGGCGCACTAGGCAGCTACGTCGCCGAAAACTGCGAAGTGGCTCCAGGCCCGATCCGCGAGCTGTACGTCGTAGGGCCCGACGCCACGACCGACGAGACCGCCTTCCGAACCGATGTCTGCTGGCCAATCCAGGCTATCCCCGGCGTACCCAAGTAGCAGCCGCTCCAGCTTTACTCCACGAACTAGCCACGGCGGCGGCGCTCGCGATCAACACGCGCGACGACGCCATCACGGCCATACCCAAAGCCACCCCGACACGACGCGACCAACGCCGTGCCGAACCGCATCCACGCGCTGACGCCTGCAAGACGTGCGCCAAATCCACATCGACGCGACGACGCATTCAAAGGCGTGTCCGAATCAGTGAAAGGTTTGAACCACATGTCCATCCACCTTGAGCATGTCACCTTCGACGCGGCCAACGCCGCCGACCTCGCGGCCTTCTGGGGCGGCGTCTTCGAACGCCCTGTCGACGCCGACGCGACCCAGTACTTCGCCACTGTCGGCCGTACTGACGGCGGGTTGTCTCCGGTACTGATGTTCATCCAGGTGCCAGAAGAGCGCGCCGGCAAGAACCGCCTTCACCTCGACCTGGCCACCACCAACTGGCCCGCCGAGATCGACCGCCTGGTAGACCTCGGCGCCAAGCGACTCGGCGAGTACGACGAATACGGCGCCCACTGGGTCACCCTCGCCGACCCCGAAGGAAACCTCTTCGACCTAGCCGAAATTCGCGCCTAACACTCGGGCCCGCGTCGCCGCCTCCATCCATCCGGCCGTCGATCCGCGTCCTTCGGGCGTCCGGTCTCGGCTCCCGCCAACCGCTTCCCTCGGCTGTTCCGTCTCCGGCTTCAGCCTTCAGCCTTCGGTCGAAGGTGGCGGGTCGCCAGATCGGTTTGGAGGGGGCGGTCTAGTCCATGGTGTCGAGGTGGCGTTCGAGGGCGTCCAGGCGGCCGTGCCAGAGGTCGCGGTAGGGCTCGAGCCAGGCGTCGATCTCG
This sequence comes from Kribbella deserti, assembly GCF_042434725.1. Taxonomy (NCBI): domain Bacteria; kingdom Bacillati; phylum Actinomycetota; class Actinomycetes; order Propionibacteriales; family Kribbellaceae; genus Kribbella; species Kribbella deserti. Next base: position 51,571 of record NZ_JBHLTC010000041.1, on the reverse strand, counting down.
GTAAGTGGCTCGGGGCGAAGGCGGTACCACCGTCGCTGCGCGTCCTGCCGAACTTCGACCAGCCCGGCGTCGCGAAGGATCTTCAGGTGCTTCGAGACGGCGGGCTGGCTCAGGCCGAGGTGGTCCACCAGGTCGCCCACCGGCCGTTCGCCAGCGCGCAACAGGTCGAGGATCTCGCGTCTCCGCGGCTCCGCCAGCACCTCGAACGTAGTTGCCATACCAGCAATATAACCAACGCGGCACCAACGCGCAGCTCAATCAGGTGGGTCTCAGGTGAGGTGACGCCAGGGCGCGGGCGGATCGGCGGCGAAGAACTGAAGTAACCCGAGCACCCGGCTGGCAGGTGGCGCCGTCCAATGTCGCTCACCTGGCCGCGGGCCGTTGGCGAGGCCGGACAGCCCCCAGCTGAGGTGATACCAAAGAGCACGAGCGGCGATCTCGTCCGTATCCGACCCCCTGACGCCGCGGTCACCGTGCTCGCCGGTGTCGCCGGTGTCACCGGTGTCACCGGTGTCGCCGGTGTCACCGTAGCCACCGGGGCCGCCCCCGCTGCTCGTGTAGCCGCGCAGCGTGGCGGCGACATCGCGCAGTCTCAGCTTGGCGAACTCCAGGCCAGGTTCCGCCCAGGCCGCGTCACCCCAGTCGATCAGGCCGGTCAGTTTTCCAGTGCTTGGGTCGGCCATGAGGTTCTGCGGAGCGATATCCCCGTGCACGAGCACGACCTGCTTGCTCGCAGGGAATCTCGCCGCCAGCCGGTCGAACCATTCGATCAGCCAGCTCGCCGTGGCCGGATCGACGTACCCCTCTCGTGCCAGGCCTTCCACGCTCAGCCGCGGATCGCCTTCCGAGTCGAACGCGACGCCGGGAAGTGGCCCTGCGACCTCGGGTGTCACCTGATGCAACACCGCTAGTTCTCGCCCGAGCGCGGGCCAGGCCTCGGCCGCAGGCTCTTGACTGGTGAGGTCCACGCCGGGCTGCCGCTCAAGCACCACGTACGGCGTATCGACCAGGCTCCGGCTTTCGTCGAACTCGACGATCGCAGAGGTCCGAACGCCGGCCGCCCGAGCCACTGGGATGACGCCAACCTCCTTTCGCAGGTCCGCCACGAACTCATGGCTCCGCGGGATTCGCAGCACTAGTCGATCGCCGAGCAGGTACACGTGATTCGCCATCCCACCCGGAACGCTCCGGACCTGATCGCCCTGGACGCCGTACCGTCCGGCGATGGCCAGCACCTCTCCTGTGACCATGAGCCTCGCGGCGTCCCCCGCGCCCACGGGCCCCGTGTGGTCACCCGCGCCCACGAGTCCCGCGGCGCCCGCGCCCACGGGCCCTGCGTCGGCGCCCGCCAGCGGAGGCCCAGCGGCAGGCGTTCGGGCGGACATCGCCACGCGAGCGGTCGTGTCCGGCTGGGCGGGAGTGGCCGACACACCCGAGACCGCTTCGGTGTTGGTCAAGGTGGCGCCGTCGTCTTCGGCGAAGTAGCTGGTCATGAGCCGAGGTAGTGAAGGATGGCCAGGACGCGACGGCTGTACCCCGTCGTGGGAGCAATGCCGAGCTTGTCGAAGATCGCGTTGACGTTCTTTTCTACGGCGCTTTGCGAGATGAACAGCTCGCCGGCGATCCCGGCGTTGGTATGTCCTTGTGCCATTCGCTGAAGTACCTCCGATTCCCGGGCGGTGAGCTGGGCGAGCGGATCGCTATGGCTACTGCGTGAGAGCAACTGGCGAACGACTTCGGGGTCGAAGGCGGCGCCCCCGTTGCCGACGCGTTCCAGGGCGTCGAGGAATTCCTCCATCCGCATCACCCGGTCCTTCAGCAGATAGCCCACGCCATCCGCGTCAGCGGTGATGAGCTCTGCCGCATAAGACCGTTCAACGTATTGCGAGAGGACCAGAACGCCCACGCTCGGCCAGCGGCGGCGGATCTCCAGCGCTGCCCGCAGGCCTTCGTCGGTATGTGTCGGTGGCATCCGCACGTCGACCACCACCACGTCCGGCTGGTCGGCGGACACCGCGGCAACAAGCGCGTCTCCATCGCTGACCGCGGCCACCACCTCGTGGCCTTCGTCGACGAGTAGGCGAACCAGCCCTTCCCGCAGCAGCGTCGCGTCTTCGGCCAGGATCACCCGCATGGCAGCTCCGCTCGAACCGTGGTCGGACCGCCCAGGGGACTGGTCACGCTGAATCGGCCGTCCGTGGCAGCCACCCGTCCGGCCAGGCCGGTAAGTCCGCGACCGGCAGGATCGGCTCCACCCCGCCCGTTGTCGACGACCGTCACGGTGATCGAGTTCAGCCTCGCGATGGCAGACTCGCCTCCGTTCTTGCCGCCCCTGCCGCCCACGCGGTCCGTTCGGCCCTTGTCGCCCGTGCTATTCGCTGGGCCCGTGTCATCCGCATGGTCTGGGTGGTCGGTTCCGCTCGTGGGCACGGCCGATCCACTCGGGGCCGGACCGTGGGGTGGCGAATTCGTTCCGGGGCCTGGCTGGCTACCAGGGCTCGTCGTACCAGCCGGCGTCGAGACAGCGCCCACTATTGCAGGCGCGGAGGTTTGCGTCGTTGTGGACGAGTTCGCGGCCGTCACCGCCGCGGAAGAGGTGAGCCCATACGTCGCACGGGTTGAAGAATTGCCGGTGACGGTGATCTCGACCCGGTCCGCGCCCGAGTGCTTGACGGCATTGCTGACGGCCTCCGCGATGACGAAGTAGGCGACCGTTTCGGTGGATGCGGGTGGCCTGCCGTCGAGTTCGTACCTCAGGGTGACCGGGATACCCGCGCGATCGGCCACGTCGACCAGCACGTCATGCAGCCCGAGCTGATCCAGCACTGTCGGGTACACCCGCCAGGCGACATCCCGGAGGTCGTGCAGCGCCTGTTCGGACTCCTCGTGCGCCTGGCGGACGAGGTCGGCGGCCTTCGCTGGGTCCTTGCTGTGGCGGGCGCGGCTGAGCAGTAGGCCGAGGGCGACAAGGCGTTGTTGCACCCCGTCGTGCAGGTCACGCTCGATGCGGCGGCGCTCGTCGTTCACCGCCTGCACGACCTCCGCGCGACTGGCCGACAATTCGGACACACGGCGGCGGAGCAGGTCGTTGGCTGACGGCCCGAGATAGCGCGTCGCGATGAATGCCTCGAGATCGGCCACACCCAGCAGGCCCATCACGTCGAGGTAGAGCAGCACCACACCGGGAATGCTGGCGGAGAGCAGCACTTTGTGGGTGACCCGGTCGTCGCCCTCCTCGATGTAGCCCCATGAGCCGCCCGTGATCCACGCGCTGATCATCGAGACGGCCACAGTCAGCCCCAGCAGCAGCAACAACATCACCACCGCGCCGAGCAGTCCGACTAGCCAGCGCACGGCCAGATAGCTGACAGCGCCACGATCGGTGTAGGTGCGGACGTCATCGCGGCCGAGATACCGGCGCAGCCGCCAGAGCTCGAAGCGGGTCAGTTGCCGAGCGCAACGGTAGACCGGCCGTCGTAGCCCTGGCAGCGCCTTACCGCCGAGCAGTAGGGGGCCGGCGACGATCAGGAAGACGAGCTCGATCAGGGCGGAAAGCGAGCCGACACTGACGCCCAGCGCCGTCCGCCCGCTTTGCTTCATCAGTTCCGCCGCGCTCATGGGCTCGAGAGTAGTCGGCGCGACCGGTTCGCAAACTGTGGTTTTCCACAATTCAGTACTGTGGAAAAACCGCCGCCAACCGGGTGGCGAACCCCAGTGTGCGCGAAGCGCCGCATTCCTAGGGTTGACGGCATGATGTGGACGAATGTGGTGGTGACCTCGCTAGCAGGAGCGGCAGTCGACGAACCGACCGGTGGTGTGGCGGGCTGGGCCATCGACATGATGGAGAAACTCGGCGGGCCGGGAGCTGGCCTGGCGATCGCGTTGGAAAACCTCTTTCCACCGCTGCCGAGTGAGGTGATCCTGCCGCTGGCGGGATTCGCGGCCAGCCGCGGCGACTTCGGCCTGGTCAGTGCCATCGTCTGGACCACGCTCGGTTCGATCGTCGGCGCGCTCGCGTTGTACGGCATCGGGGCCGTGCTCGGGCGAAAACGAACCAGAGCACTGGCCGGCAAGCTTCCTCTGGTCAAGATCGAGGACGTCGACAAGGCCGAGGCCTGGTTCGAGCGGCACGGGCCGAAGGCGGTGTTGATCGGTCGGCTGGTTCCGGTGGTGCGCAGCCTGATCTCGGTCCCGGCGGGCGTGGAGCGGATGAACATCGCCCTGTTCTTGGCCCTCACCGCGACCGGCAGCCTGATCTGGAACAGCCTGCTGATCATCGCCGGTCATCAACTGGGCGAGCAATGGCACCTGATCGAGCAGTACGTCGGTGTGCTGCAGAAGGTTGTGATCGTGGCAGTGGTCGGCGCGGTCGCCTGGTTCGTGTACAGCCGGATCCGGCGCAAACGTCCGACAGATGAGAAAGTCCAGTAACGCACTCGACTTTAACTAGGCTCGGGTCATCACCCGATCTCTTGCTGGGAGAAATGCCCGATGCCTTCAGTCGCCTTCGAGCCGCGGTTCCTTCCTGATCCGCCGGTGTGGCCGCAGTCCGTCGTGACCGTCGTCGGTAATCCCAAGCCCGCCTCGCGGACGGCAAACGCCGCCGCTTGTGTGGCCGAATTGCTGGCGTCGGAACTCGGCGCGCCTTTCAAGATCGATCAGCTGGTAGATCTCGCGACCTTCGCGCCCGCGTTGTTCCAGCAGGCAGGTGAGTCGGATGAGCAGATCGCGCTGGCTGATGCGATCGACCTGACCACTTCGGCCTCGGTGCTGGTGCTGGCCACGCCGGTATACAGGGGCAGCTACACCGGCTTGCTGAAGTCGTTCCTAGATGTGCTGGCGCCGGGAGCGTTGGCTGGTTCGGTGGTGGTACCGGTGACGATCTCGGCGTCGCCGGCGCATCGCCTGCTGGCAGATCTTCAGCTGCGGCCAGTGCTGGCAGAGCTGGGAGCGAGTGTGCCCACGCCACCGGTTGCCCTGGATGAACGCGATCTCGAGGACCTCCAGTTGGCAGTCTCCGGCTGGGTGCGGCGCAACGCAGGCCTAGTACGGGCAGCAACCAACGCCCTCCAGCCCGTTGCCGAGCCCACCCCCGCGCGCTAACCAACAGTCGACGGCAACCGCCTCTCGTCGTACGGACGCTCGCTCGACGAGCGGTGATCGACCCCGTGCCGGACGCCGGACGCCGGTACCGGACACCGGACAGCGGTACCGGACGCTGGCACCGGACATCGGGCGTCGGTGGGCGGGCGGTGGGTGGCCGGGGCCGAGCGGGGGCGGTCAAGCGGTGGTGGTGGTCAGGGGGTGGCGGGGAGGCCTCGGAGGAGGAGAAGGTCGTTGCCCCAGTCGTCTAGGACGGAGGCGTGGCCGGCGGCTCGGGCGTGCGGTTCTAGGCCGTTGAAGAGGGTGTGGATGGCCTCGACGGTGTCGCCGGTGTGGGCTTGGACTAGAAGGGGGAGGAGGGTTTCGGCGTCCCATTGGGGGTGGGAGAGGGGGAAACGTTCGAGTTCCCAGGCTAGGTACTTGTTGTACGGGCGTACTCGATCGTGGAGGGCGAACACGTAGGTGAGGTAGGGCGAGATGGCCTCGGCGCCGTCTAGGCGAGCGGCGACGGTATTGCCGTCGCGGTTGTTCTTCAGGCAGCGGTAGGCGCTGTTGAGGAAGCCGTCGAGGATTGCCGGTGCCAACTGTGCCGCTTCGGCGGGTGAGAGTTGGGCCTTTGCCGCGGCCAGTTCGGCGATGAGGCCGTCAGGGGTGTCCTTGAGGATCTTGGCGTGGGTGAAGCCATAGCGGTTCCACTCGACGCCTGAGCCGGGCAGTGCGTGGGTGCGGAATTCCGTGAGGGGGATCGTTGATACGTCCAGGCGTGAGTCGCGGCGGTGTTCTGCGGTGAATTGCGTTTCTGCGGCGTCCTCGACGACCAGCAGTACGTCGTAGTCCGAGTAGGTGGTTGCTGTGCCCTCGCGGGCTTGGGAACCACTCAGGATCACGCCGAGGATCCGCGCGTCAGCGGTGGATCTCGTCAGCAGGGCAGCGAATTCTTCCGCGGCGGCGAGTGCATTGGCTTCGGTAGAACCGGTGTCGGTCACCAGTTCAACCAACCACGCGCTCGCGGCCTGGCGCACGGCATTTTCGCTGCCGCCACGAGCTGAGTCTGGTTCGGGCTGCCGGGCCGGGCTGAGTCTGATTCGGACAGCCGGGGCGGGTTGAGCCCGACCCGGACAGTCGGGTCGGGCTCAACGGCAGGACTGGCATCAAGCGCCAAGTCAGGGCTCGCCATGGAGCGACGTATGGCGAACGGCGGCTGGCAGGCGAAGGGTGACTGGGCGGCGAGGGCCGAATGGCGGAGGGCGACTCGGCGGGGGAGGCGGACGGTGGGGAGGTCGGTAGGTGGGTTATTCGATCCGGGCGGCGGCTTCGGCGGGGCGGGAGCGGAGGGAGAGGGTGGTGGGGAGCAGGGTGGCGGTCAGGGTGAGGAGGAGGGCGGTGGCGACGATGCCGAGGTAGATCCAGGGTGGGCCGCTCGGCAGGACCGAACCGGACAGCGACTGGGCGAACGGCATCAGGCAGGCGAGGGCCACCGCAGTACCAAGGGCCAGGCCGGCCACTGCGACCAGAAGGCCTTCGGTTGTCATCATGCGTACGACCTGCAGCCGGGTCGAACCCGTCAGTCGTTGCAACGCGAACTCGCGGCGCCGGCGGATCGTCGACGAGGCCAAGGTGTTGATGACCGAGACCGCCGTGTAGGCGATGATCATGCCGACCAGCAGGTAGTTCACCCACGCCTGGGTCTGCAGGCCTTCCTCGTTGTTCTTGATCAAGGTCTCCCGATCCGCGACAGCCACGCCAGGCGGCAGCGAGGCGAAGACCGGCTGCGCGCCAGGTTCGGTGCGGATCAGGATCTGCTCGGCCAGCCCGTTCGTGGTGTGTGCCGCGAGGAACTCGGCCGGCAGCAGCAGGCTCTCGTAACCACGCTGCGCCTCGAACGTCGCAACCACCCGCAGGTCCACCCGAGCGCCGTCGCCAAGAGTCATCGTGATGGTGGAACCAGGCTGCCGATCGATCTTCTCCGCCAGCTTGGTCGGCAACGCGACGGTCCGCCCGGTCAAGGCCTTCAACGAACCGGACGCCACCGTCACCTTGGTGGTCCCGTCCGTGCCGATGCCTTGCAGGAGCCAGCCATCGTCATTACGGCCACGGGCGGGTTCGTCGATGACGCCCAGGCTGCGAACGTACGGAGAGGCGCTCGCCACGCCAGGCGTACGGCGTACTTGGTCGAGCAGGTCGGGGGCGAGTCCGCCCGTGGTGGAGACTAGTACGGCGTCTGCCTGGAGGTCGTCCGTGAACGCCTTCGCAGCGGCGTCGACTTGAGTCGTCTGCATGTAGAGATTGGCCGTCGCGATACCGGTGGCGAGCATGACCGGCATGACCGCGGCGGACATCGCCACGGTTCGGGCGGTCACGTTGCGTACCGCGAGCCGCCCGTTCACACCGGCGAAGGCCTGCACCGGCCAACGCACCAGCGCGAGCACAGCGGCGGTCATCGCAGGGCCGAGCAGTGCGACGCCGATCGCCAGGCAGAGCACCGCGGGTCCAGCCGTTGCAGAAGCCAGCGGACCACTCATGACGGCGGCGGTGATGATCAATAGTGCGACGCCACCTGAGAGGAAGAGCAGGCCAGCCACAAGCCGGGTCCAGGTGAACCACTTCCGGCCAAGACCGGCCTCGGTGAGCGCCTCAACCGGACGGGCCTTCCCGGCCCGGCGTCCGGCGATCACGGCCGCACCGATGGCGGCGAGTACGGCGGCTCCAGCCCCGGCGCTCAGCGGGATCCAGCCCTGCGAGTAGGTGATCAGCGGCGAGGTGACTCCCTGCGCCGCGAGCCGGTCGAACAGGAACCGCCCGAGCGCCAGGCCCGGCAGGCACCCGATCAGTACGGCGGGCAGGCTCACGACCATCGCCTCGCCGAGCACCATCCGGCGTACCTGCGCCGGGGTGGTGCCAATCGTGCGCAGCAGCGCGAGCTCCCGCTGCCGCTGTTGCGTCGACAGGGTCAACGTCGACGCGACCACGAACATCATCGTCATCGCGGCGATACCGCCGAGGGAGCCGGCGAGCGCGATCAGGTTCTCCCGATCGGTGAACTCCGGGTGTTCCGCGAGTCCACGATCCGTGCCCTGCAAGACGACCGCCCGGCCGTCAACAGCCTGGCGCAAACCATCCAGGTCGGTGCCAGGGGCAACCGTCACGCCGATGGCGTCGATCTGCCCGGGCCGTCGGGACAACCGCGAGGCCTCCGCGTGGGTGAAGAAGGTGGCGCCGGCGGGTCCGGCGGCGATGCCGCGAACGGTGAACGTCGACGCCGAGCCCCGAACCAGCAGGCTGACCTTGGATCCGGGCTTGGCGTTCATCCGGTTGGCCGTCGCCTCATCCAGTACGACGTCCCCGGCGCGGGCGGGCGCCGTACCGGCCACCAACCGGTACGGGGCGAGTCCGGCAGCGGCCCAGTTGTGGCCAGAACCGCTGCCAGGTAAGGGCTGTCCGTTGTCGAGGGCAACCACTGGGAAGGAGATGTCCGGAATGGCCGAGGTGACTCCGGAGACGGCCCGCACGGTCGCGACCAGGTCGGACGAAAGGCGGACGCGTTCGGTCAAGGGAACCGATTCGGTCTCGTCGCCCGCCTGCCAGCGGTGGCTCTGATCGGCCGTGACCACGATCGGCGCGGCGGCGTACCGCTCGGCGGGAATGTTCGACCGGATGCCGGTCTCCATCAGGCCACCGCAGGCCATCACGATCGCGGCGCCGAAGGCCACCGCGACGAAGGTGGCGACGAAACCGCCCTTGCGATAGCGCAACGTGCGCAGGGCAAGCCGCATCATCGTGCACCACCAGCGGACAGCGCAGCGGCGGGGGAGCGGTCGGCCCAGGCGCCGAGGTGGGTCATCCGGTCGGCGATCTGCTCGGCCGTCGGGGCGATCAGGTTGCCGACCAGAACGCCGTCGGCGAGGAAGACGACCTGATCGGCGTACGACGCGGCGACCGGATCGTGTGTCACCATCACCACGGTCTGGCCGTCGGTGCGAACTGGTCCGCGGAGAAGATCCAGCACGTCGGCGGCGGTGCGGGTATCAAGGGCGCCGGTCGGTTCGTCGGCGAAGATGACCGCCGGTCGCGCGACTAGGGCCCGCGCGATCGCCACTCGTTGCTGCTGGCCACCAGACAGTTCAGCCGGGCGGTGCTTGTGCCGATCACCGAGGCCGACCTGGTCGAGCACGGCCGCTACGGCCCGTCGGTCCGGACTGCGGCCGCCGAGTTCGAGCGGCAGGGTGACGTTCTGCCAGACCGTCAACGCAGGCAACAGGTTGAACGCCTGGAAGATGAAACCGACCCGGTCGCGGCGCAGCCGGGTCAGCTGCGCCTCCTTCAGTTCGGCCAGTGGGGTGCCGTCGATCAGCACCGAGCCGGACGTCGGGCGGTCGAGGCCCGCGGCGCAGTGCAGGAAGGTGCTCTTGCCGGAGCCGGATGGGCCCATCACCGCGGTGAAGGTGCCGCGGGCAAAGGAGATGCTCACTCCGTCGAGCGCGGCGACGGCGTTTCCGCCGCGGCCGTAGACCCGGCGTACGTCGTGCAACTCCACCGCGTCCGCTGCATCGGCCCCGCGCTCGTATCTGTTCTTCATGGTTGCCCCTCGGCTCACGTCTTACTCGCTGTCAACGCGAAAGACGCTACGGATCACCGACGGAGCTCCCCAGGGCGCTGAACCGCCTTCTGGGGTAGACTTAACTCCCCAAAGCCACTGGCGCCGGCGGGCCTCATCAGACCGGCCGTCGAGCTTCAGCCGACGAGGCTCATGGGGCTTAGCAGACGAGGCCCGCGGGCTAAGCAGACGAGCCTCGTGGGCTAAGCAGACGAGCCTCGTGGGCTTAGCGGATGAGCGCGGCGAGCCCGGCGGTGTAGCCGGCCGGTGTTACGTCTCCCAGGATCAGCCGCTGCAGGACGAACCCGGGGATCAGGCCGAACAAAACCTGCGCGACCTGTTGCGAATCGGCGTCGGCCGCGATCGTGCCGTCGGCCTTCGCGCGGTCGGCCACGTCGACGAAGTACCCGCGGAGCAGGGCGTACTTCGAGCTGGCCGTCGCGTAGATCGCCTCGTTGTGCAACGCCTCGGCCCACGCTTGTACGCCGACGCGGGTGACGTCGCCTTCCGGTCCCTCCGCCGCCGTCACGACGTACTCCAGGGCGGTCCGGAGGGCGTTGACCGGCGTGACCGGTTCGGCGCTCGCGAGGATCGCGCGGAAGACCTGATCGACCGAGCCGAGGGCCTCGTCCGCGATCGCCGCGACCAGCTCCTCTTTGCTCTTGAAGTAGCTGTAGACGGCACCGGCGGACAGGCCGGACTCCTTGATGACGTCGGCCATCGTCGTCTTGTGGAAGCCCTGCGCGATCACGCAGCGGCGAGCCGCCTCGACGATCTGGCTGCGGCGGGCCGTGCGGTGCTCATCCGTGACCTTGGGCATACGTCGACAGTAAAACGAATGTCCGTTCTTGACAACTTGATCTCTCGCTGGCACGCTCGAATCCAAGAGAACGAACATTCGGTTTAGGAGCGATGGAATGACCGAGAGCACCCGCCTTGAGACCAGGCAGCCCGATGAGGAAGGCAAGCGCACGCCGCCGGTGGCCGCGGTGGTCACGCTGTTGACCGTGGTGCTCACCGTTTTGCTGATCGCCTTCGCGTGGCCGGCGAGCCGGTCGGAGCCGCGCGACCTGCCGATCGCGCTCGCCGCGCCCGCCCCCGTCGCCGCCCAGATCACCGGCGCGCTGAACGGCGCGATGCCTGGCGCCTTTGAGGTCAAGACGGCCGCCGACCGGAATGCCGCGTTCGAGGCGATCAAGGACCGCGAGGTGTACGGCGCGATCGTGGTGGGGGAGAAGGGCCCAGAGGTGCTCACGGCCTCCGCTGCGAGCCCGGCCGTCGCGCAGATCCTCAGTCAGCTCGCGACCAAATTGTCCCAGCAGCAGCCTGGTGCGGCTGTCACCGTCACGGACGTCGTACCGGTGCCGGCGGACGATCCGCGAGGTGCGGGTCTTGCTGCGGGCGCCTTGCCGCTGGTGCTTGGGGGAATCCTCGCCGCGGCAGGGCTGACCAAGCTGGTTCCAGCCGGTCGCCGCCGGATCGTTGGCGCACTGGCATTCTCGGTGACGGGGGCGCTCGCGCTCACCGCCGTACTCCAGTACTGGCTTGGATCGCTCGGGGGTAACTACTGGGCGAACTCCTCAATCATCGCGCTCTCGGTGGCTGCCGTCTCGATAACGTTGCTCGGCCTCGAGTGGCTGCTCGGCACGGCTGGTCTCGGTCTAGGCGCTGCCACGATGATGCTGCTCGGTAACCCGCTGTCGGGTCTCTCCAGTGCGCCCGAGATGCTGCCGACTGGGTGGGGTGCGTTCGGCCAGTTCCTGCCGCCGGGAGCGGCTGGTACGGCGCTTCGCTCGGTCTCGTTCTTCGACGGCGCCGGCGCGGGTCGTTCGCTGATCGTGCTGGCGGCCTGGCTCGCGTTCGGTCTGGCCCTGGTCGCGATCGCCGCCGCCCGCACCCGCCGTACCGCCATCACCGCCGCCCCAACCACCACTGCCGCCGTAACCGCCTAAAGGAGCTCTCCGAACTCGCAGCGGCGGCAGTCGTCCCAGGCCCTCGTAGCCCTCATCTGAGGGTGCGGGGGCCTTGTGGTGTCAGGTGATCGGATTGTTATGTCAAAGTCACGCGAGCTCGGCGACAACGTTGTCTACCAACCATTGACTTCGATGGTCCAGGACTTCTACGGTCACGGACTAGGCCGACTGTTTACCCCCGCAGTCGAGCGACCCGACGCGATGACAACGATTGCCAGAAGGTGGACGCGATGGTCCTGAGGAGCGGTATCAAGCGGGCGGGAATTCTCGCCACGGGTGTGGTCTTGCTGGCGCTGTCGGCCTGTAGTCAGGGCTCGACCACCAAGCAGCCCGATGCCGGTGGTTCGCAGAGCGCCGGCCCGGCGAACATCAAGATCGCCTACCAGCAGTGGGGCCCCGGCACGGTGATGAAGAAGTTCCTCACCTCCGCGAAGGCCGAGTACGAAGCCGCGAACCCTGGTTCGACCGTGGAGATCGTGCCGATCGTCGCCAGTGAGAACGACTACTACACGAAGATCCAGTTGATGATGCGGTCGCCCAACACGGCGCCGGACATCGTTTACGAGGACACCTTCCTGATCAACTCCGACATCACCGCCGGGTATCTCAAGCCGCTTGACGACTACATCAAGGACTGGCCGGACTGGAACCAGTTCGAGGAGACCGCGAAGGGTGCGGCGAAGGGCCAGGACGGCAAGATCTACGGCATTCCGGACGGCACGGACACCCGTGCGCTCTGGTACAACAAGGAACTGTTCGCCAAGGCGGGTCTGCCGGCTGACTGGACGCCGAAGACCTGGGACGAGGTTCTGACCACCGCGCGCACTATCAAGCAGAAGGTGCCGGGAGTCATCCCGCTGAACGTCTACTCGGGTAAGCCGATGGGTGAAGCCTCGGCCATGCAGGGCCTGGAGATGCTGCTCTACGGCACCAAGGACACCTTGTACAACTTCGACCAGGCCAAGTGGGTCGTAGGCAGCCAGGGCTTCAAGGACTCGCTCGGGTTCATCAAGACGATCTTCGACGAGGGCCTGGCCCCGCAGCCCAAGCAGGCTCTAGACCCGAACTGGGGCAACAAGGTCGGTAGCGATCTTCTGCCCAACAGCAAGCTCGCCATCGCGCTCGACGGCTCCTGGCTCTACAACAACTGGATGAAGTCCGGTGCGAAGCCATGGCCGCAGTGGTCCGAGGTGCTCGGCCAGACCGCAATGCCGACTCAGGACGGCAGTGGCAAGGGCAAGGTCAGCCTCTCCGGTGGCTGGACCTGGGCCATCCCGGCCAAGTCGAAGGCGCCCGACGCCGCCTGGAAGTTCATCCAGACCCTGCAGACGCAGAAGAATGCGACCCGCTACGCCACCGAAGGCGCCCAGATCGCCGTACGGAAGGATGTCGCGGCTGACCCGGGCTACAAGTCCTCGGCCAAGAGCACGCAGTTCTTCACCGACCTGGTGTCGGTGACGGTCTATCGCCCGGCGCTGCCGGAGTACCCGAAGATCTCCAACGAGATCATCACCGCGATGGAGGCCGTGATGACCGGCCAGTCGTCACCCGAAGAAGCCGCGAAGAACTATGACGAGGCCGTCGAGAGCATCGTCGGCAAGGACAAGACGACCACCGAGAGCCAGTAACGGTGACTTCCACGATCGCCCCTGCGGTGCCGGGTTCCGTCGGCGACGGACCCGGCCCGGCGGGGCCACCGCGCGGTGCCAAGCTGGTGAAGATGTTGCCGTTGGCACCTTCCATCGTGCTGATGCTGGTCTTCCTGGCCGGCCCGATCCTCTACTGCCTGTACGCCGCCTTCACCAACATGGCGCTGACCGGTACGGGCGCGGCCGAGGTCGAGTTCATCGGCCTCGACAACTTCCGTAAGGCCTTCGGCAGCAACGCGTTCATCAACTCGATCTGGCTCACGCTGGTCTTCACGCTGATCTCCGCGATCATCGGCCAGAACACCCTTGGCCTCGGGCTGGCGCTGCTGATGCGCCGTTCGACCAAGCTGGTCCGCTCGCTGGTCGGTACGGCGGTGATCGGCGCGTGGGTCTTGCCCGAGGTGGTCGCGGCGTACCTGCTGAGCGCCTTCCTCAACTCCGACGGCACGCTCAACGTCATTCTCGAGAAGGTCGGCCTCAACGGCCAGGACTGGTTGTACGGCGCCCCGATCATCGCGGTCTCGATCGCGAACATCTGGCGCGGTACGGCGTTCTCGATGCTGGTCTACTCGGCGGCGCTGAGCGAGATCCCCAAGGAGATCGAGGAGTCGGCCGAGATGGACGGCGCGGCCGGATCGCGGCGGTTGTGGTGGGTCACGCTGCCGATGATCAGCCGGGCCATCCTGACCAACCTGATGCTGATCACGCTGCAGACGCTGAGCGTGTTCGGCCTGATCTACGCGATGACCCGTGGCGGTCCGGGCACCAAGAGCCAGACCCTGCCGCTGTACATGTACGAGCAGGCCTTCAGCTTCTCCCAGATCGGTTACGGCACGGCGATCGCCCTGGTGATGCTGGCGATCGGCGCGGTCTTCTCGCTGATCTACCTGCGCGGATTGAACTCGGAGGCGGCATGACCCGGGCCCAAGTCAGCAAACTGACGGCCAACCTCGTCCTGCTCGGCATCGGCGCGCTGTTCGTACTGCCGCTGCTGTGGGTGTTGTTCGCCTCGATCAACTCAACGGCAGGCCTTCGGGTGGAGTTGCCGGATCGCCCGACGTTCGACAACTTCCGGGCCGTGCTGAACGTCGATACGACGTACCGGCCGATGTTGAACGGTCTGATCCTCTGCGGCGGCTCTGCCCTCTTGACCCTGCTCTGCGCGGTCTTGGCGGCTTATCCGCTGTCTAGGTTCAAGACGAAGTTCAACCGGCCGTTCCTGCTCACGGTGCTCTTCGCGACAGGCCTGCCGATCACGGCGGTCATGGTGCCGGTCTACGGCCTGTTCGTGCAGCTGAACCTGGTGGACACGATCGGCGGCACGATCATGTTCATGGCGACCAGCTCGTTGCCGTTCGCGATCTGGCTCACCAAGACCTTCATGGACGGCGTGCCGCTGTCGCTGGAGGAGGCGGCCTGGGTGGACGGCGCGGGCAGTATGCAGGCGTTGTTCCGGATCGTGTTGCCGCTGATGTGGCCCGGTATCGCGGTGGTGCTGATCTTCACCTTCATCGGGATGTGGGGCAACTTCTTCGTACCGTTCATGCTGCTGCTCTCACCCGAGCGGTTGCCGGCCTCGGTCAGCATCTTCACGTTCTTCAGCCAGTACGGCGAGGTCAACTACGGCCAGCTCGCGGCGTACTCGCTGATCTACACGATGCCGGTGCTGATCCTCTACCTGCTGCTCAGCAAGAAGCTCGGCGGCGCCTTCGCCCTCGGTGGCGCGATCAAGGGCTGAGCAAGCGGCAGAAGCAACCAACAGCGGTCGCTAGCCGCACACTGCCCTTCCGGCGACCTTCGCGGGGGGCGTACGGTCAGTGACTATGGGCCATGGGGGCACGCTTAGAGCGCGAACCGCGGCCTGGCGAGCCCAGGAACCGGCGACGGCCGTCATGGCGGCCGTCGCCGCCTGCGTTGTCGGTACGGCGATCGTGGTGGGCCAGCCCGGGCTAGTGGTCGGTTCGCGCAACCCGGCGGTCCACCTGGTGCTCGAGACGGCCGACGCGGGTATCGCGCTGCTACTCGCTTACCTGGTCCTAGGAAGGTTCCGTCGCACTGGCCGTTGGCAGGACCTCCTGCTGTTGCAGGCGCTTCTACTGCTGGGAACGGCCAGTCTGCTTCACACCGTCACGCTGGCCCGGAACGACCAACCGGGCGAACTGGCGTTCTGGCTGCCGCTAGCCGTTCGCGTTCTCGGGGCTTTGTCCCTGGTCACAGCCGCCCTACTAGCCACTCGGGTGGTTGGTCGGCGGCTCGGCCGCGGTTGGGAGTTGGCGCCGGCGTCGCTGGCCGCAACCACTCTGGCTTTCGTACTCTGGCGGCTCGCGCCTTGGCTTCCCGAAGCGTCCTGGTTACGGCTGCAGCGTTCCAGCGATGGCCATCCGCTTCTGTCCGGCGTTCAGGTCTTTGCTTTTCTTTGCTTTGCCGTCGCGGCTACGGCCTTCGCGATCCAGGCGCACCGCCGCCGCGACGACGTACTGCTGCGGTGGCTGGCGCCCGCCTGCGTGTTAGGCGCGTTCGCCCGGCTGAACTACCTGTTGTTCCCCTCGACTCATCCGGACTGGTTGTACAGCGGAGACGTACTGCGGACCGGCTGCTACTTCCTACTGCTGATTGGCGCCGGCCAGGAGATCAGCCGCTACTGGGCCTCGCAGGCACAACTAGCGGTCGCAGGTGACCGGAGGCGCCTCGCCCGGGAAATGCACGACGGCGTACTGCAGGAACTCAGCTATATCCGCTCCGAGGTGGTCGCCTTCGGTACCACCGACGGGCCCAGGGTGAACCGCATCCTCGCCGCCAGCGAACGTGCGCTGGACGAGGCACGGGACATGGTCGACGCGCTCGGCCGGGAACCCGACGAGCCACTGAGTACGGTGCTCGCGCGGGCGGTTCATCACCTGGCGGACCGCCACGACGCCAACGTCGAACTGGATCTCGACGAAGCAGTGCGAGTGTCTCCGCAGCAGCGGCATGCGCTGGTACGGATCACGCGGGAGGCGGTGCTGAACGCGATCCGGCATGGACGGGCGGGCCGGATCGACGTACGGCTGGAACGGGACGGGAACAACGCGCTGCTCACGGTGACCGATGACGGCGAGGGGTTCGATCCGAGCCGGCCCGCGCGCCGCGGCAGCGGGTTCGGCCTGATCAGCATGCGGGAACGAGCGGAGGCCCTGCCGGGCTCGTTCGACATCGTCGCGGCCGCGGGTGGCCCGACCACGGTGAAGGTGAGGTGGCCATGGACCAGCCGATCCGGGTCGTGATGGCCGACGATCATCCGCAACTGCGGCACGGTATCCGGGTCGCGCTGGAGGCGGGCGGATTCGAGGTGTGCGGTGAGGCCGCGGACGGGCCTGGAGCGATCCGCTTGACCGAGCAGCACCGGCCCGACGTAGCGCTGCTGGACATCCACATGCCCGGTAGCGGCATCCGGGCGGCAGGCGAGATCCGCCGCCTGGTGCCCGAGACCGCGATCGTGATGCTGACGGTCTCCCGTGCCGATGCCGACCTGTTCGACTCGCTTCGTGCCGGGGCGTCCGGCTACCTGCTCAAGGACACCGATCCGGCGCGGCTGCCGGCGGCTCTGCGCGGCGTACTGGCCGGTGAGGCGGCGATCCCGCGCTCTTTGGTGGCGAGGATTCTGGACGAATTCCGTGCGCCCGGCCGTCCCAGTCGCCGTACTCCTGCCGCCAGCCGGCTCAGTTCCCGCGAGTGGGAGGTGATGGAGCTGCTGTCCCAGGGCTTGACCACCGAGGCGGTCGCGGAGCGGCTCTTTCTCGCGCCGACCACGGTGCGCGTGCACGTCTCGTCGGTACTGCGAAAGCTTCGGGTCACCGACCGGCAGGCGGCGATCGACCTGCTGCGCGATGACCACTAGCAACGCCGGCGAGTGCGGGATTCGACCCGTCACTCGCCGGCGTGCTGCTCCTTACTTGCGGAGATCGACCTGTGCCACGACCGGAGCCAGGAAGCTCGGGTCCGAAACAGTGATCCGGTAGGTGCCGGCAACGAGTGCCGCGCCGGTCTGCTGGCTCAGCTTCGTCGACAGGTTGTAGATGTACTGCGGTTCTGCCCAGCGCATGGCCAGGCCGTTGGTCGGCACGGTGTCCAGGCTCGCCTCGTTGATCGAGCCATCCGGTTGGGAGTCGAGCTTCGTCAGCGCGACCGCCGGGCTCAGCGTGGTCACGGGGGCGCCGTCGCAACCCGTCACCTGAACCTTGACCGGAATCGTGCTGCCCAGCTTGAACACGCTCCGGGTACCAGCCGCGTTGATCGGCTGCATCAGCGTGCCCGGCGTGTTCTTCGTCGCGAAGGCAGCGGCGGCCGTGTCGGCGCCCTGGTCGTCGTCGGTCACGGTGATGCCGATCTGGTAGCTGCCGTTCGCCGGGTACGTGTGGCTGCCGGCAACCGCCGTGGCGGCCGAGGAGTCGATGATGCCGTCGCCCCAGTTGATCGCCGCCGTGTGGGTGTCGGCGCTACCCGCGTCGGTGAACGCGGCGCTGACCGTGACGGCGCAGGCGCCGGTCCGCGTGGTGCTGACGCTGCCGACCACCGGCGCGACGTTGTCCGCGGTCCAGGCGAAGGTCTGCGAAGCGGTCTCGTGCTCACCGTCCGAGGCGCGCACCTGCACCGTGCCGGTGGCGTCGTCGTTGGTGCTGTGCTGCCACGACCAGGTCCCGTCACCGTTGTCGGTGATCGAGCCGGCTCCGCTGACCTGGCTGATCGTCAGCGTGTTGTTGCCGTCGGCATCGGTGAACGAGCCGGCGGCTGACAGCCCGGAACCCTCGGTGCCGTTCTCGTCCGAAGGTGCGTTGGCTGCCACCGGCGGGTAGGAGTTGTCGTCGCAGGCGTTGCCGAGGGTGTCGCCGTCGGCGTTGGCCTGCGTGGGATTCGCGACGGTGGGGCAGTTGTCGGTGCTGTCCGGAACGTTGTCGTTGTCGCCGTCGGCCACGGGCGGCGGTGCGGTGACGACGATCGGGATGCCGACGACGTTCTGGAACGAGCCGTCCCCGGTGGTGTTCTCGGTGATCTTCGCGGTCACCGTGCCGCTGACGGCGTTCGCCTGCGCGGCGAAGCTGACCGGGAGGGTCTGACAGCTGGTGAAGGTGAGCGTGGCGGGCGTTGCCACCACGCCGGCCGGAGTCACCAGCTCAATTGTCAGTTTCTCGTCGTCGTCGATGTTGCAACCGTTGTCGCCGTCATTCTTGTTCTCCACCACCTTGACCGTGGCGCTGCCCGTGGAAGCGGGATCGCCGGCCGTCAAGATAATGGGAGTGTCGCTGCTGTCGATCGACGCGTTGATGACGTCGGCCCGCGCGATCCCGGCGGCCAGTAGCGCCACCGTCGTCAGCACCGCTGCCGCACCGGCCGCGGTCCCTCCCCGCCGGACAAGTCGAGTGGTGGTCCATCTCATGGTGTTTCCTCCCCTGGTGACGAGCACCCCTCCGCGCCCATCTGGTGGTAACCGTAGGTAGCCGCCGCCGGGAGGCATAGGGCCTTTGGTCCTCTCAAGCGTTCAACTACCTAAACGGGCCGGAGCTTCGCGGGGCCTGTGGACAACGCCGTGAACGAGGTCCGGTCGCCACGTAGGGTGGCGTCATGCCGCTGACCTACCCCATCGCCGAGCAGACGCTGGACAACGGGCTCCGTGTTGTCGTCAGCTCGGATCGCGCCGTCCCGATCGTCTCCGTGAACCTCTGGTACGACGTCGGGTCGCGCCACGAGCCGCCGGGCCTGACCGGTTTCGCGCACCTTTTCGAGCACCTGATGTTCCAGGGATCGCGCAATGTCGAGTCCGGGCAGCACTTCGCCCTGCTCGAGGCCGTCGGCGCGAGCCTGAACGCGACCACCTTCTTCGACCGGACCAACTACTTCGAGGCCCTGCCCAGTGGCGGTCTCGACCTGGCCCTGTGGCTCGAGGCCGACCGGATGGCCTACCTGCTCGACGCGGTGAACCAGGAGAACCTGGACAACCAGCGCGACGTGGTCAAGGAAGAGAAGCGGCAAAGCTACGACAACCGGCCGTATGGCGACTCCTACGAGCGGCTCGTCCGGCTGGCCTTCGGCGACTCCCATCCGTATGGCCATATGACGATCGGCTCGATGGCCGACCTGGACGCTGCCACCGTCGAGGACGTGCACGCGTTCTTCCGCACCCACTACGGGCCGAACAACGCCGTGCTGTCGATCGTCGGTGACGTGGCCGAAGAGGACGCGTTCGCCGCGGCCAAGCGCTATTTCGGGCACATCCCGGCCATTCCGAAGCCACCCGCGGCGCCGGACGGCACGATCGGCCCGCTGCAGGGCGTGTTCCGCGACGACGTGGTCGAGGATGTGCCGTCCGACCTGGTGACGATGCTGTTCCGCCTCCCGGCCGACGGCACGCCCGAGCTGGACGCGGGGGCGCTCGCCCTCGACGTACTGGCCGGTGGTCAGAGCAGCCGGCTCAACCGCCGCCTGGTTCGGGACGAGCAGATCGCCCAGTCCGTATCGGGTGGTGCGCTGCCGCTGATCGGCGGCGTCTCCTTCGGCACCTTGACGGGGATCGCGGTCGAGGGCGTTGAGTTGCAGCGTGTCGAGGACGCCATCGCCGAAGAGGTCGAGAAGCTCGCAGCCGAGGGCGTGACCGAGGAAGAACTGCTGACCGTGCAGGCCCAGGCCGAGCGCGACTGGCTGGAGCAGCTGTCGACGTGTTCCGGCCGGGCAGACGAACTGTCGCATCACGCGCTGCTGTTCGGGGATCCGGACCGCATCAACCGCCGGATCGACGACATTCGCGCGGTCACCGCTGAGCAGGTGCAGGCCGTCGCGGCCGAGTGGATCCGCGCGGACCGCCGGGCGCAGGTCACCTACCGCAAGCCGACCGACACCACCGATGGGGAGCAGCAGTGAGCAGCCCAGCCGTGACCACCCCGCCCGCCGTCGCGCCGCCGCGGCCGTGGAAGTTCCCGACCGCGGTCACGACGCAGACCCGCGCCGGTACGCCGGTGCACGTCTTCGAGCGGCCAGGGCAGTACGTCGCCACCGTGCGAGTGACTGTCGCGATGCCTCTGTCGGCCGAACCGCGTGAGCTCGAGGGCGTCGCCACGATCATGTCGCGCACGCTCGACGAAGGTACCGAGCTGCGATCGGCCAACGAGTTCGCTGCCGCTCTGGAGCGCCACGGCGCGGCGTACGGCGTGGACGTCACGTCCGACGCGCTGCACGTGGAGATCTCGGTGCCGGTCTCGCACTTGAGCGAGGCCGTCGCCCTGCTCGCCGAAGCCATCACCAAGCCGGCGTTCAACCCGGACGATGTCGGGCGCCACGTCACGATCCGCCTCGGCGAGATCGGCCAGGAGCGTGCCGGCGCGGCGTACCGGGCCCGTGAGGCGTTCGCCGCCGCCATCTTCGATCCCTCCGTACGACGCTCCCGCCCGACCGGGGGTACGCCGGAGACCGTGCGCGGGCTCACCCCCGAGGCGGTGCGCGAGTTCTACCAGCGCAATATCGGACCGGGCCGCGCGCAGATCCTGTTCGCGGGTGATTCCGGTGGGCAGGACGTGGCCGCGCTGATCGACGAGGCCTTCGGTTCATGGACCGCACAGGCCGAGCCGGCGCCGGAGACGCCCGAGCCGATCTTTGTCCCGGGCAACCGGATCGTCGTGGTGAACCGCCCGGGTTCGGTGCAGAGCCAGCTGATGATCGGCTGCCCGGGACCGGACCGGCGCGACGCGGTCTGGGGCGCCGCCGCGGTGGCTTCGCACGTGGTCGGCGGCACGATCAGCTCCCGCGTCGACCGGGTCCTGCGTGAGGAGAAGGGCTACACCTACGGCACGCGATCCAGCTTCGCGGCGCCGAGCAAGGGTGGCCTGTTCAACCTCGGTGGCTCGGTGCGGACCGACGTGACCGGCGCGTCCGTCGAGGACGCCGTGCGGATCCTGCTCGAGGCCCGCGACGGCCTGACCGATCGCGAGGTGGCCGACGCGAAGGACAGCCTGATCCGGACCGCGCCGCTGCGCTACGAGCAGGCCGACTCGATCGCGACCCAGGTCGGCAGCAACATCGCCGCCGGGGTTCCGCTGGACTTCGCCGACACCTACCTGGCGCAGATCGCGGCGACCACCGCGGACTCGGCCACCGGGGCCTACCGCGAGTACGTCGGAACCAACGGCCTGCTGATCGTCGTCGTAGGGGATGAGCCGGCCATCACCGGTCAGCTCAGCAGTCTCGGCCTCGGTGACGTCACCGTCGTCGAGTGATGCCCAGCCAGAGGAGCCGTTGATGGCGCAATTCCAGCCCGCGCCGGCGCACGCCGTACCGCAGGACAATCGCAACGCCACCGTCGCGCTGGTGTTCGGCATCGTCGGCCTGATGATGGGCCTCGTGGTGGTCGCGCCGGTCGCCTGGATCTACGGCCGGAAAGCACTCAACGAGATCGACGCGTCACCAGGTGTGTACAAGAACCGATCGGTCGCAACGGCCGGCTACTGGTTCGGCATCATCGGCACGGTGCTGCTGGTTTTGCTGGTGCTGTTCTGGGTCGTGATGGCCGTCATCGTCGGTGTGTCGCTGAACGAACTGGGCAACGACTACTGATCAGACGTTTGTTTGCTTGCCCCTGACAACATAGAACCACTCCGAAGTCTGGTCTGACGGGCTCACCGGCCCTACGGTGAGCCCGTCATGCTGTCCTTGGGAGGGGAAACCAGTGAGGGATTTCCGTCGAACTCTGGGCGTTGCCGCGGGTGCGTTGGCACTTGTCGGGGCTTCGCTCACGATCACACCGACCGCGGTGGGGGCCGCGGCCGCGAGTACCACCGAATACCTGGTTCTGCTGGAACCGGGCGCTGACCGCTCCGCCGCGCTGGCCGCCGTTGAGGCCGCCGGCGGCACGCTGGTCAAGGAGAACGTCAACCTCGGCACGATGACCGTGCGCGGACCGGCGGCCGGATTCAGTACGAAGGTGGCGGCCTCGCCGGCCATCGACGGCGCCGCCCGGAACCGTTCGATCGGTTCCGTGCCGCAGCCGAAGTTCAACCCGGTCGAGGAGGAGCACCTGATCGCGGGTGCCGCGAAGGCGGGTGCACCGAAAGCGGGCGCACCGAAAGCAGCGACGGCCGTCGGCATGGACCCGCTGGACGACAAGCTGTGGGGCCTGCGCATGGTCCGGTCCGACCTGGCCCGGCAGGTGCAGCCGGGCAAGAAGCTCGTCAAGGTGGGCGTATTGGACTCCGGTATCGACGCCCGCAACCCGGATATCGCGCCGAACTTCGACTGGAACCTGTCGCGCAACTTCGCGCCGGACATTCCCGAGATCGACGGCCCGTGTGAGTTCGCCGGTTGCTTGGATCCGGTCGGCTGGGACGACAGCGGCCACGGCACGCACGTGGCCGGCACGATCGGCGCCGCCGCGAACGGCCTCGGCGTCTCGGGTGTTGCCCCGAACGTCAGCCTGGTGATGATCCGGGGAGGCCAGGACAGCGGTTTCGTCTTCCTCGGCCCGGTGGTCGACGCGCTGACGTATGCGGGTGACGTACGGCTCGACGTGGTGAACATGTCGTTCTACATCGACCCGTGGCTGTACAACTGCATCGCGAACCCGGCCGACAGTCCGGAGGCGCAGGCGGAGCAGCGCACGACCATTCGTACGGTTCAGCGCGCGCTGGAGTACGCGCACGACCGCAAGGTGACCCTGGTCGGTTCGCTCGGCAACAACCACGAGGACCTCGGTAAGCCCCGGATCGACATCTCGAGCCCGGACTACGGCGACGTACCGCCGTACCCGCGTCCGATCGACAACGCGACGTGCTTCGACCTGCCGATCGAGGGGCCGCACGTGATCGGTGTTTCGGCTCTGGGCCCGTCGGGCAAGAAGGCCGACTACTCGAACTACGGCCTGGAGCAGATCGAGGTGTCGGCGCCGGGTGGCTGGTTCCGCGACTACTTCGGTACGCCGAACTACCGCGTGAACGAGAACCTCATCCTGTCGACGTACCCCGTGAACAAGCTGCAGGTGCTCGGGTTCGTTGACGCGGCCGGAAACATCACGCCTGCCGGTGTAACCGGTGGCATCCAGAAGCAGTGCCCGCCGGGGGAGACCGAATACACCCGCTGCGGCTACTACAACTGGCTGCAGGGCACTTCGATGGCCTCGCCGCACGTTTCGGGTGTAGCCGCTCTGATCGTCAGCGAGTACGGCAAGGGCGCCGGCGCCAAGTTCGGCCTTCCGCCGGACCAGGTGCACAAGCGGCTCTTCGCGACGGCGCAGGAGCGTTCCTGCCCGGAACCGCGCCTGCAGACGTACACCAACGAAGGACGCTCGGTGGAGTTCAACGCGCTCTGCGAAGGCGACCGTAGCTTCAACGGGTTCTACGGCCACGGCATCGTAGACGCCTTCGGAGCTGTCACCGGCCGCTAGAACATGCAAGTGGGCCCGGGAGGAATCTCCCGGGCCCACAAGCATGACTACCGACTAAGAGGCTCTAGCCGGAGCTGGCGATGTAGTTCGACAGCTGCTCGCGCTCGAACTCCAGCTCACCGATGCGGGTCTTGACCACGTCACCGATGCTGACGATGCCGGACAGCGCGTTGTCCTTCAGCACCGGAACATGCCGGATGCGGCGATCGGTCATCAGCCGCATCAGGTCGTCGATATGGGTGTCCGGATCACAGGTATGGACCTCAGCCGTCATGATCGCGGCCACCTGGGTGTGCAGGCCCTCGGCGTCGCGATGGATCAGGCGAACGATGTCGCGTTCGGACACGATGCCGTCCACGGAACGGCCGTCGGCGCTCACCACGAGCGCGCCGACATTGTGCTCGGCCAGCAGAGCGAGCAGCTCGCTGACGGTGGCTTCTGGTGAGATGGTCACGACTTCGGTGCCTTTACCGCGCAGAACGTCGTTGATCTTCATAGAGCCTCCTGCTCGTCATCGGAGCCCAAAAGCCAAGGCTAGCCAGGATCTTGCTTCCCGTCAGTAGTAAATGCATTGCCGGGTTGTAACGACCTCTGACACGATCCGCCGGTGAGTTCCGACCGCTCCGGCTGGCGAGCCGATCTGGCCGTACTCCGGCACAGCAGCGTTCGGACGTTCCTCGGCGCCCGGTTCGTCTCAGTGCTGGGCTCGTCGATCGCCCCCATCGCCCTGGTTTTCGCCGTACTGGACATCTCCGACTCGGCCACTGCCGTCGGCATCGTGCTGGCCGCGCGCAGCATCCCGCAGGTTGTGCTGATGCTGGTCGGCGGTGTGATCGCGGACCGGTTGCCGCGGAATTTTGTCATCGTCGCGGCCAACAGCGTTTGCGCGATCACCCAGGTGCTCGCGGCGACCCTGCTCGTCACCGGTCGTGCCGAGGTCTGGCAGCTGGCCGTGATCGAGGCGATCAACGGAGCCGCCTCGGCGTTCGTTCTACCCGCCATGGTGGGAATTCTGCCCGCGCTGATCGACCGTGCGGAACTGCCACAGGCCAACGCCCTCGCGGGATTCGTCCGGTCCAGCGCGGTGGTCGGCGGCGCGGCGCTCGCGGGCGTGATCGTGGCGTTCGCCGGCTCGGCCGCGGGTCTGTACGTCGACGCCTTCACCTTCGCGCTCGGCGCCTACCTGATGTCGCGATTGCGGATGCCGCCGATCGAACGCAGCGGCCAGTCGGTGCTGTCCGAACTTCGTGTCGGCTGGACCGAATTCACTTCCCACCAGTGGGTCTGGGTCATCGTCGCCGCCTTCTGCCTGATCAACGTGACCTGGGCGGCCTGCTGGTCGACCCTCGGCCCGGTGATCGCCGACGACACCTTCGGCCGGGCCGGCTGGGGCGTGGTCAGTGCGGCCTTCGGGGCTGGCCTGATCGCGGGCGGCGCCCTGATGGTGCGCGCCAAACCGCGATATCCGCTGCGCGTCGGCATGGTAGGCACCTTCCTGGCCGCGCCGGTTCTGCTCTGCCTGGCGGTCCTGCCGACCACTTGGGCCGTCGCGTCCGTCGCGTTCCTCACCGGTACCGGCCTCGCGATCTTCGGTATCGGCTGGGAAACCGCCCTCGGCCAGCACATCCCGCTCGACAAGATCTCCCGCGTCTCGTCGTACGACGCTCTCGGCTCGTACGTCACCATCCCGATCGGCCAGCTCACCGCGGGCCACCTGGCCAACGGCATCGGCATCCGCACCGTCGAGCTCTACGGCGCCGCCGCCATCACCCTCCTGGTAGCCGCCACCCTCCTCCTCCCCAGCATCCGCAACCTCCCCCGCTCCACCACCTAACCCCCGCCACCCCGCCGTGCCGCCTCCCCGGCGCGCCGGTATCCCGGTCATCGGACCCTTGTGACGCGGCGTGTCGCCGTTCATCGGACCCTTGTGACCAAAGCCTTGTGTCCAAGGCGCCTGGGCCACCCGTTCCTTTGCGTTCATTCGTCGGCATCCGCCCTCAGCCGCCGCTTACCTGCGGCAGGCGCGCTGAGTTGAGGGCGGATGCCGACGAATGAACACAAGACCTGAGGCGGATGGTCAGAAGCGTCCGACGAACGGCGACATGCCGCGTCCCAAACGTCCGATGAACCGAGACACGCCAGGTCACAAGCGTCCGACGAACGGCGACACGCCGCGTCGGAAGCGTCCGATGAACGGCGACACGCCGCGTCAGAAGCGTCCGATGAACGGCGACACGCCGCGTTACAAGGGTCCGATGAGCGGGATACCGGCGCGCCGGGGGAACGGTGGGGTAACGGAGGGTGGTGGGTGCGTAACGTGGGGGAGTGGTGGGGCGTTAGGGAGTACGCAGGCCCGTCGCCCCGTGGCCCGTGCATCCGGCTGGGGAGTTTCGTACGGGAGGGGATCGATGAGGTCGCTGGCTGCCTTCGCGGTGGTGGTGACGTTGGTGGTGTGTTCGGGGTGCGGGGGACAAAACCGCGAGCCGGCTTCGCGAACCGACGCGTTCTGTAAGCCGGCCAAGGCCCATGGCGCCGCCGCGCTGACCGATGACCGCGGGGCGATTCCGGCGAACAACGTCGTGCCGGTGGCTACCACGACCGGTCAGTTCCGTACGGTGCTTGCGCTTACCGCCACGATCTCGCGGGCGATCTCGCCCGCCGACGTCGAAAAGGTGGCCAGGGCAACGAATGCCACTCGCGCCAAGGCTGTTTCGGCCGCGCTCGCCGATCTGGACGGGCTGCCCGCGAAGTCCAGGGTGAAAACGATGACCGTCGGCGTACCGGCTGATCGTTCGGCGGGCGCCGTTGCCGCGTTGTACGCCGCCGCGTTGCTGCGGGCCGATGTCGCGGTCACCACCCGTCGGGTAGCGGACGCGAGTACGGCGCTGCGCGAGCTCGGCGCGGGCCGGATCGGCCTGGTGCCGTTGGCGCTCGGCTCGGTCGCGAAAGCCGTTGGCGCGCCGGCCGGACCGGGGGAGTTGCAGGCCCGGTTGCAGGCCGTTTCCACCGCCGCGATGAAGCACAAGGTGGTGATCGGTGCACCGACTCAGGTGGCGGATCAGCCCGTGCTGGCGTTGTCGCCGTCGGTGGCGAGTTCGCTGTCGGTGCATACGATCGCGGGCCTGATCGAGCTTTGCGGCCGCAAGGGCCTGGTGATCGGCGCGACCGCGAAGGCGCACGACGCCGCGACCGCCTTCACTCGTACGTATGGATCTCCCGTCACTCCACTCAAGGGCACTAGCGCGCTGGCGGCGCTCGAGTCCGGGCAGGTGACGGCCGTTCTGGTCACGGCGAAGGAGCTGGCCATGACGCGCCGCTGAGCGATGTTGCCGCGAACACTCTGTTGCTTGAAGCAACTTCATGAGATGTTGCCTCAGGCAATAAGTCAGCACGCGGTAACGCAGCACGCGGTTAACGCAGTAGGCAGTTACGCGGTAGCCAATCACGCAATCAGCACCACACCGAGCAGTAACTCGAGAATCGCTAGGTCTGCGCCCGCCCCGCAGCCGACGCCTGAAACATTGGGATGGGCATGTACTTGACAGCGGGGGCACGTCGCCGACGTGCGTTGATCGCGGCAGCGGCCGCACTGGGCCTGATAGTGCTCGGCGCCAGTCCGGCCGCGATGGCCTACCAAGTGCCGGACACGGCATTCACCCAGGGCGCGACGAGCGGTACCGGCACGATGCCCGGTTCGGCGCTGACCCAAACGATCAGCACCACGGGTAAGACCGGGATCCTGGCAGCCACCACGGCCGGAGCGCGCGGCACCACGGCAGCGACGTACTCGCCCGGTATCGCCACCACCACCCCGGCGCAGGACATCATCGTGAACACCGGTGACTGCGCCAGCACCGGAACCTGCAGCAACCGGGGCACGGTGACGATCACCTTCTCCCAGCCCGTCCTGAACCCGATCCTGCACATGGCGGGTATCGGCGGTGTTTCGACCGAGAGCGTCGGCGGAACGGCGACGGCTCAGTCCGAACTGCATGCGATCTTCACCCTGGCCACGGCCGGCGTCACCTTGAGCAAGGCCAGTACGGGCAACAACCTCGCGGTGACCAGCAACACCATCACCGCGACCAATCACGACACCAGCCCGTCGTGTATCTCGACGTCCACCGGCACCGGCGGCCCGGCCGCGGGCGCGACGGCGGCCTGTGGTTCGGTCCAGGTCACCGGGCTGGTCACCTCACTGACCTTCAACATGACCGCGATCTTCACCAAGAACCCGAGCCTGCCGGCGCACAACCAGGCGAGCTCCGGAGACGGCATCTCGATCGTCGCCTCGGTCGGCCAGGACTTCGGCGACGCCCCCGCGTCGTACGACGCCGGTAACGCGGCCCGCGCCGTGCTGAGCAACCTCAAGCTCGGCAGCACGGTCACCGAGGACAACCAGAACGTCGCCAACTCGGCCACCAGCCCGAACGCGGGCGCGAGCGCCACCGGGGACGGCGGCGACGACGGTGTCACGCTGACGCCCATCCTGACCACGGCCACCACCTACTCGGCCACGGTCGCGCTCAGCGGCGCGACCAAGCCCGGCCAGGTGTGCGGCTGGATCGACTTCAACAAGAGCGGCACCTTCCAGGTGGGCGAGCGCGCCTGCGCCGCCGTCGCGTCGGGCCAGACCAGCGCGACGCTCACCTGGCCGGGCCTCAGCGGCCTGACCGCCGGCGCGACGTACGCGCGGTTCCGGGTCGGGTACACCACCGCCCAGGTCCAGAGCCCGACGGGCGCGTCGGACTCCGGTGAGGTCGAGGACTACCCGTTCACGATCGTGGCTCCGCAGCCGCCGACCGCGACACCGGATACCGACACCACCCCGCAGGACGTCAACGTCACGGTCAACCCGCTGACCAACGACGCCGCGGGCACGGGCGCGGTCCTGGTTCCGGGCAGCGTGGTGCTGCGCGATCCGGCCGACGGCACGTTCAAGAAGACCGTGACGATTCCGGGCGAGGGCACTTACACGGTCGCGGCCGACGGCCAGGTCACGTTCGATCCGCTGCCGGCCTTCACCGGTACGGCGACGCCGGTCACCTACCGGGTCGCGGACAACGCGGGCCAGACGGCGACCTCGACGATCACGATCACCGTCGCTCCGGTCAAGCCGGACGCGGTGAACGACACCGAGACCACGCCGTTCAACACCCCGATCACCGTCGGCGTACTGACGAACGACAAGCCGGGTCACCCCAGCGCCCCGCTGGTTCCGGACAGCGTGTGCATCGTCAGCGGCGCCAACTGCGTCAAGACGCTGACCACGCCGCAAGGCTCGTACACGGTGAACGCCAACGGCACGATCACCTTCGATCCCGCCGACGGGTACACCGGTACCACGCCGCCGATCACCTACCGGGTGGCCGACGACAACGGCACCACCGACACCGCGACGCTGGTCATCACGGTTCCGGCCCCGGGTAAGCCGGCGGCGACGCCGGACACCGACACCACCAAGCAGGACGTCAACGTCACGGTGAACCCGCTGACGAACGACACCGCGGGCACGGGTGCGGTCCTGGTTCCGGGCAGCGTCTGCTTCCCCGCCGGTGACGAGTGCGTGAAGACGCTGACGGTTCCCGGCGAGGGCACCTACACGGTTCAGCCCAACGGCACCGTGGTGTTCGACCCGCTGCCGTCCTTCACGGGCGAGGCGAAGCCGGTTCCGTACCGGGTGTCCGACAACGCGGGCCAGACGGCGACCTCGACGATCACGATCACCGTCACCCCGATCAAGCCGGACGCGGTGAACGACACCAACACCACGCCGTACAACACGCCGGTGACCACCAGCGTGCTGACCAACGACAAGCCGGGTGACCCGACCGCGCCGCTCGTACCGGCCAGCGTGTGCATCGTCGTCGGTACCGAGTGCGAGAAGACCCGTACGGTTCCGGACGAAGGCACCTACACGGTCAACCCGGACGGCACGATCAAGTTCGACCCGGTGCCGGGCTTCACCGGACCGACCACGCCGATCACCTACCGGGTGACCGACGACAACGGCAGCACCGACACCGCGACGCTGATCATCACCGTCACGCTGCCGGCCCCGCCGGTCGCGGTGCCCGACGAAGGCACCACCCCGCAGAACGTGAACATCACGATCAGCCCGCTCGGCAACGACTCGGCCTCGCCGGGTGTCACGCTGGTCCCGGGCTCGGTGGTACTGCGCGATCCCGCGGACGGCACCTTCAAGAAGACGGTGACGATTCCGGGCGAGGGCACGTACACGGTTCAGCCGGACGGCAAGGTCGTGTTCGACCCGCTGCCGCAGTTCACCGGCCCGGCCACCTCGATCGGTTACCGCGTCACCGATACGACCGGGCAGACCGCCGAGTCGACCATCGCGATCACGGTCACGCCGGTCACCCCCGAGGCGGTCAGCGACTCGCGCACCACGCCGTACAAGACGCCGGTGACGATTCCGGTGCTGGAGAACGACAAGCCGGGCTCGGACACCACCTCGCTCAACCCGGCGAGCGTCTGCATCGTCGATGGCACCGAGTGCGTGAAGACGCTGACGGTTCCCGGCGAGGGCACGTACGCCGTGAACCCGGACGGCACGGTCAAGTTCACTCCCGTGGACGGGTTCCGCGGCACCACCACCTCGGTCACCTACGAGGTGAAGGACAGCAACGGCACGCCGACCCGCGCCCAGATCACCGTGTCGGTCGAGGCCCCGGCACCGCCGGTCGCCAACCCCGACGAGAACACCACTCCGCAGGGACAACTGGTCAACACCGGTGTGCTCGGCAACGACCAGCCTGGGCCGACCGGTTCGCCGCTGGTTCCGGGCAGCGTGTGCCTGGTCGACGGTGACACCTGTGGCAAGACCCGGACGGTCCCTGGCGAGGGCACGTACACGGTCAAGGACAACGGCAGCATCGACTTCCAGCCGGTACCGGGTTTCACCGGTGAGGCCAAGCCGGTGGACTACCGGGTCACCGACGGCAATGGCGCGAACGCCTCGTCGACGCTGACGATCACCGTCACGCCGGTCAAGCCGGACGCGGTGGACGACAGCGCCACCACGCCGTACGACACTCCGATCACGGTGCCGCTGCTGGGCAACGACAACCCGGGCAACCCGGCAGTTCCGCTGGTGCCGGGCAGCGTGTGCCTGATCAGTGGTGACACCTGTGTGAAGACGTTGACGGTTCCGGATGAAGGCACCTACACGGTGAACCCGGACGGGTCCATCAAGTTCGACCCGCTGCCCACGTTCACCGGCAAGGCCACCCCGCAGACCTACCGGGTCGCGGACGAGAACGGCACCACGGCCACCGCCGTCGTGACGATCACGGTCACCCCACCGCCCGCGCCGGAGGCCAAGCCCGACACGGGTACGACCCCGCAGAACGTGAACATCACGGTCAGCCCGCTCACCAACGACGAGGCCGGCACCGGTACGACGCTGGTCCCCGGCAGCCTCTGCCTGATCAGCGGCGAGACCTGCGTGAAGACGTTGACGGTTCCGGGTGAAGGCACCTACACGGTGGCTCCGGACGGCAAGGTCACGTTCGACCCGCTGCCCACGTTCACCGGCGAGGCGAAGCCGGTGCCCTACCGGGTAACGGATTCGCTCGGGCGGACCGCGACGTCGACCATCACGATCACGGTCACGCCGATCACGCCGCAGGCAGTCGACGACAAGGGCACCACGCCGCACGACACTCCGGTCACGGTGCCGGTGCTGACGAACGACGACCCGGGCGCGCCGACGGTACCGCTGGTACCGGGCAGCGTGTGCCTGGTCGCCGGGGACGAGTGCCTGAAGACCCGGACGGTTCCAGGTGAGGGCACCTACACGGTGAACCCGGACGGATCCATCAAGTTCGACCCGCTGCCGACGTTCTCCGGTCCGGCCACGCCGGTGACCTACCGGGTGAGCGACGAGAACGGCACCACCGACACCGCGAAGCTGACGATCACCGTGGGCGAGGCGCCGGACGCCGATCCGGACAACGGCACCACGCCGCAGAACGTCGACATCACGGTCGACCCGCTCACCAACGACAAGCCGGGTACGGGAGCCGACCTGGTCCCGGGCAGCGTCTGCCTCGTTGACGGCGGCGACTGCGTGAAGACGTGGGAGGTTCCGGGCGAAGGCACCTACACGGTGGCTCCGGACGGCAAGGTCACGTTCGACCCGCTGCCCAGCTTCACGGGTACGGCGACCCCGGTCACCTACCAGGTCAAGGACACCGACGGGCTGACGGCGACGTCGACCATCGGTATCACGGTCACGCCGATCAAGCCGACGGCCGTGGACGACGCCACCACCACGCCGTTCGATACACCGGTCACCGTGCCGGTGCTGGGCAACGACAAGCCGGGCGCCGACACCGCGCCGCTGGTACCGGGCAGCGTCAAGCTGAAGGACCCGGCCGACGGCGAGTACAAGGCCACGGTCACGGTTCCGGGTGAGGGCACCTACACGGTCGACCCCAACGGCTCGGTCACGTTCACCCCGGTGAACGGGTTCGAGGGCGTCACCACGCCGCTGACCTACCAGGTCGAGGACGGCAACGGCACACCCGCGACCGCCCTGCTGACGGTCACGGTCGGCGACGCGCCGGACGCCAACCCCGACACCGGTACGACGAAGCAGAACGTCAACGTGACGGTGGATCCGCTCACCAACGACAAGCCGGGTTCCGGCGCGACGCTGGTCCCGGGTTCGGTCCAGGTGTTCGACGAGGGCACCCAGACCTGGGGTAAGACGGCCACCGTGCCGGGCGAGGGCAAGTACACGGTCGACCCGGTGACGGGACAGATCACGTTCGATCCCGAGCCCGGGTTCACCGGTCAGAGCTCAGTGCCCTACCGGGTCTCGGACTCCGACAAGCACACGGCGGCGTCGACGGTGACGATCACGGTCGCACCGATCAAGCCGGTGGCCACCGACGACTTGGCCACCACGCCGTTCAACACCCCGGTCACCGTGCCGGTGGTGGCGAACGACAAGGCGGGTGACCCGAGCGCCCCACTGGTGCCGAGCAGCGTGATGCTGATCGATCCGGCGACCGGTTCCGCGGTCAGCACGTTGAAGGTTCCCGGCGAGGGCACCTTCACGGTCCAGCCCGACGGTGGCATCCGGTTCGTACCGGAGCCGGGTTTCACCGGTACCACCACGCCGGTGACGTACCGGATCAGCGACACGAACGGCACGCCCACCACGGCGACGCTGACCGTGACGATCGGGGTCAAGCCGGTCGCCGTACCGGACACCAAGACGACCAAGCAGGACGTGCCGGTCACGGTGGACCCGCTGGCCAACGACAAGCCGGGCGGCGGCGCCAAGCTCGATCCGTCGACGCTCTGCCTGATCTCGGCCGGCAAGTGCGTGCAGAAGCTCGTGGTTCCGGGCGAGGGCACGTACACGGTCAAGGACGGCAAGGTCGTCTTCGATCCGCTGCCGGACTTCACCGGTAAGGCCACCCCGGTGACGTACGAGGTCAAGGACAGCAACGGCAACCCGGCGCGGTCGACGATCGGCATCACCGTCACGCCGATCCGGCCGGACGCGGTGGACGACGTTCGCAAGACGCCGTTCAACACCCCGATCACGGTCGGTGTGCTCGGCAACGACAAGGCCGGTGACAGCACTGCGCCGCTGGTACCGGGCAGCGTCTGCCTGGTCTCGGGCACCAAGTGCGTGAAGACGCTCACGGTTCCGGGCGAGGGCAAGTACGTCGTCAACGCGAACGGCACCATCACCTTCACCCCGGTGAAGGGATTCACGGGTCAGACCCAGGTGCCGTACCGGGTGACCGACGCGAACGGATCGACCGCCAAGGCGACGCTCACGATCACCGTGGGCAAGCCGGGTGGCGCGAAGGCCGAGCCGGACAGCGGAAACGGCCGGCCGGGCAAGCCGATCGTGATCAACCCGCTGGCCAACGACAAGCCGAGCACCGGTGCGATGTGGAAGCCGGGCACGGTCTGCCTGATCACCTCGACCGGGGACTGCGTGAAGAAGGTCGTCGTACCGGATGTCGGTACCTGGACCGTGCAGAAGGACGGCACGGTGCGGTTCGTGTCCGACCCGGACTACACCGGTACGGCGCGGATCGGTTACCGGGTCACCGACACCGACGGGGTGACGGTCGAGTCGCGGATCACGATCAAGGTCGGCGACCAGCCGGCACCGCCGCCGGACGACGAGGAGGAACTGCCGGACACCGGTGGCCCGTCCACCTTGTTCTTCACGCTCGGTGCGTTGCTGGTCGCGATGGGTGGCGCGCTGCTGATGATGGCGCGCAGGAGAAGACCGTAGTACCGAACTGAGTGATGGATCGGTGGGACCCCGCTGCACAGCGGGGTCCCACCGCGTTAGGCAACATTTCGACGGTCGTCGGCGTCTGCAGAGATAGGGACGTGTCGACCGCCTTCCGGAGGAGATGCACGTGTACGTCGGACCAGGGACGCCGGGTGCCGAGAACGGGCCGGGCCCTGACTTCGCGGCCCCTCGCGCGGTTGCAGCACAGCCGAGCCCGGGTGAGGCCGCCATCGAGCGCGGCCAGACCCGGATTCAGGTGACCACCTCGGACGGTTATGTGCCGTTCGGCCAGCGGGTGGTCGCCGCCGGAGTGCTGGAGGGCTGGACCGGCTCCGCCTGGGTGCCACTGCCCGGGCGGGACGTCACCGTGAGCGGTGGACCGGACGATCCCGCCGCCCGGCATGTGGTGACGAACCAGGGCGGCGCCTACGCGACCAACGTCGAGGCGATGTACTCGTTCGAGGCGGGCCGGGCCCATTTCGCGGGAGACGGCGACTGGTCCGAGTCGTTCAGCCATC
This sequence comes from Kribbella deserti, assembly GCF_042434725.1. NCBI lineage: Bacteria > Bacillati > Actinomycetota > Actinomycetes > Propionibacteriales > Kribbellaceae > Kribbella > Kribbella deserti. Next base: position 17,044 of record NZ_JBHLTC010000041.1, on the reverse strand, counting down.
CGTTCGTGCAGGTGCATGCCCGGCTGACGTGTTCGCCGAGCGACGCGGTTGTGCCGGTCGGCCGGGAGGTCCAGGTCTCGGGCAAGGTGGTGCCCGGGCCGATGCCGGTCTGGCTCGAGTGCCACGACGGCACCGGCTGGCACCGGGTCACCGAGCCGGTGCTCGCGGACGACGAGGGCCGTTATGCCCTCGCGTACCGCGCGGACACGGCCGGGGTGTTGCGGATGCGGGTGTGGACCGACGGCACGGACCCGGGCAGTCGGTCGGGGGTGCTGCCGTACTTCCGCGAGTTCACCCTCAGCGTGGGTTGAGGCTCATCACCAAGGTGAGCTCGTCGCGGTAGTCGTGCTCGTTCAACCGGATCGCGCGCGGGTGAGTGCCGGCCACGCGATAGCCGAACCGCTCGTAGAAGTTCTCCAGGCCCTCACCGCCGCGCACGGTCAGCTTCAGGTGCTCCAGACCCAGGTCGCGGGCGGCCTCGTGCAGACCGGACAACAGCAGCGTGCCCGAGCCGCTGCGCTGGTACTTCGGGTGCACCATCACGCGCAGCACCGTGCGCCAGTGCTCGAACAGCGCGCCGCTGTTCGACACCAGCAGGCCCATGCCGACAAAGCGGCTGCCATCGTGCAGCGTGCCGAGAACGTCCTGACCGGCGGCCACCCGTTCCAGCGCGAGATCGAGCGTCACCGCGACCTTGTGCACCGGCGCCGGGGCCACGAATCCCACGCTGCCGCCCGCGTCCGTGGCCGCGATCCAGGTGTCGAGCAGATCGGCCCGCAAAGTCGGGTTGGTGACGTCGGACGGATCGATGACGGCGAACTCCACGAGGCTCCTCCAGGTGCGACCAGGTTGCAGAAGCAACCTTAAGCCCGCCGCCCTCAGCCGAGCTGGTTCAGCGCGGGGAAGCCGGTGAGCTTGTCGGGATTGCGAACTACGTAGAAGTCGGTGATCAAGCCGCTTTCGTCGAGTTCCACAAAGGACACGTTGTCGAGTTCACCGTCCATGTACGTCACGAGCGCCTGCTCGCCGTTAACGGTCATGAAACGGTAGGCGAAGCTCTTGTCCTGTTCGCGCCGCAGTACGCCGAACAGCCAGCGTGTGACCTTCTCAGCGCCCTGGATCGGCCTGAGCGCGGCAGACTTCTTACCGCCGCCATCACTCACCAGCAGGACGTCCGGCGCCAGCAAGGCGACTACGCCCTCGAAGTCGCCCTGGGTGGCCCGTTCCAGGAAGGACGCTGTCACCTCGGCGTGGCGGGCCTTGTCCACGGTTTGCCTCGGCCGACGGGCGTGGACGTGTTCCCGGGCCCGATGGGCCAACTGCCGTACAGCCGTCTCCGATCGCCCGAGTGTCTCCGCGATCTCCGCGAACGGCAGATCGAACACCTCGCGCAAGACGAACGCCGCCCGCTCCAAGGGCGACAGCGTCTCCAGTACGACGAGCATGGCCATCGACACCGAGTCGGCCACTTCCGCCACCGCGGCCGGGTCCTCCGCCTCCGAGGTCGTCGCGATCGGCTCGGGCAGCCAAGGGCCGACGTACTGCTCGCGCTGGGTCTTCTGCTGGCGCAGCCGGTTGAGCGCGAGCCGGGTGGTGATCCGGACCAGATACGCCCGGGTGTCCCGGACCTCCGTGCGATCGGCCGCCGCCCAGCGCAACCAGGTCTCCTGAACGACGTCCTCCGCGTCGGTCATGCTGCCGACCACCCGGTACGCCGCACCGAGCAGCACCGGCCGGTACGTGTCGAACTCCTTCGCCAGGAGGTCACTCACCACGATTCCCCTTTGTCGAGGTTGCGCGCGCGCCGTGCGTCGTACGTGCCGTCATCATGCCGGTCGCAGTTCGCATTGTTCCTTGAAGCCCTGGCCGGTGAGACCGGCGGCGGCGTTGTTGCGGGAGCGCTGGTTCTCCAGCGCGATCATGGCGGTCAACTCGACCACCTGCTCGTCGGTGAGTTCGGCGCGCAGCTGCTCGACCATCTCGTCGGTCACCTGCGGGGGAGTGACCGTCATCGCCTCGGCGTAGGCCAGCACCTTGCGTTCGAGGTCGGTATAGACGTCACTGTCGCGCCAATTGGACACCGCCCGCAGTTTCTCCGCCGGTACGCCGCGGTGGTGGTGCTCCCAGTAGCCGAAGTCCAGGCACCACGAACACCCGATCAACGCGGCAGGCCCCATCGTCGCGAGCGCGGTCAGCGTTGGGTCCAGGCTCTTCCATCGGGTAACGGTGCTCTCGGTCAACGCCATGGTGAGCAGCACCCGCCGGTTGTGCAGCGCGACGAGCCCTGGATCGAGCTGTGCGCCGAACTTGCGCCGGTTCACCCATTGCACGAACCGGACCATCGGCGTCTGGCGGTGCTCCAGCGGAATTCGCGACATCGTTCCTGCCTTCCTCGTGCGGCTGGTGGATTCACCAGCACGACACGGAGCAGGCGCGGGATGTGACATGACCTCGGTCACACCGTCGTCAGGAGGCCGCCTCGGTGATCCACCACACGCCCACTCCAGCCGCGGCATACGCCCAGAAGAAGACGGTTCCGATCAGCACGGGGTATCGCGTGCCAGGGCGCGACCAGTACAAGGCGGCCACCGTGACCAGGCTGACGATCACCGTGCCGATCAGCACAGGCAGGCCGACCACCATGCCGACGACGAACACCAGCAGTTCGATGTCAGCGGAGCAGCCGAAGCCCTGATCAGCGCACTTCGCGCCACCATCCGGGGCAACCAGGAGCGCGACGACCCAACCCACGATCACCAGCACGGCCCACCCGAATACCGCCGTCAACGCCCGATTCCGCTGCCTGAGCTCCATGCCGTTCAGCCTGCCAGCACCCCCGGTCGGGCACCCGAGCACAACTACTCAACCCGAGGTCAGTGCTCCGCGTTGAGATTGCCGGTCAGGTGATGATGGCGTTCGGCGCTGGCGGGGTTGAGGCCGATGATCTCGACGGTTTTGCCGTAGCGGGCGTACTTGGTGGTGATCGCGTCCAGGGTGGCGACGGTGGAGGCGTCCCAGATGTGGGAGTTGGTCAGATCGATCACCACGTGCGCCGGATCTCCCGCGTAGTCGAACTGGTAGACCAGATCGTTGCTCGACGCGAAGAACAGCTCCCCGGTGACGGCGTACACCTTGGTCCCGTCGTCGGGATGCGCCACCTCCGCGACGCTGGTGAAGTGCGCGACCCGGCGGGCGAACAGCACCATCGCGATCAATACGCCGGCCACCACGCCGATCGCCAGGTTGTGCGTCAGTACGACGACCAGCACGGTGGACAGCATCACCAGGGTCTCGCTCTTCGGCATGCGCTTCAGCGTGCTGGGGTGGATGCTGTGCCAGTCGAGCGTGCCGACCGAGACCATCACCATCACCGCGACCAGCGCCGCCATCGGGATCGTGCCGACCAGATCGCCGAGGCCGACCACCAGGATCAGCAGGAACACGCCGGCCAGGAAGGTCGAGATCCGGGTCCGTGCGCCGGAGGCCTTCACGTTGATCATGGTCTGGCCGATCATCGCGCAGCCGCCCATGCCGCCGAAGAAGCCGGTGATCACGTTCGAGGCGCCCTGGCCCCAGGCCTCACGGGTCTTGTCGGAATGCGTGTCGGTGACGTCGTCGACCAGCTTGGCGGTCATCAACGACTCGAGCAGGCCGACCAGCGCGACCCCGACGGCGTACGGCGCGATGATGCGCAGGGTGTCGAGCGTCCACGGCACGGTCGGCCAGAACAAGGCGGGCAGACTGTCGGGTAGTTCGCCCTCGTCGCCAACGGTCGGGACCGTGGCCGAGGTGGCCACGACCACCAGCGTGACGGCCAGGATCGCGACCAGCGGCGCCGGCACGACCTTGGTGATTTTGGGCAGGAACACCATGATCGCGATCCCGGCCGCGACCAGGGGATAGACCAGCCACGGGACCCGGATCAGGTGCGGCAGTTGCGCCACGAAGATCAGGATGGCCAGGGAGTTGACGAAGCCGACCATCACCGACCGCGGAATGAACCGCATCAGCCGGGCCACGCCGAGCACGCCCATCGCGATCTGCAACAGACCGCCGAGCATCACCGTCGCGATCAGGTAGTCGAAGCCGTGATCGCGCATCACCGGCGCGATCACCAGTGCGACGGCCCCGGTCGCGGCGGAGATCATCGCCGGGCGGCCGCCGAGGAACGAGATCGACACCGCCATCGTGAACGAGGCGAACAGGCCGACGCGGGGATCCACTCCGGCGATGATCGAGAAGCTGATCGCCTCGGGAATCAGCGCCAGCGCCACCACCAGCCCGGCCAGTACCTCGACCCGAAGACGGCTTGGCGAGCGCAACGCCGCCAGCACGGAGTCAGGGCGCCTCGAGTCCCGGCGATCGGAGTCAGATCGAGCGGGGTCAGGACGAGCGGGTTCGGGGCGGGCGGATTCGGGCGCGGCCGGGGACATGCAGCTCCAGGAGGTAGTTCGGCCCGAACGGGCCGTGCGATCCGGCGCCTCGTCGCGCCAGGGAAGTACCGGGGCCGCAATGCCTCCGGACCGCACCACCCTAACCGCTCCACTTCCTGGCATTCACGCGACCGATGAATGCCAGGGTGGGCGCCAGGTGAGCGACACGCCGTCGGGCTGCTGTGGAGTGGTGTGGGCGATGGGGAAGGTGGGTACGAGACCGGGAAAGCTGGTTGGATATTCTTTCAGTTGATGGCATACTCATTCACATGAGCTTGAGCATCGCCGTCGCGGGGGCCAGTGGTTATGCGGGCGGAGAACTGCTTCGCCTGCTGGTCGCGCACCCTGGGGTAGAGATCGGCGCGCTGACCGCCGGAGGCAACGCCGGTACGGCGCTGGGGCAGCACCACCCGCACCTGCTACCGCTTGCCGGGCGCATCCTCCAGGAGACCTCGGCCGAGACGTTGCGCGGTCACGACGTGGTGTTCCTGGCACTCCCGCACGGCCAGTCGGCCGAGATCGCCGGGCAACTCGGTGAAGACGTCACCGCCATCGACTGCGGCGCGGATTTCCGGCTGATCGACTCCGAGGCGTGGGTCGAGTTCTACGGCGGCAAGCACGCGGGCCACTGGCCATATGGCCTACCGGAACTCCCCGGCCAGCGCGAAAAGCTGCGCGGGTCCAACCGGGTGGCCGTGCCCGGGTGTTATCCGACCGTTTCCACTCTCGCGCTGCTGCCCGCCGTGCAGGCCGGACTGGTCGACGCGAACGACCTCGTGGTCGTGGCCGTCAGTGGTACGTCGGGCGCGGGCAAATCCCCGAAGGCGCATCTGCTCGGCTCCGAGGTCATGGGCTCCGCCACGGCGTACGGCGTTGGTGGCGTGCATCGGCACACCCCGGAGATCGAGCAGAACCTCAAGAGCGTGACGGATGAGCCGGTTTCGGTCTCGTTCACGCCGGTGCTGGTGCCGATGTCGCGAGGCATTCTCGCCACCTGCACCGCGCCGATCCAGCCCGGTGCGACGGCGGAGAGCCTGCGCGCGGCGTACGAGGTTGCCTACGGCAACGAGCCGTTCGTGCACCTGCTGCCGGAGGGCCAGTGGCCGCAGACCCAGGCGACGCTCGGCGCGAACACCGTGCAACTGCAGGTCACGCTCGACGAGCGGACCGGCCGGGCCGTGATCGTGGCCGCGATGGACAACCTGACCAAGGGCACTGCCGGCGCCGCCGTGCAGTGCATGAACCTGGCCGCCGGTCTCGACGAGACCACGGCCCTTCCCCTCGTAGGAGTAGCCCCGTGACGCTCGCAGTCACCCCGCAGGCACAAGTCGATCGGAGCGCCGGGGTCACCGCGCCGGCCGGCTTCCGCGCGGCCGGTGTGATCGCGGGCATCAAGCCTTCGGGCAAGCCCGATCTCACCGTCGTCGTGAACGACGGGCCCGACCAGGCCGCCGCCGGGGTGTTCACCACCAACAAGGTCAAGGCCGCGCCGGTGTTGTGGTCCCAGCAGGTCCTGACCGCCGGCAAGCTGAAGGCCGTCGTACTGAACTCCGGTGGCGCGAACGCGTGCACCGGGCCCGAGGGCTTCCAGGACACACATGCCACCGCCGAGGAACTCGCGGCGGTCCTGCAGGTCGGCGCGGCCGAGATCGGCGTCTGCTCGACCGGTTTGATCGGCGAACGGCTCCCAATGGAGAAGCTGATCCCGGGGATCACCCAGTGTGTCGACGCGCTGGGGGCATCCGCCGAGCACGGTCTCGCCGCGGCGACCGCGGTGATGACGACCGACAACGTGCCGAAGCAGGCGGCGCTGACGCATCCGGACGGCTGGCACATCGGCGGCTTCGCGAAGGGCGCCGGTATGTGCGCCCCGAACATGGCCACCATGTTGTCGGTCATCACCACCGACGCGATCGTCGCGCAGCCGCAGCTGGATCACGCGCTGCGCAACGCGGTCGAGCACACGTTCAACCGGCTCGACGTCGACGGGGGAACGTCGACCAACGACACCGTGCTGCTGCTCAGCTCGGGCGCTTCCGGGGTGACGGTGCCGGCCGACGAGTTCGAGGCGGCCCTGACCGCGCTGGCGGCCGACCTGGTCAAGCAGCTCCAGGCCGACGCCGAAGGTGTCACCAAGCACGTCAGCATCACCGTGAAGGGCGCGGCCACCGCGGCCGAGGCCGTCGCCGCCGCCAAGGTCGTTGCCGAGGACAACCTCTGCAAAACCGCGTTCTTCGCCTCCGATCCGAACTGGGGACGGATCGCGATGGCGATCGGCAACGCGCCAACGGCGTTCGATCCCGCGCTGCTCGACATCACCCTGAACGGCGCGCCGATCATGGTTGCCGGTGGCAAGGGCGTGGACCGGTCCGAGGCCGATCTGAGTGGGCTGGAGATCGACGTGCAGATCGACCTGCACGCCGGCGACGCGTCGGCCACGGTGCTGACGACCGACCTGTCGCACGCGTACGTCGAAGAGAACTCGGCGTACTCCTCATGACCAACACCCACGCGGGAGCCGTCGAGAAGGCGGCGGTGCTGACCGAGGCGCTGCCGTGGCTCAAGGAGTTCCACGGCAAAACGATCGTCGTCAAGTACGGCGGTAACGCGATGGTGGACGAGGAACTGAAGCAGGCCTTCGCCTCCGACATCGTGTTCCTGCGGCATTGCGGCGTGAAGGTTGTTGTCGTACACGGTGGTGGTCCGCAGATCAGCGAGATGCTCGCGCGGCTCGGCATCGACAGCGAGTTCCGCGGTGGCCTGCGAGTGACCACGCCCGAGGCGATGGACATCGTCGGCATGGTGCTCGTCGGCAAGGTCGGCCGCGAGCTGGTCGGCCTGCTGAACGCGCACGGCCCGTTCGCCGTCGGTATGTCCGGTGAGGACGCCGGCCTGTTCACGGCCGAGCGGCGCGGCGCCATGATCGACGGCGAGTCCGTCGACATCGGGCTGGTCGGCGACGTCGTGAACGTGCGGCCCGAGACCGTGCTCGACCTGATCGACGCCGGCCGGATCCCGGTCGTATCGACGATCGCGCCGGACGAGGACGGCCAGGTGCACAACGTGAACGCCGATACCGCCGCTGCCGCGCTGGCGATCGCGCTGAAGGCCGAGAAGCTGGTGGTGCTGACCGACGTCGCGGGGCTTTACCGCAATTGGCCGGACAGCGAGGAGATCGTCACCCAGATCGACGCCAAGGAACTGGCCGCGCTGCTGCCGTCGCTGGCCTCGGGCATGGTGCCGAAGATGGAGGCCTGCCTGCGGGCGGTCGAGTCCGGCGTGGTGTCACGGGCGACGGTGATCGACGGCCGGGTGCCACACTCGTTGCTGCTGGAGATCTTCACCGACGCCGGAATTGGAACCCAGGTGATCCCGTCATGACCGAGCTCGTCACCGTCGAAGGTACCGGCGCTGCCCTGACCGAGCGCTACACCGGCGCTCTGATGAACACCTTCGGCGCGCCCAAGCGCGTCCTCGTCCGTGGTGAGGGCTGCTACCTGTGGGACGCCGACGGCCGCAAGTACCTCGACCTGCTCGGCGGGCTCGCGGTGAACTCCCTGGGCCACGCCCATCCGTTCATCGTGTCGGCCGTCACCAGCCAGCTCGCCACCCTCGGCCACGTGTCGAACTTCTTCGCGAGCTCACCGCAGATCGCCTTGGCCGAGAAGCTGCTCAGCCTGTTCGACGTACCGGGCAAGGTGTTCTTCACGAACTCCGGTACCGAGGCGAACGAGGCCGCCTTCAAGATCACCCGGCGTACCGGCCGGACCAAGATCATCTCCACCGTCGGCGCCTTCCACGGCCGGACGATGGGCGCGCTCGCCGTGACCTACAAGCCGGCCTACCGCGAGCTGTTCGCACCGTTGCCGGGTGACGTGACCTTCGTGCCGTACGGCGATGCCGAGGCCCTCGCGGCCGCGGTCGACGACCAGACGGCGGCGGTCATCCTCGAACCGATCCAGGGCGAGAACGGCGTCGTCGTACCGCCCGACGGTTATCTGCGCAAGGCGCGCGAGATCACCACCGAACACGGCGCGCTGCTGTGGCTCGACGAGATCCAGACCGGCATCGGGCGTACGGGCGACTGGTTCGCTTTTGACGCCGAAGGAATCACGCCGGACCTGGTCACGGTGGCGAAGGGCCTCGGCGCGGGTATTCCGATCGGGGCCTGCATCGGCCTCGGCGCCGCCGCCGAGCTGCTCCAGCCCGGCAACCACGGCACCACCTTCGGCGGTAACCCGGTGTCGGCCATCGCCGGGCTCGCCGTACTGACCGTGATCGAGCGCGACGGCCTGCTCGCCAACGTGGTGGCCGTCGGCAACCACCTGGCCGAGTCGATCGAGGCGCTGGACCATCCGCTGGTCGCGGGCGTGCGCGGGCGGGGCCTGCTGCTCGCGATCGAGCTGACCCAGCCGGTGTCGGACCGCGTCGCCGAGCTGGCGCTGCAGGCCGGTTTCGTGATCAACAACCCGGTGCCGAACGCGATCCGGCTGGCACCGCCGTACATTCTGACCAAGGCCGACGTGGACGCCTTCGTGGCGGCCCTGCCGGACATCCTGACGGAGGCGACCGCATGACCCGGCACTTCCTGCGCGACGACGACCTCAGCCCGATCGAGCAGGACGAGGTGCTGACGCTGGCCGAGCAGATGGTGGCCGAGCGGTTTGTGCACAAGCCGCTGGCCGGGCCGCAGACGGTCGCGGTGATCTTCGACAAGACCTCCACCCGGACCAGGATCTCGTTCGCGGTGGGCATCGCGGATCTCGGCGGCGTACCGCTGATCATCGACGCGCAGACCTCGCAGCTGGGCCGGGGCGAGCCGATCGCCGATACCGCTCGCGTGCTCGAGCGGATGTGCGCCGCGATCGTGTGGCGGACCGCGGGGCAGAGCCGGATCGACGAGATGGCCGCCGCGTCGAACGTGCCGGTGATCAACGCGCTGACCGACGAGTTCCACCCGTGCCAGATCCTTGCGGACCTGCTCACGATCCGGCAGCACAAGGGCAAGACCCAGAGCCTCAAACTCGTCTACCTCGGCGACGGCGCGAACAACATGGCCCACTCGTACCTGCTCGGTGGCTTGACCGCCGGGATGGACGTGGTGATCGCCTCGCCGGCGGACTACGTACCGGATCCGGGCATCATGCTGAAGGCCGACAAGATCGCCGCGCAGACGGGCGCCAAGGCGTGGTGGACCTCTTCGGCCGAAGAGGCGGTTGCCGGTGCGGACGTGATCGCCACCGACACCTGGGTTTCGATGGGCCAGGAGGCCGAGGCCGCCGACCGCGAGGCGCCGTTCGTGCCGTTCGCCGTCACCGAGCAGCTGCTGGCCAAGGCCAAGGACGACGCGATCGTGCTGCACTGCCTGCCGGCGTACCGGGGCAAGGAGATCGAGGCCGCGGTCATCGACGGCCCGCAATCCGTCGTCTGGGACGAGGCCGAGAACCGGTTGCACGCCCAGAAGGCGCTGCTGGCCTGGTTGCTTGCTAGAAACTTCAGCTCATGAGCATGGTTGTCCCCACCACCAAGACCGCCCGGCAGCAGCGCATCGTCGAGTTGCTCGGCCGGCAGCCCGTCCGTTCGCAGACCGAACTGGCCGATCTCCTGGCCGAAGCCGGTCTGGTCGTCGGCCAAGCCACCTTGTCCCGTGACCTGGTCGAACTCGGCGCGGTCAAGGTCCGCGAGTCCTCCGGCCAGCTGGTGTACGCCGTACCGGGGGAGGGCGGTGACCGTACGCCGCGCGCGGGCGAAGCCGCCGCCTTCGAGGCCCGGCTGGCACGCGTCGCCTCGGAACTGCTCGTCTCGGCCGAAGGCAGCGCGAACCTGGTCATCCTGCGTACGCCGCCGGGTGCCGCGCAGTACTTCGCCTCGGCGATCGACCACGTTGGCCTCGACGACGTACTCGGCACGATCGCGGGCGATGACACGGTGATGGTCGTCTCGCGCAATCCGGTCGGGGGCGTTGCCCTGGCCAACCGCTTCCTCAACCTCGCCGCCCGCACCGATTTCAAGGAGAACCAGAAGTGAGCAATACAGGTACGGGCGAAGGTCAGCTCTGGGGCGGACGCTTTGCGGGTGGTCCAGCGGACGCGCTCGCGGCGCTGAGCAAGTCGACGCACTTCGACTGGCGGCTCGCGCAGTACGACATCGCCGGGTCGAAGGCCCACGCCAAGGTACTGAACCAGGCCGGGCTCCTGACGGACGAGGACCTGGCAACGATGCTTGCCGGGCTGGACCGGCTCGCGGCGGATGTAGTGTCCGGGGCGTTCGGACCGGCCGAGAGCGACGAAGACGTGCATGCGGCGCTGGAGCGGGGTCTGCTCGAGCGGGTTGGCAGCGAGGTCGGTGGACGGCTACGGGCAGGGCGTTCGCGTAATGACCAGGTGGCGACGTTGTTCAAGGCCTTCCTGCGTGATCACGGCAAGGCCATCGCAGCCCTCGTGACGGACCTCGCGGCCATACTGGCGGACCGGGCCGAGCAGCACCACGGAGTGGTCATGCCCGGGCGGACGCACTTGCAGCACGCCCAGCCGGTTCTGCTGTCTCACCACCTCATGGCGCACGCTTGGCCGTTGGTGCGCGACTTGGACCGCCTGCGCGAGTGGGACGCCCGGGTCGCGGCGGACTCGCCGTACGGCTCAGGGGCTCTTGCTGGTTCCTCGCTCGGGCTGGACCCGGTATTCGTCGCGAAGGAGCTCGGCTTCACGAACAGCTCGCCGAACTCCCTCGACGGTACGGCGGCTCGCGACTTCGTGGCGGAGTTCGCCTACATCACCGCACAGATCGGCGTGGACGTGTCCCGGCTGGCCGAGGACGTCATCATCTGGGCGACGAAAGAGTTCGGTTTTGTCGTCCTGGACGACGCGTACTCCACCGGGTCGAGCATCATGCCGCAGAAGAAGAACCCGGACATCGCGGAACTGGCCCGGGGCAAGTCCGGCCGGCTGATCGGCAACCTGACCGGACTACTGGCCACTTTGAAGGCGCAGCCGATCGCGTACAACCGTGATCTGCAGGAGGACAAGGAGCCGGTCTTCGACTCGGTCGACACCCTCGAGGTACTGCTCCCGGCCGTCACCGGGATGATGCGCACGCTCGTCTTCAACGTCGACCGTCTCGAGGAGCTCGCGCCGCAGGGCTTCTCCCTCGCGACGGATGTCGCGGAATGGCTGGTCCGGCAGCGGGTCCCGTTCCGCGTGGCCCACGAACTGGCCGGCACCTGCGTCCAGGAGTGCGAGAAGCGCGGCATCGAACTGTGGGATCTCTCCGACGAGGATCTCGCCGCGATCTCTCCGGCCCTGACGCCCGAGGTCCGCACCGTCCTCACGGTCCAGGGCTCCGTAGCCTCCCGCAACGCCCGCGGCGGCACTGCCCCCACTCGCGTAACCGAGCAACTAGCCGAACTCCGCACCCGCCTGGCCGTCTAACCAGCCAACCAGCCGCGCGACGCACGGCGCCCGCTCCGCGGCACTCGCCGCCTCCGGTAGGTGGCGAGTGCCGTACAACTTGTCGTCCAGGTACCGCGGAAACATCTGCACATGGTGATGCCACGTGTCCTGGTACCCCACCGGCTCGTTGTGCTGCTCCCGTCTGCCACTACCGCGCAAACGGACACCGCTACCCACCCGGCGCAAAGAGTTCTGCGGCTAGAGCGCGGAGGTGGCGGGCTTCGTCCTGGTCAGCAGGACGACCGTGTTGCCGTCCTCCTCGTAGTCGCGGATGTGCTGGAAGCCGATCTTCTTCAGCAACGCGATCGACGCGACATTCGGCTCGGCCACGGTCGCGTGGACCTCGGCCAGTCCGAGCTCGGCGAATCCGTAGTCGACGATGGCCTCGGCCAGCTCGGTGCCCAGGCCGCGACCCCACGCCGATTTGGCCAGCGCGTAGACGAGTTCATGCCCGTCCACGGCTTTGGCCGGTTTGATCTCGGCATGCCCCACGAATGCGCCGTCCAGCCGGACCGCCCAGACATCGAACTTGTTCTCTGCGTAGACCTTCGTGAAGATCCGGCCGAACAGGGCCCGATCCTCAGCCTCGGTCTCCGGCCCGTCGCCCATCCACTGCGACACCCTGGTGTCCTGGAACAAGGCGACGAAGTCGTCCTCGTCGGCCGGCACATACGGCGTGAGCAGCAAACGCGCGGTGCGCAGTGTCGGGGTCATGCGCCGGACGCTATCCGCACCCCAACCGCCAGGCAACGCAATTCAACCTGCATCGCAGCGGTAACCACCTCATCTCTATGCGACTCGTCGCAAAGGATGCTGCGGCTAGAGCGCGGGCGCGCGGGGGCTGCGTTTGTACGTCGAGACGGTCGGGTCGTCGGTCAGCCAGAAGCGCCAGGGGGTTTCGGCGGCGACACTGATGCCGACGCGGGGGCCGGCCGTGATGGCGGCGGGTTTGATCCGGCGGCCGGGCTCGAGCCGGACCTCCCCTTTGCCGAGCAGGTTGGCGCCGTTCTGGTCTTTGCCGAGGGCAAGGGCCTGCGCCAGACAGGCCGGGCCTCTCGCCAGCGAACGCTCGGCCACCTTCGCGCCCCGGCGCAACCACGCGAGCTCGGCGCCCTCGATCACCCGGCCAGCGCGCAGCAGCACGGCCGAGGCCTCGCCGTCCGGACCGGTCACGACGTTCGCACACCAGTGCATGCCGTACGTGAAGTACGTGTAGAGGAATCCGGCCGGCCCGAACATCACCTCGTTCCGCGGCGACGGCCCGCGATACGCATGCGAGGCCGGGTCGGCGGCCCCGGCATACGCCTCGACCTCGGTGATCTCCACCGTCACCGTGCCGGCTTCGGTGGTGTGGCTGAGGGTCCAGCCGAGCAGCTTCGGCGCGACCTGCGGCGCCCGGCGGCTCAGCAGCTGTTGTGGCTCGGCCATCGGCTACCGATTGGCGAGGGCGATCACGTGATCGATCTGGCTCATCGCCAGGTCGACGTCCGCCAGCGGGAACAGGCCGATGTGGTGCACACCTTCCGCCTCCAGCGCGTCCAGGTGCGCGGCGGCGTCGGCCAGTGTGCCGATCGGGCCGATCTCGCTCCACCATTCCGCTGGGATCCCGGTCAGCGCGCCGGTGCCCTTGGCGTCGTACAAGGCGGTGAGCTCGTCGAAGAACGGCACCGGCACGAGCGACGGGTTGCGGGTCTCGATCATGGTGCCGAGCCAGGGCGCCATGATCTGGTACGCCGTGGCGCGATCCTCCTGCACGCAGACCGAGCTGAACACGGCGACAACAAAGTCCTCCGGTCGCCCGGCCTGATCGAGCGCGAGGCGCACGGTGGACGGCGTCGACGGCTCGGCCAGCACCACGCCGCCCGCGATCTTCCCGGCGAGGGCCAGTGATTTCGGCCCACGCACACCCGCGAGCAGCGGTGGCACCTCGGCCGGCGGGGGATCGAGGCGCACGTCGGTGAGCCGGACATACTTCCCGTCGGTGGTGACGGTCTCGCCCGCCAGCAGACGGCGAACCGCGTCGATGACCTCTTCGAACGCGCCGAGTGGTGACTTGGCCCGCACGCCCATCTGCTCCATCCACTCCTGCACGCCATGACCGAGCCCGGGCAGCACCCGGCCGGGGGCCAGGCCGATCAGCGTGGTCAGCTCCATCGCGGTGATCGCGGGATTGCGCGCGACGACGGGCAGGATGCCGAGGCCGATGTTCAGCCGCTCGGTCACCGCGAGCGCGGCCGCGGCGAGGCTGATGCCGCCGGTGTAGAAGCAGTCCTCGATGATCCACAGCCGGTCGGCGCCACCGGCGTCGAGGCGGCGCGCGACGTCGGTCACGAGCGCGGGCGGGAAGGTTCGATCGAAACAGAAGCCGACACCGGCGGAGCTGGTCATGCACAAGACCGTAACGGCTGGCACCGACAATCTGCGCGGGCACCCTTCGCCCGGTAGGTTCGGACCTATGGCCCGCCCGCACTACGCATCCCGCCTCGAGGACTGGTTCAACCTAGGCCTGCAGGCGATCCTGCGCCGGAAGGGCTGGCGTGAGCGGATCATCCCGCACATGGGGTACGGAAACGGCGAGTTCGTCCGGGTGCTCGCCCGCGTCGTGCTCAGCCGCGATCCGCGCAGCCAGCCCCGGTACGACGAGGACCAGGTGGTTCGCGGCTGGCGCGTGTTCGTCACCGCGCCGGCGGTCGGCGTACCGGTCTCGATCGTTGTCGGCGGGGAGACGTACGAAGCGGTCACCGACCGCGGCGGTTTCGTCGACCTGTCGGTGCCGCAGAGCCTCGATCCGGGCTGGCACGAGATCAGCCTCGGCGTGGACGGCGAACAACGCGCCCGTGGCAAGGTGCTGGTCTTCGATCCGAACGCGGAAGTGGGCCTGGTCAGCGATATCGACGACACGGTGATGCTGACGATGCTGCCGCGGCCGTTGATCGCCGCCTGGAACACCTTCGTCCGGGACGAGCAAGCGCGCCGGGTGGTGCCGGGCATGGCCGAGATGTACCGCGACCTGCTGGCGGAGAACCCGGGCGCGCCGATCTTCTACCTGTCGACCGGTGCCTGGAACACGGCGCCGACGCTCACCCGGTTCCTCGCCCGGCACGGTTATCCCGCCGGGCCGATGCTGCTGACCGACTGGGGTCCGACCAACACCGGCTGGTTCCGCAGCGGCCGCGAGCACAAGGCCACCGCCCTCGCCCGGCTGGCCCGCGAACTGCCGAACGTGAAGTGGATCCTGATCGGGGACGACGGCCAGCACGACCCCCAGCTGTACGGCGATTTCGCGCGCACGCATCCGGAACACGTCCGGGCCATCGGTATCCGTCAGCTGACCCCGACCGAGCAGGTGCTGTCGCACGGTCTGCCCGTGCCGAACCCGGACCCGGGCGCGCACGATCCGGAGCGCCCGATCGCCGCCACTGTGCACGGCCCGGACGGGGTCGCGCTGTCCGGCATGCTGCGCCAGGTGCTCGAACGGGAGTAACCAGTTGTCCTTCGCCCGGGTCCATGCGGCAGGCTAGTGCTCGTTCCTACGTAACTCTCGAGGAGAGCAAAAGTGACCGACAGCCGCACCGCGGTACTGGATGATCTGGAATGGCGCGGCCTGATCGCCCATTCCACCGACCTCGACGCCCTGCGCGCCAGCATGGCGAACGAGCCGATCACCAGCTATGTCGGTTTCGACCCGACCGCGCCCAGCCTGCACATGGGCAACCTGCTGCAGCTGCTGACGCTGCGCCGGCTCCAGCTCGCGGGGCACAACCCGATCGGACTGGTCGGCGGTGCCACCGGGCTGATCGGTGATCCGAAGGAGACCTCCGAGCGCACGCTCAACCCGCAGGACATCGTACACGGCTGGGTCGAGCGGGTGCGCGGCCAGGTCGAGCGGTTCATCGACTTCGACACCGCGCTCGCGAATCCCGCGCGGATCGTGAACAACTACGACTGGACGAAGGACCTCAACACCCTCGACTTCCTCCGCGACATCGGTAAGCACTTCCCGGTGAACCGGATGCTCGGCCGCGAGGTGGTGCGGGCCCGGCTGGAGCAGGGGATCAGCTACACCGAGTTCAGCTACGTGTTGTTGCAGTCGATGGACTACCTGGAGCTGTTCCGGCGGTACGGATGCACCTTGCAGACCGGTGGCAGTGACCAGTTCGGCAACATCACCGCCGGGGTCGAGTTGATCCGCCGGGTCGAGGCCGCGAAGGTGCATGCGCTCGCGACGCCGCTGGTGACGAAGGCCGACGGGACGAAGTTCGGTAAGACCGAGACGGGCACGGTGTGGCTCGACGCCGAGCTGACCTCGCCGTACGCGTTCTTCCAGTTCTGGTTCAACGCCGACGATCGCGACGTGATGCAGCTGGTTCGCTACTACACGTTCCGTACGCCAGCGGAGATCGCGGCGCTGGCGGAGGCGACGGCGGAACGGCCGCACCTGCGGGAGGCGCAACGCGCGCTCGCCGATGAGCTGACCACCTTGGTGCACGGAGAGGCCGAGACTCGGCGCGTGCAGGAGGCCTCGAAGGCGTTGTTCGGCCAGGGGGAGTTGGCCTCGCTGAACGGCGAGACCTTGGTCGCCGCGCTGCGGGAGGCGCCGCACGTCGAGCTCGGTGCCGGCGAACCGATGCCGACGTACGCCGATCTGCTGGTGAAGACCGGGCTGGTGGCGAGCAAATCGGCTGCCAGGCGGACGATCTCCGAAGGTGGCGGCTACCTGAACAACGTGAAGGTGAGCGATCCGGAGTTCGTGCCGGGTGCTGATGATCTGCTGCCCGGTGGGGCGCTCGTACTGCGGCGCGGTAAGCGTTCGTTCGCCGGCGTACTGACCGCGGGAAGCTAGGTTCTCGCGCGGCCCGGAGGGAGAGTACGGCTCTCCGCTCCGGGCCGCCAGTATTCGATTTGACTCTTACCCCGCAGGCTACGTAATGTTCTTCTTGTTGGAGCGAGTGCGGGACGCGGAAGCGGCCGGACGCTCCGAACCCCCTTCAGGCTCACAGCCACCGAGACTCGTCTCCGGACGAGGTCGCGGCGCTTGTGGCATGGCAGGGAGCCGGTTCAAAATTCGAGCTTGACTCGAACACCTGAGTCCGGTAAGTTAGTGCGGGTTGCCCCGGAGCGAAACATGAGAGTGTTGAGCGCGGT
Organism: Kribbella deserti; assembly: GCF_042434725.1. Classification (NCBI taxonomy): domain Bacteria; kingdom Bacillati; phylum Actinomycetota; class Actinomycetes; order Propionibacteriales; family Kribbellaceae; genus Kribbella; species Kribbella deserti. The sequence goes on along the minus strand of NZ_JBHLTC010000041.1, from coordinate 18 downwards.
GTGCGTCTGATTTTTGAG